>CBFIBM010000081.1:0-1000 GCA_965660855.1 uncultured bacterium | reverse complement strand
TATCACTCGCTGAAGGAACCATGGATTCTTCTGAATTCATGCAAGTAATTATGGAAAAAATAGAAATACTTTAAGGAGAGAATATGCTTCAAGATCCAAATTCATTAATTGGGATATTAACGCAGTACTTAAGGGCTATTGGTTGGTCAGTTGCAGCAGCAGTTGGCTTTGCTTTTGGAATAGGCATTGCGTTAAAGGTCTTTGATATGATATCTACAGATATTGACGAGTGGGAGGAAATTAAAAAAGGAAACATGGGTGTTTCTTTAATTTTTGTTTCACTAATAATTATGGTCGGTCTATTAGTATATAAAGTTATCTAAAAAAAATTTAAAAAGCCTTTCTGTATTAAGTAAGGCTTTTTAAATCATCTCTAATATTCTTGATAAGTACTTCAAATCAGTATTGTCAAAATTTGACAATACCTTAGAATCAATATCAAGTACTCCTAGAAAGTTACCATGTTTTATAAAAGGGATTACAATTTCAGATTTAGTTTCACTGTCGCAAGATATATAATTTGAATATTCATTAACGTTATCTACTAGTATGGGTATCTGTTTTAACGCAGATTCACCACAAACACCTTTTCCGTAATGAATGTGCGTACACGGTAGAGTCTGACTTTGATATGGCCCTACTTCAAGTATTCTATTCTTTGTTGCCATATAGAAACCACAGAAAATCCAATTTTTATTAGAGTTGTAGAGTATAGAAGAAATCAACATTAATTTAGATGATAAGGTTAAAATTTGATCTGAATTAATTACAGATTTTATTGTTATAATTAGGCCTTGATATAATTGATCTTTTCTCATGATAATATTAAATGAAAAGTAATAAATATAAATGGAGAAATGAAAGTATTGGCAAGGTTTACCAAATCGTTCGTCATCCATTTTAATCCTGAAATATGAATTGTATCTTTTTGATTTTCTTCAATGATTTTATTAGTTTTTAATAATTTATATTTCCCTTGTAAAGTTGCGCCCAGAATTGA
>CBFIBM010000080.1:0-1001 GCA_965660855.1 uncultured bacterium | reverse complement strand
AGAAAATGAGTAAAAAGCTACCAGTATTTTCTTATGTTGCTTTCAATAATGAAACTGAATCTGTTGTACGTGATAAGGTTAAAGCGTCCAATGAAAAAGCGGCATTTTTACAAATTCAACAGCTAGGACTGGAGCCCTTAAATGTAAAAAAAGAAGCCACGTCCATTCTTGATATTGAAATTACTTTTTTCGAGAAAATTACGCCTACACAAATTTATAATTTTACGCGCCAGCTATCTGTTATGTTAAAAGCAGGGGTTCCTCTTGTTGAAGCGATGGATTCTTTGCATAGCGAATCTGCTGGTCCACTTGTGAATAGGATAATTGATTCAATTATTGAAGATATATCCGGTGGAGCAGCATTGTCAAAAGCATTAGAAAAACATCCAAAAATGTTCGACAGTATGTACGTGAATATTGTTCGTGCAGGAGAAAGCGCAGGAGTATTGGATAAAGTTTTGTTTCAGTTAGCAGATTTTATAGCAAGTGATCTAAAGTTAAGAATGGGTATAAAACAAGCCATTAGGTATCCTTCTATAGTTGTTGGAATTACAATTTTAGTTGGTGTTTTTGCTGTAACTTATATCCTCCCAAGATTTTCTACTCTTTTTGCAAACTCTAATATTGCGCTGCCCTTACCTACTAGAATTTTATTGGGTATAGACACATTTATCCAAGAGTTTTGGTATCTTCTAATATTTAGTTTAGCAGGAATTTTCGCTTCTATTACTGCTTTTATTCGAAGTAAAAGAGGAAGTTATTTATGGCATAAAACAAAAATTGGACTTGGAATTATAGGGCCTATATCACTAAAAATGTCTATTTCAAGATTTATTCATGTCCTTGAAACACTGGATAGAACTGGTGTGCCAATTTTAGATGCTTTGAAAATTGCAGGAAGAACGACAGGCAATACCTATATAGAAAATAATTTAAATAAGGTGCATCAAGATGTTAGAATGGGGAAAAAATTAGCATTCTCATTGACAAAATTCACTACC
>CBFIBM010000079.1:0-1085 GCA_965660855.1 uncultured bacterium | reverse complement strand
AATCTTGAGAAAGTAAAAAATTAGTTGTAGAAAAGTTAACAGTTTTAATATATTTTCAATATAAATTAGTATTTAAATTTAATTTTTTGGTCCGTTCGTCTAGTGGTTAGGACTCCAGGTTTTCATCCTGGCAACAGGAGTTCGATTCTCCTACGGACTACATAAAATAAAAAACCCCTACTTAAGTAGGGTTTTTTATTTTATGATATACTATTAATTATTCATCCCTTTTAACATAGACTAAAAAACTGGTTGAAGCAGAACTATAAAATACTCCTTTAGCACCTTCAATATTTGAGTCAGGTAGTAGATAAATGTTCTGGCCCACAGGATCCCCGCTAAAATAATCAAAATAAGATTCACTTGTGGCTTGAAATGTCATTAACTGTAAACCATAATAATCAAAATATAGCCACATTATTGGTTGTGGAGATTCCTCAATATTCCATTGCCATGGATTTATTCTGTAAGGATTACTATTTTCATCACGGGGATATTGACCTTTCCATATACGAAAACCAAGAGTGGTATCATAAATTAAATTGACTAAAACACTATCTCTAATTTGATTATAGTTATAATCAAAAAAGCCCTCACCACTTATTGAATCAACCGTATTACTTAATGAATCTAATGGTTCTAGACCCATTTCATCTGCTTCTAGAGCATATGTCAAAATTTTAATAGTTTGGTAACTATCATTTTCAAAACTGACATTAAAAAATGGGTAACTAGCAAAACTTTGTGTAAAACAATCACCAAACCTATAAGTAACGGTATCTAAATTAATATTATTTGATTGGAGAAAAGAATCTGGATTACCTAATATTGTTAAAATTTCTTCTGGAGAAAAATCTTTAAGGTTGTTTACATCCACTTCATTAGTAAGTAAAGTTTCTCCATCTGGACATTCATAAGTCGCTGCTTCGACTGGATTTATACTCATGGATTGAGGTACGACGGTTTTTGCAGTAACTGAATCTCCCTTATCTGTTGTAACCACTAGTCGATACTCCTCGCCGCCACGAATTATAAAACTTAAATAATTTGTTAGTTCCTCAGGAGTAGAACTTTCGTTTACTGGA
>CBFIBM010000078.1:0-1265 GCA_965660855.1 uncultured bacterium | reverse complement strand
GAAGAATAGCTGGTGATTCCTATGAGCAAATTTCCTTAGATGGCGGTGGAATTATTAATAATATACAAGAATTAAGAGCTATTGAAGAAAATATTTTATTTGATATAGTTAAAAAGAGGATGGACACTTTTTTAGAAATGGGTACTACAACGATTGAAGCCAAGAGTGGATATGGTCTTGATACAGATAGTGAACTCAAGTCATTATCTGTTTTAAAAAAAGTTTCAGACACCCATATTATCGATATTATTCCCACATTTATGGGGGCACATACATTTCCCAATGAGTTCTTAGATAATAAGGATGGATATGTTGAACTTATATGTGATGAAATGATACCCGCAGTTTCAGATCAGGGCATAGCTATTTTTAATGATGTATTTTGTGAAGAAGGATATTTTTCACCAAGCCAAGCTAAAAAAATATTGAACGTAGGTAAAAAGTATGGTTTGTTGCCCAGGTTACATGCTGATGAGTTTTCGCATTCAAATGCAGCTGAATTAGCAGCTGAAGTTGGAGCTGTTTCTGCAGATCATTTGATGGCTGTGAGTGATGAAGGAATTACAAAACTGGCAGAAAATAATGTTATTGGAATATTACTACCCGGAACTACTTTTTCATTGGGGAAAACAAATTATGCACCATTTACCACTATGAGAGAAAAAGGAGTTGAGATAGCTCTTGCAACTGATTTTAATCCGGGTAGTTGTTTTGTAAAATCAATGCCTTTTATTATGGCATTATCATGTATTTTTATGAAAGTCTCAATTTTTGAAGCATTAAAAGCATGTACGTTCACCGCTGCAAAATCATTAGGCCTTGATGAAAAAATTGGTTCAATTGAACAAGGTAAAAATGCAGATATTCTCATTTGGAATTTTAATGATATAAATTTAATTCCATCTCATTTTCTTCCAAATCCAATAAGTAAAGTAATAAAAAATGGTAAATTAATATTACAGCTTGATTAATTTTGTCTGTAGAATGTAAACTTGTAAGTCAAATAATATAAGATAATGCAAACTATAAAAATAATTTCAATATTTATAATTTCTATATTTTTAATTTCAGATGAACTTTATGGAAATTATGCTTTTAAGAAAAAAGTAAAATCTGTATGTAAGTCATATAGAATTTCGATAGAATCTTCTCAATTATCTCTTGATGATAATGAATATTCTATAAATATGGAAAGTGGAAGAAATAATTTTGAAATGTTCATGCTCGTTGGTTTTGCCTCGGCTGGACAGGCAATTGCCCATCAA
>CBFIBM010000077.1:0-1340 GCA_965660855.1 uncultured bacterium | reverse complement strand
AAGGACCAAGAATATTAAGTGTGGGTACAAATGGCTAAAGAACAACCCATTACCATAGACGGGGTTATTAAAGAGACTTTGCCTGGTGCTATGTTTAGGGTGGAAATTGAGATAGGTGAAAAACCTCATGAGGTTTTAGCTCATGTGAGTGGAAAAATGAGAATGCATTTTATAAAAATATTACCTGGAGATGTGGTGACTTTAGAAATTTCACCATATGATTTATCACGAGGTAGAATTACATATAGGCAAAAATAAAAATGAAAGTTAGACCGTCAGTAAAAAAGATTTGCGCTAAATGCAAAGTTATTAAGAGAAAGGGTGTTGTGCTTGTGATTTGCGAAAATCCAAAGCATAAACAGCGTCAAGGATAGGTGAGAATATGGCAAGAATCGTAGGTGTAGATATACCAAGAAATAAAAAAGTACCTTATTCACTGTGTTACATTCATGGAATTGGGCTTACCACTGCAAGAATGCTTTGTCAAAAAGCTAAAATAGATGAGAATTCAAGAGTACAAGATTTACCAGAGGAGAAAATTATTGCATTAAGAAATGCAATTTCTGATTTGGGCTTTAAAGTTGAAGGTGAATTAAGATCTGAAGTAGCTATGAATATAAAAAGGCTTAAAGATGCTGCAGCCTATAGAGGACTTCGTCATAGACGCGGGTTGCCTTCAAATGGACAACGTACAAAAACAAATGCTAGAACAAGAAAAGGTAAGAAAAGAACAATAGGTCTTGGAAAAGCTTAATTAAAATAAGAGAGATATAATTTTGGCTGAAAAAAATATTAAAAAGAAAAAGAAAAAAAATGTAGAGCCTCAAGGTGTAGCTCATATTAAATCTACATTTAATAATACTCATGTTACACTTACTGATAAATACGGTAATGTTATTGTCTGGGAGAAAGCTGGAACATCTGGGTTTAAAGGTTCAAGAAAAAGTACTGCATATGCAGCTACTTTAGCAGCTGAGAAGGCTGCACAATCTGCAATATCTTTAGGACTTTCAAGTGTTGATGTCGAAGTTAAAGGTCCAGGAGCAGGGCGTGAATCAGCGATCAGAGCTCTAGCAGTTGCAGGATTACAAATCACAAGGAGAAAAGATGTTACGCCTCTTCCTCATAATGGTTGCAGGCCACCAAAGAGAAGAAGGGTTTAAGGTTTAATATTATGGCAAAAGTAAATACTCCAAAGGGAAAACTTGTACGTAAGTTTGGTGAAAATATTTTCGGAAATCCTAAATATGATAAATTATTAAATAGAAAACCTTATGCTCCTGGGCAACATGGGCAAGGTAGAAGGTCAAAATTATCCAATTACGGAATTCAGCTTCAAG
>CBFIBM010000076.1:0-1454 GCA_965660855.1 uncultured bacterium | reverse complement strand
CTTCTTTTTCTTCAGAATTTTTATAAGTGTTGTTTGTTGAGTAATTCGTTGTCTTTTTCATCTTTTCTTGATCATTTAGCTTTAATAAGTGCTTTGGGGGTATTTGCTTTTTAGAAATCCAGATGCTTAATGCCTGTGGGGAGACACCAAAATAATGAGCAACATCTCTTTTCCTCTTCATTCCACGGTTAAGCATTAACTCGTTAATTATATCTTTAGCATTATTCATTTTTTTTGTAAATATCTCTTGTTTTTTAATTTTTACTTAATTAAAGTTAAACAATACTTAATTGCGTAGCAACAAAAAAAGCCTGGTTTATTAAGTTTTCATTTATAATTTTACTTGAGTGGAATATATATCAGGTTTGTATGAAATTATTAATAAAAGAGGTTTTGTTATGAATATAAAGCACTTTGCATCAACCTTATGTCTGATTTCTTTAATCTTTGGACAGTCTGGAAAAGTTCTACCCGGTCAAATGAGGGCAATCACAACGCTTTCTTCGAATGCGGGGTTTTCAGAATCAGATCTTGAGATTTTTTTATTACAAGAATTTGGCTCGAGTCTAGAAGACCTAAGTAGAGACCAAGGAGCAGAAGTAATAAGAGGGTTTCAATCCAAAAGGTTTAAAACACCAATTAAAGAAAAAGAGCAGATGAAACCTCTAAAGGTTGCAGAGGCTTTAGAGGTCGGAATGCAGAAGCGCTTCCACTTCTCTGATGGAACTATTAGAAAGGGTGAGATTTTAGTCATTGAAAATCAAATTGTTAGGCTAAAAACATCTAGTGGGACATTTAACATTCCTTCAAAAGAGTTTCTTGAAGAATCTGCCGAAATAACAAACAAGAATGGTGAACTGTTTAAGGGTTCCGTGTTGGGTGAAACGGCTGAAGAGTTTATCATTAGAACCGGTTATGGCGATGCCATTGTCCAGAAAAGAGATATTCAAAAAATGAAACGCTATCATGGGGGTGTCTTAGATAGGCAGTCAGAGGAGCGAACAAAGTTTTATCAAGGTGAATCAAAGCTCATAAACGTCTTTTTGGACCCAACTGCGTTTCCCTTAGCTGGAAACACTTTTTACTTAAGTGGACTATCAATCGGATATGGACTAACCGACCGATTTATGATCACTTCACAAATTGGATCCAACTTCAACAACGACCTTAATCTTCATCCTAGATTAAGGTTTTACCATAAAAAATCTGCTCAAAAAGAAGTTGCAGCGTCATGGGGTCTTGGTCTACATAGAAAATACCCTGCCCAAAGCATTGTTTCAAAATACGCTCATGCTATAAATATTGATAGCGTTGGAACTTTAGTCTCTTTAAACAACATAAAAGATGATGACTTTAAAATCGAAGATGTTATAAAAGAGAGTAGCGACGTAAATCGTTTTTATGTTGAAGCCTATCTTGTCTTTAGTTCAAGAAGAGTGAATCCAACAGGAAGA
>CBFIBM010000075.1:0-1509 GCA_965660855.1 uncultured bacterium | reverse complement strand
TATTTTTAGCAGCACCAAACTTTTTTTCGCCTAATGCTGCTGCGTTTGCATCATTAGTTAATATAGTTTTACAATTAAAATTTTCTTTGAAAATAGTAACAATATCCACATCACCCCAACTTAGATTTGGAGGACTTTGAATTTTACCGGTAAAATGATTTCCATTTGGAGCACCAATACCAATACCTAATAATTCGAATGAAATATTTTTTTTAAAAAATAACTTTATCCTTGAATCTAGTCTACTTAATAAGTCATCAATTGGTTGATTCCCTCTTGTAGGTATTTCCACATATTCGATCACTCTTCCACTACTATCAATGAAACCATAAACAGTATTTGTCCCACCAATATCAATTCCTACGGCGATTTTTTTAATCATTAATTATATTACTCCAAAAATATATCTTTAAATTGCCTTTTTTTTTTTTAAATACCTACTTTTAATATTCTATTTTAGTTCTGAACCTTGTCTAATCTTCATGTCAATGATCGGAGGTTGATTTGGTTCGGGAATAATGACAACCGTTTTCGTAATAGTTGTTTTAGAATTGTAGTTATCTGACACAGTAAGTTCAAATGTATATTCACCTTCCTTGCCTTCAAAACTCACTTTCCCTGCAAATGGATGAGGATTAATTTCAACAGGGGGACCCGCTATTTGCTTCCAGACAAATTGTATTTCATCACCATAATCTGGATCAAAAGAGCTGGTAGCATCCATAATCATTGGGTAAGTATTGGTTAATGGAGAATTATCATGTTCTACCATTACTGTAATCTTAGACCTTTCTGCCATTGCCATTTTTTCAAGAAGGTCTATTTTTGCCTTCAGTTCTGGCTTAGGTTCTTCTTTAACTAAAACAGAATCAATTATAATTTTTTTTGCATCCTCTATTGCATCTGCTTCATAATTTCTCCATAAAACTAACAATAAGGCAGAAATTAGAATAACAGATACGGCGGAAATATTTTTAAAACTATTTTTATTGAAAATCATAACTATTTACTTTTTAAAATCAATTGTGTCTGTAATTCATTTATAATTATTTCTCTTAAAGCATCATATGACCTAATCCCAGCAACTTCTATTGAGGAAAAGTCTGCTCCTTTTATATTTGAATAATTGGAAGTAAAAAATTGTTTCCCATTTGTTAAATTTTGTAATGAAACAGATACATTACCATATGCGAAATATGGAAAATTTAGATCCACTCTATCAGCTTTTTTTATGGTGTTGGAAACTACTGATAATAAAATATCTGCATCCCCAGAAACAAAATCAATATTATCTTTTAATGTTTTCTTAATTGCTGGTTCAATAATTTTATTTTTTAAAAATTTATTAAAATTTTTCTCTTCTGATCTAATGATTGCTTTGGCTTTTTTAATTTCAAAAGACATTGATGATTCTTTGAATTCATTTAATAAGACTAGATTATTTGTAAAATAATTATTATAAAGTATTTCTATATCCAATTGAAATAGAATATTATAAATTTGTGGATA
>CBFIBM010000074.1:0-1681 GCA_965660855.1 uncultured bacterium | reverse complement strand
TTATGATTTCACCTGTTAATGACGCTCCAGAATTTCATTCAAGTATGGATGAGGTTGTTGGATTGAATCTTGAATTTCACATCGATATCCACGTAGATGACGTTGACTCTGAAAATATAATACTTTCTCTAGGCGAAGATTCTCCAAGTTGGGTAACCTTATCTGATAATAATTTACATGGAGAACCTGTTGAATTAGGGGAGTTTCCAATCCAGCTCATCGCGACAGATGGAGAATTGGTAACAGAAAACACTCTATATTTACATGTAGAAAACTTTAATCCTGAGATTGTTTCTATAACAGATGTACCTGATGATCAAGGTGGAAGGGTTTATCTCCAATTCAACGCTTCTTATTTCGATCACCATGGGCATTCAGGACAATCATATAATATATATAGACATGATGATGATCTTTCTGAATGGGTGGTTCTCTCATCTATTGCAGCAGTAGGCGATGGAGTGTATATTTATGAAGCTACTACTCTTGTTGATTCTACTTCAGTAAATAATGGATTAACTGACTTCTGGGTCAAAGCCTCCATGCATGAGGGTACGTTTGAATCTGAAGTAGTTTCAGGATATTCCGTTGATAATATTTTGCCAGGTGTTCCTGAAGGCGTTTTAGCATCATTAGTAGATAATACTGTGGAGCTTACATGGGATGAAAGTATTGATGAAGATTTTCAATATTTTATCATTGAAAAAACCGTGAACGACATAGAAGAATTATTTGAAACTTCAGAACCTTTCTTTTTGGATGAGAATTACATATCTGATGCGGTTCATTTCTATCGGATTGCATCTGTTGATCACGCTGGAAATCAAAGTGAATACTCTGATGTTGTTGAAGTCGCTGTTCTTGGAATTGATGGTGAATTAATACCAGCAGTCTTTACTTTACATCAGAACTATCCAAATCCTTTTAATCCTACTACACAGATAGATTATAATTTACTGGAAGATAAGTATGTAAATGTAATTATATATAATGTTAAAGGTAAAAGAGTAAAGACTTTAGTTAATAAAATACAAACTTTAGGTTTCCACTCTTTGAGGTGGGACGCTAGAAATGATATTGGAGAAAAGGTATCTGCTGGTGTCTATATTTATAAGATTCAGACTGGAAAATATACGGCCACAAAGAAGATGGTTTTATTGAAGTAAATTCAAATTTCAGACAAATAGATATATGAGAAAAAATTATACAAAACTATTTGTTTTATTTACTTAAGTGAAGAAATATTGCAGATAACAAGAAACCCACTAAAATAGTGGGTTTCTTATCAAGTACCGGCGAAAGGAATCGAACCTTCACGGGATTGCTCCCAATGGATTTTGAATCCATCGCGTCTACCAATTCCGCCACACCGGCTTAAGTATTGTAAATATTAGTATAAAATTACAATGGCTTTTTTAATTACAAAATTTAAAATTAGTTCATTTTATATTTATTTTATAAAAACGTAAGATTCTATTTGATTGAATTTTAATCAAATTTATAATTTGAATTCCTGTTTATAGGCACAATAATTATAAACATCAGAAAACAACATATATGAAAACGATTACCTTATACTGGTTTAGAAAAGACTTAAGAATTTCAGATAACCCAGCTTTAAATGATGCGGCAAAAAACGAAAATGTTGCAGCTATATATATTCACGATCCTGAAATAATTG
>CBFIBM010000073.1:0-1691 GCA_965660855.1 uncultured bacterium | reverse complement strand
AAATGAATAGCAAAGTCAATTCCAACGCCAATAATAATTGAAGATAAAATTGCAGTAATATGATTTAAAGGTATGTTAAAAAACCCCATTAATCCAAAATTTAATATAATTGATCCTGTTAACGGTATAGCTGCCAAGATTCCCCAAAGTATACTCTGGAAGAATATGGAAGAAATCACAATAACAAAAATCAATGATAATGCGATGCTGATAAATGATGATTGTATGATTAAAATTACTAAATCTCTAATCACTACAATTATTCCTGTAATATTTATAGAATTGAACTTGGAGAATTTTAAATTAATATATTGAGATATATTTTCAATAAAATAAAATACCTGATCCGTGGACATTGTAGAACTTAAAGAACTTACAAGGCCTACTGAATTATTTTGATTTACCAGGGAAGAAAGATCTTCGGAGTTACCAGAAAGATTATACATCGTAAAAAGATTATTAATTTTAGCTTTCGTATTTGGTACTGTTTTATATTTTATACTATCATTCATGAACGTATAATGCATTTGTTTTACAACATCAGAAATAGAGGTTGTTAGTGAAATCGTTTTATTATTTCCGATAAAAGTTTGTAAAGAATCTATTTTCTTTAGTAGTTGAGGGTCTCTCATATCTCCCTCTATACGAATTCTTAGGTCCATAGTTCCGGCCATTTCTTCATCCATAAAATCCATACTATCTCGAATTTCTGTTTTTGGTTTAAAAAAACTAGATAAATTAACATCAACATTTAATTTTAAAACACCAATTGAACTTATAGAAATAATTAATAACCCTAAAGTAAACAACAGTTTTGGATTTTTTAAGACGATTCTACTTAAATAATTAACAAAAATTTCAAAAGGCCCTTTATTATTTAATGAGGGACTTTTCGTATTCCAATTATACATATTCATTAATGCAGGAAGAGTGATTGAACTTAAGAGCCAAGCGTAAGCAATACCAATTGAGATACAAATACCATATCCTACAAGAGGTTCAAGTGGCGAAAATACCATGGTTAAGAAGGCTCCAATTGTTGTAATACTTGTCAAAAATATTGGTAACTGAAGTGACAATAATGTAGTATTTAACGATTTTTTTGTATTTTTTGTTTTTCTTAACTCTTTAAAAAATTTTGTTACTACGTGTACTCCGTCTGAATTTGCAATTGTTAAAAGAATTATTGGCATTGAAGTATTAAGTAATGCAAATAAAAATTTATCGGAGTTTGTAAACTTAAATAACCAGCCCATTGATCCTAGCATAGATATCATAGATAAAATAATAACTATTAAAACCATAAAAACACCCATGATATTTCTCAAGTTTATCATAAGTACAAAAATCATTGTTGCAGTTCCAATGAGGATAAGGACTCGTATATCCTTTCGAATTAACTGAGGAATTGATCCAGTGATATATGCAGTACCACTGTAATGGACTTCATATTTTTCTAAAACTTTAGTGCAAGCGCCCACTACATCGTCTCTAAATCCATCTAGACCAATAATTGTATCTGGATGAACAATAGTTAAGAGGTAAGATCCATTTTTACTTATTAATTGTTTTTTTAGCTTTTCATTTTCATTTAAATAAGACTTTATAGATACGATTTGACTTTCATTTAAAGTCTCGCTCTCCTGAAGTTGGTTTATTTCTAAAAAATCATCAATGTTATCAACTCTAGT
>CBFIBM010000072.1:0-1704 GCA_965660855.1 uncultured bacterium | reverse complement strand
AAACCTGGATTAGACATTGGACTTTTAAAATAAAATGATAACCATTCTTGAAGCCCAGACATTCCTGATTTTTTTGCTAAATCAAGAAATAATACAAGGTCTAAAACAATCGGTGCAGCTAAAATACTATCACGGCACAGAAAATCAACTTTAATTTGCATCGGATAACCCAGCCATCCAAATATATCAATATTATCCCACCCTTCTTTGTCATCCCCTCTTGGTGGATAATAGTTGATTCTTACCTTGTGAAATATATCCTTATATAAATCAGGATTTTTCTCTGGTTCAAGAATTGTATCTAGAACACCTAACTTACTTTCCTCTTTGGTCTTAAAGGCGTCTGGATCATCTAAAACTTCGCCATCACGATTGCCTAAAATATTTGTTGAAAACCAACCATTAATTCCTAACTGCCTAGCTTTTAATCCCGGTGCAAGGATAGTTTTCATAAGTGTTTGTCCAGTTTTAAAATCCTTACCAGCTATTGGTGTATGGTTTTTATCAGCAAGTTCTTCTAATGCTGGTATATCAATAGATAAGTTTGGTGCGCCATTTGCAAATGGTATTCCCAATTTTAAAGAAGCGTAAGCATATATCATACTTGGTGCAATTTCTTCATGATTTAATCGAAGGCCTTCTTCAAATTTTTCTAATGTTGAGTGTACATCGGAAGGCTTCATATAAATCTCTGTACTTCCACACCAAATCATAACATTTGAAGTAGCTCCTGAATTTTTATTGAACTCTTTTATATCATTTATCACCTGATTCGCTAAATCCATCTTACTTTCACCTTTTTTAACCCAGACACCAGATAATCTTCTTACAAAATTCTTATCAAAAACAGCTTTAAAAACTCGAATATCCTCCAACTCTGATTTGATATCATCCAAAAGTGACTTTTCTAAAACTTTAGATCGAATACTAGTTTCATATAAATTTTCATCTGCAATATCCCATCCACCAAAAACTAAATTTTCCATTTTAGCTAATGGAACAAAATCTTTTACAATAGGAGATCTTTTTTCAGATCTTTTTCCCAATCGAATCGATCCCATTTGCGTCATACTTCCTATTGGCTTGGATATACCTTTATTACATGCAATAACTCCACAAATAAAGGTACTTGCTACAGCGCCCATTCCAGGAATTAAAATGCCTAATCTTTCATTGTTATCATTATTCATAAGACTACTTTATTTTTTTAATTTTTAAAACATCTATAATATAAATAGTGTTTTTTATCTATTCCAATTTATACATTAAAACAGAATTTTCCATCTAGGATAAATCTATTTTCACATATTTATTTAACTACAAAAATAAATCTCAGTACGAGTTATATATTTCATGAAAAATTAATCCATGATGGCATCTGTTTTTTTCCTTTGGTATATGGTTATTAGATACATCAAAAAAAACAGAATTATCCCAATTAAATCCTGACCTACAAATTAATTCATGATTTAACTCAGAAAAGTTGTTTTTATCTAGTTTTAAATAGGTTAAAAAACCTTTTATAAATAGAGATTCTGGAATAAAACCATCCAATTCATTATCAAATAAACCGAGGTATTTTAAATTAGGTAATTCAGAGAGCTCTCGTGGAATTGACCCAATTAAATTATTTTCAAATAAACCTATAGATTCAAGTTTTTTTGCATTTCCTAATTCTATTGGGATTTCACCTATCAGTGAGTT
>CBFIBM010000071.1:0-1766 GCA_965660855.1 uncultured bacterium | reverse complement strand
AAAATTGATAAGAAAAAATATAAAATAACTCATACAGGGAAAGGGTGTTTATCTTGCAGGAACTCTGGGTACAGAGGCAGACTAGGCATTTATGAATTATTAATGGTGAATGAAGACATTTCTGATTTAGTCCTTGATGCTCAACCAGCATATAAAATTAAAGAAAAAGCACGCGAACATGGCATGATGACTTTGTTAGAAGACGGATTAGAAAAAGTTAGAGAAGGAACAACTAGTCTAAATGAATTAATAGAAACATTGGGCGCAACAAAAGCAATCTAATATGATTAGCGTTCTTTTTGTAGGTGGAAAAGATAAAGTAATTCCACAATTTGAAAATTTGCCTGTTAAGGTTGATTATGTACAAAATGGCATGATTGGATTAAATGCCTTACAGACATCTTCCTACGAAAGTATTATCATAGCAAATAAGCTTCCTATGCTTACACCTTCAAGGTTAATTCGAGAAATACGTAAAATCAATCTTTACATTCCTATTTTCTGCTTTATTTCAGATGATAAAAGAAGGTCTCAAATTTTAGAAGACTTTGAAAGTGGGATGACTTTCTATTATGAGCCTGAAGCACAAACTTCCGATGATTTATTAGAGTTAGTCCTTTTGGGGAAACAATATATCGATTTTATTTATGATATTCCTGAAATTGATCGAAGATTTTTTGGTCCGCAGGGTTCTGGGAAAATTGTTGGAATAACAGAGCCAATGCTTGACCTATATAGATTACTTTTTCAAATACGTAAGAAGACCGTTACTACGATATTATATGGTGAAAGCGGAACAGGGAAAAATTTGGTTGCAGAATCCCTTCACAAGAATAGCCTGCGAAGAGAAAACCCGTTTGTTCCTGTTAACTGTCCTGCAATTCCAAAAGAATTATTAGAAAGTGAATTATTTGGTCATGTTAAAGGCTCTTTTACAGGTGCAGATCAAGATAAAATTGGAAAATTTCAGGCAGCCAATAGTGGTACTATATTTTTAGATGAAATTGGAGATATGGATCATAGTCTTCAAGCTAAAGTCCTCCGTGTATTGGAGAGTAGTGAAATTGAGAAAGTTGGCTCGAATGAAACTATCAGAGTAGATGTAAGAATAGTTTCTGCAACAAATCAAAATATAGAAGAAATGATCAGGAAAAATGAATTTAGGCAAGATTTGTACCATAGAATAAATGTTTTTCCAATGACAATACCTTCTTTAATGGATCACCCTGGAGATATACCTCTTATTGCTTATCGTATTGTAGATGGCTTAAAAAAGAAGCATAGCTCAAGTGTTAATTATATCTCACCAGGGGCACTAAAATTAATGAAAAATTATCATTGGCCTGGGAATGTAAGAGAACTTGAGAATATTCTAGAACGTGCAATCCTTCTCACAGATGAAAGTGTGATCACAAGTGGAAATATTTTACCTCTTTTATCAGATAAAAAAGTAAAAGAAGAGCCCCTGAAAGATAATCCGACTGTTGTTCAGTCTGAAACTATAGAGCCTCAAGGTTTAACAAAAAAAGAAATTACTCCTGCTTCTGAGCCAAAAACGTTAAAAGAAATTGAAAAAAATGCGATTGTGGAAGCACTAGTATATACAGAATGGAATATGAGTAAAGCTGCTAAAGTATTGGGAGTAAGTAGAATGACGCTCTATCGAAAAATTGAAGCATATGGAATTGAAGAAAATGAGTAAAAAGCTACCAGTATTTTCTTATGTTGCTTTCAATAATGAAACTGAATCTGTTGTACGTGATAAG
>CBFIBM010000070.1:0-2017 GCA_965660855.1 uncultured bacterium | reverse complement strand
CTCCGTAACACTTGCATTTATTGATTGATAATCTTCATGATTCATAAAGACATATATAAGAACAGGTACAGCAAAAAAGAAGAGTCCTTGAGACATTCCTCTAAATCCACCTAAGACAGATGACATCTTCGCTTCATGGGCACTTTTAGCTGAAGAATTATACCCCTGTTGCCCTTGCCAACTAAGACTACCATACATAACACCTATAATTCCAATTAGAAAATACCAGAAATTAAAGTCTTCTACATGACTCGTTTTGAAAGGATTTATCTTTGAAGAATTTTCATATTTTTCCTTTATATCTTTGATTTTATCCTTCTGATATTTTGAGTCCATTGCTAAAAAATCTTCATTTTTTTCTAGTTCAAGTATTTCTTCCTGAGCCAACTTTAAAGGAGTCTGCTCTAGTGCTTCAGATACTTGACTCCAACTAACTGTAAAAAACAGATAAAGGACTACTATAAGAAGAACAAACATTGCAAATATCCCTTGAAAAAAGTCAGCAATTATTACAGCAATTTGCCCGCCTGCATAAACAAAGTATAATGCCACTGATAGAAGAATAATCATTACTAAAGGATAAACAGGTATGCCAAAAATGTAATCTGGGAAACCACAAAACTGCATGAAAAATTGTGCGCCAACGGCTGGGAAAATTCCAAAATTTATTATTCCAGCAACAAATGCAACTATCCCCGTAAAAATTCTGAAATTTCTACTATATCTCTTTTCAAAAAACTGAGATAAAGTAAGACATCTAGTTGAACGAAATCTATAAATTACCCAACCTGACATCGTAAGAAATAATAAGATAATCCCTTGACTTAATCCCCACCAAGATAAACTAAAACCTGCAATATATCCCATTTCAAGGAACATTACAGTAGAAATAGCTCCTAATCCTGCTATACCTCCAGAAATCGAGAGTAAATAACGTCCTGCAGATCTACCAGCTGATAAGAAATCTGTGACACTTTTCATTAACCCTTTTGTTGAATTAACAGATAATACCATACCAACAAAAACAATGATAACAATTACCCAATCTATAAAAAATAAATTCAATTCATATACCTTTAGATTATTACCTTAAAGACTTTATTCGGACCAAACTTTACCATCTTTTCGTATATACATAGATTTATCCTCAAAATTTAAATGAGCTTCCCATCCGGAAGGTGTGACTGCTATTTTTGGAGGCCATGGTGCTCCTGCTACTGGATTTTCTAATAAATTAAGTTTTTTTAGTGAAGCTGTATATTTTTCATTCTTAAAATAATAATTTCTCTGTCTGAAATAGATCTGCCTCAAAGCCCACCTGATGTTATCCAGACCATCATCTAAGAATTGAATATTTTCCAAGCCCGCTGGAGTTTCAGTAAATTGGACTCGCCCCCAAAAGTGAGGAAAATGCATGTATATATGACCCTGAGGAGACCAAACCCAATTAAACTCTGGACTATCTGTTTTTACATATTTCCCATCTATGATTTCAGTATCCCAATGAACTCTTGAAAAGTTTACTTTCCAGATTTGTCCGTCATTTGGCGGAGATTTCGAGCGAAAGTTATTGATGAAACTTTTCCAAGGAATTGCAATCTCTATGCTCCAGCCCCTGTCCATATCCGAAGGGTCATTTATGGTCCCATCTACATGCACTTTGCTGACAAGGCCGGGGATATCCCATGAATCAAGAGCAACTTTATCTCCATCATGATAGGGCTTTAAAAGAATTAAATCCCACTCAGTTTCAAAAGCATTTACCTCAAGCTCATAATAATTGTGGGTATCTCCATCTGGATCCAAAAAAATCTCAAAATCGTTATCCTTATAAATAACAGCATCTCGAGCCGTAATTGTCGCCCATACATGAGGATCTTCCATGTAAGCACCAAAGTAGAAGTAGCTATCATCCCATGTCATTTTTACCTTTGTATCATAAAATGGCTTAGGTTTTAAGCTTCCCTCAATATCAACAAAAGACTTTGTAAATTTAATGTCGTCCCAGCTGGGGTCA
>CBFIBM010000069.1:0-2112 GCA_965660855.1 uncultured bacterium | reverse complement strand
ATTACAAATGATATCTATTATTTTAAAATTAGGATTATTTGCTTCAGTTAGTTTTTGCGCTCTAGTACGTCCTTCTATAAATCAAAGTTTAAATTATATACATGTTGCTTTTGAATGGGATCAGGAGCCAGATGCTTTTTCCTACCAAATTCAAATTGATACATTGTTAGCTTTTCAAAATCCAATCATAAATAATTTTACTCAAACTACCTCGTTTCTTGATGATCAAAATTTATCTTGGGATGAGAGATATTATTGGAGAGTTAGACCGGTATTCTCCAATAATGCTTTTGGAGAGTGGATTGGGCCATCGGTTTTCTTTACCAAAGAATCAGTAATAGAATATTTAGATATTGAAATAAATGATTCTACATTTATTCAATCAGGATTGACCGCTTTTGGGGGATGGTCTCCTGAATGGAGATCTGCAATGGTAGATCAAAATGGAAAGGAGATATGGAATGATGATGGTTTTTTGATAAAACTTAGTCTTATTGATTCACTCGGCAAGATGTATGGTTTCAGTCTCACAAGTTGGCCAACTTATACTGGAGTAAAAATAAATGTTGACATTGATCCAATTTGGCATCCTGAGGATACTCACGTAGATGATCATGAGTTTATTGAATTAAGAAATGGTAACTATATGGGATTTACATATGATGATAGACTAGGTCCAATACCCTCAAATAACTACTGGACGGAAGCATTTAGAAATTTGGGATATGCCGCTGACGACAGCACGCTAGAATTTATGTGGAGGGGTCATGTAATTACAGAATGGGATAAAGACAAAAATATTGTATGGTCATGGAATGCTTGGGATCACTTTACCATAAGTGACCGCGATGAACTTGGAGGGACATGGGGAATGGCTTATCATAATCCAAACCAAGTCTATGACTGGATGCACTCTAATTCTATCTTTTTTGATGAACAAGACAATCATATATACATATCAACAAGGCATCTATCTCGTATTACAAAGATCGAATACCCATCTGGAAATGTCATCTGGAATATGGGTCTTCCTGAACCATATATGTCCACTGGGGATGAAAGTATCTGCAGTGACATTCTATTTAGCTGGCAACATCATGTCCAAAAGTTAGAAAATGGAAATATTGTATTTTTTGACAATGGAAATATTAGTGACCAACTTTTTGGAATGCAAAATAAGATTTCCAGAGTTTTGGAAATAAATGTAATCGATGATAGTTATTGTGAGGTAGTTTGGGAATATATCTTACCCCCCAACCTTTTTGGCAGCGCAGGAGGAGGAATATATGTTCTTGAAAATGGAAATAGGCTTATATATACTTTGGGTGATGGAGAGGGAACAAACGAACCTAAAATAATTGAATTATCACTCGAAGACGACGTTATATGGGAATTATCATTACCAGGACATGCGCTACACAGGCCATTTAGAGTTCCGTCTCTACATCCCGATAGGTTTAGTGTAATTTTTGATAACTATTCAAGTTTATCTGAAAATGGATTAAATAGAAAGCTTATTCACATTAATGACAATATGACTTTATCTTTTAATATCTTTAACGAAAGTGATTATAGTCAACATTTTGTCGTGGATATGAACGATGAAAATGGATGGATAGGCGAGTCGTTAGATACAATTTATATTCAAAAAAATGATCATATCCTATTAGAATATGATGTGATAGCTAATAACGTAGAATCTACATTTTTAAATATGATTGTATATCCATTACATCATGATTATCGAATAAGAGAATACAATTTTGAAATTTCTACCCAAGGTGAATTGTCTGCTCACAATAATATCTCTAGAGTTTTTAATTTATCAGATCCATTCCCAAACCCATTTAACTCCAATGTTGTATTAAATTACAATCTAAATAAAAAATCAATGGTTAAAATAACTATTTACGATCTAGTTGGTGTTGCAGTAAAAAACTTGGTGAATGAAGTCCAAGATGAAGGAAACAAATTCATTAGGTGGAATGCTACGAATAATAAAGGTCAGCCTGTATCAGCAGGAGTCTATTTATATAAGATTCAGGCAGGTGACTTTAGTGAAACAAAAAAGATGATTCTACTGAAGTAATTAAAGTCCTTTTTGTGCTTTTT
>CBFIBM010000068.1:0-2254 GCA_965660855.1 uncultured bacterium | reverse complement strand
CTATAGAATTTTGTTAGGAAAAAGGGGAAATTTTAATTTTCCCCTTTTCTAAGTTTATAGTTTAAATGTTAAAAATTAATCTACCCAAGAGGCTTTTAATAGAGCGACAGACGGATCTTTAGTATTTGCAACAAGAACAAACCCATTTCTGTAGTGTAAACCTTCTGCTTCACCTTCGCTTTCACCATTTTCTTCTAAAGTATAATCATTTAGCTCAGTTACTGCTCCTGAATCATAGACTGGATTCGCAGGATCAGTGATATTGTAAACAACAACGGCACTTGGATCTTGTAAGGTTGTTAATACGAAAATCTTATCATCTTTTTCAACAACGGTAATTTCTTCAGGTTCTATACCTTTTGGTTCGTCATTCCAGTCCCACGTTGCAGGGAGATCTTCCGATAGATTTGCATAATATTGAGTTCCAGGAGTTCCGTTTTCTCCATCAAGCATTATAATACCAATCTGCCCTCCAATTTCGCCAGCTGTGCAAATAAAGGATTGATCATTACTAACATAAATTCCATCTGCTTTATGATTATCCACTAAAGTAACTCTATCTTGTAAAGTGTCAGGTATCATAGTTGGATCAGAAAGAGAAAACCATCCAATCTCATTTGATTCTTGCAACGTCATAAATACTGTTTCTCCATCAGGTGCTATCTTTACGCCTTCTGGTTCCGCTAAATCATTATTCGTACCTCTGTGAGTAATCTTCATATCTTTGACTAATACAGCGCTCCCTAAGCCACCACTTATATCATAAATAGTTACACCTGGATAGTTTACGGTATCACAAGACCCATCAATAGCATCATCATAATCAAACTCATTTACAACAACAACGTATTTGTTGTCTGCTGAAATATCAACTGCATCTGGATTATAGCCAAGCTCATACGGTCCATTTTTAGTGTTTGTAGCAACATCAACAAGATAAAGTTCTCCTCTTGTACATGCTCCTTTCGTAACAACAGCAGCGATTATAGATTCGTCAACACTTACATCAACTGAAGAAGCGTCTGCATTATCAGAATCTGTTAACTGAATTTGCTCATTTGTCATCGTGATTCCAGTTCCTGATATGGTGAAAAAATCTAAAGTTTTTTGCATTGAATTAACAACTACACCTTTTGTGTCAGAAACAAACCGAATGATTTCCGGTTGAGACTGATCAGCACTGCCTGTTGATTTAACTTCAATTTTAGTTATATCAAAACGATCTACAACTACATTTGCCTCGTTATCTGTATCTTCACAACTTGTTAAAAAGAGTAATAAAAAAGCATATATAAAAGAGATGTTTTTTATTTTTTTATTCATTTTATTAGGTCCTTTTTTTTATTTTAAAAGTTTAATTCAAACTGTATAAGTAGTTGATTATCATCCATATCTGGTTGATAATCGCGACCGGTATTGTTATTATATGAATCGGCTAAATCTTGAGAATCGCCAGTTGTCTCACCGGTTATATAATATTCAAATTTAATTTTAGAATAAGTAGTTAATTCATAAACGGCAGCAAGAGTGATTAAGGACCGATCCCAAGTTTCGGGATCATCAAGTTCTGCTGTCCAATCTTGTCCGATATACATATTACTTTCAGGGTTAATATTTAATTCACCGTACCTAGCTAAGCAATATAATGGAAATTCCATCAATTTAAAGGGTGTTCCAAACTCAACATAGTATCCACTACGAGGTAAATAGCCATCCAATGAATAAATATATTCTCCACGGAAAATTCCGAGAGCCGTACTAATCTCTGCACGACCGCCAAACCAATAATGATCTCGGTTTGCGTCTTTAGGCAAGACGGTTCCTTGAGCAACCCTATAATCTGAAAAATCGTTCATAAGCACACTTTGCCAATCATAGTCATCATATAACTTCCCGGTATAATACCAACCTGTAATTTTTAAAGGATTCAAATGAAAACTAGCCCTTAAACCAGACTCTATTGTTACACCATCCCAGTCCCTTGTTTTATTAGGCATATTGTCATATACTAGAATTCTATATGATTTGTCTTCAGCAGGGCTATCATAACCAAGAGGTCTTTTAAGAGCCAGAGATCCGCCAAAAGTTATATTAGAAAATTTTTGTTCAATATCAATGTGATATTGACGACCCTTCCAAAAGGCTGTTCCAATTAACGGATATCCTTCTATTTCTCTTTTTAAAGCAATAGCAGGTCTATTACTACCTATCTCATATTTAGTATTATTCTTTTTAATCAATAAATAGCTTTTAT
>CBFIBM010000067.1:0-2298 GCA_965660855.1 uncultured bacterium | reverse complement strand
ACCTATTTGCAAACAAAGAAGTAAAGTCATTCCTTTTGCAAAGGGAGAGGTATTAGAGATTGGATTTGGTTCAGGTCATAATCTTCCTTACTATAATCAAAATGAAATTAAAAGTCTCATTGGACTTGAACCCTCATTAAGTATGCAAAAATTATCAAGTGAAAGGCTCAAAGATTCTGCCATTAACTTTAGATTTTTAACTGCGAGTGCGGAAGAAATTCCTTTAAAAACTGAATCGATTGACACTGTTGTTTGCACTTATACCCTATGTTCTATTTCAAAACCAGAACTGGCATTAAGTGAAATAAATAGAGTACTTAAAAAAGGTGGACAATTTATTTTTACTGAGCACTCTAGGTCTCCAGATATAAAAGTGAATAAATTTCAAAAGACTATAGAACCTATTTGGAAAATTATAGGAGATGGATGTCATCTAACTAGAGATACTAGAGAATTATTAGCACATTCTGGATTTGACATTCAGAATACTGAAGATATGTATATCCCAGGCACTCCCAAATTTATAGGATATCATATATGGGGTTTAATAAGTAAGTAATTAAGAATCTTCCTAGATTAAGTTTTGTCTTTTATACCTGAATTAGTCTGATTTCATTAAAAATACTCTAAAAAGCACTAAATGCACTGGTAATACACTGGTCATTTATGTAGTTAATCAAGTTTGCAAGTATCTACACCAAATATTTTATAAATCATACAAGCACCGCTAATAGCATTAAACAATAAAATTGTACCCACACCGCATATAATAAATGCGTATGTGGAAGAACCAAGAATTATTGGTGTTGGGATTAAAAATAATGACACAATAAACCTTAAAATTCTCTCCGCTTTATTTTGATTCGTTCTAAAAAGTTCCATTTGTTAACCTTTATTTACATTAAAACATATTTTATCTATTTCGTTATACAATATTAACCCTTGGTGAACTTTTTTATAAATATAATTTTAAAATGTCTTCAAGGGTAAATACACTGGTAAATTTCGTAAGGTTTTTTGTTTGTGGGATGTGTGGTAGATTTTAATAAGGGGACGATCATTAAAATATTAATATCAAATGTGTTATTATTAATTTTTGCTTGCAGCAATTCCTACCCTGTAGAGTCATCAAAACTTGCTGAAAGAGGAGGATTAGTATACTACAATAAATCGGACACTCCATTTACTGGTAAGGGTATCAAATATTGGCCAACAGGCGAAGTTCAAATAAAAGCAACATTTGAAGAAGGTATCCTTATTCAGAGTTCATTTTTAGGTATGGATGGCTCTCTTTTAGAAAGTACTGAAGTAATTGATGATACTACAATATCAATCGAATGGTTTAGGAATGGTGGAAAAAGATCGGAAAGTAAAATTCTTCTAGGTAAAAAAATTCATATCAATAGATGGAATGAGGATGGAACAAAAAGGAAAGAACTTTTTGATTGGGAAAAAGAACTTTTGGAACCTAATGACCAATTGGATATACCTTTAAAATATATCATAAAGAAGCCTACAAATCACGCAGGAAAACAAAATGTATTATACTTCATGCATGCTTATATGCAGAGCCTATCAGATTATAAACACCATGTTATAAATCAGTTTGGCGATAATTTTATAACAATAATACTTCAAGCACCTTATGAAACATCTTTGGCATCAGGCGATTTCAGTTGGTTTGATTTTGATATTTCTGGTAGTGATACTATTTTTAATCAAAACCATTTAAATGAAAGTTTAGAAAAAATATTATTTTGTATTGATAAAATTCTCGATAAAGAAAAAATTAGTCCGTCAAAAATTTTTATAGGTGGATTTAGCCAAGGTGGAACTATGGCTTGTAAATTAGCCTTAGAATATCCTGATGTGGTGGATGGCTTTATATTTCATAATGCTAAACTACCAAATGTATATCAAATTAGAACAGATAAATCAGAGTATAAAAGACTGAGGGGATTAGTTATTAACGGTAAATATGATAAAATATTAAATCCAATCAATTCAAAAAAGATAGCAAATACTTTCATTGCTTTAGGATCGAAAATACAATCGAAAGAATTAGAAATAGGTCACGAATTTCCAAAATTATCAAGAGATATGATTAACGAATGGATGGACCTAAGTAATTAATCTTCATGCATTTTTTGTTTGTAAAAATGGTTCAACTCCCACTACAGATACACTGGTAAAGTTTGATTTACAGAGGATTTTCAGCCTGCTTTGGGAGCAGGAGATCGGGAGTTCAAATCTCTCCACCCCGACACTTTAAGGCCTTATTTCTCGATAAGGAATAGG
>CBFIBM010000066.1:0-2352 GCA_965660855.1 uncultured bacterium | reverse complement strand
CCCGTTAATCCAACTCCTCGCTCAGGAGTCGCAATTAATACAAGCACTGTTGATGGGGAAGTGAACACTTCAAATTATGAATACCCTATGGGCACTGTAGGAGCTGCCCTAAATGGTGTCACTTTGTTCAACCCTCTTGCAGCTCCAGGCGATATTATAGAGAATGAAGCATTTTCATTTGATTTATACAATGGTCATCCAGCAGGAGATACTTACCACTATCACACTACTTCTCCAGGACCGCTTGAGGTTCTTCAATATAAAATGCCTACTGTAGTTACTAGTACAAGCCCTGGAACTGCTGAGATAGAATTATATGGAATTAATTGTGATGGAGTTGTTATCATGGGATGCACTGAGGTGGAAGGTTCTGCAATAGATACAGCAAATTTTTCTTTTGATGCTCAAAATGGTCATGTCCATGATATAGTTGGTGAAGACGGCACTATATATTTTACAGATCGATACCATACTCACATTTGCTACACTGAATATACTGATGAGGATACAGATGGGAATGGATATCCTCAGCATGAGTTTACTCCAGAAATTTCGTATTATCAGACACCCAATATGGGGGTTTCAAATCAACGTTGTGAAGCGATGTCTTCGCCAATAGAGCCTGATGCTGTTCTAGAATTAGACATTGAAGAGATACCATCGTCATTCACACTCTACGATAATTATCCTAACCCATTCAATCCTTCTACTACAATTGACTATGACATCGCATCAGATCAGTTCGTGAGTATTATTATATATGATATTATGGGAAGAATAGTAAATATTCTAGCAAATCAATATCAAAAAGCTGGTTTTAGATCTGTTCAATGGAATGCTACAGATTTAAATAATAAACCAGTTTCAGGTGGCATGTATATATATGTAATCAAAGCAGGCAACTTTAGTCAAACAAAGAAGATGATTTTATTAAAGTAATTAAAGTCCATTGTGGTTTAGGACTTTGTTGGTTCTAATTGAGTTTTCCACTAAATAATTCAAAAAAAGTCCGGAGTTTTTTATTTGTGGGATGATGGGTAGATTTATAACAATGATTTTGTTTCAATATTCTAATCCACAAACCATAGAGAGTTTTAGGAGAATATTTTTATACTCCCTTTTTTCGTTAATAGCTATCAACTTACATGCTAGGGAAATCGCCATTACTTTTGATGATGCACCATTACCCGGAAGTAATTTGATGGATGGGAAGGAAAAAACAACCGCTATCCTTAATGCCTTACAAAAACACAAAGTGCCGAATGCAACTTTTTTTCTTACCATGCAAAACATTAGCTCAAAAGATGATTTAGCAAGATTAAAACAATATGATGATGCAGGCTATAAGTTAGCACACCACAGCTTCAGTCACATGTCAGCCTCTAAAAATAAGTTCGAACAATACAAAAATGACTTTATAAAGGCAGACAAAATGCTGTCTTCATTGGGTTTAAATAATATTATTAAACAGCATCGATTTCCTTTTCTTCATCATGGAGACACCTATGAAAAAAGAGCACAAATTAAAAACCTTCTCAATGAAAATGGATATACAATTGGCTATGTTACTATTGATAATTTTGATTGGTACATCAACTCTAAAGTAGTTAAAGCATTTAAAAGCGGTATGCAAATAAACTTTGATAATTTGAAAAAACTGTATATCGATGCTTTGTGGCATTCTATTACTTTTTACGATGATTTAGCTAAAGATTACTTAAAACGCTCGCCAAAACATGTTTTGTTATTGCATGAAAATGAATTAGCGGCATTATTCTTGGGAGATTTGCTTGAGCATATTAAATCAAAAGGTTGGAAAATAATATCTCCTGAAGCTGCCTATAAAGACTCAATCGCAAATATTTCAAAAGACCTCAATTTTAATAAACAAGGTAGAATAGCGGCTATAGCCCATAGTAAAGGCGCAGACAAAAAGGAACTCCGCTCCAAAACCGAAAATATTTCACACCTTGATGAGTTGTTCAAAACATACGAAGTTATCAAAAATGATGAAAAATCAGATTAAATGCTAGACTATCTCCATACTCTCTAAAATTTTGAGATGAAGATTAGCCCCACATTCGTGGGGTTTTTTGTTTATAGCCTCTCATACATTGTAAGGTAATTATTTGTAGATTTGAATAGATAAGAAAACTCATACGATAATGCTATTTTTTGTATATTTTTAAATAAGTACTTTCTAATTATAGTTTTTTTAGGGGGAATTGATTGAAAAAGTCTATTTTTATATTTTTATTTTTTAATTTAATCGTTGGAAAAAATTTAAACTCCAAATTGTCTTTAGGAATTGGGGATAGCAACACAGGAATTAGTATTATTGGATTTAGTCTA
>CBFIBM010000065.1:0-2715 GCA_965660855.1 uncultured bacterium | reverse complement strand
AATAATGCTGATAGAGAGCAGAAAGAATTATTGATTTTTATAACACCCACAGTGGTAAAAAATAAAAAGTAGGTCTAGATATGGAATTAAAACCAATAGGACGGGTTAAAATATTTCTTATACTATTTTTGATAACTCATATTTTTTCTCAAGATGGACTCTTTATGTCAAATAATAATATTCCGTATGCAGATGCGGGGCCTGATATTAAAATATCTTCTGGTGATGAAATATTTTTAGATGGCACACTGTCATATTCAGATGATGGTTCAAGATTAAAATATACATGGATCTTTGCTCCAGGTTTAGTTTTAAATGAAGAAAATGATTTTAGTTCGGATTTTTTTATACAGACATATGATGCAAAGTATTTAAAAAGTATTAATACGGGTGAGGAAATCACCCGAATAAAAATTGCTAAAAATGACCCCGGGACTAAGCTTGAGGTTTTTTTGGAAGTCAAAAATAGCCTAGGCTTTACAGCATCTGATACTTTAATTATTAATTATTTAAATCAAAATAGTCCAATAGATATTGTTGAAAATGATACCTCTATGTTATCTGATTCACTTTTATTTATGGTAGAGGAGAGATTAGATAGTTTAGTAGATTCTAATTCTAAAAAAATTTTAAAGGATGAATACAAGATATCATCTACTAGCCTATCCTATAAATTAAGTCGTTATAATAACCAATGGTTAAAATACGCAAAGTATCCTCTAATGGCTGGAGGGATATACCTTTTATTAGATGTTGTTTTTTTTAGTAATGCAGATGAAAGTAAACCTGAAAAACCACCAGGATTTCCTCATGATTCTTAGTAAGAAATTTCAATTAAAAAAAATTATCCATAATAGGAGTTTATCGTGAAAAAATTAAAATTAATATTTTTTCTTTTTACAGTAGCTATTCTTGCTCAAGACAGCAAAGTAAATATGAAAAGTTCAAAAAAGAAAACTTCAAGTACTTTAATATCTAGTACCGGTACAAACAGTGATATAAATGTACCAAGAAAAATCTCTTATCAAGGATTAATTACTAAAGCGGATGGAACTCCTACATCAGATGGGAGCTATGAGGTATTATTTAAAGTTTACAATATCTCTGAGGGTGGTGAGCCTATTTGGTTTGAAAATCAGCAGGTAACAGTCACAAACGGAATTATAAGTACCATATTAGGTTCTACAAATCCTTTTATAAATGTTCCTAATAATGCATATTTAGAGTTAACCGTAGATGGTTCAGTCTTATCTCCACGACAAACAATAACCTCTGTTTTTTATTCAATACTTTCTGATACATCTAATTATGCAAAATCAGCAAATTATATTGATTTGGACAATTTACCTGATTTGGATGTTTATGTAATGAAAGATTCTCTTCAGAACTATACTACTAGTGAAGAACTGTATGATACTTTATCTAATTATCAAATGTTAGATACAAATCTAACAGATTTTATAGAAAATAGTATTTTAAATGCCAATTCTTTAATCTCAAAAAATGAAAACCTTAATTTTATTCCTGAAGATGGCTTTTCCATTATTCTCGATAGCACAGTTCAAATATCTGGAGCTTCGATGGGGAGTATTGAGGATCCCGACTTAGTTACATTCACAAACAGAACACTTATCGTTGATGGTACATTGGATGTATCAACCATAATAGGCGATGCCGTATTAGATGAGGATGACATGTCATCTGATTCACCAATTAAATTGGCGTCTCAGCAATCGATAAAAGCATATATAGATACAAAACAAGATGCAGACTCAAGCTTACAAACAATTTCTAACTTGCAGCAAAGTGATGGAAATTTTATTGTTTCAGATGGAACAAATTGGACTGTAGAAAGAGACTCCCTAGCAAGAAATTCTTTAGGTTTAGGAAGCATTTCAACACAAGATTCTACATCTATCAATTTAACTGGTGGTTCAATTGAAGGTGTTTCAATTGGAACAAATTCGCCATCAACTGGAAAATTCACAAGTTTAGAAATTCCACCTAATGCTTCTAGCTCTGAAGCAGCAATAGGGACTATTAGTTTTGATGATAATCAGATCACAGATATTAATGGAACTATTTCTTTTGGGGATAATAATATTGAGACGGAAGGACAAATAACAACTGGATCTGCAATCATGGATGGAGGATCATCGATTGGAAATCTATCATTCGATGATGGCACCATAACTTCTTCTGGTGGAAATATTTCTTTTGGAGATGAAAATTTAGAAACAAGTGGAGCTTTAGAGGTAGGTATCTTAACCTCCAACGGTATAGCAAATCTTGGTTCAGGTACAAAAATTGGAGAAGTAACAATTTCTAATGGCTCAATTACGGATGATAGTGGAACCATATCTTTTGGGAATGAAAATATAGAGACGGATGGAACTTTATCTGCCGGAGTATCAACATTTGAATCTGGAACAGAAATTGGGAACATATCTATTACAAATGGATCTATTGCATCCTCTTCAGATACGATTACCTTTGGAAATGATGTAATAATCACATCCGGGAATATTTCTACAGGCTTAGCAAATATTGCTTCAGGATCCTCCATAGGGAATTTAACCTTAGGAGATGGCTCTATAACTTCTGGAAGTGGAACGATATCATTTGGAAATGAGAATTTATTGACGGTTGGAAGTATTACAGCAGACTCTATTTTTGGTGATGGTTCTAATTTAACAGGTGTTCAAGCTACTTCAA
>CBFIBM010000064.1:0-2779 GCA_965660855.1 uncultured bacterium | reverse complement strand
TCTGATGCAGGTCATGTACGGATTTACTCTTGGGATGGAAGCAGTTGGAATCAACTTGGCTCTGACATTGACGGCGAAGCTGCAGGTGATCGCTCTGGCTATTCTGTGTCCTTAGATTCTGATGGGGACCGAGTCGCTATTGGAGCAATTCGTAATGGTGGTAGCTTTTCTGATGCAGGTCATGTACGGATTTACTCTTGGGATGGAAGCAGTTGGAATCAACTTGGCTCTGACATTGACGGCGAAGGTGAAGATGATCGCTCTGGTAATTCTGTGTCCTTAGATTCTGATGGGGACCGAGTCGCTATCGGAGGACGTCGTAATGATGGTGGTGGTGGTAATGCGGGTCATGTACGGATTTACTCTTGGGATGGAAGCAGTTGGAGTCAACTTGGCTCTGACATTGACGGCGAAGCTGCAGATGATCGCCTTGGTTATTCTGTGTCCTTAGATTCTGATGGGGACCGAGTTGCTATCGGAGGACGTCGTAATGATGGTAACGGATCTAATGCAGGTCATGCACGGATCTACTCCTGGGATGGAAGCAGTTGGAATCAGCTTGGATCAGATATTGACGGCGAAGCTGTAGATGATTTCTCTGGTCATTCTGTTTCCCTAAATTCTGATGGGGACCGAGTTGCTATCGGAGCATATCAAAATGATGGTACTGCATCTAATGCAGGTCATGTTCGAGTCTGGACCTGGACCGTGGGTTCTGGCGGAGCAGGCTCCTGGTCTGTGGTAAGTAACTTAGGCAACACCATGACCGCAGGAGAAGGCATCTTGGTGTATACCTTTGCAGATAATAACAATGATGGCACGGATGATCTTCCTGTTTCCTTGTCCGTAAGTGGCTCAGAAAGTAGTGGTGACGTTCGATATCCTGCTTTAGGAACCATTGAGGATACTCGTTATGGATTTGCAGGCAATCCTTATTATCAGACCATTGATTGGGATGACGTAGCTAAAACCAACGTTAGTGCTACGGTTTATGTCTATGATGATGCAAAGAGTGGAGGAGCAGGGTATATTAGCTGGAACGGCTCATCTGGGAGTTTGGCTAATGGTCTCATCGCACCCTTTCAGGGATTTGTTGTGACCGCCAGTGGTGGTGCTGGATACATTACGATACAAACAGCAGATAAATCATCTACTGCAGGTACATTTTACAGGATGTTAGATGAAGTAAATGAGGGTAGTAGTTATCTGGAGTTCTCTACTGCAGAGGGTGGTTACAGCAAAAGCTGGTTCTCTTTCAGACAAGATGGAGAGGTCGGTCCGGATGATCGAGATGCAAAAAAATTAATGCCACTTATAGCAAGCAGTCGTCTGGTATCTTTGACTCATAATGAGGAGAACTCACTCGACATTAACAATCTACCCTACAGTCATGAAGGAACGATATCTATTCCATTGGATGTGATGTCTCTTTCTGTAGAAGATAATAATTATGTAACAAGTACTACAGAAGCATCCATGAACTGGAACTTGGATGATTTGCCAGATCACATTGAACTTACCCTGGTAGATAATCTTACTGGTGAGATGGTTTATTTAAATAATGAGATGAGTCACACGTTTACCACAGAGCCTAAGGGAAGCTTTAGTGCTACCTATGAAGACGCAGTAGAGATTTATCCACTGATTGGAGATGCTCGCTTTAGTGTACAGGTATCCTACGGAGTACTAGACAATGCTCCAGTAAAGATCATTCCAAAGGATTATGCTTTAAGTCCAGTATATCCCAATCCATTTAACCCAAGTGCTACAGTACGCTTTGATGTACCTGAAGTAAGCAAGGTAGAGCTACAGGTCTATGATGTTACTGGAAAACTGGTAGAGATCTTACTGGATGACAAGATGACTGCAGGACAGCATCAATATACCTGGCAGCCGCAGGAACTAGCTACAGGAACATATTTCTTGAGACTAATTACAGCAAACCAGACTTTTACCCAGAAAGTCACCTATGTGAAATAGGAGAGGGAAGATGAGAAACACTGTACAAAAGATTATTGTATTTATACTAACCATTAGTTCCATGGCACTGGCTCAGGGGATCACCCTTCCGAGCGAACCTTCTCAGGCCCCAATAGGTGGCCTTGGCTGGCTAGCAGCCTTAGGTGGTGCATTGGCCTATAAAAAACTGAGAAAAAAATAATATATCAAATAGGGTAAACATGTATTTAAGAAACATATTTCTACTAAACCTGTTTGTTTCTCTGATCATGTCTCAGGAACAGCTTGGCTCTGACATTGATGGGGAAGCTGCAGACGATAATTCTGGTTATTCCGTGTCCCTAGACTCTGATGGGGACCGAGTTGCTATCGGAGCATTTCAAAATGACGGTAGCTTTAATAATGCAGGCCACGTACGGATCTACTCCTGGGATGGAAGCAGCTGGAGTCAGCTTGGCTCTGATATTAATGGGGGAGGAACGGACGATCGGTCTGGTTATTCCGTGTCCCTAGACTCTGATGGAGACCGAGTGGCTATCGGAGCAACTGAAGCTGATGGAGCATCTTCTAGTTTCTGGAATGCAGGTCATGTACGGATCTTCTCCTGGGATGGAAGCAGCTGGAGTCAGCTTGGCTCTGATATTGATGGGGAAGCAGCGGACGATGACTTTGGTGCTTCTGTGTCCCTAGATTCTGATGGAGACCGAGTCGCTATTGGAGCATATAATAATGACGGTAATGGATCTGATGCAGGTCATGTACGGATTTACTCTTGGGATGGAAGCAGTTGGAATCAACTTGGCTCTGACATTGACGGCGA
>CBFIBM010000063.1:0-2782 GCA_965660855.1 uncultured bacterium | reverse complement strand
GATTTAGCTGAAGATTCATCTTATCGTTTATCTTTGGAAGTGTTTGATGGAAGTTGTTATGGCTATGATACTACTTTGATAACTATAAAACACAATTTATGTCCAATCGCTGATGCTGGTAAAGATAAAAGAGTACCAAAATACCAAGCCCAGTCGGTGAACTTAGATGCTTCTTCTTCAATTGATGCGGACGGGGATATTGTAAGCTATGAATGGACTAATCCTCAAGGTGAAACATTTTCATCTCAAATTATTGAAGTTCTAGACCTAGACCCTAACTCAAATTATTCTGAATATCAATACACCTTAAAAGTTTCGGATAATGAAAACTCTATAAGTGAAGATACTGTAAATGTTATTTTTAGTAATTTTTCTGCACCAGTAAGTCCTACAATATATGCGGTTGCTAGTCATGGACAAGTTTTAATCTCCTGGGATGCATCTTCTGAGGCTTCTTATGATTCTTTAACCGGTTATTCTGATTTTGAAGGGTATAAGTTATATCGTTCAATTGATGGGGGTACAACCTGGGGCGACGATGGTGATAAGCTTTATGATTTTAATGGAGAATTTGTTGGCTGGACTCCATATGCACAGTTTGATTATGATTATTTAGAAGATATTAATCATTGTATTTACGATCATAATGGTGATTGCGATTCTGACGATATTCGAAATAAATCAATTAGTGGTTTAGATCCATATTTACCTCGATTTAGCCTAGGATCAAATACTGGCCTTGAATATTCATTTGTAGATTCAAACGTTATTGATGGAGTCGAATATACGTACACTGTAACAGCTTATGATATGGGTTTACCAAAAATAGAATTATCTTTGACGGAATCAGACTCTTCAGGTATTTTTAACGCAGATACAGTTTGGGATAGTTCTAATCCGGCTCGTTTTGTAGGTCCTGATTCAATTATGTTTTTCAATGATTCAAAGGAGGTAATTAGAAGAGAATTAAACTCTATGAGAGGTTTTCCTTTTCTTGAATCAGAAAAAGGAGATAGTAGCTCTCATAATTTTATAACGGTTGTTCCTGGTTATACTGCATTAGATATAGCATTTCCAGATGCCAAAGATATTGAGGCTCTTTTTACATCAAGTAGTACAAATATTGGAACTGGAGATCGCGATTACTTTATCGTTGACAGAAATAATATTGTGCAGGATATGGTTAAGTATGAAATACAAGCTAAGCAAAGTAATACCGCGGTTGATGGAATGGCTTGTGAAGATCCTCAGGTCTATGGCTATGTCATACAAGATTCTACTGGAACTCCAAAAAATACATCTACTTACTATGAAGATGATTTAACTTTTCTTGAAAGAGATTCTTTGATTGGTCTGCCAGGCGCAATTCTTGAAAATGAATCTATTATTATTCCAGATTATGATGTTATTTCTTCTGTAGATAAATGGAGCGAGCAGTTCAAAGGTATTCGCTATAAAATGGAAAATAAAATTCCTTTAAATATTTCTGCTGTACCCGAAGTTAACTTGGATACAACTCTATGGTCTTGGTCGCACCCGGATAGTCTTGAGATGGATAGCGCAACTGTTTTTAACCTAAATTATGGACTGGCTCCTATATTATCCTATACAAATGTTGCCAGTTACCTTAGAAGATTAAATTTTGATTATGAAATTGAGTTTTTTTCAGAGCCAATCGGAGATACAATTACGATCACAAATGCCTCGGGTGAAGGTAAAATGTATTTTCCATTTAGAATTACTAATATGTGGACAGGGAAAAAAGTTGGCTTAAATTGTAATGATTACGGGTCTTTTGATGCATCTCCTATCGATTTTTCCAATGGCGCTGGAGATTATGTATGGACTCCAGGAGAAGATATTTTTTTAATTAAAGATTCATTAAAAATTGCAGGATTATGGGTTGAAACATATAATTATAATCTAGACTTATTTATACCAATTTCAAATTCTGAAAAAAGTAATAAAGCATATAATTCTAATAAATCTTATGATTCAGGAGATGAGGTTTATTATCAAGGAAGTCTCTGGACTGCAAGCCTTCCTGCTGATGCTGGAATTGAACCTTTATCAGTCCATAATGACTTAGAAAATGATGGTGAAAGAAACAATCCTTGGAGACCAAAGTATCCATGGTCAGCAAGCAGTCAAAGCTGGGCGGGTGAAGAGTTTACTATTGGTCCCGGTGATAAAAAGCTCTTAATTAAACCAAATAAATTATTTGTCGACGGTGATAGCTGGTTTTCTGATATGTCTAAATTAGGAGAACAAGTAGGAATCCCAGATACCCTCTGTCTAGATTCTATAAAAGTTGTTCCAAATCCGTATAAAGCTGCGTCAGCATTTAATGAAACGCCAAATTCTAGGAAAATTAGATTTACTCACCTACCAACTACATGTCAAATTTCGATTTACACTATTTCTGGTGAACATGTTACTTCTTTCAAGCATGATGAGCAATTTGATGGAAATTCATGGTGGAATCTTAGAACTGGTAATAACCAAAATGGTCCAGAGGTTGCACCAGGGTTATATATATATACCATTGAATTTGATGAAGAAAAAGAATATTGTGTTGATACATATGATGCAGATGGGGACGTTCAAGGAAGTTTAAAAAATGATTTTTATTCTAACAGAAAGTATGATTTGAATGAAGATGGAACTCCTGCTAGGATAAAGAAAAAAACGAAGTTTCACATTGGTAAATTTGCGGTAATACGATGAAGAAATATTTATTAGTATCTTTGATTCCTTATTTTCTTCTAGGGCAGTACCGAGA
>CBFIBM010000062.1:0-2795 GCA_965660855.1 uncultured bacterium | reverse complement strand
TACATGCGGCTTATTTCTTTCAAATTTTTCTTTAGCCATTACATAACTCCAACTTTATTATTTTAAACTTTACTTCTAACTTTTTCTAAAATTTCAGTTTCTATACTGCTTGGAACTTGCTGATATTTTGCAAACTCCATATGAAAGACTGCTCGACCTTGAGTAATTGATCTTAAGTCAGTGACATAACCAAACATATTACTCAAAGGTACGAAAGCTGCAACCGTTTGAGCTTCATTCCTTTGCTCCATTCCTTCAATTTTACCACGCCTTGAATTCAAATCGCCCATTACGTCCCCAAGATACTCGTCCGGAACAATTACCTCGACACGCATTATAGGCTCCATTAATTTTGGCCCAGCTTTTTTACACGCATCTTGAATTGCCATTGAACCTGCAATTTTAAAAGCCATTTCAGAGGAATCAACGTCGTGATAGGATCCAAATGTTAACTCTACCCTAACATCTTCTATAGGATAACCAGCAACAACTCCATTTTTTAGAGCTTCTTGAATTCCCTGATCAACTGAAGGTATATATTCTTTAGGAATAACCCCACCAACAATTTTATTATCAAAATGATAGCCTTTCCCTGATTCATTAGGTTCAACATTTATTACAACATGACCATATTGACCCTTACCGCCTGATTGTCTAACAAACTTCATATCCAAATCAGAAACTGCCTTAGTTATGGCTTCTCTATATGCAACCATCGGCTGCCCTATGTTAGCCTTTACCTTAAATTCACGAAGTAATCGATCTACTAAAATTTCTAAGTGCAGTTCACCCATACCCGCAATTATTGTCTGTCCAGTTTCTTCATCAGTTGAAACCTTAAACGTTGGATCTTCTTCACCTAGTTTTTGAAGCCCCTTAGACAACATATCTTGATCACCCTTTGAAACAGGCTCAACAGAAACAGCAACGACAGGCTCTGGAAAATCCATAGACTCTAACAAAATTTGATTTTTTTCATCACAAAGAGTATGCCCTGTTTTAACCTTTTTTAACCCAACAGCAGCAACAATTTCTCCAGTGGACACAGAGTCTCTCTCTTCACGTTTATTTGAATGCATCAAAAGAACCCTACTAATCCGCTCCCTTTTTCGCGAAGAAGGATTATAGACATAGGATCCTGCATCAAGCCTACCCGAATAAACTCTCATATATGTAAGCTTACCAACAAATGGGTCAGTCATTATTTTAAATGCAAGAGCACTGAACGGCTCGTCATCTTTCGGAGCTCTAGTTTTTGACACATCTGAGTCATTCGGATCTACACCATCAACGGATGGAACATCAACAGGGGAAGGTAATAAATCACATACGCCATCAAGGAGTCTTTGAACACCTTTATTTTTAAACGCAGATCCACACAAAGTTGGGATATAAGCCCCATTTAAACAACCAAGCCTAATTGCAACCATCAGCTCATCATACTGAATTTCTTCTTCATTTAAATACTTATCCATTAGCATATCGTCGTTAGAAGCAACTTCCTCAATCAACTTAGCTCTCCATTCATCAGCTAAATTATTTAAATCATCAGGGATATCAGTATAATCAAAGCTCGAACCTTTCGAATCTTCATTATAAAGAATCGCTTTCATCTTTAGAAGGTCGATTATACCAGTGAACAGCTCCCCACTCCCTATAGGAATAACCAATGGAATAGGATTAGCACCCAAACGTTTTTTAATCATATTTAAAACATTAAAATAGTCAGCACCAACACGGTCCATTTTATTTACAAAAGCAATTCTTGGAACATTATATTTATCCGCTTGGCGCCAGACAGTTTCACTTTGAGGTTCAACTCCACCAACAGCACAAAAAACTCCAACGGCACCATCTAAAACACGTAGAGATCTTTCAACTTCAACTGTAAAATCAACATGTCCGGGTGTATCAATAATATTAATACGATTTTCATTCCAAATACAGGTTGTGGCAGCAGAGGTAATAGTTATACCTCTTTCTTGTTCTTGTTCCATCCAGTCCATTGTAGCAGCACCATCATGAACCTCTCCAATTCTGTGAGTCCTTCCGGTGTAAAACAATATTCGCTCCGTGAGAGTAGTTTTACCAGCATCTATGTGAGCCATAATGCCTATATTTCTTACATTTTCTAATTTAGTTTTCTTCAAAATAAAATTCTTTATCTAAAATGCGCAAATGCTTTGTTAGCATCAGCCATTCTGTGAGTATCATCTTTTTTCTTAATAGCGCCACCATCACCATTCGCAGCAGAGATTAGTTCTGTTGCTAGCTTATCAGCCATTGGTTTTCCGGAACGAGAAGCTGCTGCTTTGATAATCCATTGGGAAGCCAAATAAAACCTCCTTCCCCTTGGAACCTCGATGGGAACTTGATAGGTCGCACCACCAATTCTTCTAGACTTCACCTCTACCGATGGAGATGCATTCTCAATGGCCTTTTCAAATATTTTAAGGCCATCAGCTTTTGTTCTGTTTTTGACTAAGTCCATAGCACCATAAAAAATACTCTCAGCCACACCTTTCTTGCCGCCAATCATAATATAATTCACAAACTTAGCAACAGACTTATCGTTGTAAACAGGGTCTGGCAAAATTGTTCTCCGTTCAGGACGTCTTCTTCTCATTTATATAGACCTATTTTGGTTTCTTCGCGCCGTATCTCGAGCGACTAGTTTTTCGGTCAGCTACCCCAGCTGTATCAAGTGTACCTCTTACAACATGGTACCTAACGCCAGGTAAATCTTTAACACGCCCACCTTCAATTAAAACAATACTATGCTCCTGCAAGTTATG
>CBFIBM010000061.1:0-2857 GCA_965660855.1 uncultured bacterium | reverse complement strand
CATAGCACACTCAATTGCTTTATTTTCATGCCCCTTGAGTTTATTGGGAGCGCCAAAAACAACCATAATTGAATCACCAATATAATTTAAAATTTGCCCATTATATTGCCTTATAACTTTATGCATTTCACTAAAATATTCATTTAAAAACTCTAACGCCACTTCTGGAGCCATATTTTCAGTAATTGTAGAATAATCACTGATATCGTTAAATAAAATAGAAACCCATCTATTTTCACCTTCTAACTCACCATTCTGCGAAATTATTTTATCACTCAATTCATCACCAAAATATCTTTTCAATGTTTTGTTCATTAGTTTTCTATTTTCTTCAATTTTTTTTGCTTTTAAAAAATTTGACCTGCTTTCTCTTTCTGACTTCCATTTGTTACTCACTAGAAGAGTATGAGGAAAAAAATACAAGAATATGTATAATGTAAAATTCAGAGAGTCATAATTGACGAGTAAGGTTAAGGAACCTAAAAATGGAACGGACGATACTATAGTTGACTGTATAAAGTTGAACGGAAATATGGATATCCAAATTATGGATTGCATTAGTGGCATAAAAGCAATATGAGGGAGATTAGACAATCTTTCAAAGTCTAAATAATACATTAAGGGCATCGAAATAATACCCATAAGAAAAAGACATTTTTCTAGATACAATTTCTTTAGCCTATCGCTCATAAAATATAAAAATGTTGTTAATGCAAATAATATTGATGGGACAAATATATTTTTTATAGCGAAAGTACCCCTTAGGTATAAACTAAGCAGCAATAAGGCCACACCAATATTCATGATAATTAATACATAAGAGTAAAATGATTTTACTTTAGCCCATTTATCATTAAAGTATTCTTTTTCTAATTCATTATCTTCAAAAGTTGAAGTAATTAAATCAATTTTATTATCCATATAGACAAAATATACAAATAATTACCCTGAAATGTTTTCGAGGCTTTAAATAAAAATCCCCACGGATGTGGGGCTTAACATCTAATATACGATTAATTTGAAAACTAATAGAAACCAACCAAAGAGTAATGCAAAATAACATATTGTAAATGAATATGCTCTTTTTCTTGTATTATTTGTTGTTAATCGTACAAAACTATGGAGAATTTTAAAGAATACAAATATCCAGGCAAGAATTACATCTATTGACTCAACTCTATCCAGCAGATATAATATGATACATAGTAAAAAGAAAAAAATTGGCAATTCAAAGAGATTCTTATAATGCTCTCTAACTATAATCGCTGAATCAGGTAAGTCTCCCTTATAAAGCCTAAACCATTCAGACTTAATATTATTATTGTTATGTTCCCTAGAGAACACACGGTTATAATAGAACAACGAAAAAAAGGTTAAAAAGACCAAGGGGAATATTGGATAAATAATTTGAATTTTCTCCATCACCAAATTTACCCATCAACCCACAAACAAAAAACCCCACTAATGTGAGGCTAATAAATACTTAATTAAGATCTAAGGTGAATATTCTTTTTCTTCATATACTGTTCCGTCTTCATTGTAGAAAATCCATTCTCCACTTCTTTCATTATTTTTATAATTGCCCTTGGTCCATTCTTGTCCATTTTTATAATAAGTAGTCCATAAACCTACTTGGATACCATTGATATAATTCCCCTCAATCCAAATATTACCATTTTTATAATAGTGAGTCCATTTTCCATCGGCTTTACCATCTTTGTATAATCTTTGATGTTTTAAATTGCCATTATCAAAAAAAGTTTCATCTACAATTAAAGAATCAGTGCTCCGACCCCAGGCCAACCCAATGAATAGTAATAATGATAAATATCTATGCATACCCAAATCTAAACATCATCCCACAAACAAAAAAAGAAAACGCAAAGTAAACGCCACCAATAAAACCAAAACTAATAATCGCAATCTTATCCAGCCATGAAAACAAAGACATTATATTAAAATCCATTAAAAACCTTACAACTTACCTCTTGCTCCAAATAAAGATGTCCCAAGTCTAATCATTGTTGACCCCTCTTCAATAGCAATCTTATAATCATTACTCATCCCCATTGAAAGTTCGCTAATTCTTTCGTTTTTTAGCTGGGCGTTTATTTCTTCTTTAAGAACTCTAAGTTTTTTAAACGATTCTCTAATAACTTTTTTATTATTTGTGAATGGGGCCATAGTCATTAACCCTTCTATTATAACACCCTCAATTTCAAAACAAGCTAATATGTTTTCAATGTCAAGGGGAGAAAACCCTTTTTTTTGCGCATCTTTTGAGGTGTTTATTTGTAAAAGCACCGAAGTTTTTCTTTTTTTTTCTTCTATTACTTTAGATATTTTTTTTAACAACTTAATATTGTCAACAGTGTCTATTGTATCAAAAAGATTTGTGCATTTTTTTATTTTATTTGATTGAAGATGCCCGATGAACCTTTTTTTTAAATCTGGCATTAACTCAAAAGACTCAAATTTGGCGGAGGCCTCTTGTATCCGATTTTCACCGATGGATAAAAAACCCGCCTCATAGGAGTTTCTAATAATTTGAAAAGGGTGTGTTTTTGTTACCGCAACTATTTCTACTTTGTTTTGAAGACCTGTTTTTTCTTGAATTGAAGATATCTTTTCTTTTATTTTAGCCAGGTTCTCTTTTAGGCTCATTTCTCTTCTTTTTCTTCAAAAGCATCTAATGTTTTGTTTTTAGCTTCAACTTTTGTTGATTCTGCTTCTTCACTAATTACTCTGGTGATAGATGAAATACTTGTTCCCCCATCAAGCTTAACAAGTTTCACACCTTGTGTTACCCTACCAATAGTCCTTATCGCAGAAACTGGTTGACGCATAAGAACACCTG
>CBFIBM010000060.1:0-2867 GCA_965660855.1 uncultured bacterium | reverse complement strand
CTTCCTACTTCAGTAGATTGATTTAATCCGTGATCCGGTAACCAACCAAATTTATATCCAATTGGAATTTCGCCAATAACTTGATTTGCAGACCTATTTAAATTTTCATTATAACTCACAGAAATGGGGTTTATTTTTTTAAAAATACCATGAATAATATTTAATGGTTTAAAACCTGATTTTACCTTATCAGTCTTTTGAAAAGTAGGCTTAACAGGAGTTCGAGCCCTACCTCGACTCCCTCTTCCTCGACCGGATCTATTTTTTGTTTTTGAAACTGGTTTATAAACTAACTCTATAAGCTGGAGCGGAGTTAAAGTAAAATTTGATCCAAACCTCAATTGCGTATTTATGTTTTGACCTTCTCTTGTAAGGTCGTCAGACCACCTAAAATTTGCAGTATAATTAAATGAAGGTTTTAGCCACTTTAAAATTCCAGGACTGTAGGAAGTGTTAAAACTTTCAGTTTTTTGCGTTACTAGTCCCGGGTCTAAGTTTTTAACGGCAGTCCAAAGATATCCACGATATTCATTTAACTTACTTTGACCACTCCAACTATATTTGCTAGTCAAGGTATTAGTAATCTTGTAATCAAGATTCAAAGATCGATCTAAACCAAAATTATATGTTTCAGGACTCTTAATACCATTTCTTGTTTCATTCCAAGTCAATTTCTCACTTATATTTAGACCAGTTCTAAAAACTGTAGGCGTATAATAGATATGTAAATCACTTAATGAAGCTCCAAGCACAGGTACCTTTTTCATCCATAAAAGAGGTTTTATATAGTTATTTCTGCCAAAAGGAATATTATAAGTAAACTTGCCAGAATAATTTTCTGACCACCTCTGGCTATATGTAACATCAGAAGATTTTGTCTGAGATGCACTTAGATTGAGAGAAACATTATCAATTGTATATTTTAAAATTTGATTGTCTGATTTAGCTGTTTTTTTAATTGAGGTATTCAAGGATATTGAATTACTCTTAATCATAATTGAATCTGGAATATTTTCTTGATCGACCAATCGGTCCTCACCAGAAAAATATTTTGGCTTGCTCTGATTTTGAGTATACGAACCGTTAACTGGAATTGAAACACCCCAAGAATTTGGAAAAAATCTATCAATATTTATCTTACCATTTAAATTTAAATTTTCAGATGAATTGTTTGATCGAGATAGCCTTTCCTGCAGTCGATGGTAATCTGCATCTTGCCGGCTAAAAACAACAGTTGCTTGTCCAAGGTCTGATAACTTTAAGCTTGATTGAACACGCATCGCAACACCTTTCTCTTTTTTAACACCACTTAGACGCAATTCATCTATCCAGAGTTCACCGCTTAATGGGTTTTCGCCAATGTTCTTAACACCTAAGGAAAAATATTGTAACCGATTTAAAGCCGGTTTCCCAACAATAGTTACTCTTTTTCCAGTTTGAATACCATCTTCGTCCGTAAAAATATATTTTCGAGTACTCCCCGAATCTACGATCATATCTGTTGGTAATTCTTTTTGAATTTTAGATATATCAATTTCTTTTAAGGATGTAAGCCAATCCAAATCTATTTTAAAACTATTTCTTCCGGCATCTTCATCCCAACCATCATAAATAGGCTTAGTAATTTCATAGTAATCCTCACCTAAGCCAAACTTTAAAGATAATTCAATATTTGTTTCTGAATAGTTTATCCCATTACTGTTCCCATAAACATACATCTTCATATAATCATAAGTCATAAAACTTCTTTTTTGATTTTCATTTAAGGTATAAAGTGTTTTTTGAGCAAGACCAGTGTGTTTTGCAGGTAAATCTTTAAATTTTAATACTAGAGATTGTTCTTTAGATCTAATCTCATTTAACTGATCGTATTCACCTTTCACGCCTTTTGGAGGAGTATAATCTGCGTTATCTTCTGTATTTATCACAGCAACCTGAAATTCTGGACCATCATCTTCAAAGTTATGTAACCTATTATTAAATCTGCTGGTATCTGGTGAAGCGATCCCCAATTCTTGCCATTCATTGCCAACTATTTCCATCTTAGCGATTTGGATTTGTCTTTGAATAGAATCAATTCCTGTGATAGCTAACCTTACATAACGAATCTCATTCCATTCAATATTTTGAACCTTTTTAAAGCTAGATAATGGAATTCTAAATAATTTCCAATTAGTTGGGACTCCATCTTTTTCTGTTTTTCCAGCGAGAAAAGTAGTATCCGTTAAAACAAAATTTGTTGAAAAGTAATCATTAGTTTTATCAAGAAAAGTAGATCTATCTAAATCTTCTGTATCAGGGTATTTACCCCCTTCTTGTATTCTAGAACCAGTTCCATTTGATTCTGTTCCGTTCACTTTTGAGTAATTTGAGCTTCCAGCTTCATAACTCCAATTGTCTTCATTCGGATCATCAGCATTTGCAAGTCGATTTATTAGTATTGATTCTCCGCTACTATATAGTTCATCAAAAGTATTGAATTCTAAACAATCTCCCCATCCATCTTCATTCTCATCAAAACACCCATCTAATCCTGTATCTTCGTTATCCTCTAGAAAACCATTCCCAAGTGTTAATCCTGCACCTGGTATATCTTCTGTATTTAACCGGCCATTTCCATCCATATCTTCAGAGATCTTACCCATATCAATATGTAACCTTCCTGAGTTTCCTTTAATCCAAATTTCAAAAAACTTACTTTGTATTTGATCATAATCACCTGTATAAAGCGAAGTAGTTACACCAACCCAAAGTGAATCAGGGTCTATATTTTTTTGAAAATCTTTAGATTTATATCTCATAACGAGAACATCCGTGGTTTCATTTCCTGCACGAAGTGAAGTTTGTTGATTAGGCCAAATATCTTT
>CBFIBM010000059.1:0-2904 GCA_965660855.1 uncultured bacterium | reverse complement strand
CAAATATTCGAAATAATTTTTCAACATTTTCAACACCATATGTTTTAGAAATATATGTTTTTATAACTTGTGCAGATGATGAATAGTCTTTTAAAAAACCTTCACTTATTGAAAATAAATTTATTTCTGCTGGCTTATTGATTATTGATGTATCACCGTACCTGTCTGTCCTTATTGAGTACCCAATGACATTTTTATATTTTGAAAAATGTTTCGCCTTATTAAAATGAAAGTCAGGAAAAATACTCGCCACAATTCCCTGGCCGCTAAACTCGTGAGCAGCATCAAATTCAACAATGATCCTTTTATTATTATCAATTATATCTACAAGATTATTTGGAGGATGAGTGACAAAAAAATCATGATTGGACTCTTTAATCATTATATAAATATTGTTATCATTAATACCATTGACTACTTTAACAATATTCTCAATTTCACTATCATTATATGAAAAGGTTCTGAGTATTAAATCCATTCCAAAATGAAGGTTTACTACACTATTTAATTCTTTAATTAATTTTTTAAATTTTTGCGTTGAAGATGGATATAGTTTTGAATATTGGTTTTCTATCCTCATACCTGTTTCAATAAATGTAAGGACAATACCATCAATCATCTTAATTTTTTCTAATTTATTTTTATAGTCCTCTTTAAACCATTTCCAGAAATCCTGATTATCCAAGTTAAGTTGATCTGTATTCTTATTAAAAAATTCTCTTGGGTAATAACTTTTATTATATAATACGTGATCCCAAATAAAAACCTTCTCAATACCTACATTATGAGCAAGTGTAGTTAGTTGTTTGATTGTTTTTAATTTATTCTTGTCTGATACTTCTTTAAGGTTGTGAATTAGATGATGTGATAATTGCAAGTGATTAATATTATAATTTTTGGCATAGTAAATAGTTTCTTCAGCAATTTCAATATTATCAGATAATATATTCCAACCTCTTATTTCAACTGCTATTAAAATTGATTGAAAAAATGAACCAATAAAAACAATAGCAAGCGTTTTGTTAATCATGAATATTAATTTCTATTCTGAATTTGTACATCTTTCATAATTAAGTTTGATACATCTTTTACATGAGAAGGCTCGAGAATATTTCTTATTTCTATATTTTTTAGTTGTACATTTTTAATTTTCGAAGAAGGGTAACCATCTAAGAATAGAGGTTGCTTAGCATAATTACAGGTTACATCTTGAATGAAAACATTTTCAACTTTAGGAAGGTAAGTTTTACCATCTCTTTCAGCATCTCTTACTTTATAGTGTAAATCAATATTTAATACGGGACCACCTCCAACAGTATCGATATCAACATCCTTAACAAAAATATCACTTACATATCCGCCTCTAACTTCACTACCTTTTATTCGAAATGCCCTATTTAATTTTTTACTATTTATTGTACAATTTTTCATAAAAATATTATTTGCTCCGCCACTCATTTCACTACCAATAGTTAAACCACCACGTCCATTTTTTATAATGTTATCCTTCGCTATAACATTTTCTGTGGGTCTATTAATTCTTCTACCATCCTGGTTTCTACCAGATTTCATTGTGATACAGTCATCTCCAACGTCTATTAAACAATTTTTTACCACAATATTCTTTGATGACTCTAAATCAATTGCATCTGTATTAGGACTTTCATAAGGAGCATATATTTTTACACCATCAATAATTATATTTTCAGACAGGACAGTGTGTATGAACCACATGGGCGAATCTTTAAGAGTTACTCCCTTGATAGTAATACTTTCTGAATTATAAAACTGAATGAAATTTGGTCTTAAATTATAACCAATCCCAAAATTTCTTTTCGAAGCATCTACTTGGTTTCTATTATATTCCATTAGTCTAGGTCTATTTTTCTTTAATTTATGTAAATTATCTCTACTCCAACCCCACCAGTTATCCCAGCCTGCATTGCCGTCTAAAACCCCGCTACCGGTAATAGAAATATTTTTTGCACTATTTGAATAAATAAAAGCTCTAAAATTATATATTTCCATCCCTTCCCAATGACCTAAAACATTTGGAGTATAATCAACAGGATTTTGACTAAATTTTATCACAGCATCTTTTTTAAGATGGATACCAACATCGTCTTTTAATATTATTCCGCCAGTTAGATAGGTACCTGCTGAGAAGTTTATTATACCACCACCCTCTCCCGAAACAGAATCAATTAAAGTATTAATAGCAATTGTATTCATAGTTTCCCCGTCAGGAATAATATTATGATCAATAGCGCTAAAGTTCATTTCTATTATCTCAGCTCCAGTTATTTTACTTTCAATTTTTTCAGATTCTAACCATTTTTTCTCAGCATATTCCCATCCAAGAATTTTATTATCATTTTCACATGAAAGGTTAAAAAATAAAACTAATGCAAATATAAATCTCTTCATAATTCTAACCCTTTTTTTGAAAGATATCTTTTTTCGTTAATCTTAACATGGCACCTTCAGATTCTATACTCACATCTTCTAGAATTAAACTTTTAACATTCTTATGATGAATAGCATATTTTACAGATGCAACTCTCCAATTTTTAAATTTAATATTTTTAACAGGTAGAGTTTCACTACCATTAATTAGCCATCCCTGATTTGCGAAATTACAATTAATATTTTCTACAAGAATACCATCGCATGAAGTATAAAACCTGTCTTTAGTTTTCTCAGTATCATACGATTTATAATCCATATTTATACCTACTATTGGGCCACCTATTGTATCTATCTGGACATTCCTCATTGTTATATTTTGAACATATGCTCCTCGATATTCATTACTCTTTATTCTCAGCGCTCTTAAAAGATTAGGACTATTCATTTTGCAATCTTCAACAATAACATTTTTTACACCGCCAGATAATTCACTAC
>CBFIBM010000058.1:0-3063 GCA_965660855.1 uncultured bacterium | reverse complement strand
AGCAGGCGCGTTAACCGGACTACGCTATACCCCGATAATATTGGGTGAGTGATGGGACTTGAACCCACGGCCTCCTGGGCCACAACCAGGTGCTCTAACCAGCTGAGCTACACCCACCATGTAACTTTAGACCAATTTTAGTAGATTTAAAGCTGCGAAAGTTAAAATTATTATGTACTTATTTGAAGTAATTTCATTGATTAATATAAATTAATTATTAACATCTTTAATAACGTTTAATTTAAATTTAAAAAATGAGACTAATTTCAAGATATTTTATAAAAGAAATGATCCTACCATTTGTTTTTTCTCTCTTAATGATAACATTTTTATTATTTATTAATTTTTTATTAAGAGCTATTGATCGATTTTTAGGAAAAGGTCTAGATATTTTAACAATTCTAGAATATTTATTTCTTAACCTAGCATGGATTATAGCATTATCTGTTCCAATGGCTGTTCTTTTAGCAACTCTAATGGCTTTTGGAAGATTGTCTGAAGATAATGAAATTAATGCAATGAGAGCTTCGGGTATTAGTTTTTTAACAATTATAAAAGCACCTCTTTTTTTTGGTGTAACCATTGCTCTAATATTAATTGTCTTTAACAATTTTATTTTACCTGAAATGAATTTTAGAGCACGACTTTTATCTGGTGATATTTATAAAAAACGTCCTGGAATGAATATTGAACCTGGCGTTTTTATAGATGATTTACCTTCTTACAGCATGATTATTGGGGGAAAAGAAGGAGATCTGATGAAAGATGTTCGAATATTCTCTAAAGGGAAGAAAAAAGAACAAACTAGTATTCACTCTAAATCTGGAAAATTAAACACACTTTCAGACGCCTTTCTTCTAACTTTATACGATGGTGAAATTCATGAATTAGAGAATGATGATTATTCTAATTATCGGAGAATTATTTTTGATACGCACAAAATAATTATTCCTGCAGATGACCTATTATTAAATCGTAGAGATTCATCCAAGAGAACAGATCGGGAAATGACAATTCCAATGATTATGTATAAGGTGGATGATTATAAAAAAAAACTTAATTTAGTAAACAAAAGATTAGAGGGTTCATTCTATCGAGTTTTAGGAGATAGTATTTTACCTACCTCTATTGAAAATGGTATCTCAATTATTAGAAAAGCTCAAAATAAAGTTAATTCTGACTCAACAATATCCTTAGCTGAAATCAATAAAAAAGAAAGACAATTACGCAATTTAGAGAGACAATTGAAAAATGAATTTGGATTAATTACAACATATCAAAAAGGAAAGAATAAATATAAGGTGGAGGCACATAAAAAGTTCTCAATTCCATTTGCTTGTATCTTATTTGTACTATTAGGAGCTCCATTAGGAGTGATGGCTAAACGTGGTGGTTTTGCAGTGAGCACCTCATTAAGCTTTGGTTTTTTTCTTATTTATTATGTCCTATTAATTGGAGGTGAAGAATTAGCAGACCGAAATCAGGTGACTCCTGAAATTGGAATGTGGGCACCTAATTTTGTGCTTCTTTTAATTGCATTATATCTAACTCTTTATACCATTAGGGAAAGAGCACCATTATCAATTTTATCTTCATTTAAAGAAAAAAGTGAATCTTAAAAACTAATAAACTAAACTTTTATTTTGTTCTGTGTACTCTGCATTTTTGAGTAGGTGCAGTACCTTCTTTAAAAATTTCTTTTTCTGTTGGACATGCTGGAAAAGGATCTTTTTTTGTTACACTGCATATTTCTATATCCGATATCCCACCCGGTTTTTCAAATTTTTGATTTGGTAATTCTAATGTATCATGCGCAGCCTTCATGAACTTAGCCCAAGCTGGCAATGCCGCTTTTGACCCATCTTGACCTGGTCCAAGCGGTACTTTAAAGTCATCTACACCAAACCAGCATCCTGCAGCTATTTGAGGAGTAAAACCAACAAACCAAGCATCGCTCCATCCCTGGGTAGTACCAGTTTTTCCTGCAGCAGGTCGATTAAATTTGTACTTCCAACGAGCGCTTCCTCCAGTTCCTCTATCCATAACAGTTTGCATAAGGCTCGTCATGAGAAAAGCTGTCTCTTCGCTTAAAACCTCTTTTCTTTCTGGGTAATATTCTTTGATGATGTTCCCATATCTATCCTCAATACGAGTAATTGCAAAAGGTTTAGAATAAACTCCTTGGTTTGAAAGTGCAGCATATGCTGATACCATTTCAATAGGATAAACTTCAGATGTTCCCAGGGCAATTGCATCAACTGCTCTAATATCAGTGTTGATTCCCATTCTTTTTGCCATTTGTTTAACTTGCTCTGCTGGTGCTATATCTTGTTGCACCATTCGAACTGAAATTAAATTCATCGACTTCCTTAATCCTTCCCTGAATGTCGTTAAGCCACCTGTACTACCATCATAATTTTGAGGCTTCCATTTTACCCAATTACCATCCATATTTTGAATGTTTAGAACTACAGGCTGATTTAATAATTGTTCTGTGACAGGATAACCATTATCTAAAGCTGTTGTGTATACAAATGGCTTAAAAACTGAACCTGGCTGACGTTTAGCCTGGACTGCTCTATTATATTGGTCATGATAATCAGGTCTTCCACCAACCATTGCTATTATGCTTCCAGTGGTTGGATCAATGGCTACAAATGCGCATTGAACTAATAATTTATCCCTTAAGTCTTTATAAAGTTGTTCTTCCCCAGCAAGCATCATTTTCAAACTATCTTCTGGGTATATTGTTAGATATGCCAAATTTTCAAACTCTTCTCTGTCTTTATATAACCTTTTATTTAGCCTATCTTGGTCATCCCTTATCGTCTCCATAACTGCTTTTTCTGCAATTTCTTGAAGCCGAGAATCTAATGTTGTATAAATTTTTAATCCGTCTCTATAAATATTTATACCTAATGCGGTGTCCTCTTTTTCTAAAATTCTCCTTACATATTCTGTAAAATATGGTGCTGATCCTCGTTTTGGTAAATCTTGAACAGATTCAAGTGTTTTTGATCTTCCCTCTTCGTATTCTGAATTGGTTATATAATTTTGATCTCT
>CBFIBM010000057.1:0-3271 GCA_965660855.1 uncultured bacterium | reverse complement strand
AAAGGATATTTTGCACCACCTTCTAACTTTATTGTAAAGGTATTAAAAAATACAACTTCAATGAGCTGGGAACCTGTAACTGGTGCATCAGGATATAGACTATATAGAGAAAATGAGATAGTTTTTGATACACCTGACTTAACAACCTTTTCAGATTTAGATTTAGAATTTGATAAAGGTTACACATATGGCATTTGTAGCTATGATAAAGATGGTGATGATGGGCCAAGAGATGAGATCTTGATAACTACTCATGAAGAAGTTCTTGAAACATCCATGAATGCAACAGCTGATTTAGAAAAAATTACTCTTAATTGGGAGAGATCAAAGCTCAGAGTTGAACATAAGTATAGAGTATATAGAGACGATGAATTACTAACAGAAGTTGTAGATACGTCATTTAGTGACATTGTACCTGCTGGAAAATTTTACTGTTACACGATTACAATTGTAGATAAACATGGAACAGAAAGCCCTAACTCGAACGCAGAATGCCAAAAAGTATTGGTTAATTTCCCAAGAATGTTAGAGGTAACTGGGGATGTAAGGCGAGTAATTTTTAGTTGGAAGCATATGATAGGAGCTACCTCATATAATATTTACACCATAGATGATGAAACAGATTCTTTGAATTTTCTCATTAAAACAAAAGGCAATTACTATGAACACAAAGATTTAGAATTTGATACTGAGTATTGTTACCAGGTTGAAAGTGAAGATGCAGACGGAGATGTTGGTCCAAAATCTCCAACAATGTGTGGCTATGTTCTTCCACCTCCTCATTTAACTTTAATTGAAAAGAAATTCATGGAAAATTCTGGAAATGAAATGCTTGATGGAAGAGAAAGTGGCTGGGCTATATTTAAAATTGTAAATGATGGAAGAAGTCCTGCTAGAGAGTTAAAACCATGGCTTAAACCTAATGAAGGTGCTATAACACCATCTTTAAAAATTGATTCTATATCTACAATTCCAATTTTAGATGTAGGTGACACGCTACAAATAGAAATTCCTATTTATGCTAAACTAAAAATTGAATCAGGTGAAAGAAAATTTGATTTTCAAGTTCTTGAGTTTTCAGGGATGCATCTAGACCCTGAACCATTTTCATTCAAAACATTAAAGGTTGTACCTCCAAATCTTGAGGTTATAGATTTTGCAATAGATAATGAATGGGGTCAACATTATGTTCCTAAAAATGAAACAGTTACTTTAACTATTCGTATTCAAAATTTATCTGAAGGTTTAACAGATACTGCTAGTGTGAAATTTAAGAGAGATAGTTCATTTGTAATGGAAGACACAGATGAGCTACATGAATTTGAATCAATTAATGATGGTGGGCATGTAGACTTAAGTTTTGAGGTTATGTCTCGAGCTGATAATTTTTCCGTGACTCTTGATTTATATGATTATTTTGAAACAAGAAAAACTACAACTCTATTTATTCAGACAATGAAAAAATACAAAGGTAAAAAAGATCTAATCTCATATAAAACACCATATCCATCAAATGTAAAAGTTTCTGAAAAATCAATTATATTAGATTTAGTAAAAGAAATTCCAAAAGTTACTTTAAGTAGAAAAGCAATTGGTATAGTATTAGGTAGTAGTGCATTTTGGGATTCTAGTATCGTTTCAAAGCCTTCAATAAAAACAAATGTAGAACAGGTAAGAAATTATTTTCATGATCTTTTTGGTATGGAAAATCACGATATTATTCCAAGTCAGTATTGGTTCTTTAAAGATGGTATTTCTAAAAATGATTTTAAAGCAGTATTTGATCCAAATCTTGGCTACATCAGGAAAAAAATCATTTCAAGTTTAGAATATTCAGGAAATGATAGTTTAGATTTAATACTATATTTTAACGGTGAAGGAACTACCATAAACGGTGAAAAAGTTTTAATTACTTATAATGCCTCAGCATCGAAAGTAAATTCATTTTATTCCATTAACGATTTATATCAAAGTTTAAATACAATTCAAGAGCTACCAGAAGTTGGTAACATTACCATTTTTATGGATATTGATTTTAATAATAAATCTTTTCCTCAAAATATTGTAAAACTCAGTGATCAAGTTGATGAAAAAAAGAAGAAAAAGAAGAAAAAGAAGAAAAAAAAGAAGGGAGAATCAGACATTCCTATAGTTAAGCTACCTAAGGAAATTTTGCCTCCAAATGAAATCACAGCTTTTTATTCTTCAAACATCACACAAATTTCTTACGACCACCCTGAGTATGATAATAGTATTTATACTTATTACCTTCTAAAAGGATTAAGAGGGGATGCAGATAATGGAGATAGAGCAATAACAGTTTCAGAACTTCATAATTATGTAAAAAAGAATGTTGAAGAAAAAACAAAAATATTATTTAAGGATCTTCCTCAAATACCGATACTATATACATCTAACCCTGAGAGAGTCCTTTTTAGGCTACCCTAAAGCCTTGTAAATAGTTTGAGGTATCCATTTCAGACTTTGATATCAAAGGGAATATTTTTTTTCCTTTTTCTTTCTTTTATTTCAATTGTTTTTCCTCAAAATGTAACTTTAATCGGTGTAATAAAAAATCCCGCTGATAAACCAGTTAAAAATGCATTAATTACAATACGAAATTTAAAAGATGAGATACTCTACGAAGAAACTACCAACCGGAAAGGTGTTTTTAAGTTCGAAGAAATAGAACCTAAATTTTATTATCTTTTTATAGATCATGAAATTGAAGGTTCGAAAAGGATCAAATTAAATCCAAAAAAAAGTAAAAATAAAAACGTGAATTTTTTATTTCAGCTTAATGGAAAAGAACAACCAGTTGAATGCTATCTTTATAATGATGATTTACCCACATTTAATGATCCTGTCTTGAAAGTAAGGGATATTAAATCCTCTTCTTTTCCTGGGAAAATTTTAATTTCTTGGAAAGATATCAAACAAGCCAAATTGTATACCCTTTATGAAAATGGTGAAAAAATATATGTAGGTGAAGAAACTAGATTTGAAAAAAATATTTTTCCAGGTACTGAATTCTGCTACAAGATTAAAGCATCAGGGTCTTATGGGCTGGAGGGTGTAATTTCAGAACCACTATGTATAAGTGCTCCGACTGAAGCTCCAAGGGATATTAAAACTAAAATTTATAAAAAAAGTGTAAGTGTTGTTTGGGGGTCGGTTGTTGGTGCTATCTCCTATAATTTATATGTGAATGATGAAAAAGTTGGAAACTACAGAGATACAACTGCGGTTTTAAAAGATTTAGAATTTGATA
>CBFIBM010000056.1:0-3282 GCA_965660855.1 uncultured bacterium | reverse complement strand
CAAATATCTTTTGTTCTAACTGGTACATATGGGTTATACCAATTCAGTTTTCCCCTATTTCTTTGATGAAATTCTCCTTCAAACGTAGAATCTTCAATACTGTAAATAAGTGGAGCTGAAGAAGCTTTCCAAAAACGTCTTTGAATTGAAGGAGATGTTGTTCTTTTACTTCCTTCAAAATCATCAATAAAAGCAACACCATCAGGGTCTCCAGTTGCATTGTTACTAATTGAATTAGGATTTGGGACTACCTGTGCAATTTCACCCTCAACTGATAAAGAGGATATCTTTTCTGTTTCTACCAATGGTAACTTATCTATTATTCTTGTTAAACCATCCATTTCCCATTCATAGCGTCCATTAACATCCCAAATAAAATTACGAGTAGGCTCGTAACCAACCTCAACTTTTTCGTTAATAATCGATTGATTAAAGTATAATGCAGTTGCACCTATAAAAGAATTTGGCTTCCCAAGGTCCATTTGGGCACGAGTCCCAAAAATTGTTTTTTTATCAAATGAGACTAACTCATGCTTATCATAATTAACTTTAAGCTTTGCATTCGGATCATTGGCAGCATCACCTAGTAATACAATTGTGCCAGTGAAATAATCTATATTATAGTCCAAGCCTCTTTTGAGAGTAATTCCATTCTGGATAACCTCCTCGCTTCCTTCAATAAGCATAAAACCTAAATTAATCGTAGAGCTCTGATTAGTATAAGACGCTTCTATCATCCATCGATGATCACCATTAATTTCAGAAGAAGAAGAAGAATTATACAAAATACCTGAACCAAGTTGATCTTTTAATTCTTCTACTGTCTGCCCACCGCTTAATGAGTCCTTATTTGCAAAAGGATAAAAAGAGGGAAACATTAATTCACCATCCATCATATTCATTATGTTTGCCATATCTTTATCTATCACCTCATCATAATTCCTGCTACCATTCTCATCTAAACTATCAAGACCAAATAAAGTTATATATGGGAGCGAAGAGGCTTTATCTCTTTCAGATACGGGAGTTGCATTTTTATTAAATATTTTAACTTCAAAACCTTCTGGATTAATTTGAGATGTTCCCAAATAATATACATTTTTGAACATCAATGGCCATGTTGAATGATTTGGATAACTATTCCGTGGCTTCAGCATCATTAGTTCAAGATTAGTTCCGTCAGAATCTGGTCCCTTACCTATTGTGTAAATTACTTCACCAGTTTCTCTATCAGCTATAGTGAAAGTACAACCCAAAATATCTTGAGAAACCTGCTCCCGAACTCTGATAAAACCCAAATCAGGACTAACATAATAATTTGTCCCTTGTTCTAATCTTATAAAACTTCCTTCTTCACTTTCATCAGTATAACTAGATGTATCTGATGGGTTAACATATGCCATCCCAGTCATCGCATCAGGATCATTTATATTGATAGATTTATATAGTTCAAAGTTTTTAACTACAACATCCCCAATGAGGTGTAATCCATTTCGTAAAGGATAAAAAGAAGGAATAGAAACTGTTTGATTTACGAAGAATGTATCAATACCATCCCTAAACCAAGGATGAATAAAAAAGTATCTATTTTTTACCCAATCTACATCACGAATTTGCTGTTTACTACTTTGACCACCACCTTCCCATTCTGACTGCTCTTTCTTAGATTTTTCTATAGAAGCAATAGTCGTAATATCAACTGGGCCAAGTTTAGAGACACCTTTCACACCGAATAATCCTTGGTTTTTACCAGAAAAAGTAACGTATTTTGTTGAAGGTAAAGAAAGAGAGATATTACCGGCTTCAACTTTTTGAATAATATCATCTTCATAGCCTTCGTATGAAATTCTTATATTGTTTTCCCAATCAAATTGCCTCTCCGAATCTTGATCCATCGATACTGTTATTCTATCACCGATTTTCCCTTTTATGTTAAGGTTTTGTTTTTGATCAAATTCAAGATGTGTATTTTGCGTTTGATTTAATGTTGAACGAACTAGCTCTTGATCCTGAAAAACCATTTTACCATTGATATTAACATTACCACTTACTTGGAGAGATGCTCTTCCTAACCTTCCAATATCCAACCCAACAACTTCCAACATCTTTCCTCTAGACCTTCTTCCTCCATCTTTTTCTTTTTTTTGCATTAGCTCTAAAAGTTTTAAATGCCACTTCTGTTTTTGCATAGTCTGCATAAAATAAGATAATGAAGAAGTAAAAGGTATTTGATAAGATTTATCATTCACGACTTCATATAAGGTGATAGTAGACCAATCTAATGCAACTTTAATGTTCACTTTCTTTTGCACAAATGGTAATTGTAAAATTCCTCTAGGATGAACCAATGTATCAATTGGCATAATTAAGCTTGGCTGCTTTGAGGGAAAAGGGTTAAAAACAAATTTTGAAACAGGGGTGTATATTGAAAATTGATAATCTTGATATTCTAAAGGATTTATCAATCCAGAGTCTTTAGAAAAAATATTTGTAATGGACACACCTATATAAAAGCAAAAGACGAAAATTTTGCTTGAAATATTTTTATATTTTTTAAGAGAGATCAAATCATGTTTAATTTAAAATGATATCTTTTTTATCTAATAGCTTCTCCCTTTATTAAGTAACTCTTTAATCTTTTCTTCATTTTTATTAGTGCTAATGCTCTATGACTAATTTTATTTTTTTTTTCTTTTGACATCTCCGCAAAGGTTTTATCAGAATTTTTAGGAACAAAAATTGGATCATAACCAAATCCATCAACACCCGATGGTTCTAAAATTATTCTACCTTCGACAGTGCCCTCATCATAAAATTCATTTTCATTATCAACATAAGAAATAACGGTTCTAAAGCGTGCAGTACGTAAGCTTTCTGGAGTTTCTTTTAATTCAAATAATAGTTTTCTCACATTGTCATCATAAGTAGGATTCTCTCCAGCATACCTCGCTGAGAATATTCCCGGAGCTCCATTCAAAGCATCTACTTCTAGTCCAGTATCATCAGCTAGGCAAGCTAAGCCAGTTATCTGATTGACCATTTTAGACTTTATAAATGAATTTTCAATTAATGTTGAGCCTGTCTCTTCAATATCTCCAATATCAGGAAAATATTCCATACCCAAAACATTAATATTCAAGTCTTTTAATAAACTATAAATTTCTTTTTGTTTTTCAATATTTTGAGTTGCTACAACAATCTTTTTTTTTGCTGACATATTAAAACGCTATCTAAAAATGACGAGAAACCTATGTGTTATATACAAATGAGTCAAGTAGTATG
>CBFIBM010000055.1:0-3331 GCA_965660855.1 uncultured bacterium | reverse complement strand
TATCACGAACCTCTAGCTCAACTTCATTACAATGAACAGAACTAAAAACATCGTCTTTAACTAAGCGCTCACTTAGTACAATTGCATCTTCAAAATTATAACCTCTCCAAGGCATAAAAGCTACTTTGATGTTTGAACCTAAAGCCAACTCACCTTTTTCTGTTGATGCACCATCGGCTAAAACGTCACCGACGCTGACAATATCACCTTCTGTGACTAATGGCCGCTGGTTATGCACAGTATTCTGATTAGTTCTATGAAACTTTTTAAAATTAATAGCAACTATATTTTCACCCTCATAAAGAGCTAGTGAATCCATAACATCTTTTCTCTTAATAAAGCATTTATTAGCATCAACATATACAACCCTCCCCGCAACAGGAGAAGTTACTGCAGATCTAGAATCAGCAGCTACCTTAGCTTCAATTCCAGTACCTACAATTGGAGACCTAGGTTTCATTAGGGGAACAGATTGCCTTTGCATATTAGACCCCATAAGCGCTCTATTTGCATCATCATGTTCTAGGAAAGGTATTAAAGCTGCGGCGACACTTAAAATCTGATTCGGAGAAACTTCAACAAAATTTACTTCCTCAGGAGTAACGATTGGGAAATCTCCTTTGACCCTAGCTCTTATCTTATCCTCAATGATTATGTTATCTGAATTCACGCCCGTTGAAGCTTGCGCAACCAAAACTCTGTCTTCATCATCGGCGGATAAATACTGAGTATCATCCGTGAGAACTGGACCCTTCCCATTCTGAATAACTTTTCGGTAAGGGGATTCTATGAAACCATGCTCATTGACTATAGCATACATTGCAAGAGAAGAAATGAGTCCTATATTTGGACCTTCTGGTGTTTCAATAGGACATAATCGACCATAATGAGTGTAATGCACATCCCTGACTTCAAATCCAGCTCTCTCCCTTGTTAAACCACCTGGACCAAGTGCAGAGATTCGACGTTTATGTGTTATTTCAGCTAATGGGTTAGTCTGATCACCAAACTGAGATAGTTGAGATGTTCCAAAAAATGTATTAATTACCGTTGTAACAACTCTAGAGTTAATTAAGTCTTGAGGAGTAATGCTTTCAGACTCACGCAAATTCATTCTTTCATGTATTGTTCTTATCATTCGGCTTAAAGCAACACTAAACTGGTTTGTCAATTGCTCTCCGATAGTCTTAACTCTCCTATTGCCAAGATGATCAATATCATCAACACCTCTCTCACCTTTACGCATATCAATAAGGAAGTGAATAACTTGGATTATATCATCCATAGTAAGGACAGTATCTTCAACAGGCACCTGAAGATCGAACTGTTGATTCAAGCGATACCGACCAACTTGACCCAGATCATATTTTTTTGGGCTGAAAAATATCCGCTCTATAAACTTCTGAGCAGTTTCCAAATTTGGAGGTTCACTTGACCTAATCAACTGGTATACAACAGCCAATGCTTCTTCAGTGCTACGTGTTGGATCTTTTTCAATGGTGTTCAATAACAACATCGAATGAAAATCTTTATTACCATCAACAAAACTAACTTCTTTTATTCCAGCAGCACTCAGTTCCTGTAAGTTCTCAGAAGTTAGTTCCGTGCCTCCCTCAAAAAATATTTCTCCTGTCCTAGTGTCAACAATGTCTTCAGTTACCGTTGCACCAACCAAGCCAGAAAGGTTGCTTTTTTTAATATTAGCTACCTTAGTAACACCAAATGCATCAAATAGATCGGTATTTGAGGAATAGCCAAGAGCCCTCAATAACATTGTTACAGGGAATTTCCTGCGCCGGTCAATTATAACAAATAAACAGTCATTGATGTCTGTAGTAAAATCTACCCAAGAACCTCTTGCAGGAATTATTCTAGCTTGAAATAACTTCGTTCCGTTTGGATGTATAGACTCATCAAAAAACACACCAGGAGATCTTTGCAATTGAGAAACAATGACTCTTTCTGCCCCATTGATAATAAAAGTACCTTTATCAGTCATATAGGGAATATTACCAAAATAAACATCCTGCTCAATACTTTGAGCATATTCATTTTTGTTATTTTCATCAGTAATATGCAAAGCCAACCTAACTCTTAATGGGGCAGAGTAAGTAACCCCTCTATCCATACACTCGTCACCGCTATATTTAGGCTGCCCTAGATAATAGTTTTTATATTGTAGAATGTAGTTCCTGTGGGAATCCTCAATAGGAAACACACTATTAAACACACCCTCCAAACCTATGTCTTCACGAGCCTCATAAGGAACCCACTCCTGCAAAAACTTTTGATAAGCTTTTGTCTGTATGGATAAAAGATCTGGCACATCAACGAAGGCTGATATTTTTGAAAAAGACGTTCTTTCTGCTAAGTACTTATTATTGGCTCCCAATTAAGCCTCCTAATTTAAAGTTGAAATGTAAACCCACACACAAAGCTAGGTACAAGAAGATTTAAGCTAATTCTACTTCAGCCCCAGCTTCTTCAAGCTTAGACTTGATTTCATCTGCCTCTGATTGAGAGACACCTTCTTTCAAAGTCTTAGGAGCTGCATCGACTAACTCCTTAGCTTCCTTGAGACCTAAATCTGTTATGGCACGAACGGCCTTAATTACATTTATTTTAGCCTGTCCAGCGGATTTGAGAACAATATCAAATTCTGTCTTGGCTTCACCAGCCGATTCACCTGCTACTCCTGGGGTCGCGGCCACTGCAACAGGTGCCGCTGCCGTAACTCCAAACTTCTCTTCTATTTCACTAATTAACTCTGAGATCTCCACCATGTTTGAATTTTCTAGGTAGGATAATACATCTTCTCTTGAGACTGCCATAACAAATACTCCTTACTTTTTAATTTAAGATTTTTTTTCTTTAAGATTACTAATAACACCTAGCATATTCTGCATGGGCGAACTTATTGTCGAAACAAATTTTTGAACCGGACTATGCAACATCGAAATTAACTGAGAAAGCATTTCTTCCTTACTAGGCATTTTTGCCAATCTCTCCAAGTCACTTCCCGGTAATACATCACCATCAAAAAGGATACCCTTCACACTAGGCAAATCATTCTCTTTATTGAAATCTTTAATAACTTTAGCGGGAGACACAGGCTCATCGTAAGAGATAGCGATAGCAGTAGAACCACTAAGCAAACCCTCTAACCCTTGAATTTTATTTTTCTGCGCAGCTAATTTTAATATTGTATTTTTAGCAACAAGATACTCAACACCTGAATCATAAAAACTACTCCTAAGCTCTGTTATTTCACTAACTTTTAATCCAAGATAATCGGTGAAATAAACAGCTTTGGCTCTTGAAAATTTCTCTG
>CBFIBM010000054.1:1392-3349 GCA_965660855.1 uncultured bacterium | reverse complement strand
AGGGCACATATTTGATTGTATATATACAGAAAGTGTATCAAAAGCTTCGCAAGTATTTTCACTATTAAAGATCCTTAACTGTACTAAGAATTCAGTATCAGTAGCTAAATCTTCTGGGTATTTAAAACGAGGATCTTCTTCATCAGATTCACTTGATCTAATTACAAGAGTCTCATCATCAGAACCATCACCAACACTGTTTAAAACTGTCCACTCATAATTTATATTTCCAACATCGACAGTCGAAAGACTTCCATCAAGGTAGGTATAGTTACTGTTACTCCCATCTCCATCACATATAGAGATGTCTAACCCTGCATTTGCATTACATACCTGTGAATAAATTATTTGATTTAAAATAAATATTAGACAGAAACAGATTGCTCTTTTCATATTTTTCAACATTAAAATTTTAATCCGATAGCTACTTGATTTGTATGATTTAGGATATCATAATCCACAAAAGCATAATCGATAGAGAGTAACATTTTACCAAGCCTAATGTTTCCACCAAGTCCAAAACTCAACCCTGCTGTATCATGATTAAGGTGTGTCCCTGCTCGGATAAAATACATCTTTTGCCAGGCATATTCTACGCCTGTACTTCCATAAACAACATAATCATTTGGCTTGATGCCATCAAAACTAAAAATTAGACTATGCTTATCATTTTTCAAAAATGAACTCTCTGGCCCTATTACTTGATTTTCGATACCTAAGCGAAAAGTTAAAGGCAAAGGAAATTTATCTGTAATTCTTTGTAAGCTACCATCTACATCAACTGTATCTGGAACCTGAACGCTTAAGTCCTCACCGGTGTATTGTACTTCTGGTCCAAAATTTGTAATACTCATTCCTAAATTCGTTCCATAAATACCTGTTTGAAAATTAGAACCAATGTCATAAGAAACCGTTTGCATTTCTGTTTCAGCTATTTTATCTCTTATGTAGTTTAGAGAAAGACCAACCTTCAGCCTATCGGTTAAACTACGAGCATATGTTGCACGAGCAGCTATAGAAAAAACATTGAAGTTTTCTCCTGTACCATCCGGATATAATTCAGTTGTAACAGACATAGGGCCACTATTGAGATAAAAGAGATGGACACCTATAAAATCAGAAGGAGATATGCGTGTACCGTAAGTGACTACTCCATGAGTAATTCCAGCTAAATAGTTTACTTGAGAGAAATAAGCTTCACTTTTCTGAATGTATGCAATGCTTGCTGAATTATATGGAATCCCTGAAACACCTCTACCAGAAGCGACAAAAGATCCACCCATACCTATAGCCCTAGCTGAAGTTTCAAGCTTTAGAAAGCTACCTGCTGCTGTTGCAACCTTTGTCACAACATCAGGAATATCTCGATATTGAGCTACAAGAAAATAAGGAATCAAAAATACTAACAGATATTTCTTCATCGTATCACCGCAAATTTACCAATGAAAGGCTTGTCTTCATTACAAGACTTCTCTAAATCATCATCAACATCAATACATTTTTCTTGAACATGATAAATATAGAGGCCTGGTGCAATTTCTTGATTATTCATCGACCGTAGATCCCACCATGCATTTCCAGAGGCATCATTACTATGATCAATTGTACTTACTTCTTCACCGCTGAGGGTGAAAATTTTAATAACACAATTTTGAGGTAAATTTGTAAACCTTACCTGTCTTAAATGCTCTGATTCTTTAAAATTTGATCCTACCTTATATGGATTAGGGACAACCATAACATCCGCGAGGTTATCAGTAGGCTTAACACCTGGATAAACCTGAACAAAATTTCGATCTAGAATAGTTGTACCTTTTGAATTCTCAATCGAAGCATAACCTTCGGGGTTTGCCCACTGATCTGGGTTTGAATAATTTGTATCTACTTGCATCACATATTGACCCGAACCTACATCAACATAATTCACTTTAAATGGAGGCTCTACACCCATATCATA
>CBFIBM010000054.1:0-1382 GCA_965660855.1 uncultured bacterium | reverse complement strand
TTATAATCTTTAAAAACGTAATTCATGGAATCTCCATTAATAACTGTATCAAACTTGATAGTCTCAAATCCTGTATCTGTACCCAAATTAAACCATGGGAAATATGGATCTTGCCCATTAATTGCATGTCCTCTATTTTGACCATCAACACAGTCTAAATCATTTGAATAGATACAATGCACTGAATCTTCATAAGCACTTAAATCATACTGCTGGAATGGTCTCCAGCCAGCAAAAATACCATCTGTATCAAAAATCATATCATCGGGATTTCCCCAAGTATTACCACCGTCTAAACTTTTATAAATCTTGTAACCTTCAAAGTCAGAGTAACCAGTAACAACATCCCTTGAACTCTCTGCATCATTGTTCCAATAAATGGAGACTTCACCTTGACCAGTAATTGCATGTACTGTAGGTCTAGTTGGAGGAGTAAAACCTTGATATTTGGAATTATACATTACCTGGGCAAAACGAGCGTTATTTATCAAATCTTCTTCAGTTTGGCCAAAAATGATACAGAATGAAAACGGAACTTCCCTTCCTACTGGAAGGTCGAAAGGGCCACAACTCATAATCAAAACACAATCAAGGCCGTTTGGTTCCCTTGTGTAGACAGACTCTAACTTTAATCCTTCAACTGAATCAAAATGAGGATTTAGTTCTTCACCCAGATCAGTTCCAGGATTAGGAGTATGAAAATGCCATGCTTTTTCACCATCGCTTAAATTAGAAGTATCTCCAACCATGAGCTTATATAAAATTTCTTCTTTGTTCTTTGCAGCAGGACAACCTTCACTTCCTGCATAACAACTACTAGAATTAGATTCAGGTGATACAACTCCTGGTCTTTGATACCAATCTACCCAATGCCAGTCAGTCATTTTCAAAGGTTCACCTGGGAATATATCTATTGAACCATCTTGATCAAGATCAACAGGCTCTGTTGCTCTAGGAGAATCTAATAACTGAGTTGCAACCACACCAAAGTTATTACCTGGATGCGTTGAAGCAGATGGCTCATCTAACGTGTAACCAGCCACCCCTGAAATTCCATCATGATCTCCTATCATTGCCATACTAATCAACATTCTTTCGTTATTTACTTCAAAATTTTCCCAGTAATACTTCATAAAGTCATCATCATTAGTATGCAGCCCACCATTATAACCTGCCCAATCACCCATAAGAACATCAGCATCCATATAAAACCCTAATGACATTCCTTTATAGTCAAAACCTTTTCCTTTATTCAACTGAGTACCATCAGGCATTATCATACCCTCACCGCACTCTTGGTTTCCATCTATATCCAAAATAGGGTTTCCCTCCTCATCTTCAGCACACCAGTCACCACTTTCGTTCCTTACCTTTACGGTAAC
>CBFIBM010000053.1:0-3520 GCA_965660855.1 uncultured bacterium | reverse complement strand
GGTTTACCATCCTTTGTTAAAATGGTCCAACCATCATTTGCCGTATAAACTTCTCTATTACCAGCATTAATCATAGGCTCAATTGCAATGCACATACCAGAAATTAATCTCTCGCCTTTTTTTGATTCTCCATAATTAGGGATCTGCGGCTCTTCATGTAATTGAGTACCAATACCATGACCTACTAATTCGCGAACGACAGAAAAACCATTTTTTTCAGCATGAGTCTGAACAGCATTTCCAATATCACCAACAAAATTTCCTGGTATTGCCTGTGCGATTCCAGCTACTAGAGATTCATGAGTGATTTTTAATAATAATTTTTTTTCTTTTACAATTTCGCCAACTGCAAAAGACTTTGCGTGATCCCCATAGTATCCATTTAATTCTGCGCCACAATCAATTCCTACGATTTGACCTTCTTTTAAAATTTGATCTTTTGGTATACCATGCACAACTGCATCTTCAATTGAAACACATAAGGTAGATGGGAACCCCATATAACCTTTAAAAGCTGGCCTTGCGCCTCGTGATTTTATATAATCTTCAGCTATTTTATCTAAATCAGAAACTTTAGCTCCAGGCTTAACAAACGGTTCTAACATTATTAAAGTATCAGCTACGATTTGGCAACTTCGTGCTATCTTGCTTATCTCATTTAAGGACCTTGAACGAACCATTACATTCTTCTCCTTCCACGGATCTTACCTTTCGATAAGAATCCATCATAATGCCTCATCATCAAATGGGACTCTATTTGCTGTAGAGTATCAAGAGCTACACCAACAATAATTAATAAACTTGTTCCACCAAAAAATGATGCAAAATCATAGTTTATACCCATTGTTTTCATCAATATATATGGAAAAATTGCAACAAATGCAAGGGCTACTGATCCCGGAAGCGTAACACGAGTTAAGATATTATCAATATACTCTGCAGTTCTTTTTCCAGGCCTTACACCTGGAATAAAACCACCTTGCTGTTTCATAGTGGATGAAACTTGGACGGGATCAAAGGCAATAGCTGTATAAAAATATGTAAAGAAAATTATCATTAAACCAAAAATTGTCCAATAAAAAGGATGTTCAAAAGAAAACCAATTAAGCATAGTTTGTGCAAATGAACTATCACCAAGAAAAGTTGAAATAGTACTTGGAATAAACATAATAGATTGTGCAAAAATAATTGGCATTACACCTGCGGTGTTGACCCTCATCGGAATATGTGTATTTTGACCTCCATACACTTTCCGGCCAACTACCCTTTTCGCATATTGAACAGGAATTTTCCTAGTTCCTTGTGTTAGTAGAACTACAAAACATATTATGAAAAACATAATACCAGCTAATATAAATTCTGAAAGAAATCCCCTAACACCTTCTTGGACAAGTGTGATCTCATTGAGAATAACATTGGGGAATGCAGACACTATTCCTACCATAATGATAAGTGAAATACCATTACCAATGCCTCTTTCAGTCACACGCTCTCCTAACCACATTAAAAAGAGAGTGCCAGTAACCATGCTTATAATTCCTGTAAAAATAAATGCAAAACCTGGATTAATAACAACAGGATTACCACCAGCATTCAAACTAGGAAGAAAAACAGCTACAACACCATATGATTGCATTGAGGCGAGAAGAACTGTTCCATATCTGGTAATTTGTGTAATTTTTTTTCTTCCAGCTTCACCCTCTTTTTGGAGTCTTTGAAAATATGGTACGACTGAACCCATTAATTGTATTATAATGGAGGAGGAGATATATGGCATAATACCTAGCGAGAATAAGGAGGCTTTCTGAAAAGCACCTCCAACAAATGTATTAAAAAGCCCAAAAAGTGAATTCTGGAAATTTGAAAATGCGCCACTCAATGCTTCTCCATCAACGCCAGGTATTGGTATATGAGCACCTATACGAACAACGATTAGTACACCCAAAGTGAATAGAATTCTAAAACGTAATTCAGGAATTGAAAAGATGCTTTTAATTTTTTCAATCATTCTTCAACAGCAGTTCCACCTGCTTCTTCAATCTTCAACTTAGCTGAGCTACTAAACGAAGTAGCTCTAATATTAACTTTTTTACTTAATTTACCATCACCCAAAATCTTAACGGGTTTCAAAGAAGAACGAATTAAACCGTTTGCAAATAATTCTTGAGGGGAGATTTCTTGAATATTTAATTTTTCAATCTTTTCTAAATTTACAATTTGAAATTCATTTTTAAAGTTATTTGTAAAGCCACGCTTCGGAAGTCTTCGAGCCAGCGACATTTGGCCGCCTTCAAACCATGAACGTCTTTTAAATCCAGATCTCTGCCCTGCACCCTTATCTCCTCTTCCAGAAGACCTACCTAGGCCAGATCCATGACCTCGGCCAACTCTTTTTCTATTTTTCACTGAACCTTTAACAGGAGTGAGTGAAGATAATTTCATATTTTCTCAACCTTTAATAAATAAGGAATTACATTAATCATACCTCTTATTTGAGGAGAATCATAATGCTCAACTGTTTGATTAATTTTTTTTAAACCAAGCGCTGCCAATGTAGCCTTAGCTTTTCTTTTATAACCTATACCACTCTTTACTTGAGTAAGTCTTAATTTATTTTTCTTAACCATTAATTAAAAACCTCTTTAACTGTAACGCCTTTTTTATTTGCTATTGCTACGGCATCTTTCATCCGCAGAAGAGCATCTAAAGTAGCGCGAACAAGATTAGTTGTATTCTTAGACCCTTGCCTTTTAGTTAAAATATTATGGACACCAACTTGCTCCATAACGGCTCTGACAGAAGCTCCAGCAATGATACCTGTACCAGGAGATGCTGGCTTTAAAAAAATTCTACTAGCACCATGTTTTCCTATGATTGAATGTGGTATAGTCCCATTAATTATCGAAACTTTCACAATAGAACGTTTTGCGATCTCCTTTCCTTTCTGAATAGCAGATATAACTTCATTAGCCTTTCCTAAGCCAATTCCTATATGTCCTTTACCATCACCAACAACTACTAAAGCAGAAAATCTAAAACGTTTTCCTCTAGACGTTACTTTTGCAGTGCGGTTGATTTTTACGACAGCTTCTTCCTGAAGGTCTAATTCTGCTGGATTTATGATAGCCACTTATTATCTCCTAAAATTCTAATCCACCATTTCTTGCGGCATCAGCAAAAGCCTTGACGCGTCCATGGTAAGGATATCCATTGCGGTCCAAAACTACAGGACCAATTTTATTTTTTTTTGCTTTACTTGCTAGTGATTCTCCAACGATGCGACTCACATCAGATTTGTTTTTTGACTTAGAAACTAAGTCTCTAAGATTTTTATCTCTTGAAGAGACTGCTATAACTGTAGAACCTTTAAAATCATCGATAATTTGTACTTCAATATGCTTAAGACTACGATAAATAACCATCCTTAGTCTATCTGGGTTATACCTAGATGTCTTCTTACTTCTATTTCTTCTTCTTAATTTATTGTAAAAATTTGATTTTTGATTACTCATTACTTAGC
>CBFIBM010000052.1:0-3694 GCA_965660855.1 uncultured bacterium | reverse complement strand
CAGATAAAATGAAAAGGGAAAATAAAATAATTAAGTTATTTATTGCTACTTCAATCTTATTTGCTCAAGAATTTAAACTTCAATTCTCGTCTATACCTACTGGGCAAGGTATAGCTTTAGGTGATTCTAGTAAGGTTTTAAATAGTATTGGAGGTTTCCTTTCACAAGAAAGTAGTTCAGAATCATTTAAAGTAGGAGATGGATTCTTAAAATCTTCTCAAAATATTTTTTCAGAACCGCCTCAGATTTCGATCTATAATTTTCCAAGTATAATTAATAAAGATTTGGAAGGTGTGCAAATAGAGGTAACGTTATTTGACTTAAATGGAATTAAGAGTGCAAATCTGCATCTACAATTAGGCGGAGACGATAATGAAATAATTATACCTATGATTGAAAATGTAAATAATATTTTCCAGACTGTAATTCATGATACATTAATTGATATTACAAATTTTAGAGCAAGAGTTTTTGCAGAGGATAATTTAGGTTTTATATCTAAGAGTGGATTCAAAACAGGATCAATTAATTTTAGTAACAACGAAATGACAATGTCTGATAAATATAGTTATTACCCATCTGGTATCCAAAGTGGTAGATGGCGACTTATTTCGTGGCCGGGGATTCCAAGTGATTTAAGTTTAGCAGAATCAAATTTATCTGAAGGTCATGTGTTTTATAAATATGATCCTACATCAAAAGAATATATAATTCCTAAATCTATTGAGTTAGGTATGGGATATTGGTTTAAACATAATTATAAGGATGCTGTCATTTTTGATGAGGATACAAGTACTTCTATACCTCTAGAAAATTATCTAATCAATCTTGAACCGGGTTGGAATATGATCGGAAGCCCTTTTTCTTTTCCTGTGAGTTTTGAAAAAGATAGCATAATTGGGGATTTAATTACGTTTGGTAGTGGAGAAAAGAATGGTTGGAGTACAGCTCAAAATTCATTAGAGCCATGGAATGGTTATGCTGTTTTTTCTCAAGATATTTCTTCTATCAAAATAACTCCATTTGAAGAGGAAAACCAAGCTAGATCAAGAGTATTAGCATCAGAAGGATGGATATTAAATATAAAATTAGATAGTGAATCTTACTTTAATTATATGACAGTAATTGGTAGAAAAGAATATGCAAAAAATTTAACAGACAATTATGATATCCCAAGTCCAAAATTTTTAGAAAACAGACTCAGTATTGCATCAAGTTTAGATGGCAATAACTCATATCAGTATATTAATGACATTAGATCTACAGAGGATTTTAATGGGGTTTGGGATTTGAGATTGAGTGCAGACGCGGATCAAAAAAATATAACTATTTCAATTTTTGAAAATTCTTTTTTGCCAGAGGAGCTATACTTCTCCTTAGTTGATATTCAGAATAGATTTATTAATTATGAAATTTTAAAGACAGCAAGTATAGTTGAAAATAAATCTGATTATAAATCGTTTGATTATAAAATCGTTTCTGGTGATAAAAATTATGTAATCGCGACGAGTGAAGAAATTTTAAAGAACATTCCAGATAAATACTCTTTAAGTCAAAACTATCCAAACCCATTTAACCCAATAACAAATTTGGATTATGAATTACCGAAGAGATCAAAAGTTCAGATTTTAATTTATAATGTATTAGGGCAACAAGTAAAAATTCTTCTTGATGAGGAACAGAATTATGGCTCACACTCAATTTTTTGGGATGGTTTGGATCAATTGGGTAATGAAGTTTCTACAGGAGTTTACTTTGTAAGAATGATGACAAGTTCATTCACTCAAACGAAGAAAATGTTATTATTAAAATAGAGTTTAGTTTTATGGAAGTGCTATGATTCCTTTTTCATCAGTTTTTAATAGCCATAGATCTCCAAAATCTTTTTCTCCATATCCTAAGTTAAAAGTAGATCCTGTTACTACATAACCACCATCTAGAGTTTGTAGGCACGAAAACCCTAATTCTCCACCTTCATTGCTAAATTTTCTACCCCATTCAATAAAACCACTATCATTAATTTTAACTAACCAAGTATCATAACCATTTTTAATATGGTTATAGGTATTGTATGTCAAAATAAAATTATCATCCATTGTATTTTGGAGTGTATTAGTTCCTTGAATACCATCACCACCACCAAATGTTTTCTCCCAAATAATTTCGCCAGATGAATTTATCCTAATTATATTTACTGCATTATTGCCTATACCATAAGATTCAATAGAAGACAATATTACAAACCCATCATCAGATGTATGTATTATTGACTGACCAAACTCGTCACTAGTACCACCATAATTCAGGTTCCATTCTTCGTTACCATTTCCATCTATTTTTATAATAAAAATATCGGAACCACCATTTCCAAAGGAAGATGTACTACCTAATATAATATAGCTACTATCTCCGATTGACACTATATCACTCCCAGTCTCATTTCCGCTACCACCATAAGTTTTTGACCATAATGAATCACCTTGTGAGTTTGTTTTTATCAACCAAATATCTTGATCACCTGAATTATTTAAATCACCATTCCCTATTAAAAGTAAGCTTCCGTCATTATTTTCTAAGATGCTACCACCATATTCATTATGAGAAGTTCCAAAGTTTTTATTCCACTCAATTAATCCAGATGACGATGCTTTTATAATCCAAATATCACTTTCTCCAGAGCCATAAGATTTAGAGCTACCTGAGATAAAATATCCTCCACCCGAGGCCCTAATCAAATGTTTTACATTATCGATTTGACTTCCACCAAAATATTGGGTCCAGAGTTCATTTCCGTAACGATCTGTTTTTAATAAGAGAAGGTCTTCAGCAGTATTCCCTAAAATGATAAAGCTACTATCATTTTCTTGAAGAATAGATAAGCCTTCTTCATGTATGTTTTCTTTTCCGAAAGCATTAGAAAAAACAAGAAAGTTATTTATATAAACATTTATAGGATTACTTTGGTATTCGCTTCCAGATTCAAAGACTGCTTTAACATAGATAGAGTGAAAACCATTACTAAAATTATTTGTTATGAAAGGTAAAATAAACGGGAAATTACTAGTACTTGAAATAGAATCCCCATCGACATAAAGATCTAATCTTATTATATTTATATCTTTAATGGAGTCACATCGAACAAGGATTGTATCCATTATGGATGAGTTATTGAGTGGGTACGTTAAAAATACTCTTGATAAAATGTCATTTTGATTATTATCACTTTCTGCATTTTTTTCACATGAGAATAAGCTGATACAGATTATGGAGAATATAAATATTTGTATTTTCATTAAATACAAATTACAAAAAATTTATGTTTGAAAGTATGTTTGGAACAATTAGGATTCGTATTCATCTAGAGGAGGACAAGTACATACTAAATTTCTATCTCCAAAAGCATTATCTATTCTGCCAATAGAAGGCCAATATTTATGTTCTTTTTGCCATTTAGCTGGAAAACAAGCTTCATATCTTGAATATCTATGATTCCATTCATCTGATAAAGTAATTTGTGCGGTATGAGGCGCATTCTTCAATGGGTTGTCCTCTTTATGAAAATCCCCAGAAGTAACTTTTTCAATCTCTTTTTTAATCGAAATCATTGCATCACAAAAGCGATCTAATTCTGCTTTTGATTCACTTTCAGTAGGCTCTATCATCATTGTTCCAGGAACTGGCCAGGACATCGTTG
>CBFIBM010000051.1:0-3708 GCA_965660855.1 uncultured bacterium | reverse complement strand
TGAATTACCCGATAATAGGGCTGGTATTATAAATCGAAATACTTGCCAAAAGGGAAAGTTCCAAGGCATAATACCAAGGACTATACCTAATGGACTATATACAATCTTTTTACTTGAATCAATACTTTGAAAATTTTGATTAATTAGATTTATAATATTCATTCTATAATAGTTTAATAATAATATGCATTTTTCGATTTCTAAAATCCCCTGACTGATTGGTTTCCCCATTTCAGAAGCCATTGAAAATGCATACATTTTTTTATTTTTATTTAAAATTGAATTTAATTTTTCAAGAACTTCAATTCGTTCTTCTATTGAGAAACTCTTCCACTCTTTTTGAGCTTTTAAAGATTGTTCTATTTTCATATTTTTTTGAATGTCATTATGAAAATCAAATGAATTAATGATTTTATCATTCAATGGGTTAATTGATGAAAAAAATTTCAATTTAGGTAAAAAAAAAGACCTATGTCTATTGCCTAAACTCAGGATTTGTAAATTCTGAATCAACTTTAAAAAGAGTCAAATCTTTTGACCTAAGTTTAACGCTATTTAAAATGGATTTAAGGTCTAACTTAGATGGATCTTCATTTAGTAATTTTACAAGCAAATAATGTCCAGTGATTCTAGGCATAAATAGCGATAGTAGCGTTATTGCTACTAGTTTAAGATCTACAATAAAACTTTTATTGAACTGGTAGTACTTATCCAGAGCAATTTTTATTTTTAAAATATCATCATATGGATCTTTATTTTTTAAAAGTGACATTATTTCCAATTCATTTCTAAAGATTATTGATGAATAGCCAGATAAACCTGGTTTTAACTCTTTTAAAAAATCAAACTTTTCATTCACAACATATTCTGGAATTTCTGGTCTAGGACCAATAAATCTCATATTACCGAACAGAATATTAAAGAGTTGAGGAGTTTCATCAAGTTTAGTATTTCTTAAAAACCTACCCCATTTTGATATTTTGATTATATTAGGGCGTATAAATAGATTATTATTGTTTTTGATTGAAAGAGTTCTAAATTTAAATATATTAAATAGTTGAAAATCTTTCCCAACTCTTTTTTGTTTAAACAAAATTGGCCTGCCTTGTATTAAAAGTGAACATATCACAATCAAAAGAAAAAAGGGACTAAGTATTACAATCCAAAATAATGCTATAGCTCTAGAAATAAAATCCATGTATAAAAATGAGAAATATTAATTAATTTTACAAGATAAAATAATGTTACGGTTTAAAAATCACTATTTAATTCTAAATGTGGAATTCTGAAAATAATTCTTTAATTGATAGGCATATATATTCAACTTCTGAAGTTCTCAATGAAGGATATATTGGAAGAGAAATTATCGAAGAAAATAAGTTATTTGCATTAGTAAAATCATCATTATCCAAATCATAATTATTCTTGTAATAAGAAAGATAGTGAATTGGTTTGTAGTGAACAGCTAGTCCAATACCTTTCTTATTCAATTTTTGAATTATTTCATTCCTTGTTATTTTCCAAAAATCTTGGTTAATCCTGATAACAAATAAATGCCATGCATGACCATTAACTTTTTTTGGTAGGATTAAACCCTCAACATTTGAAAGTAGCGATAAATATTTCTCTGCTATTAATTTTCTTTTATTATTCCAATTATCAATATTTTTAAATTGCCAAAGTCCAAAAGAGGCAGCAAGATCAGTCAAATTATATTTATATCCTAATTCGGTAATATCATATTCCCAATTACCATTATCTTTAAATCTGTTCCAACCATCTTTAGTTATTCCATGAAGTGATAGTTTTTTGATCTTTTTTGCAATATCTCCATTATTTGTAGATACAGCACCACCTTCACCACCAGTTGTAATATTCTTATTAGCGTAAAAAGAAAAAGCTGATGAATAGTCTGTATTTCCTATTTTTTTATTTTCATATTCAGTTTCTAAAGCATGGGCAGCATCATGTAGAATAAACAAGTCATATTTTTGAGCTAAAAAATTAATTTGATCAACATTAACTGGTTCACCCCCATAATGCATGGGAATAAAAGCTTTAATTTTATTATTTTTTTTTAATTGATCTTCAACCTTATTCATATCAATTAAAAAACTATTTTCTTCACAATCAACTAAATTAGGTTTCAAACCAAGGTATTCTCCACATTCTATAGTAGATGCAAAGGTTAATGTTGGAAGTAAAAATTCATCGCCTTTAGAAAAACCTTTTGCTAATAAAGAAAGATGTAAGCCTGCAGTACATGAATTTAATAGTACCACAAAATTACATTTTAAATATTTTTTTAACTCATTCTCAAATTTTTTAACAACGCTTCCAGTTGTAAGCCATCCATTTTTCATAGATTTTGAATAAATAGTATCTAAACTTCTTGGAAGATTTGGTTTATGAAATGGTATTTTCAAATTACTTTTAAAATATTAAGATAAATATTTAATCCTAGTGTGAAGTTGAAACTTTTCTTATCATTATTTTGTATGATGAATTCTCCTTTCGAAAATAACAATATATTTCTTTCATGCCAATAATCTAAGTTTATATTTATGTATTTATTTATTGTAATTTTATTATCATTCTCATCTGAAAAATTATAGCTATGATATGGGTCAGTAATGATTGTGTTTAAACCTTTTTCCTTATAACCAATCTCAATGTTTGATGAAATTTTACGATTATAAAAACTATTTATACCAATATTATAAAGATTAAAATCACTCCCAAGGCGATGGCCTAATGGTTGATTCCTATGAACAAAATTATTTTTACCATCTTCGTGTCTAAAAGTATTTTTACCAATCACTACAGTAGAAGAATAAATATTTAAAAGATGGTTATTATTTCTTGATAACGATTTAACAAACTTAAAAGAATAAGCGTTAAATTTTTCTTTTCCATTTTCCTGCTGAGATTTATCTAATGTAAACTCATCAAATAAATAATTAAATGATAGTCTTGATTTTTTTGAGGTTAAAAAATCAATTGATATTTGCCATGCTCCATTTCCATTATCTGTCCCTTTCAAATTTTGTTTCTCATTTAATTCAATTTCTAAATGTGTTGATATAGGATTTAAATATGCAAAGTCAATATTCCTGTTTATACCTGAATAAATGATTATCTCTGATAAGCTGATTAGTAAATTTTTATTATTAAACCATTCTATTCCTCGACCATTTATATATCTATTATTTTGTAAAGAATCAGATTCCAAGAAACCATGAAAATACCTTGCTCTTAAATTTGAAAAATTTAAATCGACTAACCCGTAATCATAAGGCGGCGAGTTTTCACTTAGTAGAAGTTGTATATCATTCCCTGCACCCCAAGATTGTCTACCTCTTCCAAATTGAAAAATCAACCAATCTTTTTCAAATGAAATTCCAGATAAATCTGTTTCTCCTGCACGGAAACCCCCTCTTGATATATCTCTTACTAAACCTGAGAACCTCTCAACTGAACTTGGATTATCGACAACTCTAGGGTATAAATAACCATGAAAATATTTTTTATATGTGAAATGGCCATAACCATAAAGGGATTTGCTTTTATCAGAAATAACAGTTCCAAACCTACTGATAATTCTTAATGAATCATTTAATGGGAGATTATTTTTATATCTAAATGGTCCAAAGGAAGTGTTCTCTGACCAATTAAAACCATTTTCAGATGATACCTTATATTCTGTAA
>CBFIBM010000050.1:0-3746 GCA_965660855.1 uncultured bacterium | reverse complement strand
TAGATATAATAAACCAAGATCAATGGAAATAGGTTTCCAGTTTATTTTTTAATGCATAAAATTAAATTTAAAATAATTATGTTCTTTGTGGCATTTTCAATAATTCAGGCACAAAATCTCTTTCCAATTTTAGGAGGGCAGAGGGTTGGCACCTCTGTATTCTCTTTTCTGAATATCGGAGTAAGTGCTAGAGCTATTGGAATGGGTGAATCGGTTGTAGCATTAAATCATGGCGCTTCGAATATTTCATATAACCCTGGTGTCCTTGCGCAGTTAGAAAAAACGGAAGTATCATTATCAACAATTAATTGGCCATCTAATATTAAATATGACTATTTAAGTATTAGTAAAAAATTAGTAGGTAGGCACTCTCTAGGATTTAATTTTGGAATTTTACATATGGATCCCATGGAAGAGACCTCTGAATTTCACCCTGATGGAACCGGAAAATATTTTATATTTCAAGATAGGTTTATTGGTATTACATATGGCGCTAAAATGACGGATAGATTTAGTTTTGGAGTAACATTAAAACATGTTTCTGAAACACTGGCTGAAAATCACATGGATGCATTACTTGTAGATATAGGAACCTTTTATTGGACAGGTTTTGGTTCTTTAAGATTTTGCGCTTCTTTAACCAACTTTGGTCAGCAAACTTCTCCTGATGGAAAATATCTTAAGACCTTATTAGATTCTAATTCAGGATCAGAGATTGTTGAAGATACGAAATATGAAAAATTCTCCCCTCCAACTTTATTTCGAGTAGGTGTTGCCGTAGACCCAATAAAAAAAGAGAGCCATCAACTTAGCTATAGCTTACAATTAAATCATCCTGTTGATAATGCTGAATATATTGTTACTGGTTTTGAATATTCTTTCATGAATTTATTATATTTGAGATCTGGATATAAGTTTAATAAAAATGAAGAAAACTATACTGCTGGAGTTGGATTAAATTTTGGAATTAGAGACTATAAGTTAAGTGTTGATTATGGTTATGCGAACTTTGATCATTTGACAGATCCAAGGCGATTTAGCTTAGGGTTATCTTTTTAATGAAAAAACTATTTAATATTTTTATCTTATTTTTAGTGAGTTCTTGTATGGAGAAGTTTATTATCCCAGAAGATATCATAAATGGGGATCTAGATGGTTTAAGTGCAGGAGATACAACCTTTATAAAAATTAGTCCATCGTGGGGAGCGGAATTTGGTTTTATAAACCCTTACGAAATATCTATAGCTCAGGATGGTAGAGTTTACATTGCGGATAGTACTTTAAGTTCAATCTTTGTCCTAAATCAGAATGGAGAAAAACCATCAGGTTTTAATGGTTTATTGGATCTTGTGGATGCGCAAAATATTCCGATATACCCTACAGATGTAGATATAGATAAAAAAATGAATGTTTTTTTTATTGATGGTTCTCAAAGAATATTCAAATGGAATCAGTATTGGAATGATATAGGAATAAAAAAAGTTAGTACCTCAGGTCTTTTTAGGCAATTAGATACACAACTTGATACAGTAGTAAACTATGGCTCTGATCTTTGGTATTCTATCTTAAATGATGAAAATTGGATAGCCCTAAGTATAACTGGTCAAGAAAATCAAGTGATGATAGACTCTTTATTGAGACCGCATATTTTCTATGATGGAAGTGATGAAGTAAATCGATATTTAGATTCATATTATAAATCTGAAATGAGTACATTTTCAGGATTGACAACAACAGATGGTTCAGAAAATTATATTTTTGTTTGTGATAATTATGGTGGAGTAGATAATCAACATCGCATTATAGAAATAGCATTTGAGAAATCAATTCTTATTGAACTAAATAATGATGAATTTGTATGGGGTTATCGAGGGAAGTTTGGCTCTACTATCAAAGGTTATGGATCTGGGGCAGGAACTGTAAATGATGCTTTGAGTATAGACATGGATTATCAAGGAAATATATATTACACTCAGGAGGGTGATTTTTTTCCTATACATATGATAGAACCAAATTTATCAGGTGATTTTGCTACTTATACATCAGGGTTTGAACCTAGTTCTGATGATATAATGGATGTTGTAATTTATGATCAGTTTTTTGATGTTTCTGTTGATGATAACAAAAATGTCTATGCGGTAGATAAAAATAATAATAAAATTCATGTATTTAACTCAAATGGTCAATATTTTAAAACTATTGGTTCAGAAAATAAACCCACTTTAAATTCTCCGAAAGCTGTTGCGATTGATAATAGAGGAGTTGTTTATGTTTGTAGTCCAGGAGATAGTTCTATTCATCGTTTTAAATTATCAAATTTATTAGACGAGGATCTCAAAACAGAGGATTAATGAATTATTTAGCAAAAATTATTATACTATATGGATTATTAATTGGAATATTATTTTCAAATAATAGCGAGATTTCTTATTTACGTTTCTTTGAAAATGACTATTATTTTAAAGCAGATTTATCAATGTTATCATCGGATAGAAGAGGGAAAGCCCATTTAGCAGTAAGCTATGATGAAAGAGATCGTCCTGTTAAAATTGAAAGAGTTTCCAAAACAGGTGTTACCAAAAAACGAGAAATGTTAAAGTATGATATAACCGGAAAATTAATTGAAAGAGGTGAATATACGGATAGATGGAAATATTTAAGCTTGATTGTTTATGGTGAAGATGAGCCTTGGAGTAAAGAATATAGGGCTTGGAGATTTAGGGTTAATGAACCTCTCTCTTTCGTAAATCAGCAGACGTATTTTACTGTTAAAGATGGGGTCCAGGTTTCAAAAATTATTTTCCAAACTGTAGACGGTCAAAAATATGGACAAATTGAATTAGATTATGATTATTTAGGAAACTTAAAGGAAGAACGTTGGAGAGATTTACCATCTGCTCGAGTTATTAGACGATTTAGGTACAAATTTGAACATATGTATAATTACATTGAACCACATGTTGTCATTCAAATTTGGGAGTTCGGGCATGATGGTGAATTGATATCTCATGTTGCAGTTGATCAAGCCCCAGCAGACCAATTATATAAAACACCTCCACCTAGGACACATAATACCTTAGATGAAGTTGATATTATTGCTAAAGAAATTAAAGAGCGAAGAGTTTTAGTGCCCCATGGAGGAATAATACCTAGAACTCAATTTGATGAATTAATTTTAGTTAATGGGGAAAGATTATTCGTCGATTTTATTGAGATTACTTCCAATGGTTTAAAATTTAGAATGGAACAAGAGGATGACCTTTTAACATTGCCTATCCACAGAGTCCGGACTTTGACCTCACGAATGGGTGATGTAATTTATCCTAAGCCAATACATCAATAGACAAAATGAAAAAATTATTAATAATAATAACGTTAACCATTTTTAATATTTCAAAATCCCAAGAATATCCTCCTCCCACAGATTTGATTACGATACCGACTGCTGGAACTCTAATGAGAGGTAGTTACTCGATGGACATGCGCATACAAGATGCAGGAGGACTAATCCTTGGGCTTCGAACAGGAATTACAGACAGGTTTCAATTTGGATTATCTTTTGGATCACCAAACCTTATTGGAGATGATTCTCTTATTTGGTATCCTAGACCTGAGGCAAATTTAAAATATTTAATTATTAATGAGACGATCTCATTACCTGCAGTAGCTTTTGGATTAAATACTCAAGGCCTTGGTTCTTATAACGATACGTTAGAACGGTATGATACAAAAGCTTTTGGATTATA
>CBFIBM010000049.1:0-3756 GCA_965660855.1 uncultured bacterium | reverse complement strand
CGCCCCAAAACCTCATATGAAGAAATGTATATTATAAATGGAATAATATTTTGGATTGAATTTCTATAAATTAAATCTGAAGCTAAAAGATTAAATGAGCTAATTATAACATAATAAAACCAAAAAATTAAAATTGAAGGATAAAATACGCAGCCACTTCCAAGCATTAAATGGAATAATGTCCATTTAAAACCCTTCTGAGTAATAATTTTATTAATCATTTATCATTATACTTTTAATTCTTTTAATATAATATTCGTATGTAAATATATTAGATGTTTTGATACCATTTTGGGCAATTTTTTTAAAACTTTTACGACACGATAATAATTTTTCTATAGCTATATTTATGTATTTAGAAGACCTCTCCTTTAATACAACACCATTTTTTTCATTAATATATTGACTGATACTGCCGACATCAGAAACTATCGGAACACACCCATATGAAATAGCCTCAGAAACAACTTTTGGAAAACCTTCGGATTTAGATGGGAGGATTAGGATATGACAATATTTATATATTTCATTAAGTTCTTTTCGAGATATATATCCTTTAAAATTTGTATTTATATCTTTAATTGAAAAAGCCATACTCTCAATTTTCTTTTTTTCTGAACCATCTCCAATAAAATATACCATTTCAATATGTTTTTTTTGTTTATTTATACTGAGAGCATTCATTAATATATCAACTCCTTTACCAATTTCCATTGCACCAACAAAGCATATTTTTATTTTATTATCATAAGATTTTTTAAAAATATTTTTCTTAGATTCATTTAATTCCTTTATAGAATAACATGGATTTTCAAATGAATATATATGTTTTCTTTGATTACTCCATTTTCCATTTATAGTAACAACTTCTTTCTTTATGACTTTTTCTAGCCAGAACTTTTGTAAGTAATAAGATATTGGGGGCTTAGATTGTGACCAATTTCCAGCATATTTTATCCAATATTTTTTTTTATTTATGAATTTTAAATATGGGAGAACATATAATCCTAAGTTTGTTGGGCATCGAAAGTGTATCAAATCAGATTTTAAACATGAATGATGAATTTTTTTTAAGTTATGAGGAATATTTAAGAGAATCTCTAACTTATTAACTATTTTAGATCCACCTGATGCAATAATTGGGATAAACACAACCTTCTTGTTATATTTGACATAACTTCCTGGAAATTTTCCATTATAAAATGGAGCAACATGATAAATTTTTTTAAAAATTTTTGAGAGAAAATTAATTTCCCTAACTGTGGGTCCCCAACCATAAGCAATTCCATTTTGTATAAAATGTGGTGTATGTGAAATAATGGTAAGTTTCAAAATTTTATTTATTCTTTATTACACAAATAATCTCTGTACCAAACTTAGACAAGAATTTATTTTGATATGTTTCCATAGTTAATGAGTATAATTGCTCATTTGATAGTAAACCAATTCCTGGAGGAAGAAAACTATATCTAATTTTATGAGAAATCATTAATTTGTTTTTTTTAAGAATCAAATTAATCAGTTTTTGATTAATTTTATTTTTCTTATAAACTTTATTTGAAAAATATAAATTAATTTTTGTTAAAATTTTATCGTAATCTGAGTATTGTAATATTATCATTCCATCACTTTTTAAGCATGAGATGAGCTTTGTAAACGTAATATGTATTGATTCAACATGGGCTAAAAGACCCAAGGCAATAATTATATCATATTTGTTTTTTTTTGGAATGAATTTTTCAAATTTTAAATTATTATAATTTATATTTTTAATATCTTTTTTATTTGCATTTATTTTTGCAAGATCAAGCATATTTTTTGATTGGTCAATTAAAAATAAATTATTGTTTTTCCCATAATCTAATGTAATCGATCCGTCTCCACATCCTACATCTAAAATATCTTTGTTTGATTTAAAACCTAAAATATCCTTGATGATTTTAGTTCTTATGATTACTCCAAAATTTTTATTTAAATAATTATCAGTTTTATTGAAAAATTCATATATAATCTCCTTTCTTTTCATTTTTTATTTTATTGTTTCTAAATAATGGTATATAATATTATTCCAATGAAATCTTTTTGACCAACTGATAGCAGATACTTGATAATTATCATAATTATCATAAATCTCCTCAACTGCAATTGAAAATTGTTTTATACTATCTTTTTGTACTAAAATACCTGAAAATAAATCATTTACGGAATCTTCTATTCCACAATTTTTTGATCCAATGACTGGTAAACCAAAATGATTTGCTTCTAATATTGCTATTCCAAAACCTTCTAAATCACCATTTTTTTGAGTTTCACTTAACATTGTAAAGATAGAAGACCTATTCATTATTTTTGATAATTCTGAATCATTTAAATAACCATGAAAGTTGATATTCTTTTCAATGTTTAATTTTAATATCAACTCTTTTAAGTAAGAATTATTTCCTTTTTCTCCAATTATATTATATTCAACCTTCTTGAATTTTTTCTTTAAGGTTGGAATTGCTTTAATAACATTATGCTGACCTTTTCTTGGTGATATGGTTCCAACTGTCACTAAATTTAATGTATCTTTATCTATTTTTCGTTTTTTTACTAAACCACTAAATCTTTCATGATCAAATCCGTTTGGAATTACTTTTATTTTGTTATGTTTAAGGTTCTCTGTTATTTTTTTTTTTGAAAAATTAGATACTGGGATAAGTACAGATATATTTTCTAATGCTCGTTTAGTAAAATATTTTATAAAATTATTACCCATTAGGACTTCATGACCGTGGATTATTCCATATGACTTATTGAATAAAAATTTTATAATGTTACCATATATGATGACAGGAAGATGTCCACTAATTATGATATCAGTTTTTTTATTTACTAGAAAATATTTAAAACACAAATAAATAAGATTAAAATATTTAAGAGACACACTAGATTTTATTCTTAAGACTTCAAACGAATTTTCATTTATTTTTTCTGTCTGCTTAATAAGGTTTACAGATGTTACCATAACAGTCACTTTTATATTATTCTTAGTTAAGTGACTTGCCAAGTTAAAAGCATGATTCCCAATTCCCCCAGGACCAGGGGGGAATTCTGATGTGAGAATTAAAATTTTCTTATATCCTATCAATTTTTGCACCTTCGTTTAACATTTTACTTGAAATTTTCCAAGATTTGCACACTTGGAAAAATATAATTGGGAAAAATAAAATAAAATATATTAAACTAAGGAAAATACCAATATTTTTTCCTTTTATTGAATAAGGAGATAATGATATAGGAATTACTTTAAGTAAATAAAAAATTGAATTTTTATCGCCCCAATATTTTCTAAAAAAATATAGAATACTTGGAATAGGTTTTGGTCCAAACCAATTTGTAGATCTAATGCCATCCCAGCTTCCAATCTCGCGCAAGCCACCTTTTGCAACTTTTAAATGATCTCTTTTTGCGAGAGGGTTGTTGATGCTTTTAAACCCTTTCATGTATGCTCGAAGTCCAAATTCACCATCACCCATTCTCATACCTTCGAACCGCTCATCAAATAAGCCACATATTTCAAAAACATTCTTTTTAATCATTACATTACCAGTATCTAATTGATCTGCCCATCTAAAATAATTGTAATGCTTAGGGGTGGGTGATCCCAATTTTGATATTGAAACACCAGCTGAAATATCAACTTGAAAAAAATCTATACATTTTATATGCTCATAGATCCAATTTGAATTAACTCTTGAGTCATCGTCAAGAAAT
>CBFIBM010000048.1:0-4040 GCA_965660855.1 uncultured bacterium | reverse complement strand
TATTATGTATTTACAAAATATAAAAAAATTTTCATCAAAAAATAATAAAATATTTAAATTCATATCAGTCGGTAGAAGTCATTGGAAAAAAGGATATCATTATTCATTACATGCTCTAAAAAAAATGATATTAAATGGATATGATGTAACATATGAAATAATATTGTCAAATTTACCTAGCGAAGAAATATTATATCTCATTAGTGATCTAAATTTGAAAAATAAAGTAAAACTTAGTTTAAATATTTCTCAAAAAAATATTTATAGAAAGATTAAATCCTCTGATTGCTTGATTCTTCCAAGTGTTGAAGAGGGTATCGCAAATGTAGTTCTTGAGTCAATGGGATTAAGTATACCAATAATCACAAGTGATTGCGGAGGAATGAAAGAGATAATAAAGCACAAGGAAAATGGTTTAGTTTTTAAAAGTAGAAATATTGAAGACTTAATAAAAAATATGAAAACAATCACAGAAATGAATGAAACAAAGAAAAATGATATGATAAAAAGTGCATTGCACTATGTAAAGAAAAATCATAATCTTTCTTTGATTGGTTTCGAAATGAAAAAGCTATACCTAAAAGTATTAAATGAATAAAAATACAACATTTAAAATACTACTAATTCGATCAATTTTATTAATCAAAGACGGTGATTATTCCAGTTTCGGAAATTATTTAGTTTGTGAAACATTAAACATATTGAAACAAAAAAATATATTTAACAGCAATCAAATATTATCTTGTCCAATATGTAAATATAAAAACCACTCATTTATCAATTTATGTAATTCAACTGAGATTACTTGGAATTCATCATGTCCAGATTGTAACAGCAGGTCGAGGCACAGAGGTTTGTATTTTTTGTACAAATATTTTTTAAGAAAAAAAAAGAAAAGAATCCTTCATTTTGCCCCTGAGAAAAATCTTAAAGATCTTATAAATTCTTTCGATCATAATTATTTTACAACTGATTTGAACATGCAAAATGTAGATCTTCCTAAGCAAGATATACAAAATCTTAAAATCCCTGATCATTCATTTGATATCATCCTTAGCAACCATGTTTTGGAACACGTGCCGAATGACCAAAAGGCTCTAAAAGAGATCTCTCGAATATTAGAGGTAAATGGATTGGCTATAATAACCGTTCCAGGAGATTGGAGGAGAGTGAAAACAAAATATTATGATTTCCCTACAAAAAACGGTCACTATAGACATTATGGATTAGATTTTAGTAAAAAACTAGAAAAATATTTTTCATCAATAAAAATAATAGATTTAATTAAGCTTGGTGGTTCTAAACATGCAATTAATCAACTTGAATTAGCTTTTCTATGTAAAAAATGAAAATTGGAATAGTTTTATCAAGTACTCCAGGAAAGTCTGAAACATTTTTGTTCTCTATGATAAAAGGTTTAATTGAAAATGGCCATGAAATTTCAGTTTTTGCAAATGTAAATAATAACTTTAATCTTTGCCCTATTTATTTAAAGCCTAAAGTAAATAAAAATATACTTTTTCAATTTTTTAAGTTTGTTTATTATTATTCAAGTACATTTATTATAAATCCAAATGCATTTATAAAATATCTGAATCTAGAAAAGCAGGATGGTGTAAAATTTTTGCAAAGATGGAAAAATCTATATTTTAATTCTTATATAATTAAACAACCTATTGATTGGTTACACTTTAGTTTTACGACACTTGTATTAAAAAGAGAAAATGTGGCATTATCTATAAATGCAAAAATGAGTACAAGTATAAGAGGGTATGATATTTCTATATACCCATTGAAAAATCCAGGGTGTTACACAAAGGTTTGGTCAAAAATTGATAAGATACATGCAATTTCAAAGGATTTATTAACTTCTGCGAGAATTGAAGGTTTAAACGATTTAGACAAAACTGTAATAATTCATCCAGCAATTGATGAAAAATATTTTAGAAAAAATAAAAAAACAACTTCAAAAATTTATGGAAAAGATAAAATTTTATTTTTGACGGTAGCTAGATTGCACTGGAAAAAAGGATTAGAGGATACTATTTATGCAATGTCTATTTTGAAGAAAAATAATATTCCTTTTGAGTATACTATAATTGGTGAAGGCGTTGAAATAGAAAGGTTAAGTTATATCAGGAATCAGCTTAATATGAACAAAGAAATTATTTTTGCGGGTCCAAAAAATCACAATGAAATTAGATCGTATTATGAGAATGCTGATTCCTACATTCAATATAGTATTCAAGAGGGCTTTTCAAATGCAGTTGTTGAGGCGCAGTCAATGGAGTTAGTTATTTTTGTTTCAAATGCAGAGGGTCTTTCCGAAAACATAAAAAACGACAAGACTGGGTGGGTTATTAATAAGTACTCACCTGATGATCTAGCAGAAAAAATTAAAGAAGTGTTTTCATATGATCATATCAAATTAGAAAAAATTAGATTTGAAGCAAGAAAAAGAGTTTTAAATAAATACACTCTAGATCAACAAATAAAAAATTTTGATAACTTTTTTAAATAAATTTAAATGAATATAAAAAATATATTTATTCCTAATGATTTTAAAATATCAATTGATAAGAGAGAACTTTTTCTTCTAGTAAGGCCTTTCTTCAAAAAAAATAGTTGGGCACAAGAGGGTGAAATGTTTCATGAGTGGAATTTTGATCAAAAAGAATTCAATTTGACCAAAAAGATTGAAGATTCATCTTTTTTATTAATACCCTATCCAATTAATTATTATTTTGAAACTAACTCAATGCACATCATTAAAAATTATAGTCAGCTATGTATGAGTTATAATATAAATGGATATGGATATATTTCTGGAGATTATCCTAAATATTATAAAGAATTTAAAAATATTACTTATTTTAGAATGGGTGGGTATAGATCAAAATTAAGTGAAAAAAATCAGGGATTCCCTGCAGCACTTACTGATCAATTTTTAAAAATTTACAAAAAGGAAAAAATCATTTTAAGAAAAAAAAAAGAAATACCCGTTGTTGGATTTTGTGGATTAGCATCAAACAATTTAATTACTAAGACAAAGCAAAATATAAAATATATAATAGATACTATAGATAATAATTCAAATCCCTTCAAAAAAAATATTTATCAACCAAAATTTAACAGTGCATATGAAAGATTTAGTATTTTAAAACAAATTGAAGAATCAGAACATATTGATACAAATTTTATTTTTAGGAATCAATACAGAGGTGGAGCAATAACTAAAGATCAATATAAAAAAACAACTCTTGAATATTATGATAATATTATAAACTCAGATTATATTTTTTGTTTAAGGGGTTATGGAAATTTTTCTGTAAGACTATATGAAACATTGATGATGGGACGGATTCCTATATTTTTGAATACAGATTGTCTTTTACCTTTTCCTAAATTAATAAAATGGAAAGATCATGTAGTTTGGATAGAGTGGGAAGAAAAAGATAAAGTAGCAGACATAATTAAAGCATTCCATAGAAAAATATCTGAAAAAGATTTTAGACAAAGGCAGACTAATAATAGAAAATTATGGAATGAAATTTTAAAACCAAAATGGATATTAAGAAATCTAATCTAAATATGCTCTATAATGAAAAAATAAAAAATATTTTAATTAAAATCATTATATGTCCAAGCTGCGATGGAAAAATGGATTGGGATATAACTTTAATTTGCAATGATTGCGGAGAAAATTATACTATTGATGAAAAAAATGGTCAAATTGATTTAAGACTTAAATCGTCAAAAAAAATTTTACATGAGCAGGTCTTAGATAGTAATTACTCATTTAACATTAAAAATAAAAATAAAAAAAGTGTTTATAATTTTAAATTTGGTTATAACTCCAGAAATAAAATTTTTACAAATTTCGGAAAAAACTTAAATAAGAAACAAAGGAAACCTGTAAATAAATTATATTCATGGCTTCCTAAAAACGGAAGATTAGCGCTGGATATAGGAAGTGCAACAGATGAGAAAAATAAAAGTTATTTAGAATATGCTGGTTTTATCTATATTTCCATAGATTA
>CBFIBM010000047.1:511-4084 GCA_965660855.1 uncultured bacterium | reverse complement strand
GATGGATGGAATGTATTTGAGAAATCCTATATTTGGATCTATAGGTTCGGGAACTAGGTTAAATATGTTTGCTGTTCGAGAATTTGATTGGCAACCTGGTGGGTTTAATGCTGAATACGGCGATGCTCAATCTGCCATTTCAAATTGGCATACGGCTAGTGGTGGGAAAGAAATTGAATACCATTTTAAATGGGAAACAAGTTCTGTAGGTGCGTTTTTAGATGGGGATTCAGATGAAAGTAAGAATTACGATTTAAATCGAGGTTACACAGATTATAATTTTGGAATTGGTGGTCCAATTATAGGGATACCAAAATTAACATTTTGGACGTCAGGGCAATATACAACTCAGGATAAATATAGTGTTTATGAATTTGATGATAAAGTTTATCAAGGGCCTAAATATTTTCTTGATGAAAGTGATGTAGATGATCAGATTTTAAAAGAAAATAAAAAAAATCTTGTTTATCCTTGGGACGATCAATCCGGCTTTCGTGGATTTGGATTTGATAATACATGGGATGTTTTTGCTAAACTGAGTTACAAACCCACAAACAAATTAAGGTTTCATGCTTCATATTGGCTTGTGGAAAACCATCGCCAATCTTTTAATCCGACCTATCTTTATTGGGATGAGGGTAGGAATGAACTTTTTAGAGATACCGAAAGGTTCAATGCAGAAATGAACCATACGCTATCTCAGAATACTTTTTATACACTTCGTATCTCTAGGTTCCAACAAGACCAATTTCAGGGTGTTAGATGGAGAGATAATGATCAGGATGGATATCCAAACTGGTTTGAGTGGCGTCATTCTGCTGGTTTTAAAGAAATATCGGACATTGAAAATGAGTATGTTGTACCTTATTCTATAGGAGAAGATGGCGATACGATAAGGTATACAAATATAGATGAAAGGAGTGGCTGGTATTATGGTGCTGAACCAGGATTATGGAACTGGGAGATGGCTGAAGATTTCGATGACCTCAATGGAAATGGAATTTGGGATATTGGTGAAAATTTTGAAGATCTAAATAATGATAGCAAATGGAATGGTCCGGAGCTGATAAAAAAATTAAAAAAGCGAGACGGTTCTTACTGGTTAGAGCCAGAAATGTACGAAGATTATGAGCCATTTTTAGATCATAACAGCATTGACTTATTATGGCAAAATGTTCCAGGCTATTATGGAACACCTAACAATTTTAGTTTCATCCCCGGGAGGTCAAATCCTTATTATTATATGCCTGATGCATCTGATGTTGCTTGGGATGAAGGAAGAACTTTTGGTGGGCATGATACGTTTTATGCTAGTTCAACCGCTATTACGGATGAAATTCGTTTTGATATAACAAGCCAGCTTTCTGAAAAGTGGAAAATTCGGACGGGATTTGATTATAAATCACATAAATTAAATTTTTATGAAGTTAAACAACCATGGCTAGGTGCAGGTGCTAAGATTCAAACCTTTGCAGAATATTGGCAGGATACTGGCCCAGATGGTCTTCTCCTGGGTGATGAAGGTTATGAAACAGCTGATGCCGGAGAAAGTAATGGAAGATGGGATGAGGGTGAAAAATTTACAGATGCGAATAGCAATGGTAAATGGGATGATTTCAGAGAACCCGAAGAGCTCTCGGCATATATTCAAAATGTTTTTGAAGTACCTTGGATGGTTATTAACTATGGTGTTAGAATTGATATGGTACACTACAATTCACAAGTCTGGTCAGACACAACAGGTAAATTTAGTCCTGGTCGTCCATGGTTTTATTCTGATTTAAATGATAATGATAAGTGGGATGAAGGAGAAACTGCATCAGATATTGCGGGTTTAGCAAGACAAAAAATATTGTTAAAAAATTCGAATTGGTCTTACAAAATCAGTCCTCGAATTGGTTTTAGTCATGTAATTACAGATAAGTCAACCTTTACTTTTAATTATGGTCTTTACTACCAAAACCCCGTCTATCAGAATGTGTATTTAAATACAAATAGCTTGGAAGATCCTGAAACCCTTTTTGAAGAAGGAGAGGGAGCTGTAGGTAATGCGACAATGAATGCACAGAGAACCCAGCAATATGGAGCAAGTTTTAATGTCCAGGTTGGGGAAAACTGGGCCTATTCATTAGGTGCATGGGTGCGAGATATGGACCAGTTAACACGTTATACTCAAGAAAGATCTGGAGTATATCAATATAGTGTTGCTTCCAATGGTGATTATGGCTCTGCAAAAGGACTAGATCTTACAATCGACTGGAGATGGTTGTTGTTTGGGTCCCAATTTCAATATACATATTCAGTTGCAAAGACTAATAGTGAGTATGCTTGGGCAAGTATTAGTGGTCAATATGTAGATGCTCCTAGTCAGGAAAATCTAGCTTATTACGATAGACCACATGATTTAACATACTATTTTTATACTTTTCTTCCATTCGGGGTTCAGGCAGGATTAACGGCTTTTTACCAAAGTGGTTACCCCTATACACCAATAGTTTTTAGAGGAAAAGATCCAGTTGAAGATCTAAGACAACCAAATTCTAAGCGAGGACCAGCTTACAAAAATGTAAATCTTTCTTTTGCTAAATATTTTGAAAGGATGGATCATAAATTTTCCGTAGGATTGAATATTTTTAATGTTCTTGATATTAGAAATGCCTATGACATATACGCTTTGACAGGTAAAGCTGATGATCCAGGAACTTACTATACTGATTATGTTGGGCTTCCAGGTACAGACCCGAATGGTGTTGGAGTTTATGCAAATAAATCTTCAGCTTACTATGATCGGCCTTGGAGAATGTCCCCACCAAGGGAAATAAACTTTTTTATACGAATAGATTTCGAATGATAACATTATGAAAAAAATATTTATATACTCAGCTTTAATTTCATTATTATTTCCAATTGATGGAAATGTAAGAAACAATCAATATAGCCCAATTGACCCTTTCAGAAAAACGTCAGTTGCGAAAATTGGTGATAATCCGTTCCCTACAAATCCAATGAGTGACCGGGCAAAAGGATTTATCGATCAGGGAAGGGTCAAGAGTGCAGTCACAAATTATGGTAGTTTTATAAATTGGGATACTCATCCTTCCGGCATATGGGGTGATTACTCATATTTGCCTGCTGTATCTTTTATTGGTGCCGTTCCAGGAAACAAAAATACTGCAAGTTATACTTGGCAAAATTTAGAAACTATTATCGATGGTGATGGCGTATCTCTTTACGGTATTTGGGAATCAAGTGATGCTTATGATGCTTGGTATCCTGTAACAGGAGATACAGTTTTTAAAGGAATATTGTTTGAGATTGGAGAAGATGATGGTCAGTATTTTCCTGAAAATGAAAAAAATTCAGTAGAGAATATTAACGGAGAATTTCAATATTTCTTTAATCATGATGACCGGAAAATCATATTGAGCTCATTTGGAAATACTGATCCAAATAAGACCACTGCAAGAATTGGATTTATTTATCCATGGGCTTTAAGGCCAGCATTAATAAGCCGTGAGGCACAATTTGACTTTTACGATTATGGTGAAGATTTAGAGGAATGGACCGAGGATG
>CBFIBM010000047.1:0-501 GCA_965660855.1 uncultured bacterium | reverse complement strand
ATATTATGGTGCAAATGCAGCAGAATCACATTTTATAAGCACTGAATACAAAACAGATTGGCATGCATCTACAATGGCTCGCACCAACTCCCATCAAACAGAATTCAACTCAAGCGATATTTTTGGATCAACACCATGGGTTACTGGGGATGATACTTATCCTGTTCTTGCTCATTCTGCCTATTCAAATACTTGGCCTCAACAATATAATTTTTTAACTGGAGAAACAGAATCTTTTTGGCCGGGATCCTGGTCAGAAGATTATAATATAAACTTGCCAGGCTGTTCTCAATCTAGAAAAGATCCTGATTGCTGGGAAGAAGTACCAGGCAGATTTGTCTCAGACATGGACGTATATATGGAGTTTGATGATAGATGGGCTCATCGTGCCAATAATGTAAATACGAATGATGAATACGAGCAAACTGGGTATCCAATGGGCTTAAAAGTAAGAGCAACAGCACATTCATATGGTGTGTCATATGCTGAAGATATTATGTT
>CBFIBM010000046.1:0-4134 GCA_965660855.1 uncultured bacterium | reverse complement strand
TATATCTATACAATCCAGGCTGGAGAATATCGTTCCACTAAAAAAATGGTATTGCTAAAATAAGTTTAAACAGATAGTCAAAATAAAAGCCTCGTTTCATCGGGGCTTTTTAGTTTTCAATTAAAGTCCTTTTTGTGCTTTTTTGATAATTAGACTTTAAAGTCCATTGTGGTTTAGGACTTTGTTGGTGTTAATCAAGTCCCCCACAAAGTAATTCAAAAAGTAGATAAAAACTATTTCACTTGATTATTATTTCTAATCTTATAATAATTTTATTTATTAAAGTTCTTACAGTAAAATTTTCATAAGTTTTTAACTTAAGGTAAATAATTTGATAAATCAGAGTTTCATATTGCAATCATGATTAATTAATTAAAAATTTTTGTCAAACAAAAATGGGAAATTTTTCAAGTTACATATCAAAATTTATATTATTTCCAGAACGAGATAAAAAAGTATTTGATGATTTATGCTCAACTAAAAATATTAATAAAAATGAAATATTAATTGGTCAGGGAGATATTGCTAAAGAGGCTTATTTCTTACAAAAAGGAATGTTGGTAATGGTTTATGAAAAAAAAGATAAGCATTATATTAGAGATTTTGTTTTTCAAAACACACCTGCTGTCGCTTTTCCAAGTTTTTTCAATAACAAACCATCAAGATATTCTATAAAAAGTTTAACCAACTCTACTTTAGAAACTATAACAAAAAAAAATTACATTGAAGCATGTTTAAAAATCCCCAAAATGAAATCTATCGCTCTTACCGGAACAAACCACGGACATATAGCACTTGAAAAAAGATTTGAAGCAATTTTAACACTCACACCAGAAGAAAGGTATATTGATTTATTACAAAATAACCCTGAAATGGTAAAAAAAATTCCAGTTGGCTTGATAGCATCTTACTTAGGTATTTCTATACAATCTTTAAGTAGAATTAGAAAAAGACTAGCTAGTAAAAAGAGTACTATTTTTTAAATATCATAAAAAAAGAGGTATGTATGCATTTAATTATAATTAATAAAATTTTTGATATTTTATTAAAAACATCAGATATTGTATATATTAGCAATGAGGATATTGATATAGTATATGATGAATTAAATTTTGGGAAAGACTTCTCATAGTCTAGGTATAATTTTTCGTTATTAAAAAAATTATCAAAACCGATTAGAATTTAGATATGGAATACAGAAAAGCGGGATAGATTTCTGCATCATTAAATCAGGAGATTTCAGCCAAACAAAAAAGATGATTTTATTAAAGTAATTAAAGTCCTTTTTGTGTTTTTTTAACAATTAGACTTTAAAGTCCATTATGGGATAGGACTTTGTTGGTGTCAATCGAGTTCCTCAAAAAGTTATTCAGGAGAAGGTATGTTTTAACCAAATTTATAATCACAAGCCTGATTATAGATGGGTATTTGTAATAAGAAGATAATACATTGTATTGTTATTTCTATTAAAAGTTAATTAATTGCTAACCGGAGTAATCTTAACAATTCTTCCTGGATTTTCAAGTGCAACATATAAATTACCTAATGGGTCTATTTCTATATCGCGTACTCTTGAACCAGCATCAAAAATTTTTTCATTACTTACTCTTTTACCATTTTTAACTATTACTCTTTCTAAATATTCATACTTGAGGGATGTGACTAAAATATTTCCTTTCCAATCAGGAATTAGTTCATTCTCATATACTTTCATTCCACAAACAGCTATACTTGGTGTCCAATGCCATATTGGTTGTTCCATCCCATCCATATGAGTGTAATCAGTAATTTTAGTACCAATATAATTCTTACCATAAGTAATAACTGGCCATCCATAATTCAAACCTTTCTTAATAATATTTAATTCATCTCCTCCTTTCGGACCGTGCTCTAGCTCCCATAAGGTTCCATCTTTTGAAAAAGTCAAACCCTGTGGGTTTCGATTACCATAGCACCATATTGAACTTTTTTTTCTATCCATAGTAAAAAATGGATTATCACTAGGGATACGACCATCTAATAAAATGCGATGAATTTTACCATTTGGGGTATTAATATTTTGTGCATCTTTTCTTAAACCTCTATCTCCCACACTGAAAAAAATATATTTATCATTTATTGCAATTCTACTTCCAAAGTGGACACGTTGTTCTGTATAAAATTTTTCCTCAGCAGAATAAATAATTTTAAAGTTAATTAATTTTTGATTCTCTAATTTGGCCTTTGCCAAAGCAGTAAAAGATTTTTTTCCTATTGGATGACTATATGTAAAATATATAATTTTATTATCCTTAAAACTTGGATCTATTTCTATATCCATTAATCCTCCTTGTCCTCTAAAGAAAACATCAGGAACACCTTCGATAGGTTTTATTATTTTTTCCCCAAGAACATGGAACAAAGATCCTGACAAATCAGTTACCAACATTGATGAGTCAGGTAGGAATACCATCCCCCATGGGATATCAAAGCCAGATGCAAAAGTTTCTACTTTTAGTTTCACATGCTCAGTATCTATAATTTGATAGTCAAAATCATCTGAAGCAAAAAAAGTAGAAAGAGTTGCTGAAAAGGCTATGAAATTTTTTAAAATTTTTATGATAAAAACTTGTAATGAAATTTTGTTATAGAGTTAAATAATTCGTGCACTAATTTTGCAATAAAATATATCTATTTCAATGTTATTCATTGAGTACTAATTATAAACGTAAAAATTAAAATATAAGTCGTGAAGTTTTTTTATTTGTAATTAAGGTACTTTTTGTGCTTTTTTGTTAATCATATGTTAAAGTCCATTGTGGTTTAGGACTTTGTTGGTGTAGTAATTCTGCCACATTATAAACATCCAAATTCAATAAAGAATTTTAAACCATATACGAAAGGTGAATCAGGTAATCCAGGAGATCGTAGTGTAAAGTTTACAAAAATGAAGAAGGCATTAGATAGGTGGGGTAAAGAAGGGGTTACCTTTGACTTTTGGGACTTACCTCTCTCTGATGCAAAGACTATGAAAGACCAAGTTCATTGAAGAATATGGCAAAAAGCAACTCATGGAGATAACAAGTGTATTGAAATACTTGCCCAGTTAGGATGTTTGGATGATTAGTTACTTAATATCGTATGCAAATCCAAGACCGCAAAGGGCAACAAGAATTACATATTCATAGTTACCATTTTCTAATGAAAGTTGTAGAGTCATCCCAAGTAGGATTGCAATCATAAGTATGCCTATCAACCTCCATCTTGGTAATACTCTTTTCTTTTTGAACCAATTAAGCATTAGTTACTTATCTTTGAAAAGAAAGAAACCAGTTAGGCAGAAAGCAATATTGAATACTGCTATAATACCAAACCAGTTTGTTTTTTCACCTTGTTTAGTAAGTTTACTGAAAAGTAACGGAAGCCCAACTTTGGTTCGCTCTATTCCTTTTTCTTTTTTTAATTCTCCAGCCCATTTGTACCATTCTTTATCATTTTCAAAATCAACATTTGATTTTTCATATTCCCAATCTATATCACTGGTATCCAACCATTTATGTACTGGACTAAATCCGAGTCCAAAAATAGTTATCAGGAAGACTAAAATAGAACCAGCCCCAACCATAACTAATAATTTTTGTTTATCATTCATGTTACAATTTAACACAACTATACCAATATTTGTTGTGACACAAATAATATAGGAGTAATTTGTGCTAATGGATAAAGTCAAGAAAAGAGGTAGACCTCAAATAGAACAATCAAGTGTACGAGGTGTACGCTTTCCTGTTCGTATTTGGAATAAAATCTACAAGGCATCAAAGGACTTTCGTTCTGTCAATGAATACCTTCTTTCATTAGTGGAGAATGACTTGATTAGAAAGAAAGAACTGAAGAAGTCAGAAAGACGAAGTCCAGTAACCTCTACGAAAAGGAGTCAGTAATGGCGAGTATTATAAACCGTAGAGATGTGTGGTATGAAAGAGTGATATTCATTGCTTATCAAATAAAGGACACAAAATTGAAGGACACACCTATAGGTGTATGAGTTTTTAGGTTACAACGTTAGTCTCCGTTTCCCACAATGTAATTCAAAAGAAATATTGATTTATTGATATATAAAGCTAAAAAATTTAGATTTTAATCTAATTAATT
>CBFIBM010000045.1:261-4188 GCA_965660855.1 uncultured bacterium | reverse complement strand
TGGTATAGATGGCTATCCACTAGCGGGTGGCTATAGAGAGGCTTGGGCTGGAGAAAATTTTAGTATGGCAAGAGTATCTTTCACTAGCAACTATGAAGATGGTTTTGACTTAATCCCAGGTTTGTATTGTAGTGGGGACAGCTCCATGGGCCAATGCGATTATCCGGATAGTCTTTTTAATTATTTTGAGTCTGGTCGTTACACTGAAATTAGCCTAGGCTTAAACCATGGTGTTGCTGTCCATAGTTTTTCTTCATACTCAACTCCGAAATTCTTCATGGAGAATCCATTAGAGACCCAAAATTTTCATAGTCAAAATACCAATTATCGATACAAAAATTATCAATTTGCAACCGATATCTATCAATGGGGTGATGATACATACGCTCAAACAACAATTCCAGAGGCCCTAGATACTAATTTTATTTTTATGATAGCTGCAGGTGGAAATCACAATGTAGCACTTATTGGGGACACAACTTTAATTGCTGATTCATTAGTAGTGATTAATGAAGGTTTAGTTGATACTTTTTTTGTTATGCCTCTAAATCCAAGAATTGTCTCTTGGGGCGATAATTCTTTTAACCAGTGTAATGTACCAGATCGCTTTAACCCTATTAGTGACTCATTATTCATACTAGATATTGATGCTGGATTAAATCATACAGTTGTGACCTATGATTCTAGTGGTATCACAAAATTATCTGCTTGGGGCGATAATTCTTATGGTCAATTAAATGTTCCTGAAATAGAACCCCTTAATACTAACTCAAGATTATTAGATATAAAATGTGGTTACAACCATAACATGGCAATATTATACGATCAGCAAATAAATTATTCTGATGAACTTTACAACGAAGAGATAATAGATACTGTTTTTACCACAATTAATATGATTGATAGTGCTGATAATTACACAGAAACTATTTTTTCACCCTTAAATTTTTATATTTGGGGTGATGATACATATGGTCAATATGATGTACCACAAATAAGTGGATTTTTGGAAGGATTTGATGTTGGAGGACACCATAACACAGTAGCGGTAGCTGGAGACTGGGTATTTGGAACTATAATTACTGGAGGTTATGGACCTTATGGTGGTGGACAAACCTATTCATTAACACTTCCCTTTTCCTCTGGTAGGGAAATTATAAGTTGGGGTAAAAATGATTTTGGTCAAACAGAATTTCCTTTAAAATATTATATCGCATTTATAAGTGATTATTGGGATGACGGTGGTGCACCAGGTCGTGTACCTAATTCAGAGCCTGTTGTTATTTCTGGTGGAAATCACACATTAGTACTCGGAGAGCGTATTTATAGGTCTCCAAGCATGGATTATAATGATCTTAACCAATTCAATGGAGCACTTGGAGATACGGTATATCAAACTTTGACCCTTAAAAATATTGGACCAGACACTCTACATTTAGATACATTATTTTTATCAAGTGATGATTTAAGCAATACGCATCCATTTTATATGGACTACCCTGAAGAGGAATATATTCTTTATGGCGATTCAATTTCTTTTCAGGTTTACTCTGTATTTGACTCCTCACATGAAATGAATGAATCCTCTACCTTAACTATTAATACTAGAGGTTGGTACATTGAGTCTGTAGGGGTTAGTTTAGCTTCTTATTTTGGTCCAAGAGTAGATTTAAGTGGATCCTCTGTACTTTTTTACGGTAACTATGACGAAACTTTGATCCGTAGCGTAACAGTAACTAATAATGGAAATGCTACAGTTTATATTGACAGTATGGCGATAAGAGATGGTGGAAATTTTCAAATTGAACCGATTGGTGAGGAGAATTCTATAGAACCTGGAGAATCTATGGATATTTATTTATCTACAACTTTATTTGATCTTCCAAGGTCCTATAATGAATATTTAGATCTTTATATAACAAATTTTAATACGGTAACTTTTTCTAAATATCTTGTAGCAAGAAGATATTTAAAAGTTGGTGATAATGTAGCAGATCCAGCATATGATGCAGGTAGCTCATGGCTAAGAACTTGCGGTCTGGAAGGGACAATTAATGATGGCTGGGGTGGATACTACCTTCAACTATTAGGTGATTTTCAGTCAAAAGTCCACTACCTTGATTTTGGATTTTCTGGGTCAAATTTTGACGAAAATTATTTATTAAATGTGAATACACTGCTAAATAATTTTAATAATAATTCTTATTTTTTTGGTATTGTTACTGTTGAATCCGATTCTTTCAGTTTTGAACCTTGGTCAGATTACAATGAAAATTGTAATCCCATTCATGAGGACTATTTCCCATATAATGACAATGTTGGCTTATCCATAATTGACATATATAATAATTATTACTTTGGAGATCAATTTGCTCCTGATGTACAATCCGTAGTATTCAATGAGTTTTCAGAAATAACTTATATGGATACGTTTCATCTTGATTCCGTGACCAGTGCAATTGAAGCAGCTATCGATGATTGTGGTATAGGATGTTTAGGAGGGGAAGTTATTCAATTACCAGAAGATACTTCCTATGTGATCTTAGAGGAGGGATTGTACTACATTGATTCTTTACATGTAGAAAATACATCAGGTATTGATCTTGATTATACGGTAGTCAGTGAGTCTGGAGGGGATCTATTATCTTCTGCTTTATTTGATACGGAGGCAGATAGTTTAGTCTCTGATGTTGGAGATTTTAATTCTTCTGCGAGTATAGCTCTTTGGTTTAAACCCTTAACCTCAGGATGGAGTGATAATGAAGATGGATACACTACTTTTATTGCCCCGATTAATTCTGATTCTTTGGAAACATGGCAAATTATATTGCAAAATAGTAATGGTCCTCCACGAATTGGTTGGAAGGATGGAGAGAGCGAAGCATATCTCTCTGAGACACCTCTTTATCATTTAAATGATAACTGGTACCACTGCGTTTTTGTTCATGACGAGGTTAACCAGGTCTTTAACATGTATATCAATGGGATCTGGGAAGTAACGGTACCCATAGAACATAATTTTATTCTTGGGAATCGATTAGGTATTAACATGTCTGGTTCAGGGACTTTTAAAGGTTTTCTAACTCAAACGGCTTTTTGGAGTGATGCTCTTTCTTCTTATGAGGTGTTACATCTATACAATATGGGACAAAAAAATGATATCTCTATGGATACGGATGAGTATACCTCTTCATCAGACCTGTTTCTGTATTGGAAGTTCAATGAATCGAATGGATCTATTGTACAGGATTATAGTGGAAATGATTTTCATGCATCGTTGGTTGGAGATCCATTTGACCGATGGCATTCTTTTATTCTTCCCATTGACACTCCTTGGTTGTTTATTATGACTGGCGATGAGGGCACGGTTGGTGGAGATGAAAATAACGTTTCACTACTTAGGGTTGATGCAACGAATCTTTTAGCAGGAACCTATTATGGTAGACTTACTTTACTTCCAGAGGAGAGTTCCTTAACCAATAGTCAAAGTTTTGTTAAGCTTATCGTAACGGAGAGCTTAGGATTAACATCGGAAGTATTGCCCATAACCTACAGTTTACATCAAAATTATCCGAACCCGTTTAATCCTTTGACGGAAATAAAATATGCTTTACCAAGGGATGAGTATGTCCAAATTACTATCTATAATTTAATGGGTAAGGAGGTCCAATCCCTTATTCGTGAAGATAAGGTTGCTGGAACACATTCCATTCAATGGAATGCAACTAATAATGAAGGGAAACAAGTATCAGCAGGAGTATATCTCTACAAGATTCAGGCAGGTGACTTTAGTGAAACAAAAAAGATGATTCTACTGAAGTAATTAAAGTCCTTTTTGTGCTTTTTTGCTAATTAGACTTTAAAGTCCATTGTGGTTTAGGACTTTGTTGGTGTAGTAATTCTGCCACATTATAAACATCCAAAGAA
>CBFIBM010000045.1:0-251 GCA_965660855.1 uncultured bacterium | reverse complement strand
TGCAGGAGCATATTTTTACAGCATTCAAGCAGGTGATTTTAAATAGACAAGGAAAATGATATTATTAAAATAATTTATTCATTTTTTTTTATTATATTACGTTAGTGAAGGATACCCTACTTTATTTATTGCTTATTCCAATTTTTATTTCTGCAAACAACCAATCGATTAGTGGATTCGTTAGAGAAAAAAGTACTGGCGAGCCCATATCTTATGCAAATGTATTTCTAAGTAATAAGTCTCTCGGATCT
>CBFIBM010000044.1:0-4213 GCA_965660855.1 uncultured bacterium | reverse complement strand
CCTAAACCAGCTCCAATATCGATAAAACTGTTCACAGATGAATTATCAGAATCTACACCAAGTGGAGGGGTATTTGGTGTTTCCCACCAACCGACGTAGAAACTTCCCTCACTTATATTTACACTATAATCATTCAAATTCACAGACGTCCAAATTCCTCCTGAAAAAGTAGTAGGTAAATTTTCAAGTAATATGGTTCCAGGACCTCCATCAGCACCATCATCATCCCATACATTTACAAAACCAACTCCATTGGCATTACCAACACACCAAAGACTGATCCTGTATAAGTCTACAGGATAAGCCACAGGGGTAAACTTAACAGCAAGATAGTTTGTATTTCCTGCATTTATACTTGTTTCACTTGTCCCATCATCATGAGCTATTTCATATATCGTCTGAGCTTCAGGTGTAGCGCAAGCTGGTCCTGCAATGTTACTCTCTTCATCATTATAAATAGAAGTAACACCATAGCAATATTCATTCCCATTTTGGACTGTATTGTCCGTATATGAATTATCATTTAAATTGGAACCATTAAACATCAAAATAGGATCACTTCCATTTACGGATCTATAAACATTAAACGCAGGAGTTAAACCACCTACAGTTGTAACATTTGCATTTATCCCAAACTCACCATCTGTAAGCGTATATTCATTCGCTACGTCAGTCCATCTTTCCCATCCGCCTAAATTTGACCATGAGTTCTGCCCTGGAGCACCATCTGCATCAATTGCGACACCAACCGTTGTACTTACTTCAATAGCAAGAAGAAAGTCACCACTAAATTCCCAATCAAGATCCAAAACATTCCATTGTTCTTCCTCAAGAGTGATAGTTCTACTATAATCTGGAGAATTATTTGGAAAACCTGCACTAACAGAATAACCATAAATAGTGGTTAAACCACTAAACCCCTGTGCTCCCCAAACAGCGCATGAATTTGCATACGCCGCATCTACCCCATATGGAACATCAAAATAGTTACCCATTAATGAAGTTCCAGAATTCATCATGATTGCATCTTCAAATGTACCATCAACATAAGTAATATCATCATTTTCATAACCCTCAGAAGATGGCATATCCCATGTGACTTCCACCTGGCTATCAAAACCAAAAGCTTCTAAATTTTCAACAACAGGTAATTCATTAATAGAAACTTTCCAAAAATGAAGATCATCAATGAAAAGACCATTTCCATTACCTCCGTCATCATTATCATCCATCCTTGCTGTGAAGCGTATTCGGATATCAGCTCCTGCATAATCAGAAATATCTAACTGTGCATTACCATTAAAGGGACCTCCAACAGGGTATTCTTCCCACCCTAGACCTCCGGGTCTAGTGGGATCACCATAATCATAAAAATATTGAGTCCAAGAAAAATCTAAACCATTCATTGGGATCATTGTAGAGTTTTCATCAGCATTATCAGAGAATACAACATCTCCATTTGATCCTTGAATTGAAATATTATCAACCTTAAAACCTGTAATAGTATTATCATCAACAGTTGAATAAGCAGGGTCTGATCCAAATGCAAATTGGATAATAACCTCTTGATTTTCATAAGCACTTAAATCAAAATTTACTTCATGCCAGTCGGCTTGGCCTCCCCATCCAGCTGAAACGCCTTCAAGAGAACCACCACAATCATATTCACTATCGTTATAAATCCATCCATACCCATAATTAAAATCATATGGGTCATCTCCAGTCAATAAATTCCAGGTTGCACCTCCATCATTAGAAATTCTCACATTTGCAGCATCCCATCCGTCTGTACATGTTCCATCTACTGCAGCACCTGTAGCTTCTTCAATTGCCCATTTCATCATTGCTGATAAAGTTCCTCCTGTTGGAACTGTAATTGGTGGAGATTGTAGTACTTGTACCCAAGCATCGGAGTATCCCCCAACTCCAGGATCAGCACACCACCAACTTTGGCCATCGAAGGCATCTGAAGTAGAAAGTTGAAAATACGTTGGTAGATCACTAAGATTTGCAATATCAACCCAATAATAATCATCTAGATATGTGTCTCCATCACCTTCAGCATCTGGAAGGTCTGCCCATAAAGCAAAATTAAATTTTAAAATATCATTATCTGATTCTAATGCAGGTACCGTAAGTACTGGAGAAGTTAAACTGGAAACAACTTCATAATTGTCATCATCAAAATGAAAGCTATGAGAGGGACTGTAACTTTCTTCCTCCGTTAACTCCCAGCCATCTTCAGTCTCCCAGTCTGACATATCACCCTCAAAATCTTGAAACCAGACAGTAGTAGTATCATTTCTAGAATTTCTACTACTTGTATTTTGATTAATTTGATTTAGGCCATTAACGCTAATAAAACTGCCTTGATGATTATTACCTGAATTAATTTTGTAGTTAATATCTTTTGCAGATAAAATAGATAAAGATAATAAAAGAATTATATATTGCATGTTTTCCTCTTTGTTATTAGTAGTATAACGATAAAGTGGGATTCATAACTTAACGAATCCCACTTTTATCTGATTTTTACTTTGTTACGATGTTATTATTTCATTAAAACAAGTTTTCGAGTTTGACTTAAATTATCTAGAGTCAATGTGTAGAAATAAACACCACTTGCCATATCAGTAGCATCTAATGTAAAAGTATGAGACCCAGCAGGCTTTACACCGCTTACTAATGATTTAATTTTTAAACCTCTTATATCATAGAGATCTAATGATATATCACTTTGATCTGGAATATCATAAGAAATTTGCGTAACTGGATTAAATGGATTTGGATAGTTTTGCTCTAAGGAAAATCCCTTTGGAGTTATACCATTTTCATCTATAGCTACAGTACCAGTTTCAGCATCATTCGAGTACATAGCGACATATACCCGATTCATATAATCTTCATAACCAGCAGCCGGAGGATAAGTTTCAGTATATAAGTCTGGCATTTGATAAAAAACGGCTACCATGTCATCTGTAGCTACGTTTGGCAAATGCACACTTGTTTCCAATTGCTTATTTGGGAAAATACCTCCTGGAGTGTTTGTTACATTCTCAATTTCTGTCCAGGTTTTTCCTAGGTCTGTTGACTTGCTCATAACAATATCAATATCTGATGGTAAGTACAGACTCGAATCAGCATTATAGTTGAAAGATCCATCCGGACCCTCAATAGAAGCATACCACATAATATTGTTATCTTCTCCACTAAAGGTTATTTGAGGGTACATATAATACCAAGGACCATAACCATCTGCAGCATTTGCATAGGGAATATCAGACTGATCCCAATCAGCATTATAGGTATCTCTATAGTCATTTACAAAAGATAGCGTCCAGTTTTCAGGCTGATCTAGAGGATCAGGATTATAAAAATAGTAATGTCCTGCACTGGCATAATACCAATTATAGAGCGAATCTGGCATACCATTACCACTTAAGTCATCACAACCACTAAGTGTATCAAGACATACTTGAGGAATACCTACACTCATAAAATGTAAACCTCCATCTGCATCTGTTTTTACATCATAATCATAGAATAAAAATAAGCCGGGCGTTAATACAAGAGGTCCTTCTACATTAGAAAAACCCAGAGTATCACCACATGGATATGTAATAGTTTCTCCATCAATAATAGTGTCACACTCTGCATCTTTGTACCATAAATAATCCGGGTATTCCGTAGTATTTTCTGACCATATTGTATACAAGGAATCTGAAATTCTATTCATTGTATTATCAGAAAGATAGCTATATCCAGAGTTTTTGAATCCTCCATCTGAAGACCATGTTTCACCATAATCTTCTGTCTTTTTAAAGAACAATGTATGATTTGAAGGCGAAGATGAAGAGGTTTCATAATCTGCGGCATAAGCTGTTTGAACCATGTATCCTATACCATCTTCATTAATATGAAAATCTGGTCCGGCTGTATACCCATCGGCAAATAGTAATTCATCAGAATCATCAATCTGCCCATCATCAGCAGCAGTAAAAGGATCATCTAAAAGAAAATAACCATTCGCATGAAAGTTACTATTTATCATATAATATTTGCTTGGTGTGTCGCCCCATCCGTCATAGATAGAGGTCAACCTTGGTGCGCCATCAGAACCAGGAATTACATGTACTGTCCCATTCCATAAATCAGCTGGTTCACAAGGTGTTGTGGTACAACCATTATTCATATGAAATGGATTTACCCATGT
>CBFIBM010000043.1:3071-4553 GCA_965660855.1 uncultured bacterium | reverse complement strand
TCCGCTTGCATTATTTGACTGAGGACAACAACTTTTTCAAAACTTTTAGCAATAGAATAATATTTTTCTATGTACATGATCAAATTAGAAGTTCCGAGAGAAGCTTTTTGGTGAAAATTCATTACTTCAGAATCAATTTTTTTATCTTTTTCCTTAGCAAATGAATCTATTGTTTTGTTATTAGGGAAGGATTGCATTCCATACTCAGACATAAATCGACCAACATTTTCTTCAAAAGCTTCAAAGGGTTCTCCGCTATGCCAAACGCCCCAATAATGGTTGTCACCGCTACCATATATTTGATCTTCTTTTGGTAACTGTAAATCATGTCCAGGAGAACTCGGCCAATAAAGTCTATGAGGGTCTAATTCAATACACAAATCTGGTAATAATTGATGAAAAAGGATTTCATAATCATCATATACTTTTGAAGGAAGCTCTTCTTTCCAACCCCAGCTAAGCCAACCAGATGCAATCTCATTGTTACCACACCATAAAATAATACATGAATAACTTTTCAATCTAGAAACCTGAAATCGAATTTCTTCTTCTACAGATAAAAGAAAATCTTCGTCTGCGGGGTACATAGAGCAAGCAAACATAAAATCTTGCCAAACCATTATACCGTATTTATCACACAATTCATAAAAAACATCAGGTTCATAAATACCTCCACCCCAAATCCTAAGAGTATTCATATTCGCATCTCTTGCTGCAATGATTAATTTTTCATAATCATTTTTATCTAACCGAGTGGTAAATGAATCTGCAGGTATCCAATTTGCACCTTTTGAGAAGATGGGAACGTCATTAACATAAATTTCAAAAGACATACCTTTTGTATCTTGTTCTCTTTTAATATGAACTTTTCTTATACCAATTTTTTTGCTTTTCTTTATTTTAGTTTTTTCTGAAGAAACTTCAATATTAAAGCTATAAAGTGGTTGTTTTCCATGTCCAACAGGCCACCATAGATCAGGTCTTTCTATACTGATTTCCTCCTGAAAATAATTTTGACCCTTTTTTAAAGAGAAATTAAATGTTCTATTTAATTGGTGTTTTTCCTCACTTAGTGTAATAGTAGCAGGGGTATTAATTTCGGAGAGAATAGAAAGCTCAACTTTCAGCTTCGCTAAATTTTGATCACATGATATATTTGAGATGTTTAATTCTTGTAAATTAAATTCTTTATAACCGACCAACATCACATTTTTCCATAAACCTGATGTAACAAGGCTCGGCCCCCAATCCCAACCGTAATGATATGGAGCTTTTCTCGTGTGAGGACTTGTTTTCCCTGCTTGGTCATTATCTGCAGGAAGTTCATATCCAAGCCCCTGCATCTTTGGAATCACTTCATTGATTGGAGATCTAAACTTTACAAGTAATTCATTTGTATCTGTTCTTAAAATATGTTTTACATCTGAAGTCCACGGATGAAACATATTATTAGTTGATAAAATCTTTTGATCATTTAAAAAA
>CBFIBM010000043.1:0-2971 GCA_965660855.1 uncultured bacterium | reverse complement strand
TTAAAATATGTTTTACATCTGAAGTCCACGGATGAAACATATTATTAGTTGATAAAATCTTTTGATCATTTAAAAAAATTTCTGAGTAGGTATCCACACCTTCAAATAAAATGAATATATTTTTTTGTTCAAAAATTTTCTTTTCAACTTTAAAAGTTAATTTATAATCCCAATCTCTTGCGCTAATCCACCTCAAATCTTCTTCATTTGTACCTATAAATGGATTTTTAATTTCATCATTGGATAATAGGTCTAAATGGATGGAACCGGGTACTTTTGAGGCTTTCCATTGGCCTTTATACCGAAAGTGCCAATTATCATTTAATATTTGTTTATTAATCAATTAAAATTTTTCCAATTTGCAAAAAAATATTACAGAAAATGAGTTTATTTAAAAAACAGTTGTAACAATAAATCTGTTTAATTAAAATTAAGTCTCTTAGGAATGAGATACTATAAGTTAGTATCAAATTTCAGAGAAACTAATAACAAAAAAATAAGGAGCAATAAATGCTGAAATCGTTATTTAAGAATACACTTTTAATAACAGCCTTATCTACTTTTACACTATTCGCTCAAGATACGACAGATGTATCATGGGGTGATGGTACTCCGGGAACACTAGAAGCAGCTATAACAGGACCTGGTGTTTACAGATTAGAAGCAGGTAAAGTATATTTAACTCTTGAACATATTCCGGTTGAAACTGGTGCAATTCATATTGTGGGTGCTACTCCACAAGGAGATGAGCACCCAGCTGTGATTCAACCATTAGCTAATGCTGAAGGATCACTTGGACACACAAATGGAGAATTGTTCACAGTTGTTGGGGACGGTGCAGAACTCGCACTAAAGCACCTAATAATAAATGCGGCTGCAGCTGGTGGTGAAGGATCCCTTCATGGCTGTGCAAGTGCACGTGGCGCGCTTAACAAAATTATCGTAGATGATTGCGTTATCTCACATGTAGCACATCTTGCATTTTTCACTATGGGAACTCAAACTGATTTCCATATTGAAAATTCAGTAATAAAAGCTTTCACGAATGGACCAGGTGGTATGTTTTATGGTGGTTTATTATGGGGCGGTGGATCCTGGATGGGAACTATCGATACTCTAGTGGTAAGAAATAATACAATTGATGGAATTGTTGGTGAAGGTCTGGTTGTTTACGAGCATGTAGATTATGGTGTTGTAGATCACAATACGTTCACAAATATTGTCATGAATATCGTTTGGTACCGTGGGCATAACAATCTTCAGGTCACAAACAATCTGCTATACAACACAAAATCCTACGGACAGTCAACTTATGATGTCAGTGGCTGGGGAGTTTGGTATGCAGGTGGTGCCGGTCAAATGGCTGAGAGAAAATCCAGACCTCAAGATTCAACAGAATACGCAACAACCGGATCTTTCGGAACCTATACAATGGGTGATGGTCAATTGGTAGACAATGATAACAGAAACGTTAATTGGTCTAATAATGCTGCTGTTTGGAGTCCTGCTATGGTCTCGTGGGTTGAAAACCTAGCAGCAAGTCCATGGAGTTGGAATGTAAATGTTGTAACACCGGATACTACAATTTCTGGTACTGATACAACTATTACATTTGATACAACTGTTGTAGCACAACATGATACAATGCTTACTGTTGCAGAACAAGCTGTTTGGGCATGCGACACAACATTAGCAGCGATTGCACAAAATAATGGTCTTACAAGTACCAATAATGCAATGCTTCCTAGTTCAGACTTAGGTATGAACTTAGACGAGATGTATATCACTCATCAACTTGCAAGAACTCTTGACTTCAGAGATGATCAGTCTACTCAAGGTGTTGGTGCAACTAATGAATGGCAGTATGAGCACGATGGAACTTGGACAACAATTGAGTGGCCAATGCATTATGATGCTAGCTATAGCACAAGTTCAGTTGCAGCAACTCATTCTACAACTGGCGGGCCAATTGGTTCAAACAGATGGATGGACTTCGAATTAGGTGCACTAACTGTTGATAATTCAACAGCATTACCAAAATCATTTGCTCTTAAGCAAAATTATCCAAATCCGTTTAACCCTTCAACAGAGATTGCTTTTACTCTTGAGCAAACATCTAACATCACTTTAACAATATTTAATGTCCTTGGACAGAAAGTTAAAGTTTTAGCAGATGGTTCAAAAAATGCTGGAACTCACTCTCTAAGCTGGGATGGACGTGATCAAATGGGCGCTATGGTTTCAACAGGATTATATTTCTATACATTGACTGATGGAAATACTTCAATCACAAAGAAAATGGCGTTAATGAAATAATTAATTTAAAATAATTAATTATACATTATTTGAAAGGGGCAGTTTTAAAACTGCCCCTTTTTTAAAACACTTTTACTTAGTCTATACATTTTATATTTGTCAAAATGAATACAATAAAAATTTTAAGCATAATAACTCTGTTAAGTTTTATATCTTGTTCTTCAAAAAAAATTGAGGAAAAAAAAGAACCAATTCCAATACCACTTGTGAAAAAAGCCTATCAGCCCGAAACAATCTGTGATTGTAGCGAAGACGGCATAAAAATTCTAAAAAATATTTATACTATACGAAATCAATATTCTGATTTAAAAGAATTTCAAAATGATGAAAAATCGTTTGAAAAAGTTTCCATATTTAGAGATAACTGGACAATAGTTAGAGATAAATGCATTAGGAAATTTGCAACTAAATTATTCCAGCCAGGACCGTGCAATAACCCTGATAAAATACATGAGCTAAGAAAAAGATTAGACGCACTTGGCGTAAGAACATCATAATGAAGATATTAAAGGAGCATAGTTTGAGGATATTAACGCTATTTATTATAACCTTATTTTTCACAATAAATAATAGCCTTGAAGCACAGAATTATTCTATTTCAGGATATGTAAAAGATCAGAATAATGGAAATGCCTTGGTAGGTGCAAATGTTTTT
>CBFIBM010000042.1:3148-5056 GCA_965660855.1 uncultured bacterium | reverse complement strand
CCTTCATAACCTAGACCTAAAGTGTCCCCATTAGAGGGCGGTAAATGTAACCAGCCATTACTGGATATACCAATTAGATTATTTCTATTTTCATAGAAAGGAAAATCACCAGGAAGTGGAACATATTTACCCGCGTCATCGTCCAACACAATGGTGTCTGCTTCTTCTAAAATAACCCAATCAAACTCAGAATCTTCTTGAAAATATTCATAACCAAAATTATCTCTTTGATCTCTCATTCTATTAGAGGAATAATTAAGATTTGGAATACTTTTTGATCTATATCCTTTATTGTTTGCTAATTCATGTAATTGATTGGAAGATATAAACCTTTCAGTAGAGATTTCATTATTTTGAATTTTATTTAAATCTAAGGTTGAAAACTCAAAAGAAGTATTTTTTTCCAACTGTTTATTTTTTATTTTTTTTGTAAAACTTTTTGAAACTCTGGTGCTTTTTTTAGTACTTAATTGTTTCGATTTTTTAATACGCTTTGAAACAGAAACTTTCTTCATGGATGGATTAAAAATTTCTGGGTTAAAATTTACTAATTTAATTTCACCCTGAAGTGTTGATAAATTTGAACCTAAAAGAGGAAGAATACTTAAAATCGTAATTAAAATTTTAATAAAAAAATTCATAATAACTCCTTATGCTCTAAAAGAAAAATTAATTATAAACGCTTAAATATAATAATATTACAGTGAATTAGTTGATTTATATTGGATATATTCTAACATAAGTGCTTGAGATCACAATAAATAATTTTTGATATAAAAATCAAAAAGCACCATAAAATAATTATAATTTCAACTTATAAGTTTTTATTTCAAATGGTTTTAATTCCAATTTCATTTCATTTTCTATAACTGTTTCATTACTGCTATTTTCCCATTCCATAAGATTACATTCTATAACCTTACCACTAAAAAATAATGATGCATTTGAAATTCTTCCATGAGTCTCTACAATACGAAAAACCCAAGATTCTTCTTTTTCAGCTTTTTTCAAGACTGTGAGCTCAACACCTTTCCCAGATATCTTTAGAGGTATTTGATTGTCTGATTTGAACCCTTGAAATAGAAGAGGTTCTTGATTTAGGCAAGAGGATTCTGAAATAACATTAGACCTTATTAAATCATTTGTATGGGGCAAAAGACTAAACGTGAACTCATGATCTCCTAAATCAGCATCTGGATCAGGATTACTTGGCGACCTAAGTAGGTTCAAATCTAAGATGTTGTCTAAAACCATGTACCCATATTTACAATCATTTAAAAGCGCAACACCATAATCATGGTCAGATAAATCAGCATATTTATGTCCCACAACCTCAAACTTAGCTTTATCCCAACTTGTATTTCTATGAGTATTCCTTTTTACATAACCATATTGAATATCAAATGTTGCTTGTTCAGCAGATATATTCACTGGAAAATGAACTCGTAACATTTTATGAGATTCATTCCAATATACTTTAGTTTTAAAGTCTAAACGCTTTGAGTGATTGGATAAAGAAATTGTTTGTTGAATGTTTGAATTTCCAATTAATAATTTAATTTCTATTTGCCTGAATGTATTCGTTGAAGAAAAAGTCGTTATTTGTTCAACTTTCCCCGTTTCTATTAATGCATCTCTGTAAAAAAAATCGATATCCCAAGCATCCCAATTATTAGGAATATCTTCATAGAGAGAAAAAATATTACCAGAACCTTTTAATACTTGTTTTCCAACTTCCTTATCAAAAATTGAAATTAGTTCCCCTTTTTCATCAAACTCATATTTGATTAAATCATTTTCAAGAACAAGATCTGAAGATACTTGAAATTCTAAATCAATTGGCTGAACTTTTCTAAAAGAGTTTATAGATAATGGATCTAAAATTACATCAATATAAACTACCTTGTT
>CBFIBM010000042.1:0-3050 GCA_965660855.1 uncultured bacterium | reverse complement strand
GTAAATCAATTGGCTGAACTTTTCTAAAAGAGTTTATAGATAATGGATCTAAAATTACATCAATATAAACTACCTTGTTCCCTTTATAGATCGGGAGATTTTTCCCTTCATTATTTTGGATATTATAGCCCTGGAAATTTACAGGAAGTTTTACGAGTCCGTTCCATTGATAAGATAAGGTGTTGACTAAAACAAATGAATCCGCTTCTTCTTCAAATAATAATTGTGAACCTTTCTCTAGCAATTCATCGCAACCTTTATGGACCTCTAGATACTCTTGGTGAGTTGTTTGATATACTAAATTAATGCTAGACCCTGGGATGATGTCATGAAATTGATTCAGTAATACTTTTTTCCATAAACCATCCAGCTTTTTCAGAGGATATTTATCTATAGGTAAACAAGACCAAAGTATTTCAACTGTTCTAAGCTTATTCTCTAATTTTCTATTTTGTTTTTTCACTAATCCATGAGTAGTTAAAGTTCCTCTATGAAGCTCTAGATAAAGCTCTCCTACCCACGTTTCAAGTTTATTTTTTTCACTATTTAACCTATCAAAGAAATTTTTTGCTGTATCAAAATGTACCTTTGGTGCATTTTCAAGATTGGCCATTCTACGCCCCAACTCAATATTTTCAGGCTTGGGACCACCTCCCCCGTCTCCAACACCGAATAGTGAAATAAACTCATCCAGTTTATCTTTTTCTTTAAAAGTTGATTGAGCTGGAAGTAAAAACTCTGTATCTAATTCACTGTTGTATGTATTCTCTGGTGGAAAATGTGTAAGAACTTCTGTTCCATCTATCCCCCTCCAGTTAAATGTTTGATAGGGGAAATCATTAAATTGACTCCATGATATTTTTTGGGTTAAAAAGTAATTTACTCCAGATTTTTTTAAAATTTGAGGCATTGCTGCAGAATAACCAAAAACATCAGGTAACCATAAATTATCTACTTCTACATCAAACTCATCTTTGAAAAAGTTTTTACCATGTAAAAATTGTCGCACCATAGATTCGCCACTAATTAAGTTACAATCAGCTTCAACCCACATACCTCCTTGAACCTCCCAATTCCCAGACTTGACAGCTTTTTTTATTTCTTGAAAAAGATCTGGGTAGTGGTCTTTCATAAACTGATAGTGCTGTGGTTGCGAAGCGCCAAAAATATAATCTGGATACCTCTTGATAAGATTTAGTTGAGTAGCAAAAGTTCTAGCACATTTTCGAACCGTTTCTTTAACAGGCCATAACCAGCCAGTATCTATATGGGCATGGCCAACAGCAGAAACAGTCAAATCAGAAGGCGCAGCTGATTTGCTCAATTCTTTTTTTAGATGTTCTCGGGCTTTCTGAGCATTTACTCTTAAATTACTGAAGGCATTTATACACTGATTCAAAGCCAAAATAGCTCGGTGCCTTCTGACTGAATTTTCTTCAAGTTTTTTTACCAACCCAAGTAGAATACGAGCGTCAAGGTATAACTTCCATATATCATCATCATAAATACCAAAACGTATTTTTTCTACTTTGGCATCAAACCATCCATGTCGTTTTGGACTCTCAACATCAGGGTTTTCTTCAGTGAACACTCCAAAAAGAGAGTTTGCTGCTGTCTCTACCCAAAGTTCAACTTTATCACCTTTGATAAGTTTTTCATCCAATAGAACGCGAGTGCGTAGGAAATTCTGATCCCATATAGCACCATTTGTTATACCTTGTATGATTTCACCTGAGGGTGCAAAGACTAAACCTTCGCCGGAAAAATCTAATTCTGTTGCAAGCGTTTTACCTTTATGAGTTTCAGGTATTTTACTAATGAGATGAAACCAAGCTGATTCCCATTTTTTCCCCCAGTTTTCACCTTCTTTTATAGGTTTGTATGGAAGCGATTCTTTATTGTTGAAAGGAACATGATCTTTTGTCCATCCAAACTCTGCTTCAAAAGTTATTTTATCATAAACAACCATTTCATACAAACTTTTATACCACTTTTCAATCCGTTGTAATACTACTTCAATTTCTTTTTTATTCATTCTTTTTCCTGTTTTTCAACCCAACCATCATCTCGATGATCCCTTACGGTATTTTTCAATCTATTCATCATTGATTTTAAATCTCTAAATCCACCTATTGTAAACCAAACTATTGTTATAAGTGAGAAACTTATATGGATAAAAATATAATACTTCCAGTATGTCATCCAAGCATGATCACTTACATTATTATTGAGATTATAAACTGTACCAATAATAAAAACTAAAGTCCATAGCCCTGTCCAAACATAGTTGATTACGTAAATTAACTTATCTGTTTTTGTAAATTCTTCACCCATTAAGAATATTTTTGAACCAAGGCTAATAGTATCACTCACAACCTCTTTTTCACTTTCAATTGAGTACTCCCCTCTATTAAGAAGTTTATCCATGTTAAACGGCTTTTTGTTTGTCAGAAAAGAAATAGTTATATAAGTGATTGCAGCTAATCCCATACTTATACCCCAATACTCTTGTCCGTTTATATTTCTTATAGATGTTAAAAAGGTCTTTAATTGTACAAAGCTATTTAAATCAGATAACCATTCTTGAGATACTTGCTTAACAAGGACTCCGCTCACACTGACAAAAGCACCTATAATCATTGCTCCCCATGCAGCAGAGGTAGTGCCTTTTTCCCAATATAATCCACCTATAATTACTGCTCCAGAACCCCCTGCAAAAATTGCTGCAGTAATTGCAAAAAATAAGGCAATTTTTTGATTTTGTTGAAATAATAAACTAAATAAAAAGATAAATATTGCTACCCCAAAAATAGCAAGTCTTAACACTTTCAAATGAGTTTCTTTATCAAAAGGTTTAGACCTGAATGGCATAATTACATCTTGAACAAGAATAGTCGCCCACGAATGTAAATAGGTATCATGAGTACTCACAAAAGCACACAACATTAATGCTGCAAATGCTCCAAGTAATCCTACAGGCAATACTTTTGATAAAACAATTGGACCTCTCATTTGAGATCTCAATGTATCGGTATCTAACTGGGCAAGGG
>CBFIBM010000041.1:3076-5116 GCA_965660855.1 uncultured bacterium | reverse complement strand
ATTTTTCCATCTTTGTATTGTGCTGTACTTGGAAGATGTAATAGACTCAGATTGTTTCAATTTTTGCTGAATTTTTTTCGCAGCTTTTAAGTCATCTGGATGAATTAAATCATTTTTATCATAAGACATTCCAATCAATTGTTCTTGTTCATATCCCATTAGCTTTTCCCAATCACCATGAGTTTCTAAAATAACCCCATCAGAAACTTTACCAGACAAATACAAGGTTTCTGCTATAATTTTATCAAAAACAGTTTCAGTATTATTTCTTTCAAAGAGTTGGTTTTCTTTTAAGCTTTTCAGTTCTTCCTTCAATCTAAGGTTTTCTTTCATCAAGTAATTAACAACAGCATCTAATTCTTCTTTTTCTTCAGAACTTTTATAAATGTTTTTTGTTAAATGATTTCTTGTTTTTTCCATACTATTTTGGTCTTTTATTTTTAATAAATGCTTTGGTGGTATATGATTTTTAGCAATCCAAAGACTTAATGCTTGCGGGGAGACGCCAAAATAACGAGCAACATCCCTTTTTCTTTTCATTCCATGGTCTAGCATTAAATTATTAATTACATCTATAGCTTTATTCATTTTTAATTTAATTTTATCTTGTTTTTTAATTTTTACTTAACTAAAATTAAGCATTGCTTAACCATATAGCAACAGAAAAATGGCTTTGTTGCCTTTTTGTCTTTTTCTTTGCTAAGACAAAAGATATAAAAGAGGTTTTTATAAAATAACAATAGAGGAAGTTTTTATTATGAACATGAAGCACCTTACATTAATCCTGTGTGTTCTTTCACATCTGTTTGGACAGTCTGAAAAAATTCTACCGGGTCAGATAAGAGCAATAACAACACTCTCTTCCAATGCTGGGTTTTCAAGTTCAGATCTTGAAAGTTTTTTATTTCAAGAATTTGGATCAGGCTTAGAGAGCTTAAGCAGAAATCAAGGAGCAGAGGTGATTAAGGGTTTTCAGTCCAAAAAGTTTAAAACACCAACTAAAAACAGGGAGGAGACCAAGACTTTAAAGGTTGCGGATGCTTTAGAAGTTGGAATGCAGAAACGCTTTCATTTCTCTGACGGGACCATTAGAAAAGGTGAAGTTTTAGCTATTGAAAATCAAATTGTTAAACTAAAAACCTCAAGCGGAACATTTAACATTCCTTCAAAAGAATTTCTTGACGAATCAGCCGAAATAACAAATAAAAGTGGGGAATTCTTCAAGGGCTCCGTGCTAGGTGAAACTGCTGAAGAGTTTATCATTAGAACTAATTATGGCGATGCCATTGTCCAAAAAAGAGATATTCAAAAAATGAAACGTTATCATGGTGGTGTTTTAGATAGGCAATCAGAAGAAAGAACAAAGTTTTATCAAGGTGAATCAAAACTTATAAGTGTCTTTTTAGACCCAACGGCATTCCCATTAACAGGGAATACTTTTTACTTAAGTGGGCTATCAATTGGATATGGACTAACAGATCGATTTATGATTACTTCAAAAATTGGATCAAACTTCAACAATGATCTTAACCTTCACCCAAGGATGAGGTTTTATCATAAAAAATCTGCCCAGAAAGAAGTTGCAGCGGCATGGGGTCTTGGTCTACATAGAAAGTACCCGGCGCACAGTATTGTTTCAAAATATGCTCACGCTATAAACATTGATAGTGTTGGAACTCTGGTTTCCTTAAACGATATAACCGACAATGACTTTAAGATCAAAAATGTTATAAAAGAAGGGAGCAAGGTAGATCGTTTTTATATTGAAGCTTATCTTGTCTTCAGTTCAAGAAGGGTAAACCCGACAGGAAGGGGTAAAATTGGATGGTCAACTGGACTAAAAGTTTCAAATGCTTTTGTAAAAAAAGACGAATACCTAAAAGATTCGGTTTCTGTTGATAATAATCTTTACTCATTAGCATGGAGTAACGAAAGCCAGTATAAAATTCCTTTCCGAGCCTGGGCTTCTTTGGAGTATGACCTAAGAAAGGATTTGAAGTTTTTAGGTTCAGCTTGGGTAGATAACGGCTATCGCTCTAT
>CBFIBM010000041.1:0-2976 GCA_965660855.1 uncultured bacterium | reverse complement strand
AATTTTTCTGATTTAGCAAGCGACTATACAGGAGATGATGGAACAGCTGCTTTTTCACTTGAATCATCAAAAGGTACTATTAGCATGATCGACTTTGATTTTGGATTACAATATACCGTTAATGAAAGCTTTCGAGTTGGTATTCACTTTCAACAACCATACATTGATTTTTATTGGGAATTTTTTGAATTTTAAGTAAACCTCTTTTTCATGAAATCCGTTTTTATCCATCTATCGCTTTACTGCATATCTTTTCTTTTTTCTCAAAACTCTATTGAGTCTGAAGAAATAAGAAATATACGACTAAATAATTTCAAAGATACTTACGTGGGGAAAACTATTCAATTTTCAGGGCCAAGCGGATTGTTAACTGAAGGTGTTTTAACTGGCCTCTCTTCAAAAAACCTTATTGTCTTAATAGAATCTGATAAGGTGAAATTTGACCATTCAGAAATAAACCATATTTATATTATGCCAAAAAAAGCTGAGTTTTTATTAGCTTCTAGTTTAGCCCTCGTTGGTGCTACTGTTAGCTATTTAACATTACCTGTTTTAAGAGAAAACGTAGATTATCAACAAAAAGCAAGTTTTACATGCCTCGGTTTTACTTTGGGAGGACTGTTAGGCAAAAGAACTTTTTACAAACCTCTAAGAATTGATATCTCAGGTAAAGTGTATGATTAAGACTTTATTGATTTTTTCTTATTTTTTGACAGCAAGTCATTTAAGGGCAAACAATGTTGTTATAAAAACAAAAGACCACTTTCTGGTAGAAGCTGAATTTATCGGGACATATATGAATCATGTACATGTTCTCCGGGGTGATAATATTGAATACTACAATTGTGATGAAATTGAATCTATTTTAATGGCTGGAACAAAAACATCACTTCTATATGATTGCAATGAAAACTCTGTTTCCGAAGAAATTCTTTTCCCTCCGGAACTAGACCCAATGACTGGAGAATGGATAACTATTATACCAGATGTTTTTAACAAGACTCTAAAAAGAGCAAAAACCTCGTTGAAAGGGTCCGGTTCTGATGTTTCAAAGCAAAGGTTTTTAAAAAAGAATCAACAGGTTTTTAAAGAAAAAACAGGGCTGGCAAGCGAGGATTCTGATGATTTAATTGGTTGGGAAGATAAAAAGGTCGAAAATATTCAAAAAACAAATAATAAGTTAGATGTGCTTTTAAATCCGTCTGATTTCAAACATGATAAAAACAAACTAGAGGAACCTCTTTATCTTACAAAAAGTGAAATTCAAACTTTAATCAAAGAAGAACTACAAAAACATCTTCAAAAAAGAAAAAAAGATAGAGAACCGAGTCTTTATGAAAGATACAGGGCTGGATTAATCACAGAAAAGGAGTTAAATAGAATTGTTGATGGCCGGTCTCCAGTTGAGCTTTTAGAGGCAAACTTGATTACTCAAGAAGAGTACAACAGAAATACTCAAAAAATGATAAACCCTTTTACTTATATAGAAAAATATGGTTTTGTAACTACAGCGACAAGAAGACCAGAGCTTATACTTTTTCCTACTTGTGGGCTCTATCTATTTTTGCTGATTTTTCTTCAGTAAAGAGATGCAGGTCTTTTTATCATCCTTATTTATTTTTTTCCTTTTTGGCTGTTATAATAATTCCCACATCAGAACACAACGAGTTTTACAAGAAAATGAAAAGGTTTTTTCTGTTTCTGGCTCTTATAACGCGCTTGGAATTGTTGATGAGAGAATAATTAATAAGGGTAGTGGTTTTTCTGGAGGTGGGATTAGACCTTATGTTCCTGTTGCCGCTATTCGTGCAGAGATTTCAGTTTTAGAAGGCTTTAAACATGGTGAGCTTGGCTACTCAATAGGTGGTGGTGTAAATGCTATGGTTGATCAAGACCTTATTGGCTTGATAGGCGTAGAGTATAATAAATACTTACAATATAGAAGGGAAAGACCACTAAAAGCTGGAATGTCTTTAGAGTTAAATCGTACAAGTAGCGGTCTATTTACCCTACACTCAATTCAATCTTTTAAAACTACTACTACTAAAAAAGCACCTTTTTTCGTTGGTTTTCATACCCTGTTTTCTAAATCAAACATAAAAGAAAGTCACAGAAGCTATGCAAGATCAACAAACGACTACTATGTGTGGAATTCTTATCCTGTTGTTGATGAAGTTACCTACGATCAAACCACTAGAGGCTTCGGGGTTTCATCTGGAATTGAAAGATTTTTTGGAGATGCTTCTTTAATGCTTCAGTTCGATGTCTCTTTTGTTAAAAATAGTATTAATAATTTAAAAGAGCCTTTTGTTGTTGGCGGCGTGGGTTCTTACGGTGAACCCTCTTGGTCTTGGCCGCCCATAGTTTCGGCTAGCCTAGCCCTTAATTTTTCACCTAAGAGTTTTAAATATAAATTTATATCAAAGAAAAAAAACTCCGTAAAAAGTCAAGCATTTCAAGATTGGGAAATTTTAAAAAAACCTCAAATAATAGAATTTGACCCCGAAACAGGAGAACGTATCGAAAAAAAAACTACTGATGTGATGTTTGACCCCGAAACAGGAGAAGTAATAAAACAATAAATTGAGGATATATTGTTTTTAAATGCTTTTTTTATAAATATTTGTTAATTGATTATAACTTTTTACATCTTGTATTTGTATTGGTAAACTTTTGCTGCTTCTTGTATATTTGAATATCGTGTATATCTATCTTGAATAGAAAAATCGAAAATAATTATATTTAACTAAATCAAAAATAAATCATGTCTAATCAAAACAACGATCGAAACAGCTCTATTCCTCGTGGCTACAAACAAGAAGATACTGTAGCGAGGAAGGAATGGGTTAAACAATTTTCTGGTATAGAGCTTGATGATACCTTGCGCGACCAAGAAGAAGATCTACAAGGAATTATTGAGAACCATGTTGGGTTTATGCAGATCCCAATGGCTGTTGTTGGCCCCTTGCTATTAGA
>CBFIBM010000040.1:0-5200 GCA_965660855.1 uncultured bacterium | reverse complement strand
ATCCGCATTTAGCTTTTTCTCAACCCTCTAGGTGGTATGAAATTCACTTAAAAGGAGGTCGCTTTAATGTGTCGGGGTTATGTCTTGCTGGAATACCTCTTCCTGTAATAGGGCAAAATGAAAAAACAGCATGGGGTTTTACAAACACGATGGTAGATGACGTTGATTTTTTTATTGAGAAAATTCATTCGTCAAACCCCAATAAATATAAGCATGGCGAAAAGTGGCTTGATATAAAATCAGTAAGAGAAAAAATTCCACTAAAAAATGGGCGAGATACCACTATTGTTTTTAGGTCAACTCATCATGGACCAATAATAAGTGATGCCCACCCACTAGTCAAAGAAAAATCATTAAAGGCTATTTCTCTATCATGGACAGGTCATTGGATTACATCTGAAATGGATGCATGGGTGCAATTATGTACTATGAAAAATTGGGATGATTTTTCTAAAGCAGTAGAGCTTTTTGGTGTGCCTGGTCAAAACATTATCTATGCTGATGTAGATGGGAACATTGGTTGGAGGCCTGCTGTCTATATTCCAATTAGACGAGAAGCCTTTAGCATGACACCAAAGCCGGGTGAAAATCCAGCATATGATTGGAAAGGGAGGGTTCCTTTTTCAGAAATGCCTTATCTATATAACCCGGAAAAAGGTTTTATTTCTACGGCTAATAATAAAACAATAGATGAAAGCTTTCCTTATTATGTTAGTGGACTGTGGGCTGATCCAAGTAGGGCAAGGGTGATTCAAAACAACTTAGAAAACAAAAAAAAATTTAGTTTAAAAGATATGAAAAACATTCAACTTGATTACACATCAGAGTTTGCACAGTTTGTTTTACCGTATATAATAAAACAAAACATATCAAATAGTACAACATCAATAGATAAGGCAATGGGTTTTCTAAAATCATGGGATTGTGTTGAATCTAAAGATTCTGAAGCAGCATTAGTTTTTCATTCGATTGTTAAGCAATTAGTAAAAAACATTTATTATGACGAGTTGTCATTATTGGGAGAAGACTATTTTGATGCTTTTTCAAGTTTAAAATATTTTGTTCATAGAAAGTTAAGAGAGTTGCTATCAAACAGAACATCTAGCTGGGTAGATGATATAAATACAAAAGATAAAATCGAAACGATGGATGATATTATTGAAAAATCAATACATGATGGAGTTCTTTATATTGAAAATAACTATGGGCCTAATTGGTCTAATTGGAAATGGGGAGATGCTCACGCTGTTACCCATAAACACATTTTATCAAAATCAAAATTATTAAATTTAATTTTTAATTTAAACGTAGGACCATTCAAATCTGGAGGCTCAGATAAAACACCGAATGCAGGAGGTTATGATGTTACAAAATCTTTTGAGCAAACAGCTGGAGCATCTATGAGGAGAATTGTGGATTTTTCAAAGTTAGATCAAACTCAAGTAATCTTACCTACTGGTCAATCTGGGTTGCAAAAGAGCCCTCACTATAAGGACCAAGCCAACCTTTATCATTCAGGAAAATATAGAACAACATATTTCAATGATAAAACAATTAAAAACCTAGAAGGGGTTCAAAAATTAACGATAACTCCATAGTCTTATTCTTTTGCACACTATTAATTTTTTTAATTATTAAACATAGGTTTTTTTGGTTTGGAAAAGAGAGTAGTCTTTTTGAGGAAGGTAAAACTGTAATGATGAGTCATCGTGGTTATAAAAAAACCTATCCGGAAAACACGTTATTATCTATTGAAGATGCGAGGGAGTGTGGATTTCAATGGGTTGAAATAGATTTAGTCTCTACTAAAGATAAGGTTGTTCTTTGTTCTCATAATCTAGATCTAGAAACAGAGACTAATGGTGTTGGGTATATACATGATACAGTATATGAAAAAATTAATGATTTACATACAGGAGTTAATAGTCATCCTTTACAAATTCAACGGATACCCAGGTTAAAAGATGTGTTTTCCAGGTTTTCAAAAAACATGAAGTATAACCTTGAAATTAAAACAAGATCTATATTCGACTTAATTACTGTTAAAGGTGCCGTAAAGTTAGCAGCCCAAATGAAAATAGAAGATTATATGGTATCTTCTTTTAATCCGGTAGTAATTTTATACTTAAAGTTGTTTCAGAAAAATGTTGCCACTGCATTTTTACTTGACAGTGTGAAATATATGTGGTTGGTTAATTGGTTACATCCAAGTTTTGTAAACATAAGGGGTGATTTAATTGATAGTGATATTATTAGCCAATCTAAAAAACATGGATATGGTTTAATAGCCTGGACAATTAATAGCAGAATGGGTATCCAGTTTTGTATAAAAAAAAGCATTAGGGCAATTATAACAGATAGCGACGTAAGTAATTAATTAATATGAGGTTAATATGAAAACATTGTCTGTAAAAGACATAGATAAAAAATTAAAACAAGATAAAAGTTTTAAAATAATAGATGTAAGAGAGCCTTGGGAATACCAGATCGGAAAAATAGATGGTTCCATAGAAATGCCATTATCTAAAATTGCTCAAGAGTATTCAGGTTTAGATAAATCGTTAGAGTATGGAATTATTTGTCATTCTGGTGTTAGGTCTTTACAGGGTGGTTCTTTTTTAGAATCAAAAGGTTTTAGCGTTGTTAATATTGGAGGGGGGATCGATAGGTGGTCTTTAGAGGTTGACAATAATATAGAGAGATACTAATAATCTAAACAATATAAAAACAACACTTTACGCTAATATAATATTTTTATTTGTGAAGTTTTTTTTCGGTTTTTTTTCTTTTTTTTATAATAAGCTTTAATAATTCTTTAAATATAGAGACCATTTATTTATTTCGTTTAGGTGAAATAAATATAGTCTTATTTTAAATAATTCCTTTCTACAATTTAGCTTCTATGAGATGTATATGTGGCCCAGGTGTATCTTGCTGTTTTTTTAATAAGACAATAAATAAATTACATTCTACTTTATGTAAACCTTAACACCCTAAGGGTAATATTATAAAAATCAATATTTCACAAACATATTAGTAATTTTTTGGTCTTAAGTATAATTAAATTATATACTTATAATATAAACAGCTTTTAATTTTAGGATGTATTTACAAAAAATAAAAACAACTGTGAGGGGTAAACTATAATATTAAAAAATAATTCTTTTCTTATTTAGAGTAAAATTTTCTATTACTAAGCTTAGAAACATATATTTTAAACCTCGTAGTTAGTTACGGTTCTATTCTGAGGGGTTGGGTAAAAGTTTTTTTTCTTGGTAATAATAAAATAATTATAAACGAATTAAATTTTAAATAAAATTTTTTTGTTGTGCCAATTAATAAAATTATGACTAAAGGTTTTTGTGAGTACAAATAACCCGAAAAATAAAAAAAACAAGGGTTTATACAGTTATGCTTTTTTTATTTTTATGATAATAATTAATTTTAATTAGCTAAAATATAAGGTTGGGTATTTTTACATAAATTTTTTTAATGGTTTAAAAAAAAAGTATTGATAGTATAAAATCTTATAGCCAGATGATTACTTTTCATTATTCTTAATAGGTCTTTATTTTGATTCTAAATAACTATTGATATCATAAATGCTTAACAGGGTTTTCTTTCAATACTAAATGTATAAACTTTTTCTAGTTGTTATTCAAAAATGCATTAAAAAATTCCTCATTTTTTATATAAAATAACCATTAATTATTATATAAATAAAATAAAATTAATTACTTAAAATTATTAAAAATTATATAAAATTATTACTAGAAATTAAAAATCATTTTATAAATATTTTTCAAAACTTAGCTCTTTTTGATTTGTTATTTAATATTAATATCATTTAATCTTGTTTGTACTATTATAAAACAATTATGTAGTTTGAATTTCTTTAATTTATTTTAACATAAACATTAAATTTATACCTCGTTAATTAGAGATTTTCTAATATAGATTTTATTACAATGTCTAATTAATTAATTTAATTTTATTCAATAGCAAACATTTAATACTTTCTACATTTAATCCTCAAATTCTAAAAAAACTGTAATAAAAACAGTAGCTTAATATGAATTTTTATGCCTTAATATATTTTTAAATGGAATATATCATCTAACAATATTCTAATAAATAATCATTAATTTCATTCATGGAAAATATTAAACCTCATATCTTAATTGTAGAAGATGAACCTGATATAAACGAATTACTATGTATTAATCTTGAAAAAAATAATTATACAGTTTCCAAATCATTTGACGGTGAAGGTGGATTAAAAATTGCAAGAGAATCTATACCCGACCTTATTTTATTAGACTTAATGTTACCTGGTATAAATGGGATTGATGTATGCAAGCTATTAAATAGTGATAAAAAGACATCTGGGATTAAAATTATCATGTTAACAGCGCTCAGCCAAGAAAATGACATTGTTAAAGGTCTTGAAAGTGGCGCTGATGATTATATGACCAAACCATTTAGTGTTAAAGTATTAAACGCTAAAATAAAATCTGTATTAAAGCGGAACAATAAAGTAGAAGACCAAATAAAAGATACTGTATATATTGAAAATATACAAATATCGCAAAGAAAGCGATCCGTTAAAATTGATGATAAAATTTTAGATCTAACCTATACAGAATTTCAAATACTTTATCTATTAGCAACACATCCAGGTTGGGTCTTTACAAGATACCAAATCATTGATAAAATCAGGGGAGACAACTATCCGGTAACTGATCGATCTGTCGATTTTCAAATCGTTGGGCTTAGGAAAAAAATGGGATCAAAAGGAAAACTTATTGAAACTATACGAGGTGTAGGTTATCGTTTTCATTTGAATGAAACGTAGACCTTTATTTCTTCAACTGTTTTTGACATATATGCCCATCATTGTTGTTGGGCTTTTTCTTCTGTTACTAATTGTCAATAATGTTATCAAAAACGCATACTATACAGAAAAAGAACGTTCATTAGAAAGCCAAGCAAAAATTTTTGCTAATTTAATAAAAGACATTCCACCTGCAGAAATTAGACCCCAAAATTTTTGTATTAAATATGGTAAGGTTATAAACGCAAGAATTACTATCATTGACGAAAACGGAACAGTATTAGGTGATACCGATAAAGACCCAAAAGAAATGGATAATCACATATTAAGGCCAGAAATAATACAATCAATTGAAAGTGGTTTTGG
>CBFIBM010000039.1:2710-5299 GCA_965660855.1 uncultured bacterium | reverse complement strand
TATGATATTAAGTGTGTATTCTGATGAATAAGATATTTAACAATCATTTTAATTTGTTTATTACTATTTTGGGTAGTACTGTAATTGGACTGGGTATATGGTATTTTACTCTTTTTTCCAATTTACAAACTGAAAATAGAAACCTTACTAAAGAGTTGCGCAGCCAAAAAGCAAAATCTACCAAAGCAGAAAAAACTTTTAGTGATCTTGCGAAAGTAAAAAGAGAATGGTCTGACTATAATACTAACTTTGAAGAAAAGATTAGTAAGATCCCTGATATCACTGAACAAAAAAGAATTTTTAATGTTATTTTTGACATTATAAAAAAATCAGAAATAAAAGTAGATTCCTGGTCTCCTTCGAAGTTTCCTGTGGAAGAGAAAACAATTTTCATTCCAGATACAAATGAAGAGATTATGATTTCAAAATACCCAATCGATATAGAGATAATTTGTACTTTCCCTGATTTTGGAGTACTTTTAGAAAAATTAAGATCTAATGAAAATCGTTTATCAGTTTCAAATGTAAACATTATTGAAAAAGGTGGCACTGACCGACAAACTATAAGTTTTATCATTTATACCTATTTTCAAACTGCATTAACTTTAAGGACTGTCAACTAGGCTGAATATAAATGACAAATAGATTGAAAATATTGACAACAGGGTTGGTTTTATCCCTCATATTTGCTATCAATGATTATTATCAGATGTCAAAAAAACGTCCTAAGCCAAGAGTCACAACAAAAAAAGCAAAACCTAGCCCTCAAAAAATTAGAAAGAAATCCAACATTTCTAGGCAGAAAAAAGTAATAGAAGAAGCGGCAAAATCCAACTTATCCGCTATGGAAACGCATGGTGAATTTTTAGAAATACCTGAAGAAATTCTTCAAATGAATCAATGGAATAGAAACCCTTTTATCCAAAAGAAAAATTTACAAATGGGAAATGAACCAGAGATTATTTCAAATAGAAATTTAAATGAAGAACAGCCAAGAATGGCAGATTTCGAAATGCTTAAAATAGAATCTGTCGCAAAACTTGAAGATAAAGTATATGTAATAATAAATGGAAATCGATATGAGGAAGGTGATCGCATTGATCGATATATTATCGAAGATATTTATGATGATAGAGTGGTCTTTCTTTTGGGCGATACACGTGTATTAAAGGGTGTCGGTAAATAATAATTATGAATAAATATTTGGTAATCCTTTCTTTTTTATTTTCTTTGTCTTTCTCTCAATCGACACTAAACGTTACTTCTATTACAGAAAAAAGTGACGCTGATAATAGCTTGGATCAGAATATGTCAATTAATATGGAAAATTCTGATATTAAAAATGTGTTAATGCTAATCGGTGAACTAACAGGTTTAAATATTGTCATTAGCCCTTCTGTAAAAGATACAATCACTGCTTCTCTGATTGATGTAACTGTAAAAGCTGCTTTAGATGCAATTTTGAAACCAAATGGTTATAGTTATTTTTTGCAAGAAAATATTGTAGTTGTAAAAGGTAGTGACACTCAGATGGTTGGTGAGCTTGAAACTGTTGTAGTTAAATTAAATTACATTAATTCTGCTGATTTAATTAGTACACTTGGAGCTGTTTTAACCCCAAGAGGTAAAGTTCAACCATTCACTCCACTTGTTTCAAAGCAAAGTAATAGTGGGACCTCTAATATTATTGTTATATCGGATATCCAAGAGAATATAAAATCAGTATTAAAAATTATTGAAACTCTTGATGTCCCCATTCCTAACATTAACATTGCAATTCGTTTTATTGAAACGAATTTGGATACATTAAGAGGGTTTGGTATTGACTGGAGTAAGACCCCGCTTAGCCCAGGCGATTATGGAAATCTAGATTCAAGTAGTATTCTTCCTATAAGTTTAGATAATGTTACCATTGCGACTCTCAATCCACTTCAATTAACAAATGCTTTAAAAATTATGCAGGCGAGAGGCCAATCTAAGCTCTTATCCAGTCCCCAAGTAACCACTCTTGATAATCATGAAGCGGAGACAGAGACTGTGACAACAGTTTATATTGAGGGGAATATTAGTAATCAAAGCCAATTAGGGCAACAAGGGTCTCAAAATCAAAGTAATGCTGCAAATTTAGGAAGTAATATTTTAATAAATCAGGTCCAAGAAAAAGACATAGGAATAAAGCTTAAAGTAACACCGAGAATTAATAATGAAGCTAAAATAACTATGCTTGTTGATGCGCAAGTTGAAGCATTATTGTCAGCAGCTGAAATTGATACAGAGAAGCCACGCTCTACTAAAAGAACTGTTAAAACTCAGGTGACTGTTAATGATGGGAATACTGCTATTATAGGCGGTTTAATTGCAGAAAACACTCTTGAATCAAAAAAATTCGTTCCAATTCTAAGTTCTATTCCAATAGTTGGTAATTTATTTAAATCATCAACTATTGAAAAAGAACAACGTGAGCTCTTAATTTTTATCACCCCAACAATAGTGAATTAGAATTTTGAAAAAGCAATTACCTTACATTTCAATTGGCTTAGGTATAGCTTTAATAGTATCCGTTTTAGCTGTTCTTGATATTTATGACAC
>CBFIBM010000039.1:0-2611 GCA_965660855.1 uncultured bacterium | reverse complement strand
TATCGAGCATAAGTTCCTTGATATGCGATTTAATTCAAGAGGCTTGATTGAGACTCGAGATGATATTGCAACATTAGATATTGATGTAAGAGCATTGCAAACTGAAGGAAAGTGGGATCCTTGGAGTCGTGAAAAGCATATTCCAATGGTAGAAGCGGCTGGGCAGCATGGAATGGATATATTGGCGTTTGATATTTATTTCATTGAAAATAGTGAAAGAGAGTTAAACTACAAATCCCTTGAAAATATATCTGATTCAATTATTTCTATGGAGACTGTTAAAAATCTTTTTCCAAACCCTGATGATGATTTAGCAAGTGCATCAAGTCAAGCAGGGAATATTTATTTTGCTCAAAGTTTTAAACCTCAGCCCAAGAAAAGAGAAAAAGTAAAAAAAAGGACTAAGGATCAAGAAGAGCGTTTAGAAGCTATGACTCGGAAAAAACTTTATAAAAAAGTTGATCCTGATGATTATAAAACGATTTTTAATTTTTATGATGGTGAATTTCCGCTTGCTTCTTTTGTAGATAGTTCTGCTGGTGTGTATTTTTTTCAAGCTAAATCAGATAAAGATGGAGTTATGAGAAAATACCCTCTAGTTGGTCTTTATGAAGATAGACTTTTTCCATCAATATCTTTATCCATTGCATTGGATCATTATGAAACTTCTTTCAACGATGTAGAAATAGTTCCGGGAAAGTATTTGCGTTTTCGCCCGAAAGAACCAGACGAATTTGGTAGAGAAATGATATCAATTCCTATAAACGAAGAAGGTATGATGCAAGTGAATTGGGCTGGAAACTGGGAAGATGCCGATGGAAATTTTGACTTAATGCATTATCCATATAATGTCCTAAAAGATTTTCAGGAAAGAGAATATAGTAATTATGTTCTCGCAGAGTTTAAACGGATTACGAATCTTCAATATGATGGAAATGTTAAAGCTGCTTACAAACCTGCCTTAGGATTAATTAATGCTGAGAAAAAAGATATTATTGATGCAGTGAAAAAGACAATGATGATGGGTGCAGTTGAACAGTGGATTCTTGAGAATCCTGATGGTACTGCAAAGGACTTTAAGAAAGTTCCTCCATTTATATTTAATGAAATTAAAAATAATAACGTTCTTGCAAATTCGTTGTTAGAAAACCCAGATATCCAGTTAAATGATCTTTTGAAACAGGATGAACTCATATTAGATCTTAGTTTAAAAGATTATACATTCATAAGTGTATCAAAATTAAAAGAAGATCTTAGCAAAGCTGTCGAGGATTCAAATGAGGATGGAGAGGAAAAGAAATATAAAAAATCATTAGCCGACCTTTCCCTGATAGAAAGAAATTATCAAATTATTGTTAATCTCAATAAAAATAAATTAGTTACAGAGCAAAGACCCTTATTCTTCTATCCCAGTTCTCAACAGCTTTTTGCTGGAAGTGTTTCCAAAGGAAATGCACGTTTAATTGTTCCCTTTGAATTTTATGGTAAAAAACTTTACTATGGATTGACTGCAACAGGAACACATGATTTAAATCCGATGCCTTTCAATCCTAGGTACCCAATGGTCGGATTACATGCGAATGCTCTTAATACAATTTTAAATGATGATTTAATTCATGAAGTTGGTAAAAGTATTATTGTATTGGTCATCCTTTTAATTGGCCTTTTACTTGCATTTGGTGTTCCTGCTCTAACACCAGCGCAAGGCGGTGTTGCAACGGGGGGAATCCTTATTGGGTATTCTTATCTCTCTTTTTGGTTATTTTCAAATCAAAATATTTGGATCGACTTATTTGGACCAATGCTAACACTTGTTTTAGGTTACTTAGGAATCACGGTTTATAATTATATCCAAGAAGAAAAAAATAAGCAATTTTTGAAAGAGTCTTTTGGTACTTATGTTTCCCCTGAATTAATTGATCAGATGTATGACAGTGGTGAGGAGCCATCGCTTGGAGGAGAAGAAGGTTATCATACAGCTTTCTTTACTGACATTCAGAGTTTCTCTGCTTTTTCAGAGAAGTTAACAGCATCTGACTTGGTTTATTTATTAAATGAATACCTTACCGATATGACAGATGTTCTTTTAGAAAATAAAGGAACTTTAGATAAATATATTGGAGATGCTATCGTTGCTTTTTATGGCGCACCAATTCCAATTGATAATCATGAGTTGTGGGCTTGTAAAACTGCTATTATAATGCAAGATAACCTTGCGGTTTTAAGAGAAAAATGGACTGGGGAAGGAGATCGCTGGCCTGAAATTGTTCATAATATGCAAAATCGAATTGGAATAAGTTCTGGACAAATGGTGACAGGCAATATGGGTTCTGAAGCTCGAATGAATTATACCATGATGGGTGATAATGTTAATACAGCAGCAAGGTTAGAGTCCTCTGCAAAACAATATGGAGTTTATATTCAAATTGCAGATAGTACTTACCAAGCTGTAAAAGATAAAGTTGTAGTTCGAGATCTAGATAATGTTAAAGTAATGGGTAAAAATGAGCCTGTTAAAGTTTGGGAATTGATTTCTGAAATAGGAAAAGAACCTGATATATACAAGAAAATTTTGCCTGCATACCATGAAGCTTTAGATCTTTACAAGAAT
>CBFIBM010000038.1:2763-5538 GCA_965660855.1 uncultured bacterium | reverse complement strand
ATATCATATTGGATATTGTTCGCGCCATTATCTGTTTTTGATGTTTTTTCCATTACTTCTACAGATTTAAACAAATTAGAATTCTCAAGAATTTCAAGAAAGTTATTAAAATAACGATCTTTCAATGCAGGATTAGCAGTTAAATTTCCGACCATTCTTACGATGCGTTTATCTTCATCTTCCATTTCGATAAACGACTGTAAAGCTCTTCCTTGCTTTCTCAACAATTTCTTTTCCCACCCTTGTTGAAAGCTCATCCGTTCTAAGGTGATTTCAGAAGGTAAACGGTTGCTTAAAAACCTTGTTATTGCAATAATCCTATCAAAATAATCTGTATCGTACCCTAAAAGTTCAATTTGATTTTTAACATTATTTCTATTTTGAACCGCAATTGAATATTCATCATTAACACTTTCCAACTTTTTTGCACTGATAGATGCAGGAAGAAGATCTAAATTAAGTTGATTATTCTTTGAAAAAAGTTGATAGGTTTGAAGTCCCGCAAAAAACATAATTCCTACGGCAATCATTGAAACTACTCTTGTTGCCCATCTAAAGTAGTTCCCTTTAATTAATTCTTTTGGTAATACACTTATACCGTTAGGGATACTTAGTGCAGCTCCAATCGCAGAAGTCAGAAGAGTTGGATGAAATGGAATAGAATTACGCTCACTATCAAACGGAGAAAAGGTGAGGTTCCTTACAGGGTTCAACACACCACTTTTAATCTGTGTTGCGCCTTCCACGAATAAGTCCATGTTATTTATTTTCCCAGCCAGTCCTGAAACAAAAATCTTAGAACTTTCAGATATGTTTATGACACGCCTTGTCCTATTAATTACGCGCTCAATTTCTTGACTCCATAAATCAAAAGTTGGTCTAAGTGTGTTATCTAATTTATTTGCTTTGGATGTAATTCCTTGATTTGTCAAAAACGTAGCAGGAACATTTATTGATTCAATTTCTTCTGGTTTATCAGTTATTTTATTTTCAATTAGGACATCAAGTAGGTTTTTATAACCAAAATATAGAATATTAACCGATCTAATTTTGTCCCCTTCACATGCGATCACAGTACTTTCTTTTAGGCCAATATTAAATAATATATTATTCTGACCTTTTATATTAATGTCTTTATAGTTCCAGATATATGCATTAAAGATTGATTGAGCTGTCGGCATCCAATCACGTATATCTACATTATTCTGTGAAAGTATGTCCGTTACTTTGTTCAAAGAATTTTTATCTGCGACACCAACAGAGATTCTATCTTCCTTGTCATTTTTAATATTTAAAATAGCATTATCAACAGGAAAGGATAATTTTTTACCAAGAGTATATTTGACAATCTCTTTTTTATCCTTTTTGGCATCACCAGCTAAATCGACAAATTTAACCATTACTTTTTCATGATTTTGAGCAAAATGCACATTTGACTTGCTACTTATTGTCTGGAGCGAGCGACCATGTAATTCTTTTATTGGAAAGAATTTTTCATTTAAACGGTTTAAACTTCTTTTAAATTTTTCATAAAAGGTATCTGGCTCGTTGTAGAAGTCTTCTTTTGCATCTTTTTCTAATTGGTATTCATAGGAGATTAAAGTTTTTATACCTTTTGTATTGTTAATCATAACAGACGATAAATGATTTCCATCAATATTAAAACCAATGGAAGCGGGGTCAAAAAAAGTATTAAGTGATTGCACTCCTTGATCATACGTACCAGGTTCATTCAAAGGATCTTGTGGAACAACAATACTTTTTTGCTGATATGCGGGAGTTTCATCTTCGTCATCTTCCTCTATATCACTACCAATAAAGGTTTCCCTTTCTTGAGGAATGGTATCTTCTTGTTTATCATCTACTAATTTTGGCGCGGTAGAACCACCAATCCATTCATCATCTAAGTTTTCTGTTTTTTCTTTTTTAGTCTTTTCAATAGTAGTTTCTTTATTTTTAACTACATCCGGTTTTTCTTTAGCGAATTTTTCAATAACTGGAATTTCTTCTTCTGCGACTTTTTCAACAGGCGGGGTTTCTTCTACGGTTTGAGATTCTTTTAAAACTTCTTCTTTCTTTGCTTCAACTTCCTCAGGTTTCTTGGCTGCTTTTTCAATAGCTTCTGTCTCCCCATTTTCTTCTTTGTCTTTTTTCCTTAAAACATCAAGAAGCCTATTAACCGCAATGTCATCGTAGTTATTAACTTCAGATAATTTCTTTAGATTTTCAGCATCAGGAGTTTGGCCAGAGGTAACTCGGCTTACCATTTCAGCATCAATAGCAGTACGCTCGTCTCCTATCATTGTCAATAAAAGCTGATGGCAAATTTGTGTAATTTTACGAGGATAACCATCGGTAACATCATGAATCATTTTTATTGCTTCATCACTAAACCATGCACCTTTTTCCCCACCAGAATTTTCTACACGATAATCAATTAAACCCCTTGTATCTTCAAGAGAAACGGGGCCCAGTTCAAAATTGAAAGAAATACGATCTTCAAAATTAGGGTAATTTTTTAAAAGCTTTGTCATTTCTGGTTGCCCAAAAATAATAAGCTGAAGAAGCTTATACTCGTCTGTTTCAAAGTTAAGAAGCGTTCGAAAAACATCGATCATTTCAGCTGGAAGATTCTGTCCCTCATCCACAATTAGAACGGTAACTTTTTTCTCATCAATCCCGGTCTTGAGAAGATAGTTTTCAATGATATTTCTACATCCTTGAACATCATCCCCAGTAGTTTTTATACCAAATAGATCAATAATATGCTTTAGA
>CBFIBM010000038.1:0-2664 GCA_965660855.1 uncultured bacterium | reverse complement strand
AATACAAGCTCAGAGTCAAATTTTGGGTCTAGGATTAAATGGAAATTGTAGGTATTGGATTCATTTTTAAATATTTCGATCAGCTTTCTACTCACAGTAGTTTTTCCAACACCAATACCACCTCGAATGACCGATAAACCTCGTCTCATCCTTATTGCAAGCTCTAAACCCTCTAAACACTGACGATGTTGAGTAGCCGGATAGAATTTCTCAACATTTGGAGAAGTAGTGAACGGGTCAGAATCCAACCCTATGGTTTTAAATAATTCAATCATCCTTTACAAATTTAGCTTCTCTAAATTAATGTCGTAAAAGTGTAAATCATATAAAAAGATAAAATACTTAAAACAAAACCAATAATGTTCTTATTTTTATAAAAAAAATCATCCGTCATATAAATTTTATTAGCGTGCCTTTCAACCTTGAGTAACCCTAAAGGGAAAAAAATCAGTGTTGCTGAGTAAACTAATGCTATTAATCCTACCGTTAAAAAATAAATACTTAAATGAGTTGTAAAATATGTATATAACATTAAACAAGACGCAAAAAAGGAAAAAACTCCAACAGGTATTCGATTACTCATAACAAAAGAATCCGTTAGATAAAGCTTACTAGAAGCTTCATCTGATCTGAGCATTAGTTTTGGAAAAAGTATTAGTAAGATTGAGAACACTAAAGTGACTAAACCTATTACAACCAAAACTATTGATAATTCATACATAGATTTATTATACTACAATTAAAAGTATAAAGCTACAAAATCTGCAAAAACGTAATTATTAAAAACTAATTGTTTAGACATTCTCCAAATAACAATTTATTAACAATCTTTGCTTCATATTTGACGTATAATAAATTATCATTTATAGTTTCTTCAAGCAGAACTAAATCAAAAAGGTTATTAGAAAAACAATCTAGGTTGATTGCCTCTGGAGGTAACATTACAATATTATGAGTCATATTAATTATAGCTTCATGTTTACAAATTAGTCTCGCATCATCAATAGCTTCGTTACCTGTTAACACATATCGACTTTCTCCTACAACTAAAAAACTGTCTTCAGATGCAAATAACATTCCCATAAAGCATGTCAATAAAATGTTTTTAAATAAAACGTTCATAATTTCTCCTTTAAAATTCTAAATAAGAACCAGGTATTACAGATGGATTAAAACCTATATCGATACCAAATATATCTGGCAAGCTACCTTTTGTAATAGTACTTGAATTAATGATTAGATTATTTTTAGAAACAACAGATCCATTAAAGGTTGATCCAGTTATAGTATTTGAAGATGATTCAGAAAAAATAGCTCCATTAACCGTTGAATTAGTTGAAGAAAAAAGATCTCCATCCGAAATTACAATTCCATGAAAAGTAGTTCCTTGGATATTGACTCCACTTTTACCATACAGAAGACAATAATCTGAAAGAGAAGAACCAATGCTACTCGTACCATTTATTGTTAAGTCACCTTCTGATATAATTTTTACATCACCACTAATTGATGAATTACCTGAAATTAAAATATCTCCTGATGCCAGTATATAACCGGGGCCAATAATATTACAACTTGTAAGAGACAAATCGCCATCATGCATAAGTGTATTATTTGTGAAGTCAGATAAAGAGATCGATTCGTTTTCAGCTTCACCCGGACTTGACCCTGCTACATATTCCAAAGTAATTTGCACAGAATGAATGCAAATTACCGTTCCACTATGAGAAAGACTCAGTGTATTATTTTGACCATATTTATAATTAGGAAATCCGTCATTATACACCGAACTCTGGACACTATTTTGATCACATACATTACATGAGCAACGTGAATTATACCAGGCTAAGCTACCAACAGATTGTCCATTTAAACTGGGTGTGACATTCCAAGTCCCACCACAAGGGCCTGATGCTTTAAATTTTACCATTGCACTTACAACAATACTTCCGGTAGGAACAAAATCATTAAATGAATGATTGTTCGACCAACCTCCATAACCATTTGAACAGGCATAACGTTGTCCACTTCCACAAACATTGCAATGACCTCCATTTGGGTTCCATATTGTTTGAGTTGATGAACCTGTTTCGCCTCCACCTCCAGAAGAAGATTCATATTGCCCAGAAACCGAATTTAGAATAGTTGTATAAATGGCGTGGTTAAATTCAGGTAATGATGGCAATGGCGATTGATGGTAAACTACTGGTGCAGAAGAAGAAGAAGAACTTGAGTAAGCAATACTATTAGCTCCCATTGTAACATTAGAAATAGATCCATTAAAATATATATCTCCTGTAAAAGTACTATTAGAGTTAATATTTAGAGAACCATTATTCTGATTATCAGAAAATAAACATACATTAAATGCATTTGGATAGGAACTAACAATCAATCTGCTAGACCTATCTAAACCACTAATTGATGAAGTGCTTTTTAATAGTGAATAATGATTATATAGAAGATCTAAGTTTTCTTCATCTTTATGTTTATCAATGGAAACAGTATATGTACCACCATTAAACGATCCAGAAATAGTTGCTTCTAAATTTGAATATGAATTTTTGATAGACCTCAAACCAATTTCGATTCCCGTTTGAGCCAAATTTCGCGCTTTTATATTGTAGATATAATTACTTGCACTTTCACTATTTAAAATAGAAA
>CBFIBM010000037.1:0-5884 GCA_965660855.1 uncultured bacterium | reverse complement strand
TCTAATTTAATAGACTTTTTACACTATAGTGGTTATTCTAGAACGGAGTTAGTTTATCAATCGGGTTGCTACTCAAATCGCGGGGATGTTTTGGATGTTTATCCAAAACACTTTAAAAAACCTTTTCGTCTTTCTTTTAATTTTGACACCCTTGAATCAATTTCTACTTTTAATCCACTGAGTCAATTAACGGAAAAGAATCACAGTTTTATTGTTTTAAAAGAGTTTAAGGAAAGCTTAGAAGTTGTTGATAACGTTGACGTTGTGAGTTTTTTTAGTGCGTTCAGTAAGTTTTATTGTGAAGAAAAGGGTTCTTTTTTTCACCTTTTTAATAACAACACAGTCGCTCCAAATATTTTTATGAACGTTGTGTTAAAAAGAATTAATAGAAAGACAAATTTTAAAAAAACATTTGGAGAGGGTGTATCTTTTTACTTAGCTGGCGGTGAGCTTTCTGATTTAAAGTTTTTTAATGAAGGGTTGAATGTTCGTTTGATTGGTTTTTTGAATAGCAGTTTTTATATAGAAGAAACAAAAACTCTGGTTGTTTCAATTTTAGCTTTTTCAAATGGTAAAAATAATCGTGAGGTAAATGAAAAGGAGGGTTTTCTCGATAAAAACACTTTGTCTGACCTTTCTTTGGGAGATTTTATCGTTCATAAGTCTTTTGGTGTTGGTTTGTTTAAGGGTGTGGTTTTTAGAGATGAAATAAATAAAACGGGTGAGTCCATTAAAATTGAATATAATAGTGGCTCAGTGGTCTTGGTTTCTCTTGATCAATTATCTTTGGTTCATAAGTATGTTGGTTCTAGGAAAAACCCAAGTGTTTCCTCTTTAGGTTCTAAAAAATGGAAAAAAGAAGTCCTAAAAACAAAAAAAGCGGTTAGGTTGTTTGCTAAAGAGTTAATTGCTTTGTATAGCGAGAAAAACAAAAAAAGAGGTTTTTTATATTCTAAAGAAAACGATCTAGATGGTTCTTTAGCTTCTTCGTTTTCTTTTGTTGAGACCCCTGATCAAAAAAAAGCAATTGAAGATGTTTTTAATGATATGAATCGTGAAAAACCAATGGATCGTTTAATTTGCGGAGACGTTGGTTTTGGTAAAACAGAGGTTGCCCTTCGAGCTTTATTTAAATGTTGCCTTTCTAACAAGGTTTCTATTCTTTTGTGCCCCACAACTATCTTGGCAGATCAACACTTTATAACCTGTGCAGAGCGACTAGGCCCCTTGGGCGTTTCTGTTGGTTTACTTTCAAGATTCAAATCTAAAAAAGAACAATTGAAAATTGTAGACGGTTTGAAAAGGGGAGAGTTTGATGTTTTAGTTGGAACCCACAGGTTGCTTTCTGATGATGTTCATATACCAAACCTGTCTTTATTAGTTATTGATGAAGAGCATCGTTTTGGTGTTAAACATAAAGAAAAAATAAGATCTTTAAAAAAAAATCTTGACGTTTTAACACTGACGGCTACCCCAATTCCAAGAACACTTCAGCAATCTTTGGTTGGTTTGCGAGACTTAAGCACAATTTTAACGCCCCCTGTTTCAAGAAAACCAATCAAAACAAGTGTCTATTATTTTAATTGGGATTTAATCTTTTCTAATATTGATTTTGAATTAAAGAGGGGGGGACAAGTTTATTTTTTACACAACGACATAAAGTCTATACCAATAATAATTAATAAAATAAAAAACCGTTTTAAAAATGTTGTTGTGGGTGGTATCAGTGGTAAAATGACAAATAAAGAGCTCGAGCCCCTTATTTTATCTTTTTTTGCTGGAAATATAGATGTTTTAGTTTGTACAACTATTATCGAATCTGGTTTAGATGTAACAAATGCAAATACAATAATAATTAATAACGCTCAAGACTTTGGTTTGTCTCAGTTGTACCAAATAAGAGGTCGTGTTGGTCGAGGTAAAAGGCAGGCTATCTGTCTTTTGCTTATACCCCAAAAGAAATTATTAAGAGAAGCCCATTTAAGGTTAAAGGCCCTTGAAGAAAACAATGCTTTAGGTTCGGGTTATTCTTTGTCTGTTCGAGATTTAGAAATTCGTGGGGCTGGTAGTTTGTTTGGTTATAAACAAAGCGGGAATATATCTAAGGTTGGGTTTGAGCTATATTGTGAAATATTAGAAGAAGAAATAGGTTTAGAGAAAAGTGAAAAGTTAAATGAAAGCGCTTTTTCTATTTCCGTAGATTGCTTATTAGAAATTGAGGAGAGCTTTATAAAAGAGAGGTCGGTTCGTTTGGATTTTTATTTTCGTTTATCTAAAGTTAAAAATATAGCTGGGTTTTTAAAAATAAAGGATAACATTATAGATCGTTATGGTCGGTTGCCAAAAACAACAGAACGCCTTTTTTTTATTACACAAATAAAACTTTTGTTTAAAAACACATGTGTTGATAAAGTTGATATAAAAGATCAATCTCTTTCCTTAACTTTAGGTAGTTTAGGTTGGTTTAAAACCTTAGAAAACCTTTTTAATTCTATTAATTCTTTTGAAAGTAGACACTATGAACAATTCCATTATAAAAAAGATTTTTCTGGAAATTTAATTTTGTTTTTTTCTGTTAAAAATATTGATCGGGCTTTTTTGGTTTTATTTGAAATAGAACCTTTGTTTAATAATGATTAAAATGTTTGTTTTTTATTTTATTTGTCTTTTTCTTTTAAACTCATGTGAAAACTCTCTAGAGACTGGTGATCTTGTTCTTGCTCGAGTTGGCTCTGAAAAACTTTTTTTTAAAGACTTACCTAAGAATATTATATCTCCTGATATAGATAGAAATAAAATTTCTTTTTTTGTTGATAGTTGGGTTAATGAACAGGTTTTGTTTAAATCAGCTGAAAAAGAAGGTTTTTTAAATGATTTACATTTAAGAGATAAAAGAGATGATTATTATAGAAAAATCATAATTTCATCTTATACAAAGACAAAGACAAAAGGTTTAAGTAAAATAACCAAAGAAGATGTGTTGAAATTTTATAATAATAATAAATCTAGTTTTATTAGGAAAGAACCCTCTTTTTTTACTAGACATTTCGCAGTTGAAGATTTGTCAATAGCCAAAAAAATTAAAAAGGAGTTATTAAAAACTGAAAGAGGTTTTAACATAGATATATATCTAAAAGGTTCTGGTTATGTTGAAAAGAATTCTCTCCCAAAAACTTTAAATGATTTACTTTTTAATACAAAAGAAACAATTGTTGGTCCTGTTTATTTCGACAAAAAAAATCATGTTTATGAAAAAATTTCTTACTACAAAAAAGGTTCTTTTTTAGGTATAGAAGATGTTTATGATGAAATTTTACAACGCTTAATAAAAAAAGAAGAAATAAGTAGATCTTTATCTCTTTTAGATAGTTTAAAACGAAAAGATAATGTTTTTATTAACCTTAAATATTAGAAATATATGAAAAAATTATTATTTATACTTTTTATTAGTTTTTCACTTGGAGAAAAGCAACCACAATTAATTGATGGTGTTGCTGCTTTAGTGGAAGAACACCTTATTTTAAAAAGTGACTTAGCGCAGATGGTTAACATGAGTGCTTTACAGAATAGGATTGACCCTAATATAAACCCTGAAAAGTTTATACTTCTACAAAAACAGGTTTTGAAAAACATGATAGACCAAAAAATTTTATTAAAGATGGCAGAAGTAGATTCAATTTTTGTTGAGGAAAAAGAAGTTGATAAGTCTTTAGAACAACAAGTTCAAATGCTTATTTCTCAAGCTGGTGGAAAGAAAAAAGCAGAAGAGTCCTTAGGTCAATCTATTAATGATTTTAAGAGGGAGTTTTGGTTTGATATGAGAGATAGGTTGGTTTCTGAAAAATATCAACAGCAAATTATTAGCGCTGTAAGTGTCACTCGACCTGATGTTCTTAGTTTTTATGAAACATATAAAGATAGTTTACCTCTAATTCCACTAAAGACTAAAATAAGACATTTATTAATTCCTATAAAACCTAGTTTAACCGCAGAAAATGAAGTGAAAAAAACAATAAAATCATTTAAAGAAAAAATAATTAATAATGTTTTAAGCTTTGAAGATATTGCTTTAGAAAAATCTGTAGATCCTGGTTCTAAAAAACTTGGTGGTTCTTTGGGTTGGGTAAATAGGGGATCTTTAGTTAAAAATTTTGAAAAAGCTGCTTTTGGTGCAAAGGTAGGTGATTTAGTTGGACCTATAAAAACAAGTTTTGGTTATCATTTAATACAAACTCAAGAAAAAAAAGGTGATAAAATAAAAGTTCGTCATATTTTATTAACCCCTGAAATAACAAAAATGGATCAAGAAAAAGCTTATAATTTTGCTATGTCTTTAAAAGAAGATTCTATTAAAACAATTACGGATTTTAAAAAGTATGTTAAAATTTATACATCAGATGAAAGTACAAAAAAAATAGGTGGTGATTTAGGTTGGATTGATCCAAACACTTATACTGTTCCAGAAATAGGACAAGCTATAAAGTATATAGAAAGTAATGTGTGCAGTCCACCAATAAATTCAAGTTTAGGTTTTCATTTAATTTGGGTTGAAGATATAAAACCTGGTGGTAGAGCTAATTTAGAAGATCATTGGTTTGAGATAGAAAGTATAGCTTTAAATAGGAAAAAAATAAATTTTTATAATAATTGGATAAATGAAGCAAAAAAAGGTGTTTTTATAAAAATGTTTAATTAATTGTTACTAACATATTTATTAACATTAATGTATATAAAAATATTTTAAAGAAAATATTTCTGTTTTAAACTTTAAAAGTTAATAAGTAAACAATTATAAACTTGATTTTAAACTTTTAAACATTATTTATTATTAGTATAAAAGAAGTAAAAATATAAATTTAGATAAATAAAAATATATATTATCAACATATAAACATGTTATAAAAAAACAAGTTATTTAATAAATAATTATATATTATAATAACTTATAAACATTATACTGTTTTACAAATTGTTGTGTAATTTAAAAGAATATATAAATAAAGGACAATGGGATGGCAAAAAACAAACCACCTGTAGTTGAATTAACTTTACCTATACTTCCAGATATGGAATTAGCAGCAACAAAAACAGCTGAAGTTGTTTCAAAACATATGGGTTTAGATGAAGAACAAACAGCAGAAATAAGTATGGCTTTAATTGAAGCTTGTATTAATGCTTTTGAGCATAGTGAATCTAATAATCAAGTTGAAATTAATTTTAAAATAAAAGCTTCTTTATTAGAAATCCAAGTTTCAGATAAAGGTATTGGTTTTGATAAATCGAAAGTTTCAATACCTAAAATTGAAGAAAAATTAGGCTCTGATTATAAAAGAGGTTGGGGTTTAAAATTAATAGAAGAATTAATGGATACAGTAAAATTTGAAAGTACAGAAGAAGGGACTACTGTAACAATGACAAAAAAGAAATAATAAGATTATTAGGAGAATTAATGAGTGATTTTAGTTTAACGGTTAAAGAAGAAGGTGATATAGTAATTATTCAAACAACGGGATATTTAAATAATGTTGGAGGTGAAAAAATATCTGAAGTATGTTATGAAAAAATAGATACAGGGAAAAGTTTATTTTTATTGGATTTAGCTGGATCTAAAGTTGTAAACAGTATAGGTGTTTCTATTTTAATTGAAATTATAGAAAAACTCCAAGATGTCGATGGAAAACTAGGTTATTTTAATTTAGCACCAATTGTGGAAAAAACATTTAACATAATGGGCTTAACAAAATATTCTACAGTTTATTCTTCTGAAGAAGAGGCGATTAAAGAAATATCTTAAAAATAAAAAATTGGATACTAATGGTGTAGAACAATTAGAATATTACTTATCTTCATTAGATGAATTAGGTGAGGTTTTAATTGACGCCGA
>CBFIBM010000036.1:2649-6016 GCA_965660855.1 uncultured bacterium | reverse complement strand
TAATAACAAATGCTTGTAGTATTGCATCTTTTGGATTAAAAAATCCATGTGCAAATAATCGTGGATGTATGGCATAGATTAAAAATGAAATTATAGCAATTCTTAGATTAAAAATATTTTTACAAATTAATAAAAAAAATAAACACCCGATAAAATAAAATAAAAAATTTAACCTGTGTCGCATAGTGTAAATATCTTTTTTATCTTTTAATTCAAACGACTTTTCTATTGCAATTGAAATAAGATCAAAGATTACACCATATGCATCATTATGATCCCTTGGATACTTTTCATATTCATTTTCTAAAGAATTGGGAACACCAAGCTTTGTCATTATATAACCAGCAGCCCTAATGCCACTAGATCTTTGCATACTATCCCAGCTTAACCCATAATCATTTGCAGCTTCCAAACCAAATAAAAATATAATAAACAGAAGTAAAAATAATATTAAGTTATTTGAATTATACTTTTTTAGATAATTCATCAACTAAAACAATAAATATTCTTTTTTAATTTTTCTCAAAAGGATTGGTATTTTAATAATATCAATAAGTTTAACTTTTGATTCGCCTTTCTCAATCCATGATTCAAGTGGATATTCATATATGAATTCATAAATATTTTGTTTATATATTTTCTTCAACATTAAAATAATTTCAATATCAAAAAGCCAACTAGTTATGAATTCATTTTTAAATATTTTTTTAGCAATTGATGACCTAAATAATTTTGCACCAGCTTGAGTATCATAGAAACTAATTTCAAGATAATTATTTACAACTGTTACAAAAATTCTACTGAAATAGTGTCGGTAATCATCTCTTTGTATATTTGCTCCAGATCTCTGAACTCGACAGCCCATCACCATAAAAAGTTTTTTATTATATTTTAACTTTTTTATGAATTTTTTCATTTCATCAAGAGGAGTAGATAAATCTGCATCGAGGTACCCAATATATTCATAATCCTTCTTTCTTAAAGCATTTTTGACGCCCAGCCTAATTATGTTGGCTTTACCCAAATTATTTTCATTCCTAAATGAAAAACAGTTTTGATGGTTATCTCTAATATTATTTATTATTTTATATGTATCATCAGTACTCCCATCGTCAATGAGATAAAGATCAATATCAATATTATTTTTGAGGAAATCACTGAATGATTTAACATTTAGTCTTCCAGACTCATTAAAACATGGTACTATTAATGCTGAACTTGACAAGTTGTATATATTGATAAGCCTGGAACTGAGATACCAGATATTTTGTTGATAATATAAAAAAAGTCATTCTCTGAAATTAAAAATCTCAAAAGAATCATTCTTAGATAATAATTGTTGCTTTTTCTTGCAACTTTATTAGAATTATCATAATTAAATAATATTTCAGCAATTTTTTCAAATAATCGTACTATTAAAAGTAAATGAAAAAAATAACCATTATCTAAGATTTTTAGACCGGAATTATTTAAACAGGATTTAAGAGTTTTGAGATTATATCTTCTATGGTGACCTAATAATTCATCATGTTTTGTAAATAAAGCTTGATATGACGGAACCGTGATTATAAATATACAATCCTTACTTAATAGATTAGAGTTAATTAATTTTTCCAGAGTGTTTTCAGGATATTTTATATGCTCTATAACATCGAGCATAAAGATTACATTTATTTTTCTATCCTCTATATTAATTTCATCAATTTTATTATAGACATGATCTGTTTTTAACTTTTCCTTAATTTTTATCAATTGTTTTGAAGAATAATGTTTGTCAACCGCGATTAAATTTAAATCATTAAATTCTTTTTTCATTTGAGATAAAATAAAACCATCTCCGCTTCCAAAATCTAAAATATATCTTTCATCAGTTTTTATAGGTTTTTTAAAAATTCTTTTTATGAAATGGAATCTTGAAATTTCCCATGGATGACGAAATTCTAATTCATTTAAATTTCTATTTTCTGATAAATCCACTTAACTGGTATATCCTTATCATTTAAGATTCTATTTTATACTTTCACAATATAGACTTATTCCAGAATGATCATATAAATTGATATTATTTTGGAATGGTATGTTTGATTCTCCTGCTTTAAAAAATTCAATAGCTTTAAATCCATGATTATGTAATACATTTCTCAATGAATCTTTTGTGAACATTTGATGATGCCAACCATGTCCTTGAACGAGATATTGTAATTTTTTTAAAAGATTTTTAGGTTTCTGACCTACCAAACATGATGACTCTATGAAGCTATTAACGTTTCTATCAGCTAGATAGTTTTTTATCAAAATATCAAAATCTGGGACAACTAATCTCAAAATACCATTTGGTTTCAATATTTTTTTACAATTTGATAAAAACTTATCTGTTTCTTTGGAATCCAAATGCTCCAATAAGTGTGATGAATATATCAAATCAATGGAATTTTTTTTTTCAGGTATATTTACTATTACATTACAAAAAATAACTTTTTTATTTTTTGCTAAATCTATTAGTTCAATATAGGGTTTAGGAATAAATGATAAATTAGATAAAATCAGTTTAATAAATGGAATTTTACTTAAAATTATAAAGAAATTATAATCATAATTAGTGAAATTTTTTATAGGTCTAAGACCACATCCTAAATTTATTGCCTTAAAATTATTATGCATATTATAAGCTCTATAAATCTTTATAAGTTTATTTTAAATAACCTATTTTTTTTATTTTTAAATATATTTCTTCAACTAATAATTCAGGATTTGTATTACTTGAATTAATTATAATTTCTGGGCTTTTTGGTTCTTCGTAAGGATCAGAAATACCGGTAAACTCTTTAATCACTCCTTGCCTTGCTAATTTATATAACCCCTTCACATCTCGTTCTTCACATTTTTCAATTGGAGTATTCACAAAGATCTCAATATAACCACCATAGTTAGTAATTAACTGTCTATTAAATTTTCGGTCAGACTCATATGGAGCAATAGGAGCGCAGATTGCAATTCCGTTATTTTTTGTTATTTCACTTGCAACATAACCAATCCTCTGAACATTTATAGATCGATGTTCTTTAGTAAAGCCCAACTCACTTGATAAATGAGTTCTCACAATATCACCATCAAGTAATGTTACAGGTCTACTTCCTTCCTCTAAAAGTTTAATAAGGAGTCCATTTGCCAAGGTTGATTTTCCAGAACCTGATAAACCTGTAAAAAAAATAGTAAAACCTCTTTTTACCATTGGAGGCTTTAATCTTTTTAATTCCTTTGCGACATCAGAATAAGTGAACCAATGCGGTATTTTTTTACCTTTTTCAAGCAAATCTCTTAATTCTGTACCTGAAATAGTTTTATAGTCTGATGTTTTATCAATCTC
>CBFIBM010000036.1:0-2551 GCA_965660855.1 uncultured bacterium | reverse complement strand
CGTCAATTGATTTATAAATTTTTTCATTTGATAAATAAACCATAAATTTAAAAGGCACAATTTTTATACCAATTTTTTTTTGGTATTTAAGAAGTAAATCTTGGGCATCATATGGTCCATAAAAAGGATTACCACTGCTATCATTACCTGGGCCTGCATGGTCTCGACCTACAATCAAATGACTACACCCATAATTTTTACGTATTTGAGCATGCCAAACTGCTTCTCTGGGCCCTGCCATACGCATGGCCAAGGGAAGTAAACTTAAAAAGGCCTCTCCTTCGTCGAACCGTTTCATTACCATCTTGTAACATTTTACTCTGGTATGAAGGTTTACATCCCCAGGTCTTGTCATTCCAATAACTGGATGAATTAGAACTTTAAAATTATCTTTATTAATAGAGTTTTTTATCATCTCAACATGTGCGCGATGAAGAGGATTTCTTGTTTGAAAAGCTACTACTTTTTCCCATCCTAATTGTTTAAAAACTTTTTTAATTTGATAGGGTGAATGACGATAATTTGTATAATCATAATGTCTAGGTTTTTTAATTAATTCTAATTTACCAGAGATATAATAAGTATTTGTTTTGTTAAATAAATAGTGAACTCCGGGGTGAAGCTCATCTAAAGTATTATAAACAAGTTCAGCTTCTCTTTTAAAATCTGGCTTCCAAAATTCATAAATAATTAAAGAAGCAATTGAAAATCCTTCCTTATCTTTCAATATAATTTTTTCGCCGACACTTATTTCACTTACAAATTGACTTGTTACATCTAAATTAATTGGAATAGTCCATATTGATCCATTTGCTAAACTCATATTTTTCAGTACTGATTCATAGTCTTTTTGGTTCAAAAAAGTATCTAATGGGTGGAATCCTCTATTTAAAATTAATTCCAAGTCACAAAGTTGTCGATTTGATAGTATCCATGATTTTTTCATATTTAATTAATCATTCTTTATCTTCTGTATTTCCATAATAATTGTTGTATTGATGATAATAATAATAATAATAGCTTCCATAACTAGTCTTATTTGTAACTGCATTCATTACTACACCAATTAGCGGTGCATTGATATTCCTTAAATTTGTGACTGTATGATAAAATGCCTTTTTATCGGTGTGACCGGCTTTAACAACTAATAGAATTTGATCAATTTCTCTAGAAATCATATTTGCATCCGTTACTGCAACTAAAGGAGGGCTATCAAAAAGGACTATATCAAAATTATTCTCTAATAATTTTACGAATTCTAACATCTTTTCAGAACCAAGAATCTCAGATGGATTAGGTGGTATAACTCCAGATGTAATGATACTTAAGTTTTCAATTTCTGTTTTTTTCAGAAGCTTTTTATAGTCAACTACTTGTGAAGCAATATAATTAGTAACACCAGGATCTCTTTCAACGTTAAAAACCTTATCAATAACTGGTCGTCTAAGATCTGTATCAATCAATACAGTTTTCATTCCTAAGTTTGCATATGTGATAGCTAAATTCGCAACAGTAGTAGTTTTTCCTTCACCTGGGCCTGCACTGGAAACCAAAATTGATTTAATTTTTTTATCTGTTGAATACAACATATTAGTTCTTAAACCTCTATAAGCTTCAGAAATTGGTGATCTAGGATCTTCTCTTGTCATAAGCTTACGATCGACATCCATCTTTATATTATCCTTAATCTTAAAAAAACTTTTAAGAAAAGATCTTTTATTTTTTCTTGAGCCTTCTTTACCAATAGAGGGAATAATTCCCAAAATGGAAAGATTATATTTTTCAATTTCATCAATATTTTTAAGACTATTATCTAATACCTCAATTAAAAATATGAATAATAATCCTATACTAAAACCAATCACAATATAAAGTACTAACTTTCTATTTGGATCTGCACCTATTGGTTTATTACTTCTTTTGGCTAAATCTAACAAAACAGAATCTCCAGTTTTAATTGCTACATTTAGCTTTGCTTCTTCATACCTTTTCTTCAAAAAAGAATAATTTTCTGTTAAAATTTCAGAGTCACGTATCATAGCTGAAAGTTCCATTTGCTTTTTAGGGAGCATAGTTAACTTTTCATTAAAAAGTATGAGCATCTTTTCATATTCTAATAATTGAAATTCGAAACCAACAATTTCAGCATCTAGATTAATAATTTCAGTAATTAGCTCTTGTCTAGATTCAATCGGATCTTTGGAGGTGATACCCCTTTCAACTAGTTTCTCCACTTTTATGTCTAATTCTTTTTTAAAATTTTGTAACTTTAATTTCAATTCTTTTACAGCGGCATGACTTTCACCATAAATTTGTTTATTTTGTATAATTTGTGATTCTAGTCTGGAAATTTCTAATCTCAATGCTATCAATTGATTGTCCAAATTTTCATTAAGATTTGCTATCAAATACTTTTCTTGATCATTTAACTTAGATTTGAGAAACACTACTTTTTCATTACGAATATTTATTTCAGACTTCGTCTCATATATTTTAGTTTCATAGCTATTTAACTGAGATGTTATTCCAATTACATCACCATCAGAGCTGT
>CBFIBM010000035.1:0-6108 GCA_965660855.1 uncultured bacterium | reverse complement strand
TTAATGATTCGAGCAGAAGTTGATTCTGCGAATGTAACAGCATCTAACGATGAAATTTCAACGATCCCAATTGAATTTGGTTTAAAACAGAACTATCCAAATCCATTTAACCCTGAAACGAAGATCGATTTTACAATGGCAGCAAATGGACATACTGTTATATCATTATATGATTTAAGTGGAAGAAAAGTTAAAGATATTGTAAACCAAGTTTTTAGCTCAGGTAATTATTCGATTAAATTGAATGCATCTGATCTACCGTCTGGAATGTATTTTTATAAAATGCAAATAACTAATAGTCGTGGAATTTCTATTCACAATCAAACTAAAAAAATGGTTTTTATGAAATAACCTTTAATCCGAAGCTAGGAAGCTTTACGGCTTCCTAGCTTCTATGAAACATATCTTCTATGAAAAAAATTATCTTCACAATCTTCCTCATAACCAACTTAGTCCAAGCAGAAACCTATAATGATAGGATATTAGTATACATAAATAATGATTATTTAGATTTTGAAATTGGAAAGAGCTCAAACCGTACAAATAACAATGAATTGAATGAATTTTTAAAAAATTATGATGTTCAGCAAATTATAAAATGGTTGCCTCATGCAAAACAAAGTGATCGTGATGAGGATATTTTCTTAAATCGATTTTATGTAATTAAGTTAAATAAAAAATCTGATATTTTAGATTATATGCTTTCAAGTATTTTAGATCTTAAAATTATTGACAGAGCAGAATTAATGGGTATAATGAAAACTGAATATCAACCGAATGATCCATATTATGGAACGCAATGGTTCTTACCAAATATTAGAGCTGATTTAGCTTTCGACTTATGGGATATTCCAAATGGAGAGTTACCAGGATTTTCAGAAGAACATCCAATTGTAGTTGGTGTTGTAGATGTTGGTTTGGACTGGGATCACCCTGATTTAGTAAATAGCTTGTGGCATAATTTAGGAGAAGATATTGATGGCGATGGAGTAGTTATAGAATATAATGGTAATACCTGGAGTTTCGACTCTGGAGATATTAATGGTATCGATGATGATGGCGATGGATATGTAGATAATTTTATTGGTTGGGATGTTGCAAATAATGATAACAATCCAAATCCACCCTCTAGTAGTTTTGATCATGGTACAATGGTTTCAGGTTGTGTCTCTGCATCTACCGATAATGGGATAGGAGTTGCCTCGGTTGGATGGGGGGGAATTAAAATTATGGGGGTAAATAGCTCAACGGAGGCACTTGTTGTAACTGATGCAAGTGATGGTTTTTTAGCCGCTGCGCAAATGGGCGCAGATGTTATTAATTTGAGTCTTGGTTCTATGGGTCCATGTAATTCATGGCAAAATTTAGTAAATGTCGCTTACAATACATATGGATGTATTATTGTAGCATCATCAGGTAATGGAGGGGATAATGGTTGGACTAATTTTGATTTACATTCGCCCTCTTCTTGCGCGAATGTGATTTCTGTTACTGCTTCAGATCCTGTTGACCAATTTGATTGCTGGGCAACAGCAGGGACGACTGTTGATCTTATCGCACCAGGAGGGCAAATTAGAACTACTTATGTAGGTGGTGGATATACCTATACCCAAGGTACCTCTTTTTCAGCTCCTATTGTTGCTGGGGCAGCAGCACTTTTAAAATCGCGCTATCCCAATGCATCTAATTCATTTATTGAAGATTTAATTATTAATAATACAGATCAAATATCTGCAATGAATGGGTCTTGCCAAGGTACAAGTTTGGCAGGAATGCTTGGTTCGGGGAGATTGAATATATACAGCTCTATAATGGCTGGTGATTCATTGCAAGGTCCAGGACTTTTTCTTGAGGGGGTTAGTTATTTAAATGATACTGATGGAGATGGGATCTTTAACCCTGGTGAGCAGGTTAAAATGAAACTTGTATTAGGAAATCAATACGGATTTTTAGATGCTGAAAATGTAATAGCCACTATAGCAACATCAGATGATAGAATTGCATTTCTAGATAATACTATTACTTTTCCTAATCCAATTCTTGCCGGTGGATCTGCATTCACACTCATTGATCACTTTTTAGTCTACGCATTTGAAGACGCTATACTTGGTGATATTCCATGCACGGTAAGTATTCAGACTGGATTAGTAGAACCTTTTCATTATACAGAATTGGAATTAAATATTTCTGTATCTTTAAATCAAAAAGGATTTCCGGTAGGAGATATGAATATTGAGTCATCTCCAATTATTTACAATCTTGATGGAAATGGAGCAAAAGAAATAGCCTTTGGAGATGAAGACGGAAATTTGAACGTATATTCATCAGCAGGGTATACCCAATTTGGCTATCCATTTGAGAGTGGAGATAAAATACGTTCAAGCCCTGCCGTAGCAGATTTAGACTTGGATGGAAACCTTGAACTCATTTTTGGATCCTATGATGGAAATTTATATGTTACAAGCCCTTTTGGGTCTACACTATTGGAGTATTCTCAGCTAGGAGATATAGTAGGTGCTCCAGCTCTAGTTGATTTAGATCTTGATGGGGAAAAAGAAATTATTTTTACGACACAATATGGGAATTCAGGTTCCTTGTATGCAATTAGAAATGATGGAGCAGATGTTGTAGGGTTTCCTGTAAATATAAATGAAAAAATGATTGCAGGTCCAGCAGTTGGAGATCTTGAGGGAGACGGTAACCCAGAAATTGTAATAGTTACTTGGAGTGATAATATATATGTTGTAGATAATGCAGGAAATATAAAAGAGGGATTTCCCATTGTTTCTACAGAGCGATTTAGTATCTCGCCTGTATTAGTAGATCTTGACTTTGATGGAGATTTAGAAATTATTACAGGTAATGATAGTGGTTTACTACAAATATTTGAGCACAGTGGTGAAGAAGTTACTTCTTATAATGTTAATAATGATATTAGAGGTGGACTTTCTATATCTGATTTAGATAATAATGGAAGTTTGGAGATTCTCTTTACTGGTTATGATGATTTACTTCATGTTTGGAGTCCAGACGTCCAAACTGAATTAGGTGGCTGGCCAATTGACCTGATGACCAACTCAGTAAGTGAACCACTCACAGCAGATTTAGATAATGATGGAGACCTTGAAATTGTTGCTGCTAATAAAAATGGCATGTTTTTCATATTTCATCATGATGGTGTAAGCTTTAATGGATTCCCAACAAATTTGAATAGTTATATTGAATCTTCTCCAGTAATAGCTGATCTTGACGAGGATGGGGACTTTGAAATTGCAGTTGGAACAAGTAATGGGTTACATATTTTTGATATTAAAACTCCAAAAGGTAATATTCCATCTTGGAAACTTCATCGTGGAAATAACGAGAGATCTGGATCTTTGGGATTTACCTTAGTTAAAATAAATGAAGAAGTTTCAAATACACCAGAAAAATTCTATGTAAGTAATAGCTTCCCTAATCCGTTTAATCCATCTACTAAATTTGAGGTATCTATTATTGAGAAAAATACATTGGTTATAGATGTTTATGATGCAACTGGAAGAAAAGTAAATAGCTTGATGAATAAGGTTTCTCTTCCGGGACGATATATTATTGAATGGAATGGGAAGGGAAAAGGAGGATATGCGCTATCAAGTGGCCTATACTTTATTAGAGTAAAGTCAGGAAGCAATTTTGAAATCAAAAAAGTACTTTTAATTAAGTAGGGCTTTTTCAATAAAATATCTAGTTTAATATCTATTGCCAGGATAAATAAAAAATGAAGAAGAATATAATTATCTACATTCTGTTAGCTTTTAAGCTCATCTTTTCTGAAGTCTATAAGGATAGATTTTTGATATATATAAACAACTCTATTGGCGAGGTAGAAATCAGTCTAGCTAATGGTTTCACAAATAATAATGAAATAAATAATCTTTTGGAAGAAATTGGATTTGATGAAATTTTTCAATGGCTTCCTAGCGCAAGACCTTCTGACCGCGATGGTGAAGTTTATTTAAATCGGTTTTTTGTTATTAAAATGCCTAAGGAATCTGATGATATTTTTGAATTAATTAAGATTGCTTCTAAAGTTGATAACATAGATTCTGCTGAACCGATAACAATTATGAAAACTAATTATACTCCAAATGACCCTAGATGGAATCAGCAATATGGACTTGAGCTTATACAGGCTGATCTTGCATTTGATTTGTGGAATATCTCCGATGGACATCTTCCTGGTAGTTCAGATGCTGAAGAAATAGTTGTTGCGATAGTGGATGTGGGTTTTGAATGGACACACCCTGACCTTGTAAATAATGTATGGCAAAATTTGGGGGAAGATTTTGACGGAGATGGTGCTGTGATTGTTCAACAAGGAAATACCTGGATATTTGATCCTGGCGATCAAAATGGAATTGATGATGATGGCGATGGATATGTAGATAATTTTATTGGCTGGGATGTTTCATATAATGACAACGATCCAACTCCTGAATCTTTTAGTCATGATCATGGTACATTGGTTGCTGGTTGTGTTTCTGCCTCTACGGATAATAATATAGGTATTTCTTCAGTTGGCTGGTCTGTGAAATTGATGGGCATTAACTCTTCAGATGATCCTGAGGTTGTTAGCGATGGGTATAATGGAGTTTTGACCGCAGCGCAAATGGGTGCAGATGTGATAAATATGAGTTGGGGTGGATCTGGTGGAGGAGCTCAAAATATCATGAATACAGTGTATAATAGTTATGGATGTATTTTAGTTGCAAGTGCTGGTAATGGAGATGAAGACGGTAATACAGATTTTGCGTATCATACTCCTTCAGGTCTTGATAATGTGATCTCTGTTTCCGCGATTGGGCCTAATGACAATTTTTCATGCTGGGCAACTGGAGGAGAAACGGTTGACCTATGTGCTCCAGGAGAAAGTATTATTACAACGGATGTAAATAATGATTATAGGGCTGCAAATGGAACTTCTTTTGCTTCGCCAATTGCAGCTGGAGCGGTAGCTCTTCTGCTATCTTATTTTCCTGATCAAAATCAAGACTGGATTGTTGATAGATTAGTATCAAATACAGATTATTTTTCAGATATGGATGGTTCTTGTAATGCAGGTAGTCTATCAGGGATGCTAGGATCTGGAAGATTGAATATTAACAAAGCCTTAAGCTTTGACATAAATGCCAAATTAAATATAATGGAAATAAATTATTCTGGTGACTCAGATGGTGATGGAATATTTAATCCAGGTGAGCAAACTCAGGTGAAAATAATTGTAGAGAATGAAGAAGGGTGGGCAGATGCAGAAAATGTAATCGCAACAATTTCAAGTGCTGATGAGAGAATTAATATAATTGATAGTACTATAACGTTCACTAATACTATAGTCTCTGGTGCCTCATCTTTTACATTAATTGATCATTTCTTAGTCGAATCTGTTGATGATGAAAGTTTGAATGATATTTTATGCACTGTAAATCTTCAATCTGGAGCAAGTGAGCCATATCACAATGTTGAAATTGACATTGTCCTTCCTTTATCATTAAACCAGGCAGGATTTCCATCAGAAAACATTACCATTAAGTCTTCACCTACAATTGCAGACTTAAATGTAGACTCTAGTTCGGAAATTTATTTTGGGGCTGAAAATGAAAGCTTTTATGGCTTTGATGAAACAGGAACTATATTGGATGGTTTTCCTATCGACATCAATGGAGGTATTCGATCTAGCCCTGCTGTTGCAGACCTTGATAATAATGGAGATAAAGAAATTGTTTTTGGTTCAAATAACGGACGTTTGACAATACTTAACAGTGATGGTTCTCAAAATAATATCTATCAAATTTCTGGAGGCATAAATGGTTCACCTGCATTATATGATCTCGATGGAGATATGGATTTAGAAATAGTATTTACGTCTGACTATAATTCCTCAGGTACGGTACATGCAATACACCATAATGGCGAAGATTTTGAAAACTTTCCTGTCAATATTGGTGAAAAAATGTTGGTTGGAGCAGCCATTGGTGATTTGGAAAATGATGGTGAAGTTGATATTGTAGTTTGTACATGGGGTGAAAATATTTATGTTTTAACCAGTGAAGGAGTCATAAAACCTGGGTT
>CBFIBM010000034.1:4695-6422 GCA_965660855.1 uncultured bacterium | reverse complement strand
GGATCACGCATTAATTACATCCAAGCCAATAGACAGTATTATACAGGAATAAAAAATATTTAAGGGGGTAGTCACATTTGCCGGGTTTAATTAGGATCATATTTTGGTTTAGAGAGGTTAATTGCATTGCCCCTCTATTTATAAAATGAATATTTTTAACAAAGTCTTGTTTGCAATAACTAGAGAAGACTACCAAATTGAATATCAAACCATAATTAAAAAAGGATACAAAAACATTCTCACTGTTTGTTCTGGTGGGTGCACCCCTCTTTCATTACAAGCTTTATTACAAGATGTAAAAATAACAACATTCGATATTAACCCACATCAAATTAATTTTTTAGAAAAAAAAATAAGATTAGCCAACAAAAAAGATTTTGCTAGTTTAAGTGTTGATATTGAAAATGATAATATGATAAACCAATCTGGTGAGTTCGAATTCATGTTTCGAGAGTTTAGAAATCAGTTTAAAAAACATGTTGCTACGAAAAAGATAATCGAAGAACTTTTTAATCCAAGAGTAAATAAAACAAGACAGAAAGAGATTGTTTCGTCTTGGTTAAAAAACCCCAACATTAAAGTTCCCTTTGAAAAAGTTTTTAATGATAATTCTATTGAACTCATATTTAGTTCAAAAGCAACACAACATGCGAAATCATCAAGCTACATTAATTACTTTTTTCATAAAATAATGGACTCTTTTAAAAAACCAAATTTTCAAAGAAATCCTTTTTTACAACATATCTTTCTCGGGTATTATTTAAAAGAGGATATACCAGATTATATGAAAGCTTCAAAAAAATTAAAAATTAAAACATTTGTTGGCACTATTTATGACATTCCTCATATTGAAAATTATGATTTAGTAAGCCTATCAAACTTATTCGATTGGTCTAGTGAAAGTTTAATAAAAAAAGCCACTAAGTCTTTATCGAAGCTTTCTTCAGGCTCAGGGGTTATCTTAAGACAACTTAATAACAACAAGGACTGGTTACCTTTTTTTAACAACAGTTTTTATGAAGATCCTTCATTTAACATCTATTGGAAGAGAAATGATAGAAGCATGTTTTATGATAACTTTAGGCTCTATATAAAAAAATGAATTTATCTTTTAAAATTTGTGATGAAAATAGTGTTCTTTCATATATTGAGGATTTAAAAAGTATAGAGAAAAAAATTTTATACCCTTTAGAGAATGGAAATGAATCTTTTAGGATTGACCATGGTGATAAGTATACACCTTTTTTTACAAATCAAGGATATAAGACGAGGTTTTTAATTATTAAGGATAATGATCTTGTTATAGGTGGTTTAGTCGGTGTATGGAAAAAAACAACACTAAATAAAGACAGTTTAAACATTCTCTATATTGCAGATTTAAAACTCAAAAAAGAGTATCGAGGAAATGGAATTATAAAAAAATGCTTGCTTTATTTATTTATTAGATGGCCATTTAGTCAAGGTCTGCAAGGTTGGGATTTCATTTATTTTTGTGCTATGCAAAAAGATAATGTCGGCGTAGAAAAAGCATTTAAAGGTCTTCACTTAGGAAAACTTTCAAACTTAAGTACTGAATTTGTTATTTATATGATAAAACCAGAAGTATTAAAAAGACTACCATCAAAATTTTTTAAAAAAAATAAAAAAATAAATTTAAGCGAGAAAAGGAAAGAAGATGTTCTTTGGAATGACAAGGTTAAAGAGATTATTTTAACGAAAAGCAATGA
>CBFIBM010000034.1:1439-4596 GCA_965660855.1 uncultured bacterium | reverse complement strand
GTAAGATTAAAAAAATTATAAAAATTTTAGAAAAAAGAAAAAACAGCTTAGCTTGTTTTGCAATTGATACAAAGGAAAAAGATCAGATAGATATAATGGAAGAAATAGGAATTAAAAAAAACACATTTTGTAAGCTGTTTACCTTTAACCCTTTCTTTATAAAGCCTCTACAATCTGCTAATTTTTGTATATCCACTGGAGAAATTTAAATGGATCATTACATCAGTCGTTTAAAAAAAAACACCCCAATTAAAAAAAACCAATATTTTTCAGAGTTGATTAGAAAAAAAACAACTTTTAAGAAATTTAAAAAGACCCAGCTAGACTTTTATGATGCAGTTACATTTTTCACAAAGCCAATGTTTGTTATAGCCAGTAAGTTGGATTCTTATGAAGAACGGCTAATAATTTTGGAAAACATTATGGATGAACATGGAGAAGGAAAGTTAAGCCAAACACATGGAGAAACGTTTAGACAATATTTGTTATCATTGGGGATTTTAGAGGAAGAAATTTTTAATAGAAGACAAAATAGAGCAACAAAGGTTTTTAATAATTTGTTGTTAAAAAAAGCCAATGAAAAAAGCATCTTTTTTAGCTTAGCCATGATTGGGATTATAGAAGATCGATATGTTGGTATAACGAAGCTGTTATCTGAACATTTAATCAAAAACAAATGGTTAAAGAAAGAGACATTAATTCATTACAGAGTTCATGAAGACTTAGATATTAAACATGCTGAATCTTTTTACAATTTGATAAGAAAACACTGGGTAAAAGCGGAAAAGCAAATTGATATTAAAGAAGGTCTGGTTTTCGGAAACGATTTAATTCTTAATTTTTACTCTAGCTTGCTTTAGTTCGATTTATATAAATATATTTCTTTAAAACATTGTTCTTTAGATATTAACCTTTAGGAATACAACGAGGTAAAATTTTTACCTTATATGATTGTTTTTTTTAATATGAAAAGAAAGACAAGGTCCAATTTTAAAAAGTATTTTGTCAACTATAGATAAAAGATAAGTAATGGAAAAAATCGATGAAGCAAATTTATTACACACTAATTATATTTAATTTTTGCCTGGCGCAAAAACCGGTGGATATAGCCTATGCTAAAGTTCTTGAAAAACTAAATGGTTCAGTTCCTGAAAGTTTTGTTCAAGAGGCCTTTTTACACCCAGAATTAAAGATTCATAAAGAGATAGCTGATAGATTTGCTCGTCCTTATGAAAAAAAATCTTGGGTTGAATATCGTAAAATTTTTGTTAAAGAGTCTAGAATTATAGCTGGAGCAAAGTTTTATAAAGAAAACAAAAAATTAATTACAGATATATCTGAATCATATAAGGTGAATCCGTTTATTATTGTTACTATAGCTGGTGTAGAAAGCAACTATGGAATTCATCACTCTCAATTTTCTGTTTTTAATTCATTGTATACTCAAATTCATGAAATGCCGAGAAGGTCAAAGTGGGCGACAAGAGAACTTGCGGAGTTTTTAAAATATTGTTATAACGATAAATTAGATCCTCAAGAAATAGGTGGTTCCTACGCTGGAGCATTTGGGTTTGGACAATTTATACCTTCAAGCTTTACCACATACTCTATCGATTATAATAACAACGGTGTTCGTGAGCCCTATAGCTGGCCAGACGTATTAGGTAGCATTGCTAACTATTTACGAATGAATGGGTATAAACCAAACAGTGAAGATTATAAAAAAGATGGTGATATTTGGAAATCTATTTACGCATATAACCATGCTGAAAACTATGTAATGGCTGTGTTAGAACTTAATGATGAAATAAAAAAGAGAGTTCAATCTGAAAAATAATAACCCACCGACCTATGATGACACTTATTATAAAAGTGTTGTTTTAAACTATGAGTTATATAATTCATTTTTTATCACCTTACCATTTGGTGGATTAAAAAGCATTGGAAATTTAATTCCAATCCTAAATGAATATTTTAGCTCTCAGTTGTTAACAGGAAAAAACCCTGAAGTTATAATTAATAAGTTTTTTGAGAACCATACAGATATTAAATCTGAATCAGATAAGCATGAGTTTTTATTTAAAATAATCCAATATACTGAACGACAGGTTGTTTTAATTGATGCAATAGAAGACGCCTTTTTTTCAAAAATAAATAATGTTAAAGGAGACGGTTCAATAGATTCTATCTTTAGTAAATTAGCGGATCCAGACCTTAGTATTAAAAAAATTGAAAAGAACTTAAAAAAGTTTTCATCTCGAATTGTATTAACCGCTCATCCAACTCAATTTTATCCTAGCCGAGTTCTCGGGATTATTGATGATTTAAAAAACAAGATTGTGTCTAATAATCCTTATGCAATCAGAGAGGTTTTAATACAATTAGGATGGACACCTTTTTTTAAAAAGAGTAAACCTTCTCCGTTCAAGGAAGCTTCGAGGTTAGTTTGGTATTTAGAAAATGTATTTTTTAATATGTCTTCAGAATTACTAAAGAATGTGAAGAAGCACATAAAGGAAGATATAATAAAAAATGATTTTGTAAGTATAGGTTTTTGGCCAGGAGGCGATAGAGATGGAAACCCATATGTTACGAATGATACAACTAGAAAAGTTGCAAGCTTGCTTAGAAACTCTGTGATTAAATTGTATATAAAACAAATTAAAAATATTAGAAGGAAAATAACCTTTTCAGGAATTTATGAAAAGCTTGAATCAATTGAAAAAAGCCTTAGTCAACACTTACATTATAAAGAAGATTTTAAACTAGATACATTTAGAAGAAACCTTAAAAATATTATATCCAAACTTTACAATGAATATGATGGGATCTTTGTAGATATTGTTGATGATTTACTTAATAAAGTTAATTTGTTTGGATATTACTTTGCATCTATAGATATTCGTCAAAATAGAAGAGAAATAATGAGGTCGTTGAAATTTGTAGAAACAAAAAATAAAAAACCACTAGATATGAAAACAAGCGAACTGCTTTCTTATTCTGGAAATATTAAATTAATGAGAGTTAAAGATAAAACTATAAATGATACTCTTAGTTCATTTAAAATGATAAAAGAAATACAAAAAAGATATGGTGAATCAATTTGCAATCGATATATTATATCAAATTGTTGTGCTTCTGAAGATATTGCAAGTGT
>CBFIBM010000034.1:0-1339 GCA_965660855.1 uncultured bacterium | reverse complement strand
TATATAACAGCAAACTGGGAAATACTCCAAGCGCGAAAAAAAATTATGATTCTTGGTAAAAAATATGGAGTCGATATTGTTTTTTTTGATGGGAGAGGGGGGCCACCGGCGAGAGGAGGTGGAGAAACTCACGATTATTACACATCACTTGAAAAAACAACAATGGGTTCACAAATTCAGCTAACAATTCAAGGACAGACAGTATCAAGTAAGTTTGGGAATCCTATTTCTGCAAAATATAATTTAGAGCAACTCATCTCTTCAGGCTTGCATGTATTAACAAAAAAAGAAAATCCAGAACAGAAAGATTTTAGTTTGTTGATGAAGCAACTAAGTGAGAAGTCATTAAAAAAATACTTAAATCTTATAAAAAGAGATGATTTCATGAATTATATGGCGAATGTTACGCCATTGAATTATTATCAAAAAGCTAATATTTCATCTAGACCAGATAGAAGAGATAAAAACTCCAGTTCAATATCTGACTTAAGAGCAATACCCTTCGTTGGAGCATGGTCTCAAATTCGACAAAACGTCCCAGGATATTACGGCTTAGGAACCGCGATTAATTCTATTATAAATCAAGGAGATGAGGATATTTTAAAGAAGATGTATTTAGAATATGATTTTTTTCAAGCAATTATTGAAAATTCAATGCAAAGTATGTCAAAAACAGACTTTAGTAAAAGCTTGTTTTTAAAGAAAGAACCCCAGTTTAAACCTATATGGGAAGATGTAAAAAAAGAATTTGAGTTAACAAAAGATATGGTTTTAAGAATTTCTGGACAAAAAACGTTATTGGAAAAAAAACCACAAATTAAATCTTCGATTGAACTTAGAGAGCAGATAGTTTCTCCATTAATTCTTATTCAGCAATATGCACTCTTTAAAAAAAGAGATAATAAGAATGAAGATGCAGAAGTTTATGATAATTTAATTATTCGGTCTCTTTTTGGAAATATTAACGCCGCAAGGAACTCTGCATAGTTTTTTTATCAGAACAATACATTCAGCTCAAATTTTTCTCTCTGTCTTTCAATTCTTACAGGAACCTCCATACCTGGCTGTAGCTCTCCGAGTCTATCCATATAATCATAAATATCATTCACCTTTTTACCATTTATAGATTTTATTACATCTCCAGGTAAGAGACCCGCCCTTGCGGCAGGTCCATTATTTTTTGATAATTGATCTATTTCTAAACCGAGAGCAGAACTGCTATAATCTGGTATTATACCCATACTAACGTTAAATGAAGAATTGTTATTCATAACAGCCTTTTTAGGACCAGACTCGGTAAATAAGGGTGGTTCTTCGACTCTTGATAAGTAAAAAGTAA
>CBFIBM010000033.1:5548-6546 GCA_965660855.1 uncultured bacterium | reverse complement strand
AAAAGATGATATTGTTAAAGTAGAAATTTCTCTATGCATCAAGCCCCACATTTGTGGGGTTTTTTGTTTATGCTATTTTCTTAATATTTTATCCAATTCTCTACCTTTTGCTAACTCATCTACCAATTTATCTAGATATCTTACTTGCTTAGTTATTGGGTTTTTAATTTCTTCTACTTTAATACCACATATAGTGCCAGTAATTAGATAAGCATTTTTATTTAGAGTTGCATTCATAAAGAATTTTTCAAATGTAATATTCTGCTCAATAAATTTTTCTAGTTCCTTAAAATTAAACCCTGTTAACCATTCAATTACCTTGTGTAATTCATCTTTACTTCGGTTTTTTTTCTCAATCTTATTAACATAATGAGGATAAATTGATGCAAATGTCATTTTTGCAATTTTTTGGTCTTGTGTCAATGTATTTTTCATATAGTGCGTTAATAAATATAGTGTTAAATGTTTCCAAATCTGTGTGCTTTTTTGTCAAAAGCACTAAATGCACTGGCAATACACTGGTCAAATAATTTATAAATATTAAGGGGGATATCGATGAAAATTTAATTATTGGTTGATGTCTTTTCTTTATTAATCAATAACTTTTTATAGTTTTCCAGCCTTGCAATTGCATTACTGTCAATAAGGATTATAATTATCATCATTGCAATAACACTAATAACTGTTGCTCTGTAAACAGGCTTATCAAGCGTAATTATTACAATAGAACAAACAATAATTATTAATGGTATGATTTTAAAAACAGTTCTTTTAAAACCTATTAATGTTTTATCTACGCGGTTTATTTCTGATTGAACGAATGCTTCACTGTTTTCATTAAACTCATTACTAAACTCTGATAACCTTGAGTAATTTGAGTAAAATAGACCTAAACCAACTAAAACAAGAAGCGATGCTACAATTAAAGTTGGATAAATATATGCTTTGGCTATATCTGTTTTTCCTAAAAACCAAAATCCAAGGCTTATCATTATAAA
>CBFIBM010000033.1:0-5538 GCA_965660855.1 uncultured bacterium | reverse complement strand
AAAAATGTGAAAAACATTGAATAAACCGCCTCAGTTTTAGCCCAATTTGTTGCTGCTTCTTGTATATTCATAAATGATTAAAGTTGTTTTTAAAATTATTAGTTAATTAATTTTGTCTTAAAAATTACTAAATATCAAGAGGATGGTTTCGTAAAAAAATATAAGAATTTTAAAGCCCCACATTCGGGGGGATTTTTGTTTGTATTAATTCTCATACCCCACAAAGTAATTTAAAGGAAAGTCTTTTTCACTTTTATTTTTAGTCTTATTGCATTTCTCTTTTAATTGCAATTAATATTTTATTTAAAAGTAAATCCTCATAGGTTTAGTTTTTTGGGGTGAATCCCCTTTTTGCAATCCTCGACCTTATTCTACTTAGAGTTACAGCATTAATTCCAAGGTATGAAGCAATATCTTTTAATTTAATTGAATTAATAATTTCATAGTGATTTCTTACCAAATCAATATATCTTTCCTCAGGTGTTTGAGTAATCAATGATTCAAATCTTTTTTCTATATTTTGATGAAAGAGATTTGTTATTTTAAAAGCTATAATTCTAAGGTTTGGAATTTTCTTTTTCCCAATCTCAAAATTTTCTTTTGATAACTCCCAAACTATACAGTCTGTTAGAGCACGAATAGAATATCTAGAAGGTTCATTCAAAAAAAAGCTTGGATAAACTAAGGCTGGGGAGTTTGCAAAAATAAAATCTCTAATATAAATATTTGAGCTTTTATTATACTCCATCGAAAATATTCCTTTATTTAAATAATATACTGCCTTAGACACACTTCCTTGTCTATCAATAACAAAATCTTTTTTATATGACTTTAATTTAAAAAGTGTGGTTAAAAATGCTTTATCATCTGTACTAAGATTAGCTATCCTACCCATTCTTTCTATATAATTAATATAATTGTCTTTAGTTTTCAATATTCTTCTCTCTTTAACAAAAATACGCACTGAAACTCTTCATTACTCATAAATTTTACTCTTTTCTTAACCTAAGTTAATTTAGTAATATGACTACTAAATGAAAAAAAATTATACATTCAAAAAACTTAATAAATGAGTTCAAACTTAAAAATTCAGTAGAACTAAATATGCAATAGCCTAGCAACTCCAATATTATGCCCTTTTATCATGCATGTATATTTTTTACCTTAATTTGCAGATAAAAAAAATTTAACTTTTTTCGATATTAAGTGTCTAATATGATAGAAAATAAATAGATATTTTGAAATAATTAAATAAAGGATAATAAAATGAAACGGTTCTTTTTATTCTCAATATTATTTTTAATAATTATAAATAGTTGTGAAGATAATAATCAAATAGATCTAGAAACAAAACTAATCAATATTTTGAACTCCGATGATATATCAGGAATAGATGGATTTGATACAAATGGTGATATGGAACTTAACTTTGAAACAGGTCTTGAGACACAAGGCATTTATAGAGTTTTTAGCGATACGTTAGCCTATAAAGACGAATATAAGATACGATTTGGAAGACGTATTATTAATAGTAATAGAACAGTGGATTTTGAGATTGGGAGTGATACAGCAATAGGCATAGTAACCTATAATATTAATGGAGTTTTGAATGTAAAAACATTCGATACCACAGATAATGTCCTAATTGATACGATGAGTTTTTCAAAAGATTTCTTATCAACTTTTTTAAGAAAAGTTCGTTTTGTTCAAATAGATAACCCAAGTACCCCTGATGGATATGATTGGAAAATAGATGCACTGACACCTTTAATAGGGGGTTCCGGAGATAAAGTTACAATCAGTAGTATTTCTATATATGAACTTACAGATGCAATAGAAAGAGGAGCACTACTTCATCAATATAATGCAGATGAAATAGGAGATTTATTTATTAATCGTGAATCACTACCAGTTTTTACTTCATATATACCACATTTAATTGAAGTATCGGTAAATAATGCTGGACCGGAATTAAATATAGACACCACAAATATAGGTGAATGGGTTTTTAAGAATTATGGTAGAAGATTTAATATGCGTGGAAGAAAACATTTAAATGACAGGGGTGCAGTCCTGGATTCAATCACAAATGATAATATTCATACAGGTATTTGGAGAGCTCATGGACCAGGTTTTGGATTACAGCAACGTAGTTTCAGATCTTTTTTTGAAACAGTAGACTTAGCAACAATTTTTGTAGAGGATGGTGGTTATAATACATCTATTTGGTCTATTCCCTACAGAACTCAAAGACCTTAAAAACTAGGATTCCAAGTTAAAACCTATTTTTTATTATCTCCATGTCACAATTTTGTAGAATCTCCACAATATGTATTTGCTGGAACTGCAGTGTCAAATTTCTTAGGATAGGGTCTGTCTTTTTCTGATTCGTTTTTAATATAATCACTTAAAAGAGTATTTTCATTTACACTATTATTCCATTTTTTTTCTAGTCCAATCGTTGAACTTGTAATCCCATTGTAATCATGAGCAGGGTAAACAATAGTTTCGTTAGGAAGATTATATAATTTATTTTTTATACTTTTAAAAGAGCTCTTCGGTGATCCTCCTTGAAAATCAGTTCTTCCTGCTCCTTTAATAAATAAAGTATCCCCAGTAAAAACACATCCTTCGATATAGATTGAGATACATCCAGCCGTATGACCAGGAGAATGAATAATTTTAAATTTTAAATTTCCAATTGATAAAACCTCATCATCTTTAAGAAACAAATCTGCACCCTCAATTTTATTATTTTCTCCATAGGCAATTTTTGAATTGAATTTTTTCTTTAAAAGATATGCTGATGTAATATGATCAGCATGAACATGGGTCTCAATGATAAGTTTAATTTTAAAACCTAAGGACTCAATTAATGATGTATCTCTATCAAATTGTTCAAGGACTGGGTCAATTATAACGGCATTGTTTTTATTATCACTAACAATATATGTATATGTATAAGTGACTCTATCAAAAAGTTGGTTTATCTTCATATTTAAAATTAATAATAAATATTTTCATAAATAAAAAAGATAAATAGGTTATTTTAATGTAAACTTTAAAATCGACTAATTTAAAAGCTAATTTTTTAATTAAGTTAATCTTTAGCATTTATAAAAAATATACTCGCTATATTACGGATAATTTTATTTAATAATTAAGTCTTAGTAATATGAATTTATCTCTCATTGATTGGTTAATTATTGGCCTAGTACTCTTCGGAATGATTTATTCCGTTAGTTTTACAAAAGGTTTAATGAAAAGTGTTAGTGATTTTTTATCTGCTGGAAGAACTGCTGGTAGGTATTTAATCAGTGTTTCCCAAGGAGCTGCTGGATTAGGTGCTATATCCATTATCTCTTTTTTAGAAGTTGGATATATAACAGGTTTTTCTTTTCAATGGTGGGGTTTAAGTCAAGGTATTATACTCTTTGCTATTACAGCATCTGGATGGGTTATCTATAGGTTTCGACAAACAAGAAGTCTTACATTAGCACAATTTTTTGAAAAAAGATATAGCCGGAAATTTCGGATTTTTGCAGGTATAGTTGCTTTTGTATGTGGAATAATTAACTTTGGTATTTTCCCCGCTGTAGGTGCGCAATTTTTTATCAGTTATTGTGGCTTTCCTGATTCTTTTTTAGGAATACCTACTTTCCCTTTGGTGATGATTATTTTAATAGGCATCGCACTTTATTTTGTTTACACTGGAGGACAAATAGCAGTAATCGTAGCTGATTTTTTCCAAGGCGTATTCCTTATTGTTGTCCTCTTTGTCATTACAATATTTTTGTATAATAGTGTTGGGTGGGATCAAGTATCTAATTCATTGAAAGAAACACCAATTCAATTGGCTAAAGAAGAAATAAAAAAATTAGAATGGGATGAGTCCTTTGAAATTTTGTCCGAACAAGAGAAAAATAAAAAGATTCAGGAGATAAATGCTAAATATCAAAATTCTTCCTTAATCAACCCATTTAAAACCAGCCAGGTAGAAGATTTTAACTTAACATATTTTTTAATTGGGTTAATTGGCATGTTTTATGGTACTTTGAGTTGGCAAGGCCATCAAGCGTATAACTCCTCTGCTAAAAGTGCTCATGAGGCAAAGATGGCTGCTGTATTGGGAGATCTTCGATGGAAACCTCAAGGGTTATTTATTTTTCTAGTACCAGTTTTAACTTATGTTTTTATGAACCATCCTGATTTTCAGCATATATCAGATTCAGTTAATGTTACCCTAAATTCACTTGAAACAGATACGTTAAAAAGTCAAATGAGAGCACCTATCATTCTTTCAGAGATCTTACCTGTGGGATTATTAGGGGCTTTTGCCGCTCTTATGCTAGCTGCTTTTATTAGCACACATGATACTTATTTACATTCATGGGCATCTATTTTTATTCAAGATGTAGTTATGCCATTCAGAAAAGAACCATTTAATAAAGATGAACATCTAAAAGTTTTAAGGTATTCAATTTTTGGCGTTGCAATTTTTATATTTATTTTTAGTTTAGTTTTTGATCAAAATCAAGAAATAGCTCTTTACTTTGCAGTAACCTTCGCAATATTTGCTGGTGGTGTTGGCGCGGTAATTATTGGAGGACTTTATTGGGATAGAGGTACTACAGAAGGAGCTTGGGCTGCCATGATCATTGGTGCGACCGTAGCGGTCACTGGCACTATTGTCCCTTCAATTTCAGATTCTTGGCTTAATGACACTGGAAGCTGGGTTACAATTAAAAGTTTTATACTAAAGCTTAAAGAAATTAATGGGATCAAATTTTATGCTTTAAGCATGGCTACCTCTTCCTTCTCTTATATTTTAGTTTCGTTAATTACATTTAAAGAAAAAATGAACATGGATGAACTTTTAAATCGAGGGAAATACAGTATCGAAGATGAAATTAAAGTTTTAGACAAAAAAGAGAAATCTATCTGGAAAATATTTGGTGTCGGAAATGAATTTACAATTGAAGACAAAATAATATACCTTATCAGTTTTATTTGGAATATTTCTTTTATAATTGTTTTTATTGTTGGAACAGTCTACAACTTGTATAATGATGTGAGCGATGATGCTTGGATGGCTTATTGGAAGTATCAAGTCTACGTAAATATTATTTTCTCTTTTATTATAATTATATGGTTCACAATTGGAGGAGTCATTGATATAAAAAAAATGTTTCAATCTCTGAGATCTAGTGAAAGAGACCATGGCGATTCTGGATGGGTAGATAATAACACTATTTAAGCATTTACCTTAATACTATTATCGTGAAAAATCACAAAAAATTTAATGTCTTTTTATTTTCATAAACTTTAAAATTTTACTTGAAATTAATTATTCTATTTAATTTATATTATTGTAAGAGATTGATGTAAATTAACGGAGAAATCATGAAAAATAGATTATTGTGTACATCATTCTTACTATTGTTATTACTTAGTCATATTCAAGCACAGAATTATTCTATTTCAGGATATGTAAAAGATCAGAATAATGGAAATGCCTTGGTAGGTGCAAATGTTTTT
>CBFIBM010000032.1:0-6561 GCA_965660855.1 uncultured bacterium | reverse complement strand
AGGCAACAGGCTTTATTGAGGAATATACTACTGGCCCTGCTAACATGACCGAGCTTTTTATTACTGAGCCAATAAATATTATAGACTTTGAACAACCACTGCCTGCAGTCAACCTTGTAAATACAGGCGATCTACGATGGCCAACTGAGGCCGAACAGTGGGGTAACGTAAAAGTCCGCGTCGATGATGCTGTCGTTACAGGAAATGATTTTCAGTATGAAGTATTTGAGGTGGATGATGGAACTGGATCAGTTTTAGTCGATGATGATTCTGATAGTCTTTCTTCTTTCTTTGCGACAGTTGGTCCTCCTCCAGTAGGATCATTACTACAGTCTATAGAGGGGTGGCTTTATCACCACTATGGAAGCAATGCTGACTCTACAGCATATAAACTTTGTCCTCTTTATGCTTCAGATATAGAATTTGGCGCTGGACCGCCATCAATTATAGCTGTAAATCGTGAGCCCTGTGCTCCTATGCTAAATGATGACGAAGTTTTAGTTTCTTGTACAATCATTGATAATTCATCTATTTCTGAGGCATTAGTCCATTATAAAATTGATGGATCCGAAGAAGTTCAGACTGTTGCGATGACTACAGTTGACGATTCTATATTCACGGCGATAATTCCAGTCACTGGAGCAGGTTTTGTTAGCTATCAGATATCAGCAACGGACGATGGTACTGATCAATCAGAGCCAAAGACTAGTGTCTTTCCATATGAAGAAGAACTTGGATTTTATTTGACAGATGATTTAGGTATAGAACATGTCCAGTACACTCCATATCCTAGTGGAAATTCTTACTACAATGGCTGTGTCGTAACTCTTACTGGAATTGTGACTGGCGATACTGCACAATATAACAGTAGCTATAGTTCCTATGCTTTTCAAAATGAATCAAGCCAATGGAATGGCTTAATTTTTGACACAGAAGATCTTGTAACTCTTACACGCGGTCAGCAAGTCACTGTAACCGGTTTGATTACTGACAATGACCCTGATTATGATTATAAATTTAGTGGAAATACCAGACTAATTAATGCGGAGGTAAGCGTTGGGGAACTGAGTATTGAACCAGACTTTTTAAATGTTAGCTGTGAAGATATTTCTACAGAATCTGAAGAAGTTGAATCTTATGAAGGTGTTTTAGTGAAATTGAACAATGTTACAGTTTCATCCATCAATGACTATGACTGGACAATAACAGATGAGAGTGGTTTTGTTACTTTAATAGATGATGATATGTCAAATATGGAAACAGATAATTTTCTGAGTACTTTGGTAGAGGGTCAAGAACTTGAATCTGTATCTGGAATATTTAACTATAGCTTTGGAAGCTATAAAGTTCAAATTAGGGATTTAAATGATCTTGGGCAATCTCTTGGTATCAATGATGATATAGAAATAAGTCCTTATAGTTATTCTCTAATGGATAACTATCCAAACCCGTTCAATCCAAAAACTCAGATACGCTTTTCTATTGGGAAAAGAGAAAATGTTAAGCTGATTGTATATGATATGATGGGAAGACAAGTGAATACCCTTATTGATGGAGAAAGTTTTAATTCGGGCTTTCATGTAGTTAATTGGAGAGGAATTGATGATAAAGGAAATAAAGTTCCCTCAGGTGTTTATGTTTATCGTATCAAAGCTGGTGATTATATAGCAGATAAAAAGATGCTACTTTTAAAATAAACTATTTAGGAGAGCAGCAAACCTGCTCTCCTAAACTTTGATTTTTGTTTAAACACTTCAATATTCTAATATTAGTTTTCGCGACTATCTCATGTAATCGGTGGGACTATGAAGACAAATCTGTTGCATTAGAATTAGAGCATCCGGAGACCTACATATCAATTTTCTCTACGGATACAATTTACACTTCGATGGATTCATTGGGAAATACAATGTATTCTTTTTTAGATAGTTTAGATCTTAATTCAGTAATTGATACTTTGCCAAATGCATTTACAACTATAACCACGAGTAAGCAAAAAATTCACTGGTGGGCTGAGGACCCTGATGGAGATGTAGTAGGATATTATTACAAATGGAGTAGTGACACTGTCTGGACATTTACTAATTTAGAAAATGGTTTATTTTATGTGCCAATACGTTCAGATTTGGATGTATTTTCATTTGAAGTAAAAGCTATGGATGATGACAGTTTAATTGATGAGACTCCAGCAAAAATTACTTTACCAATTAAAAATTCACCCCCTGAAATTTCATTCCGTTATTTATCAAATCCTCTTATTGCAGATCTACCTGGTGATACGAGCTATACCTTCCCAACAAAAACATTTATTTGGGATCTTTATGATCAAGATGGTAATGAAACAATCACAGATATTTTTTATACTTTGAACGATACATGTTCATCATGTTGGACATCTCTCCCTGGTAATCTTACAAGTTTAACATTAACAAATTTATCTGAAGGTGAACACACATTTTATGTTAAATGTGTTGATATAGCAGGTGCATCTAGTCCAATTATTTCTTTTCCAGACTCTGCTAGTATCGATGAGGCTCAACATTGGGTTGTAAAACCAGTAGTTGGAGAAGTTCTAATCGTAGATGACTATCCCTTAGATAATGCGAATAATGCTCTCAATTGGTATAGTGGAATGATGGATACTTTAGTTGGTGAAGAGGGATATTCAATCTGGGAAATAGGAGATGAATTGCCTTACTCCTCTACTGATTTATCAGCTAATTTAAATTATTTTAAACATGTTATTTGGTTCACTGCCTATAATAATACTTCCTCCGCAAATGATACATATAATGGTGCAGAGGCTAATATTGTCAATTTTATAATGAATGGAGGAAATCTTTTTATCAATCCAATAGATTTTGAAGATACTACTTTTACATGGTTCCCGCTTGATTCAATATCAACCCTAAATCCAAATGGGAGACTATTCCCTGGTAGGGAATTAGAAAGTCCAATTGATAGTTCTTTAAATCTCTCTGTCTCTCATTTAATAGCAGTTAAAGTAAAAGGATTTTGGCCTACTCTTTCATCTTTTGAGACAAATACTGAAATCTATCATATGGCAAATCCGACTGGTAGTGATACATGGATTGGAAACCCAACCGTATGTAGTTTAGGTCAATATAAAGTGTCTCCCACTGAACTTTCTGGGAAAGTAGTGATGATGACTCTACCTCTCCATGATGGGTATCGACCAAAATTACAAGGAAGTGGTTCTGCAATTAAATTATTCCAATATCTTTTTGAAAATCAGTTTTGAAGATGAAGTATTTAATTATTTTTTTTATTCCTTTTTATTTACAATCTCAAACTACAGGAATATTGAGCGGTGTGGTAACTGAATCAAAAACAGGAGAGAAACTTCCCGGGGTAAATATCATGATAAAAGGGACTTATTATGGTACTGCTACAGGTATGGATGGGAATTTTATAATAAAAAATATAAATCCTGGTAGTTATGATATTGAAATATCTATGATAGGTTATAAAGTTATTTTGCAAACAGGAGTGAAGATAGAGGCTAAATCTGAAAAAAAATTAAATTTTGAACTAGAAGAAACGGTATTGAGTTTTGGTGAGGATGTAGTTGTATTAGGTAAAAAGCCACTTTTTGATGTGAATGAAACTTCATCAGTAGCAAGAGTTCGAAAAGAGGAGATTGAGAATAAAGTTGTGTCTAGTGTAGAAGATATATTATCTGAACAAATAGGGGTAACAACACAAGATAATGAAATTCATATAAGAGGGGGGAGAATTGACGAGAGTATGTTCATTGTAGATGGTTTTTCAGTTAAAGATCCTTTATCAGGGTACTCTGGAAATTTATTTGTAAATCCAGACGCGATTGAAGAATTAGAAATTGTTACAGGAGGATACAGCGCTGAGTATGGACAAGCTATGTCTGGCATCGTAAATATAAAATTAAAAGAAGGTCGTGATTCATATGAAGGAGCTTTAAAATATTCAAGTGATAGATTTTTACCTGACAATTATAACTCTGATCGTTTAGAATTTAACTTAGGAGGACCTGATTTTTTCTTTGAAACATTGCCTTCAATTTTCAATTTAAAACTGCCAGGAAAATTTTCATTTTTTCTAAATGGTTATGGAAAAATGTATGATGGGAATTTACCTACTGCATCAAAGCTTTATCCTCATAAATACTGGTCTTTACCTTTTGTTGATGAAGATGAAGAAAACAAAATAATGGAAAAGCTTTCTGGTAGAGAAAACAATGATTGGCACCTTTTATATAAAATGACTTGGGCATTATCTCCCAAAAAGAAAATGTCTATTTCATATGATGCTTCATTAAATGTTAATCAAGGCTATTATATGCCTAGAGCTTTTTCTTCAACTTACTTTCCGTATTCATACATGAATATCCTTGATAATTACAATACCATAACTAGGGATACAAGACTTTTTAATGTTAATTGGACACATACCTTATCTACCAAATCTTTTTATGAGTTTACAATTGGAAAATTTACGAGCATGGAACATAGTGCAGTTCAAGATTTATCATGGACAGACTATCAAGAACGCTTAGATCTTGAACCAATCAACTATAATTTAGATAATTCAAATAATGATGGAAATATTGAAATTACTTATGGAGATGAGTTTTATGATACCGGGTTTGCTCCAGAATGGTATGATCTTTCCAGTGAAAATACTCGAATGGATTTAGATTGGACAATCATTACAGAATCAGGACATAAAGTTAAAACAGGGTTTGAACATACAATTACAGATATTCAAGTACTCGATATAGATGAACCGTGGAGTGGGTCATCGGGTTTTGGCGTAAACTATGATAAGTACAATGCAAAAACTTATTTTGGGGCATTTTATGTTCAAGATAAAATTAGTTTTGAGGGAATGACACTAAATATTGGTTTGCGTTCTGACTATTGGATTCCTGGAAGATATGTAGAATCGGCGATAAATGATACAAGTAACATAATTATAACAGATGAGGCTCGAGATCTTTTTGAAACTGAAACTTTTAATTTTCCATGGGTGGGAGACCCTTTCAAAATGAAAGCAAGAGTCAGCCCCAGGTTTGGAATCTCTCATCCTGTATCTGATAATGATGTTTTATATTTTTACTATGGGCATTTTTCTCAACTGCCAACTTTTCAATACGTTTATGCAAAAATTAATTCAAAAGCACAATCAACCTATCAAGTTTTTGGTAATCCTAATTTAAATCCTAAAACTACAGTACAGTATGAAATAGGAGTAAAGCATCGTTTTAGCGAGGATCAGGTTTTTGAACTTAAAGCATATTGGAAGGATATGTTTGATTATGAGACATCTCAAACAATTAAACCTTCAAATCCTAAATATGCAAATTTATCATTTAATATGTATTTTAATGCTGACTATGCAAGATCTAGAGGTGTAGAAGCAATTTTAAAGAGTAGGATTTTAGCAAACTGGTATTTAGACCTTAATTTCAATTACAGTATAATTACAGGTAAAAGTTCCTCTCCACTAGATAATCTGCTAGTCCAAGCAGGGCAACTTAAAGAAAAACCGCTTGGTGAGAGTTACATGAGTTGGGATAGACCTTTTCACTTTTTTACTAACTTATCTTATTCAAACCCGAAAAATTGGGGAGCCTCAGCACGTATTGAATATGAATCAGGACGGAGATATACTCGTTCAATTCAAGACACCATAATAACTGTTAATGGTATAGATTATTATAATGGACCAAGAGAGGATGACAACCCTTTTTCACAAATTAGTAATACTGCAAAAAAGAATATTGATATAAAGTTTTATAAAACCATTGACTGGGAGCGTTTCAAGATCAAGGGATATGTCGAAATTGAAAACCTCATGAATAAGCAGGTTCCAAGAAGAGTAAATCCATTTACCGGTGATGGCTATGAACCTGGAGAAATATATGGGTATTATTTGATTAGCAGGCCAAATCCAAACCAAGATCCATCTAGGTATAATAAACCAAGATCAATGGAAATAGGTTTTCAGTTTATTTTTTGATGAATAGAAATATAGTTAAAATGTTTATACTATTCCTGACAATCACAATTTGTCATACACAGAATTTATTTCCAATTTTAGGAGGACAGAGAGTCGGTACTTCCGTATTTTCTTTTTTAAACATTGGAGTAAGTGCTAGGGCTATTGGGATGGGTGAATCAGTTGTGGCTTTAAATCACGGGGCATCGAATATTTCTTACAATCCTGGTGTCATTGCACAGCTTGAAAAGACGGAGGTGTCTTTATCAACAATTAATTGGCCATCTAATATTAAATATGACTATTTAAGTATTAGCAAAAAACTAATAGGAAGGCACTCTTTAGGTTTTAATTTTGGAATTTTACATATGGATCCAATGCAAGAGACTACTGAATTTCATCCTGATGGCACAGGGAAATATTTTATTTTTCAAGACAGATTTATTGGTGTTACGTATGGTGCTAAAATGACGGATAGGTTCAGTTTTGGTGTAACTTTGAAACATGTTTCTGAAACTTTAGCTGAAAATCAAATGGATGCATTTCTGTTAGATGTAGGAA
>CBFIBM010000031.1:4673-8347 GCA_965660855.1 uncultured bacterium | reverse complement strand
GCTTTCCAAGAACCCTGCATTTCATGAGCCATCATTCTAGCATATCCAGCAACTATAGAGGGATCCCATTTAGAAGGCTTAAACCCAAGAATTTTAAATTCAATTGGAAGGTCGTCAGAAACTTCTTCAATATGGTAATTAATTCCATCGCAAAAGGTTTCGAATATCTTTCGATTTTGAGGGTCCATGGCTTTTATTATTTCTTTGGCCGTTCGATGTATTTTCCATGTTCTCAAATAGATATCTGTTTTTAAAAGGTCATCTCCTAAAGCAGAAGACAGCTCTCCTTTTACTGCAAGGGCAACAGTTGAAAGCTGGAAGAGCCTTTCCCTGCCAGCAAGGTATCCAGCAGTAAAGAACAGATCTTCTTCGTTGCTAGCATAAATATGAGGGACCCCATATTTATCGGTATATACATTAACACTATCTACCAATTTTGGTATAGAAAGTTTCCCTTCATAGCTAGGAAGGGGAGAGTATAACCAGTTATAAAATCCGCCAATTAATAAAAGAACCGAACAGAAACCAATTAATAAAATTATGTTTTTTCTTTTCATTTTATTATTCATCAACATAAATATTTTTTTTAAATAAGAGAACAGAGTTTGGATCTAATATTAGGTCTGAGTTTTCAGGAATTACTATTCTTTTATATGTGTTGTTTAGATTTATTTTTTTTTCTCTTAATCCATCAAATGAAGTATAATTAATTGTCATCGGCATTTTAAAGCCTTTCTCCTGCCAACAAATATCTATAAATTTTTTTCCTTTTATTACTTTTTGCCTAATGTTCAATGTCGGGAGGCTTTTGTTTCTAAAATAATGATCAAAAAACCAATCAAGCTCAATTTTTGAATTTTCCTCAATTAAAGATATAAACTCTTTCGTATTAGTCTGATTGCTTTCGTTTTCTTTAGGCATATACAAAAACTCTTTTAAGCTTTCACGTAAAACAGATTCACCTATTAAATACCGTAGGGAGTGAAGTAAGTAAGCAGATTTATAATAAACATCATTATCTTCAAAAAAGCCAATCTCTTGATTTGGGCCAGGAATTAAAGCTTTTTTATTCTTTATGAGACTTTTAAATTTTTTATTTATAAAATTGTTTGCCGTTTTATAGTCATATATCTTTTCTACATATAGCGCTTCTGCGTACGTGTTTATCCCTTCGTGGATCCAAAAGTCGGACCAGTCAGAAACACTTAAATAGTTACCCCACCATTCATGGCCAATTTCATGAAATAATAGAAAATCATAGCCCAGTTCTGTTTTTTTATGGTTGTTCCCATAAGCAATAATTGTTTGATGTTCCATTCCCCAATAAGGTGTTTCAACAACACCAAATTTTTCTCTAATCCATGGGTATTGACCAAAGTTTTCTGCATAAAAATTTAAATATTCTTCTGCCGTATTTAGCAAGCTTAATCCTCGATCATTTTTTGAAAAAGTATAGAAAAACATAGATAGTGGTTTATCTAAAATGTAGCCGGTTTTCTCAATAATATTAAAATCTCCAATTGAAAAATTTATATTATAAGAGCTTATAGGATAGCGTGTTTCCCAATGCCAGGTATCCCAATATCCTTCTTGTTCTATCACATTTTTTAACAGACCATTTGAAATGGCTTTTAATGGCCTTGGTATTGTGATTTTAACCTTGGCCCCTTTGTTTGCTTTGTCACTCGGATGTTTTTTACATGGAAACCAAATATGTGCACCACTAGACTGACATGAAATACCTATCCAATGATTCCCATTTCCATCTTTATCCCAAACGATGCCACCTTCCCAAGGAGCATTTTTAGAAACAGGTGGTTTCCCAACATATTTTATTTTTAAGAAATGTTCTTTAAAGAGATCAGGCCCTGGGTTTTCTATAAATATTTTATTTTTTTTATGCTTAAAAGCTAAGCTTGTTCCATTAAGGTGTACACCTGAAATCGTGTATTTATTAATTAGGTCCAATTCAATTATATTTGTTTTTTGATATAAAATAAATGATATTACCACTTCACCTGATAGAATTTTTTTATTCGGGTCTACTTTTATGTCTAGGTCATAAAAGGTCACATCAAAAGATTTTTGGTTCTCAGATATTTCTCCACTACTCGAGAAAGCAAGTAGCGGGTTTACCCATACGAATATAACTAGAAATGACGTTAAAAAATTGGTTCTCAAAAATTTTTAATTTTGTATTGATATTGATAAACACCCTTTTCTGGGTTTATCTCTATTAATTTTTGAAATATTAAGCCTGACTCTTCAATTTTATTTTCAAAAAGCTTCACGCCTCTTCCAAAAATATATGGATGTGGTGTAATAAAGATATGAGTTAAAAATTTAAAAAACTTAGAAAATGTTTTCCCTCCTCCAATAATAAAACAACGCGGGCTTGTTATCTCTTTTAAAATTTTCTTTGGATCATTTTTTCGATGAAATACAATGTTTTCTCTTCCTTCCAACTCACCATGTAGGGTTTTTTTTGTATTTGAACCCATTATAATCGGGAACCCCATTGTTTGCTCTTTAAATACAGATAAATCCTTAGACCAAGAAATAACTTCTGAGCTGTGCCTCGCTATGTACCCATCAACAGTTACTGCAGCTATGAGAATTACTTCTTTGGGCATGTTCTACTTATAAGACCTTGACGATTTCCACTCTTCTAAGTTTTCAAAAGAACTATTTGTTTTAGATTCCTTTTTATGATTTTGAGCAAAAGATAACAGGTTTATCATCTTTCTCGTTTCTGGGGAAATGATTCTTTCTAGCTCTTGTAATACCTCTTCTTTTTCTAACTCTTTCAAAGCAATAATAGTTTCTTCATCTCTTTTATAATTTAGGTCATACTCAAATATTGCTGTTTTATACTTTGTTGCTTTTTCTGATATACTCATTGGATTTTTTTCTAGCTGTTCAATACAAGATTCAATAATTTGATTGAAAATAGGATCTTCCATTTTTTCAAAGTTATCAGCAGCAGACACTGCGATAAAATTATCCGCTCTTCTGTCAAGTTCGTCAGCCGGATAAACACCTGATTGTATTAAAAAATTTAGATAATATGTTTCCTTTATATTCCTTGTATAAGACCAAACAATATACCCCAACTGTTGGTTTGTTCTCATTTCTGTATAAAACGGCTGCTGAAGCACCTTATCAATTACCATCGCTTTTGCTCTTATAACCGGAGAATCCTTACCAATAACATACTGTCTAAAGAAACACGAGTTATTTACTAATAAATCATTGACATATTGTATGTCCTCTGAATATTCCATTTCTAAATATGCTAATTCAAAAGCTTCTTTCTTATTAATTCCTTTTGTTTTTGTCTTTTTTTCAAAAAGTTTGATAGCTGATTCCGCTTGTTCTTTTTGAAAATCACCATAGACCATTGCCTCAACAAATGTTTTTTCATATAAAGACCCGCTATATTTTTCTATTTCTTTCAGCGTTGCTTTTTCTGCTATATCCAGAGATTCATTCCAAGTATACTTAACATTGTTCAGAATACTCGGTGCTAATTCACGAGTTTGTTGATGTGCGTCAGATAATGGAAAATTTTTATAATTTCGAACAATTTCATCTTTAATCGCAGAAAATTGATCCTCTGAAATTGAAAAATTCACTAGGTGCTCAAACACTGTTTCTAACAAAACCATTGAAGA
>CBFIBM010000031.1:0-4573 GCA_965660855.1 uncultured bacterium | reverse complement strand
GTGTATCCACTTACATCAATGTAAATTCCCTCATACCCCTCTTTTACAACATAATTAAGCCCGGCATCTTTTGCAGGGTAGCTGATTTCATTAAGGGATTCATTTACGCAGGCTGTATAAAAACGAGAATAGACCCTGTGCTTAAGACTCATTGTACTGCTTGGCAGTAAAACTTTAAAGCTGATAACACCCTTAGGTCTTAAAAACTGATGATCTTGCCCAAAATATAGCTCATGCCCTTTTTTCTCAGAAATTAATTCTGGAAATACATCCGTTTTGAATTCTCTTTTTGGAACAGAAGCTTGTTTTGGAATAAAAGGGTTTGATTCTGGTAAGAAAAATTCCTCTTTTACTTTAACCTTTTTCAATTCTTTATAGAAAGAACTATCTTCACTGTAAGAGTATTTTGTTTGATAAAAATGCTCTGTTTTATCAACTTTTACTCCTTTGGCGGCTATGGTTACCAACATATTTTCAGGATTAATATGAGATAACAACTCCGTATAGTCTTTAGGGTTACTATTTTCATAAATATAATTGACTCTTCCTACATCTTCTATTGGGTACATCATTACTTCGTTGGCTAAATCCGTTGCTCGCCACATACCCTCACCTTTGTTGCTAAAAACTTCTTCTAAGGAAGCTATTGATTTTAATTGATTAAAAATATATTCTGGTCTTTGATTTTTTTTCATTAATTCTATGTACGAAAAGGCAGACATTAATACATCTTTATATTTTAAGAGCCCTTCTTCCGTAAGCCCAATTCTAATAGAGGCGCTTGCATAGTCATTGGTTATTGAACCCGCTCCAGCAGAAAGCGTTGAAGCCCACCCTTTTTTCTTTAGATAGGATAATAAGCTTCCTTTTCCCTCATAACCAAGAATAGAACCAAACTGCCTTCCTGGTTTACTTTTATAAAGTTGTCTTATGCCTGGAAGTGAAAACATTAAAGTTAAATCTCTTATATCTTTAACCGGTTCAACTTGCACAAGACGAAGTGTTTCTTTTTTTTCATAAAAGTTTGGGTCGTATGTGTTTTTAGATCTGTTAGTGTTTTTTATATTAGAAAAATATACTTTTGTTAATTTTTCCATCTCCTCCAATGAATGTGTACTAAGTAATGCTAAGCCCATTCTGTTCGCACTATAATATTTTTCATAAAAAGCTATAAGCTCTTCACGACTAGTATTCCCTAAGGTTTCTAAGTTTCCTGTTGCAAACTTTGTTTCTGGGTGTCCTTCTTTTGCAAAAAGATTAGGAATTCTATACAACCTTCGATAATCATTCATTATGTTTTTTTGATGCTCTGAATTAACCGCATTGACCTCTCTCTCTGTATATTCTTCTGTAAATAAAGGACTAATAAAAAATTGTGAAAAGCGGTCTAGGGCCCCTTCAAAACCATCGGGTAAAACTTGAAATTGATAATTTGTGTGGTCTGGTGCTGTGTATGCATTGGAATAACCACCATAGTTTTTTAAATATGTACTGTATTCATCAACGTCTGGGAATTTTTCTGTTCCCAAAAACAACATGTGCTCTAAAAAATGAGCAAGGCCTTGCCTATCTTCTGGATTATCAAGAGACCCAACTTCAACAGATACTGAAGCGGCTGAAACATTAAAACTTGGATCTGAAATTAAATGAACTTTTAATCCGTTTTCTAGAACAAAAGATTTAGAATTGGATTTGTCTAATGGGTGTTTCACTATATCAACTGAGCTACTACAAGCATAGAAAAATGCAACTGTAAATAATAGAACTTTTCTCATCTGTTTTTATCTCCATTAACAAGCCTTATACTTTTAAGGCTTTTTCAATTATATATATAAGATATTTTCTGTGGGCTTTCGTTGGTTCATCTACGCCATTAAACCTAGAAGCATATTTTTTTACACTGTTTAAATTCTCATAAGCGGCAGCTACAGCCAAATGGTCATACTTGACTTTTCCTTTATTATGAACAATTTGAATAAGTCTATTTGCATACTCAACCTGTAGGTTTCTTCTCATAGAATTAACATTTGATCCAGCATCAGAAGAAAAACAAGCCGTGGTTAAATCTTTAAGAACCATGCTCAAACTATATTTATTTCCATATAGCTCAACATTTGAAATTCTTTTCATAACTTTCACATTCAACAAATGGTTGAATATGTTTTTCTGCATGTTTAAATACATGTCTAAAAGATTTGGGTCTTTTGTTCCGCTAAAACCCCGTCTCTCTGACTGTAGATAGTTAAAAATTCCATCTGGAGTATCAAAAGCTTCGGGAGAAAAAATATATTTACTTAATAATGTCATTGCCCACTTTTGCTGGTCTTTTGGAACTGGAATAAAGGGTTCTTCTTTTCCTTCTTCACCAATCATAGACCTGTCCACGTAAACACCACCAATCTGTCTTGATATAATATTAGCAGACTGTGAATATTCTCTATTTAAAATATAAAAAGCATCTTTGAAAGAGTGATATGAGCCTCCCTTTTTTTCATACCTGGGTCTAAGCTTTGGATACAATGACCTTACAAGATCCATTCTCTGCTGAGCATATGCTACCGGATCGTCACTCAAATCATAAATCATCATGCGGGGATCAATTCCTTTACCAGGAGATCGCATATCGTCCGAATCATTTCCAAATAGTAATTCTGGTTTTGTAGACTGGTTTAATAATTTTTCTACTCGTTCTTTTTCATCTTCAGGGTTGTTTAAAGATGGCGTGTATCCAAATTGAATAGCCCAATTATCATATGGCCCTGGAACAGTGGTATAAAATTGCCCATGTGAATTGGGCCCAACACCAACATTAACCGCTGGGTATTCCATCACTGATGAAGTAAGTCCAATGGGTTCTGTTATATGTCTGTCATGAATGTTATTAAAACTATGCAAGTAGCTAGAGGCAAAATTATGGTTCAACCCGTGAGTATGACCAATCTCATGTAACGTTAACCTTACAAGGCTTTCGTAAATAATACGGTGCTGTTCTAATTCTGAATAGTTTCCAATCGAGCTGGTAGCCAATTTCCCAAAAAAGTTTCCTTGCTGAATATACTCACCAGCATTACAACTATGTTTTTTATCTTGACCCATTTGATTATCTGTAAAAGTTTCAAATAGTTTTTCATATTTTACTCTATTTGTAAAGTAAACATATTCCAGCATAATATCCGCACCAAGAATTTGACCCGTTCGTGGATTAACAAAGCTTGGACCATATCCGCCAAAGGGTGGGTTTGGAGAGGAAGTCCATCTTAAAACATTATAACGTATATCCCCCGCATCCCAGTCAGCATTATCCGGTTGGACTTTTACTTCAATAGCATTTATTAAACCTGCTTTTTCAAAAGCTTTATTCCAGGCTAGCGCCCCTTCTTTTATTGCTCCTCTAAACTCATGAGGCGTTGTGTTTTCAATCCACCAAACAATCGGCTCCTTAACTTCAGACCTTTCTTGATCTGGGTTTTTCTTTTCTAAATTCCACCTATGGATTAAATCTCTATAAGGAGTTGGGTCATCTGGCGATGTTAAATCTGTAACCTGTGTCGTAAAATAACCAACTCTTGGATCTTCATATCTTGGTTTATAATTATTTTCAGGAACCTTAATAAAACTATGCTGCAAGGTAACATTAACAGAGCGGGGATCGGTTAATCCTCTATCAGAACCCCAGTTTGTTGGCATCGGGTTGGTGTATACATATTGAACTATTAAATCTGTGTTTTCCGGATAGTTTTTAATATTTTGATATTTTGTTCTTTCTTTTGCAAGTCTTCCAATTTTGAATGGGTTTTTATTCATACCTCCCGGAACAAACCCTCTTGAAATTTGGTGAAGTGCCTCAGTTAAAAAAATATCATCAACAGCAATTAAAACTTCTCCATCTTTTTCAGAAATAATTATAGAAGAGGCTAATATAGCAGTACTAATATTAGAACCCGAAGACTTAGAAAGGGGATTTTGAGGATCATAATAAAATGCTGTGTTTTGGACTTCAAATTCTATTCTATTAAAATAACGCTTTAAGGTAAATATTCTTGAGCCTCTATAACCGCCTTTAATTACACCTGCGTTCATTTGCCCATTTAAACCGTGTACAAAATGAATATATTCTTTGTTTAACTGATCACCTCGGATTAACATGAAAAGCTTTCCGTCTTTTTCATCCTGGTATAGTTTAAAAAGTCCTGGAATTTCTCTCTTTTCTTTGAGCGACTCTTCCATTGATTTTGTCTTTGTCGCCTCTACAGGTTTTTGCTGATCTATATTGTTGGATGTTGATGGAGGTACTGCATCACCCTGGCCATAAATGAAAAGGGAAATAAAAATTGATGCGGTTAGGATTCTTAACATTTAATACTCCTTATTTTGGAGGTGTATATAAGTCTGTCATTGTTCCGAGATACACCTCTGCTGCTGCTGCAAAAGTTTCACCTAATGTTGGATGTGGGTGGACTGTTAACCCTATGTCTTCAGCATCTGAACCCATCTCTATCGCTAACGCAGCTTCACAAATTAAATCACCAGCAGAAGGCCCTACTATACCAGCACCAAGCACCTGCTTTGTTTC
>CBFIBM010000030.1:3158-8442 GCA_965660855.1 uncultured bacterium | reverse complement strand
AGGTTTAGCGGTAGTTGGTGATATTGGGATAATAACTAATGGGAGAACTTTTTCAGGGATATTACCTAGATTTGGAGTGGAGTATAGTTTTTTGGAGCAATATTTTTTTCGTGGTGGCTATGGCAATGATCGTTTTGCATTTGGGGCAGGATATGAGTACCAATTGTTTAGTAATAAAGATTCTAGAATAGATTATGCATATTCTATGGATTGGGTTGCTCAAACAGCGCATACAATTTCTTATGCATTCAGTTTTTAAAATTCTAATTAATTTAGTTGGTTTTTCAATTTTCGGCATGGGAAGTAATTTTTTGATGCTGCCAAGTTCTGTTGAGCAAATTGCAGTAGGTAATCATTCAACAATTAATGGTGCGTCACCGATAAATCCAGCTTTGTTTTCGGTGGAAGAAAAGCAATCATATATTCATGTAAGCAGAGGCGTTTGGATTGGAGATATTAATCTAATGAACATTAGCTTTAATCAAGCATTAAAAAATAAAGTACTTCATTTTGGGGCTAATTATTCTGGCTTAACTGGATTTGAATTTAGAGAAAGTAGGCCAGAAGATTTCCCAAAGTCATACTTTAGTAGCTATGGTCTATTATTAAAATCTGGATTTTCAATCAAAAATATTAAGAATAGTTTTGGAATCTCTTTTTCCTACTTAAAAATGGGCATTGAAACTCAAGAAACAGATGGGTTTGGTATCAATTTTGGGTATGCTTATCAACCGAACCAATTGTTAAAATTTGGTTTTTCTATAGAAAACATTGGTTATGTTGAAGAGTTAAATTCAAAGAAGATTACATTACCAATGCGATTAATCAGTACAATTTCATCAAAAATATTTCCTCGCAAATATAATTCAACAATTTATGGATCTATTGAATGGGTTTCTGATATTACTGATAACAAATATATGTTGGGAAACTCAACAAAATGGAAAAATTTTAATTTGTTTAATGGTTTCTTAATCTCAGAGAATTTAAAGGAATTTTCTACAGGTTTTTCAATTAAAATTAATTCAATTGATATTGGATATGGTAAAAAATTTAGTTCTCACAATTTAGGAAATCCTCAAATAATATCTTTCAAAATTTTATTGCCATGAAAAATATAGACCTAAAAACTCCAATGATATATTTTTTGATGATAATAATTGTTATCTTGCTTATCGTTTTAAAAAAGATGGATGATGAATCAAAACAAAATTATGAAAAAGATCTTCAAATTGAGAAAGTAGAAAAAATAGAGGAAAAGAAAGTTGAAATATCAAAAGAAGAGGTTTTGGAAGAAAAAAAGGAATCTATTAATATAGGCAATATTGCTATTGTAATTGATGACTTTGGGTATAGAAATGATAAAATTTCGGATGGATTTTTAGAAATTGATGCGAGCTTGACATATGCAATAATTCCAGGTCATAATTATAGTACTTCTTTTGGAGAGAAAGCTGTGGGAGCTGGTTATGAAGTAATTGTTCATATGCCAATGGAAAACACAGGGAAAACATACGGAGAGGAAAAATTTGTTTTGATGACAGATATGGATAGTGAAACAATTAAAAGAAGGATAAATAATGCCTTCTCTCAAATTCCATCCGCAATTGGGATGAATAACCATCAAGGCTCTAAAGCTTCAGCTGATCAACATGTTATTTCAAATATAGCTGAAGTCATAAAGGATAAAGGTCTTTTTTTTCTAGATAGTCGCACCACTGTTGAAACAATTATTGTTACAACAATGGAATTATTTGGTGTCCCAACAGCAAAAAGGAATATATTTTTAGATAACGAAGATGACGAAGCGAAGATAAAAATTCAACTAGAAAAATTAGCAAATAAAGCAGAAAGAGATGGTAGCGCTATTGGTATTGGACATGTGAAGTTAAAGACTCTTAATGTTTTAAAAAGAGAAATACCTAAGCTTCAAGAAAAAGGGTTTGAATTTGTGTTTGTATCAAAACTAGTTCGCTAAAGATTATGCCGATTTTATGTAGAGTGACCAGAGGAGATTTAACAGAGAGTATTCATGTCGCTTTTGCAGTTGCTGTTGATGAAAGCGGGGAAGTCTTTTATTCAACAGGAGATCCACAATATTTAACATGTGCAAGGTCTACACTAAAGCCATTTCAAGCTGCTGCTTCAGTGATAAGTGGAGCTATTGATTCATTTAATTTTAATAGTAAAGAACTTGCAATGATGTGTTCTTCTCATATGGGAGAAAAAGTTCATACGGATACAGTTAGTACAATGATAGAAAAGATCGGTCTTTCCTATGACGATTTAAGATGTGGAACCCATACTCCGTACAATAAGGATATTGCACATAATTTGCTAATAAATAAGACTACACCAAATACACTTCACAATAATTGCAGTGGAAAGCATGCTGGAATGTTAGCTTTGACTAAGTTTTTAAAATATGAGCTTAGTGATTATTCAAAGCATGATCATCCTACACAGAAATATATTTTAAAGTATGTAAGTAATTTATTAGGACATAATAATATTCCTATAGAAACTGATGGTTGCTCAGCAGCAACTCCTTTTTTAACACTTGAAGCCTTAGCAATATTATTTCAAAAACTAGGCTCGGGTCAAAGAGAAGAATTGAATCGAGTTTATAGTGCCATGACAGAGCATCCAATACTAATAGGCGGTTCAAACAATTTTGATACTCATTTTACAAAAATAATGAACGGTGATGGCCTTACAAAAATTGGTGGCGAATCAGTAAGAGGGATACTAATAAAAACAAAAGATAAAGGCTGTGTGGGCTTAGCAATAAAAATTTTAGATGGAAGTAGTCGAGCACTTCCCGTTGCAACGATAAAATTACTAGAACATTTAAAATTACTCAATAAAGATCAAATGAAAAGACTATGTGAGTATAAAAATGATGAAATTAAAAACCACAATGGAGATAAAGTTGGGCATATCGAAGCTCATCTAGAATTTTAATGAAATATTTATTATTTACTTTTTTATTTTTTTCATATTCAATAGCAAGTGAAACGACATTCTTAACATATAATATTTTGAATTATTCTGATGATGATTCAAGAGAACAAAATTATATTTCAATTTTAGATGAAATTCAGCCGGATTTAATAGTTGTTCAAGAAATTATTGGCCAAAATGGTTATGAAAATTTTAAAACAGGGGTTCTGGATATTTTAAATCCTGGTATGTGGTCATCCGCTCCATTTATTAATCAGAGCGCTCAACAAGACATTGCATTATTCTACAAACATGATATTTTCAACTTTTCAACCACGCAAGCAATAAATACAGCTCAGTCACCAGGAACTAGGGATGTCATTGAGTGGGTCATGATTCATCATGAATCAGATCTTTCATTCAATATTTATGGAGTTCATTTAAAAGCTAGCTCTGGTAATAGCAATGCAACACAGAGATTACAAGAGGTGACTATTTTACGAAATCACCTTAATAATTTAGATCAAAATACTAGATTTATTGTTGCAGGAGATTTTAATATTTACTCTAATAATTCAAATTCAGAACCAGCCTTTGACATGCTCACCTCTGAGGGAGAAAATCCACAAGGACAATTGTTTGATCCTATAAATAGAATAGGTCATTGGCATAATAACAGTTCATATGCAGATGTCCATACTCAGTCCCCACGAACTACAAGTTTTGGTGGAGGGGCAAATGGTGGAATGGATGATCGCTTCGATTGGCTTTTTGTTTCGGAGTCTATTCTCTCACCAAATTCAGAAATGTATTACATAGAAAATACTTATAATGCTTTTGGAAATGATGGTGATCATTTTAATGGAGCAATTACCGACGGGAATAATTCGGTAGTTAGTAATGATATTGCAAGTGCTTTGCACTCCGCTTCAGATCATTTACCGGTATCAATGAATATATGGTTTAATGACTTAGCTTATGGTGATTCATCAATAGTTATTTCTGAGATTATGGTAAATCCAGCATCAGTCTCAGATTCTTATGGAGAATGGTTTGAACTCATAAATGTTTCTATTGATCAAATTGATTTAAATGGGTGGATTATTAAGGATAGTCAAGATAACCAACATATAATTGATAACTCTGAAAATAGTTTATGGATCTTACCTGGAGAATACTTAGTACTGACACGCAATGATAATAGTGCGTCAAATGGTGGAGTAGTTGGAGATTATACATATAGCGGTATTTCTTTATCAAACTCAGAGGACGCAATTACTTTAATAAATGATCAGGGCGCGATTGTTGACCAGGTAGAATATAACAATGATTGGCCATTTTCAAGTGGCGTATCTATGGAATTACATGATGTACTTTCTCAAAACAATGACATTGTTAACTGGTTCTCTGCATTCAGGAGCTATGGTGATGGCGATCTAGGAACTCCGGGTTTAAGCTATAATGACACTCTAAATATTTATTCTTATGAGAAAATTCCAGAAAGATTTAATCTATCAAACCCGTATCCAAACCCATTCAATTCATCTACTAATTTGAAAATTGAGAACCCAAATTTTGAGGTTCTACAATTAGAAATTTATAATATAAAAGGTGAGATTATTCAATCTATTAAGAATAAAAATCTTCTTAAAGAAAATTCAATATACATCTGGAATGCAAATGATTATCCTTCGGGGATTTACTTTTTTGAACTATCAAGTTCAAAAAAGTCAATTATTAAAAAATCAGTTTATTTAAAATAAATGAATATTTTTTACCTATTACTTGTTGCGAATTTTTATCTTTTTGGACAATCTAATAATGTAATTGCAGATGATGAATATGATAAATATACATCAGTGGGTAATTTAGGTTTAACCATTACTAATTTTGGTATTCTTGGAAATGGTTGGAATAGAATGGAGGACGGTTCCATACACCCTTCCTGTCAATATAAGCAACAAACTGAGATTGCTAGAGAGCAGATTGAACATTTCTCTTATGCTGGTTTATGGGTTGGTGGAATAGTAAATGGGGAGAGGCGTGTTTCTACTTCAATAGTAGATGGGGTTTTTGAGGCAGGAAATGAAGGTTTTGAACTTTTCCCTAAAAATCCAATTACTATTCAATCATCTATTTCGTCAACGACCCAAGATTCAATGGCTAAATATTATTCACCTAATGCTATTTCACATCAAGATATGATAATTGATTTTAAAGATTATGGTGAGGAAGTTTCTGATGATTTAGGTATTCCAAACCACAACCCTTTAGGACTAGATATTCGTTTGGAGAGTTACGCTTGGAACTATTCTTATGCAGATGCATTTGTAATTTTAAA
>CBFIBM010000030.1:0-3060 GCA_965660855.1 uncultured bacterium | reverse complement strand
ACTACACTTTTAAAAATCAATCAGAAAACATCATTAATGATCTATATGCAGGAATTTGGGTAGATCCGTCCGTAGCAAACTTCAATTACACAGATTATTACTCACCTGGAGGAGGTTTCACTTGGTATGATAACCTTAATGGATACGATGAATCATCTGACCTTTCAGGTTTTTCAAGAAATATTGCTTATCAATATGATACAGATGGAGATGATGGTTGGGCAGAGTCGTACCTCGGAATGTCTGTTCTAGGTTCAAGCATTGATATCAAATATTTAAAACCGCAATATAATCAGTGGGTATGGACTAACTCAAGTAATAGTGATTACCCGGCATATAGCATGCCTATTAACGATAACGAAAGATATGATAAAATGTCTTCATCTGTTCCAAAGGGAACTGGACCAGAATACACTTCGGAAGGGTATCCGAATGCAGAAAATAGTTGGTTATTCCTTTTATCTGCGGGGCCAATAGGGTCGGTTCCAAACGCTGATACAACATCATGGACTTTGGCTCCAGGAGATTCTTGCAGTATTTCTTTTGTAGTTGTTTGTGCGATGTGGAATGAAGGGAATTCAGGTGATTCTCCTGGAAGAAGAGAAAAATTGTATGTCAATTATGATTGGGCGCAGAGGGCTTACGATGGAGAGGACAAAAATAGAAATAATGTATTAGAAGACGAAGAAGATTTAAATAACAATCAAATTCTGGATCGTTATATTTTACCAGCACCACCTCCATCTCCAAACATGTACTTGGATGTAAGTTCAAAAAAAGTAACATTATATTGGCAAAATAATGCAGAAAAATTTTTAGACCCAATTAGTCAAGAAACAGATTTTGAAGGGTATCGTTTGTATGGTTCTAGAAAAACAAATAATGAATTTTTAGGAGAGTTTACTTTATTACAAGATATTGACCTGAAAAATTCAATAGGCTACAATACAGGATTTTCTTCTGTTCAAATAGTAAATAGTCTGGGTGAGTCGGATAGTATATTGATAAATGAAGAATATTATCATTATAAATTCGAAAATTTGGATGTGAAAGATGGTTGGTTAAATTATTATTCTATTACAGCATATGACCAAGGGGATCCTGATGCAAATTTAGGAAGTCTAGAGAGTTCTTTATTTGCGAATAGAATATATGTGTACCCGGGGAAGACCTCTAGTGATGATGGTGAATGGAATGGAGAACCAACCGTATATCCAAACCCATATAGAGGGCAGGCTTCCTGGGATGATAATAGTAGTCGAGGTAAGATGATCTGGTTTAGAAATTTACCTCAAAAAGCGGAAATTAGAATTTTTTCTCTCGCTGGAGATTTAGTTGATATTATACAACATGACCAAGAGTATAACGGGCAGGATATTCAAAATATTGACTCTAAGAAAAACCCGAAAATGGCGGGGGGTGAGCATGCATGGGATATGATAACTATGTATGATCAGGCTACGGCTTCGGGTTTATATCTCTTTACAGTTGAAGATCAAATTTCAGGAAAAATAAAAGAGGGAAAATTTTTATTAATTAAGTAACAAAATATCGTAAAAGTGTTATTTTATATAACAATATTTAGAGGAAATAAAATGAAAAACTGTATAGTCGCATCAATATTTTTATCATTATTATTCGCAAATTCCAATGGACCTAATTCGGGATATGCCCATAATGCCCCAAATTTTAATAATTGTACTTCCTGCCATTCGGGTACAGCAAATACAGGGGATGGCTCCGTTACATTTACAGGTCTTCCTGAACAGTACATCCCTGGAGAAACCTATGAGATTGGCGTTTCCGTAGATGGAACAGGTGGTAGCGGTTATGGTTTCCAAGCAATAGCTCAATCGGGAAATTCAGCGGTAGGAACTCTTGCTTTAAATGATAATTCTAGCCAAGTTGAATTAAATGGCGATTATATTCAACATAGTGCAGCGACAATTTCTGGGAATTGGGTTTTTAATTGGATTGCTCCATCAACTGATGTTGGAGAAGTCGTATTTAGTGCATCAGGATTAGCGGCAAATTACCCAAGTTCGAACAGTGGAGATTATGTATATACTGTATCTGGCACAATAGGAGCTCAAGTACCATTAGAAGAAGATTTATTTATTTCAGAATATGCTGAGGGGTCAGCAAGTAATAAGTACATAGAAATTTTTAATGGTACAGGCTCTGAGGTTAATCTTTCTTCTTATTCTGTGCAAGGGACAAATAATGGGACTTCATGGGGAGATAATGGAGAAAGAGATGTTCAATTATCAGGAGTCTTAGCATCAGGAGATGTATATGTTCTTGCTGCGAATGAGGCTGATCAAATAATCCTTGATCAAACAGACCTAGCACTTGCTTATGAGAGTCCTATGCATCACAATGGGGATGATGGGATTGCTCTTTTAAAGGATGGTGTAATCATAGATGCTGTTGGCGTAGAAAATGATGATCCAGGTACTGCATGGGATGTAGCGGGAGTTACCAATGCAACTCAAAACCACACTCTGGTTAGAAAATCGAGTGTGACCGAAGGTAATGGAGGCCAATGGGAAAACTCTGCTGGTACAACTGAAGAGAACTCAGAGTGGATTGTTTATGATGTAGATACATGGGATTATTTAGGAAGTCATCCGCATGATATATCTGACCCAGGTCCGACTATAGTTGTTAATGAGTTTTTAGCAAGTTCAGAAGAATGCTGTGGGGTAGATATTTTAGGTAGCGCTGAAGATTTTGTAGAGTTATATAACTTTGGCCAAAGTGATGTGGACATCTCAGGCTGGGGATTTAGTGATACTGATGGTGAGGTTGCTACTGTAGCACCAGAGGGTACAACTATAGGAGCGGGAGAGTTTTTTGTTTTGTGGTATAGTGGGGAAGAAGATCTATTTCCACAAATTGATGATAAATTAAGTGCAGATGGTGAATCTATTTACATTGCTGATGCTGAAGGAAACACAGTAGTTCTGTTAGACTTTACGGCTCAGGAAGATGATATCTCATACGGTCGAGTACCTGATGGTGGAGATACATGGCAGAGCTTGACGAACCCTTCACCTG
>CBFIBM010000029.1:0-9024 GCA_965660855.1 uncultured bacterium | reverse complement strand
TGATTACAGATATCAATGAATCTTTTTCCAATTTTTTAAATGCTTTTTTAACTAACCTATCTTCGAGAGAGTGAAAACTTATTATTGCAATCACCCCATTTATTTTTAAGCAAGTATGGAAACAAGACAAAAAGGTATTTAGTATTTCTAATTCTTCGTTAACAGAAATCCTAATTGCTTGAAAAACTCTTGCAATTGATTTTATTCTATTTCTAGGTGGAGTTGAAATGATGATTGCTTTAACAAGTTCGTTAACTTTATTTATTGGTCTTATTTTGGTTATATTTTTCGCTATAACTCTTGAACGACGTTCCTCTCCATAATTATAAATAATATCAGCTAATTCATTTGTGTCCGAAAAATTTAAAATATGTTTTGCAGTTATTTCCTGACTTCTGTCAAATCTCATATCTAAATCAGAATCATCATTGTAGCTAAACCCTCTACCTGATTTATCTAACTGAAATGAAGATAAACCTAGATCTAACAATATACCGTCAACAGTTTTTATATTTAATTTTTCTAAAATATTACTAATATTGTGATATGAATCTTTGATTCCAAAGAAGTTATCGTTTTTTATAAATAAATTTTTATTGCAAAAATTAATGGCATCGTCATCTTTATCAACCGCAATTAGTTTTCCATCTTTCGATATTGATTTCATAATTTCAGCTGAATGACCTCCTTGGCCTAAAGTACCATCAAAATAAGTGCCGTTTTTATGAATTTTTAAAAATTTTATCGCTTCTTCTTTTAAAACAGGAATATGCCTAATTACGCCTACTTTTTCAGAAGAATTAATCATAAAATTATTTTGTTTGAGAGTTCCTCATATGTTTCTGGTTCTATTTTAGATTGTTTTTTTTCCATTTCTTCTAAAATATTTGGATTCCATATTTCCATTTTATTAATCATTCCAATTATGAGAACATCTTTATCCAAGTTTGCAAATTCTATCAGGGACGAGTTAAGCATCACTCGCCCCTGTTTATCATATGTGGAGGGGGTTGCATATCTTGCTGTATTTCTGATAAATCTTCTGTGAGTAATAGATAGCGAAGAGAGGTCTCTTAGGTTCTTTTCTATTTGTTTCCACTCAATTAGTGGATAAACCCAAATGCATTGGTCAAGACCACGGGCGATTACAAAAGTATTTTTATTATCTTTTGATAAACTTTGGCGAAATTTTGATGGAATATTTAACCTACCCTTTGCGTCTATGGTATAGGAAAATTCTCCAATAAATGTATTCTTTGATAATGTCATTGTTTTCTTATTTTGGGTTAATTACCCACAACTACCCACAATGTTACCTAACAGTAAAAAAAATAGCAATAAATATTATAAAAAAAGGGAAAAAAAATATCCGACTTAGAAATCGGAATAATAAATTTGAGTTTGCTAAACTTTTATGGTAAAAGCTTGTATTTTTGAATTATTATTGATGCAGGATTAGGTTTTACAATTAATTTGACTGGATCTTTAGAGCCAGTCATTTTTTTTATTTCAAAGCTATTAATATAGATATTCAAAGATTCCGTAGATGTAAATAATAATTCAGATTTTTCGACAAACTTATCTAAATCTTTTTCCATATTAGCATTTAATATTTTAAATTCGTCATTATTCATTTCATTTGAGAATAAGTAGCCTACTTGTTCGAGAGCTTTTATTTTAATAAAAAATGGTGGTTTTACATTAATAAGCTCTTCAATGGACTGATCAAGTATATAATCTTTTTTAAGTATTGCGTTTGTAATTGGTTTAACCTCGTTTTTAATTCTCACACCATTTTTTGTTACGGTTGCATGGCTTTGCTGGTTAAAAATTTTTTGAGAAATAATTATTGCAAAAATAAAAACAAGTGAAAATAAACCACCTTTAATTAGCTCGTCTCTTTTTTTTCTATGCATTGGAAATAAAAAAGGGGTTTCTATCGTTTCCTCTTCACCTTCAATATGATTTGTCTCTTCGATTTGGATTGGTCTTCTTATTCTGGCTCTTGTATTACCCATAAAAGAGTCAAGCTGCTCTAAAGATCTTTGAGAGTTTTCTCCGATTTCTTCACAATAAGCTCTTAAAAACAAACGTAGATAAGGAGTCTCTATTTTGTTAAAATCACCATTTTCAATAGCATTTAAATATTGAATATGAATTTTAGTTCTATCGCTTATTTCCTCAAGTGATATATCTTGTTTTATTCTAATTTCTTTTAGTTCTTTGTAAAATTGTGCCAAAATGAACCTGTATTGATATCATAAATTAGCCCCAAGAACGTTAAAGATTTAATTTTAATTTAAAGATGCAAATTTAAATTAATTTGGATTTGCATCTTTAATAGCTTTTAAGATTAAATTATAACGATCGTGAAATTTAGATATAGGAAGCCCCAGAGCATTATAATAACAGCCATCAATTTTTTTTATATACTTTGCGATGCTATCTTGAATACCGTAACTACCGGCTTTATCAAACGGCTCTTCATTTTTTATATATTCTTTAAGTGATTTTTCATCACACCTATTAAAAAATATTTTTGTAGTTGAATGGAAAGTATCTATTAAATCTAATTTTCTGTATATAATTGATACTCCTGTTATAACTTCATGCACATTACCAGAAAGTCTCTTAAGCATTGCTATGCTTTCTTGCTTATCGGCTGGCTTACCTAAAATTAAACCATTAATTACTACGATAGTATCAGCACCGATAATTAAAGAGTTCTTATTACTTTTTGAAATACTTTTTGCTTTTTTTTCAGCCCAATATTCAGCAAATAAATGAGGTTTAAGTTTTACCTTGAAGTGTTCATTTACGCTACTTTTTTTTATTTTAAATGAAAGTCCTATTTTTTTTAGAAGTTCTTTCCGCCTTGGAGATGAGGATGCTAAAATAATCTTTAAATTTTCCATAGTAAAAAATTATTAATACTTAGCACACCTGCCAATATATGATGAAGTTGAATTTTGGTTAGTAGCTTTTAATCTATAAACATAAACACCTTTAGCAATATTTCCACCAAATTGATCAAAGCCATCCCAGGGAATGATATGATAACCTGAAGAAGTGTTAGGTAAACTAATTGTTTTAATTTTTCGACCACCAAGTGTAAAAATATCAATTTTTACACTTGCAATGTTATTTATTTCAAAAGTAAAGTCTGTCGAACTTGAAAATGGATTTGGAAAATTATAGACGTTGTTTACCTTTAAGTTATCATTACTTTGAGTAAAAAGTATAACCTCTTTATTACTTTGATTATTTGCACTATCCCACGCTTTTACAACTAGTTCTATTTTACTATCGCTTGATATATATGGGAATGTACCAGTTGTTATACTATTCTGATCGTAAATGAACTGATTTGTATAATTAGATGTTATATTGTTAGCTTGATTTGTGACCAATATTTCATGTCCTGATTCATTTGTTAAGTTAATTCCAATTGGGTCTGATATACGTATTATTAGTGGTTTATTGTATGATATATGATCCCCACTTTCTAATCTTTGTCCTTCAATTGTTTCAAATGAAATTATCGGTCCTAATAGGTCATTTGATTCCTCTCCACCTTTTAGAATTATATTATCAATTGATCCAAGAAGTTCATTTGAATTATCATTTATATAAATTATCATCTTTGATGGATTATTCGAATAAGAAATATCTTTAGGAATTCGAACCTGACCAAAAAAAGTAGCATCATCGACTGTGAATTTACCTCTAAATAAAGTTGGTCCAGATAATTTGTAAGAAAGGCTATAAGTTTCAGACATTATTTGATATTCTCTAGTAACTAGTTTCTCTGCATCATAAAGAATAACAAAGCCATCACCATTTTCAGTAATTAATTCTTGGTTACCAGTGAATGATCCAATTTCAAGTGTTATAAGTGTATCTGGATTAATTGATAGATTATTTATTGAATTCTTGGGTATTGGAATTTTTAATGCTGGGTCTCCAAAAAGGTGAAAATATTGACTTTCATTACTACCATCTTTAATTGATTGAAGTATAATACCAATTTTTGAATTACTTATTTGTCCATTTTGGAATATGCTTTCAAATAGATCATAGGTATATCTTTCATTACCAACCACTGAGATTGCCCTTGTTGTTGATATCACAGCTGATGCAGCATTGAATGGACTTCTAATGAGCTCTTCTGCAAATGATTCAGTTAAAGGATCATCAAAATGGCCAAAGGAACATGTTCCAACAATCCAAATTGGTAACTTTCCTTTATTATCTATTTGACTTAAATCCCCACGATCTAGGACAAGAAGTTTTTCTTGAGCTAATTGGGTTGGCGATCCATGACCTATATAAGACAATATCGCAGTCCCACCATTTATAGAATTTATTAATGCTTGAGTTGCATCAGGCTTAATAACCCCATATGCAGAAGCATCACCCACTTCAGGAAATTCCATCATATACAATTTTTCAGTATAGATTTTATTAGGAATAAGTTCAGCTAGCTGTTCAGAGTTTAGGGTATGTGATTTTCCTGTCGCAATTGATCCGTGATTAGGTTCCGGTCGTGCAGCATCATCAGCAATTAAGGTAACTTTTTGTCTCCAAGGACCTAGGGTTGAATTATTTTCAATATCTATAACCTTATTTACAAAATTGGTTGCTTCATCAATGTTTTTAGCTGGAAATCTACCGGTAGCAAGTTCTGGTAAATTTCCATAAATAGTAACCAGTAAGTCATCAGTAGCGTAAGATCTGTAAGACTGGACTTGCACCGTTGGTACAACAATAGAGCTTTGTCCTGTAATATTCCTATAATCATAACCACCATCACCTAGAAGTAACAAACAATTAGCTTTGGGTGTCTCCCACATTTCTTGAGTCCACTGAATGAAACTTCTTATGGCAAAAGGATCTTCATTTCCAGCAGAAAATTCGTTGTATATATCTTCAAGATTTGCATAAATAGCAGGACTTCTTAACTCGATCAGTTCATTAACTGAATTTTTGAATTCCTTAGGTCCTATGATTATATAATCAGCAGATAAATTTGTATTTCGAAGATTGGAAAAATTTTCATTTTCAAAAAATTCGAGATTATTAATGTTTTCTGCATCATTGATTTTAAAACTTTTAAAGTACTTTACAGTATCTGATATAGTATTTACGTTGCAAAAACCATCATTGTCAATAATCAAGTTTTTTATGTTTCCTGGGTTAGTTATATCCCATAAAAAAGAATCAGAATTATTTTTTTCTGAAAAAGAGAATCTGGTATTTTGATTCTCAATTGGGGATTTGAATGTGAGACTTTCATTAATATTTAATTTTCTATCATATCCTATTTCAATATAATCTAAAAAAGGATTAGAATTATTATCATTACTAGAGTTTTTCAAATAAAAAAAATTAATCCCATCTACTAAAGATAAATTACTAGAAACACTGCTGATAATTCTTGCAGAATTACCTGACCAATTCATAATGGTACCTAATGGAGTACTATTTTCATTACCAAAATGTAGACTAATTGAGTGAAATGCTGATCCAGTTGAAGATGATGCACCTCTCAGTCTGGAACTAAAACTAAGAGTTCCACCAATTTTAGGCGAAGGAAGATCTACTATAATTGTTTGAGAACTACCACTATTTATTGAATTTGAAACCCATTCTGTGCCTGAGGCTTCAAGATTTAAAATATCTGATTCAATATGAATAAAACTCAATCCATAATCAATAAGAGTGCCACTTTCAGGCTGATAAGCATTTTTAATACGCTTGCCTTTATGATTTTGATCTTCAGGTATAAATATCCAACAATTATTATAGTTAAAATAAATGTTTTGTTTCCATGTTAAATCATTATCTAACTCATCAAATCCAGATGGACCTCTTCCATAAAATATAATTCTATCATTTTCATCAAAAATTCCATCGTTTTCACCTTCAAACAATATGCTAACTTCTTTAAAATTTTTTGGTATCTCCTGATTTACAGCAGTTGTTCTTGGGCGTCCTAATTCATTACTCATGAAAAGTGAAAATGATTGTGGATTTTTAAGACTTAAAGACGGATCGATACTATCAAAATTATTTTTGCTTAAAAAGTAAATTCCATCTTTTTCAACTAAAAATCTTAGCCAAGTCCCCTCAAGATTTAATTGAGACCTTTCAACTTTATGAGTTTCTTTAATCATCCATTTTTTTGCTTGATTCCAGTTGATTATACGATTTTTTAAGAATTCGTTTTGATTTTTATTAGCATAAATAACATTGTTAGAAGGATGTTGAAATTGAATTTTTACAATAATATCTTTATAATATTTATTTTTTTCAATCAAAGGTGAAATTTTTAATGGCAATACATAAATTCCCTGCAATTTTTGAATTTGAAATTCTTCTAACTCTTCTTGTTTTAATTGCTTTGAATCAAATGATAATCCTGATGGATTTGTTTTCTCAATATTTATTATAGGCCTGTGATTTGATGGAAGTCCTACTAAAATGTTTGTTTTAGCAAGATCGGCCTCAGTAAGAGCATCGATGTTAATTTTAATGGTAAGATTTTTTGAATCAGAATTAATAATTTTCTTTGAAATACCTGCAGAGCAGATCGAAAGAATGAATAATATTTGTAATTTTTTTATTATTATCAAAATAAATTAGAATCTATCATCAAGTAGATTGGAAAATTATAGCGTATGAAATTAAGTTCCTCCTATATATTATGCATCTATATTCCTTTTATGCATCAAATTTCGAGAAAAACTTAGAGGTAATATGTTAGATTTAAACATTATAGAAAATTTTTATAAGGATATGGGCTCAAAGATTAATAGTGCCAAATCCATATTAGATCGTCCAATGACACTTACAGAAAAAATATTATACAGTCATTTAAACCAAAAATTTATTAGACCATTTGTTCCAGGAAAATCTTATGTTGATTTTAATCCTGATAGAGTAGCCATGCAAGATGCAACTGCTCAAATGGCATTATTACAGTTCATGATGGCTGGGAAAAGTAATGTTGCAGTTCCATCAACAGTTCATTGTGACCATCTTATACAAGCAAAAACAAGTGCAGCTGTAGATTTAGCTCAAGCATTAGACGTTAACGGGGAGGTATATGATTTTTTAGAATCAGTATCTAGTAAATATGGTATTGGATTTTGGAAACCAGGTGCGGGCATTATTCATCAGGTTATTCTAGAAAATTATGCTTTTCCTGGTGGAATGATGATTGGGACGGATAGTCATACTGTAAATGCAGGTGGACTTGGAATGATTGCAATCGGTGTTGGCGGTGCTGATGCAGTGGATGTTATGGCTGGGATGCCCTGGGAGCTGAAATTTCCTAAACAAATAGGTGTACATCTTAAAGGTGATTTGAACGGTTGGGCAAGCGCGAAGGATATTATACTCAAAATTGCAGGAATGCTTACTGTGAAAGGTGGGACTGGATCAGTAATTGAATACTTTGGTGATGGGGCTGAATTAATTTCCTGCACGGGGAAAGGAACTATCTGTAATATGGGCGCAGAAGTGGGCGCAACTACATCACTTTTTGGCTATGATTCTGAAATGAGAAAATATTTACAGTCCACGGGTAGAAATAAAGTTTCTGATCTTGCTGATGAGTTTGAAAACCATCTGAGAGCTGATAAAGAAGTCTTGGAAAACCCCAGCGATTTTTTTGATCAGGTTATTGAATTAGATCTTTCAACGCTAGAGCCTCATATAAATGGTCCTTTTTCTCCGGATAAATCTAGGTCTATAAGTAAAATGAAAAATGATTTACAATCTGAATCCTGGCCAACTGAAATTCAAGTTGGATTAATTGGGAGTTGTACTAACTCATCATACGAAGATATTTCCAGAGCAGCATCGATTGCAAAGCAGGCAAGAAAGTTGGGTCTTAAAACTAAATCTAAATTAACTATAACGCCAGGGTCTGAACAAGTAAGGTATACTATTGAAAGAGATGGTTTTATTGACGATTTTAAATCGATAGGTGCTGAGGTCTTTTCTAATGCTTGTGGACCATGTATAGGTCAATGGGATCGTCCAGAAATTGAAAAAAATAAAAAAAATTCTATAATTCATTCATTTAATAGAAATTTTGCAAAAAGAGCGGATGGAAACCCCAATACACATGCATTTGTTGCATCTCCAGAAGTTGTAACTGCTATCGCTATTGCTGGAGATTTGAGATTTAATCCATCTGAAGATTTCCTTATAAATTCAAAAGGAAAGAAGGTTAGATTTTCATCTCCGGAAGGTTTAAAACTTCCAGAAAATGGTTTTGAAGTAAAGGATTTAGGTTATAATGAGCCTCCTGAAAATTCTTCAAAAATCGAAATTAAAGTCAATCCAAAATCTGATAGATTACAACTATTAGAACCTTTTGCAGCTTGGGATGGGGAAAATATCTTAAATATGAGACTTTTAATAAAAGCAAAAGGAAAATGCACAACGGACCACATTTCAATGGCAGGTCCATGGTTAAAATATAGAGGACATTTAGATAATATTTCTGAAAATATGTTGACCGGTGCTATTAATTTTTTTAATGATAAACCAAATTCAGTGATGAACTATATTACTAAATCGTATGAAGCTGTTCCAAAAACTCAAAGGGATTATCAATCAAGATCAGTTCCAACAATAGTGGTTGGAGATGAAAATTATGGTGAAGGTTCTTCAAGAGAACATGCAGCTATGGAGCCTAGGTTTTTAGGAGTCAGAGTAATTCTTGTCAAATCTTTTGCTAGAATTCATGAAACTAATTTAAAGAAACAGGGAATGCTCGCCTTAACCTTTAAAAATCCAGAAGATTATGATTTAATTATGGAAGATGACTTATTTAGTTTCACTAATTTAGATAAATTTAATGAAGATGAAAATTTGATAATAAATATTTTACATAAAGATGGAACAAATAATTTAATATCCTGCGTTCACACTTATAATAAATCTCAAATAGAATGGTTCAAGGCAGGCTCCGCATTAAATCTTATAAACTCCACAAACGATAAGGATTTA
>CBFIBM010000028.1:6359-9029 GCA_965660855.1 uncultured bacterium | reverse complement strand
GTTTACTTCCCTTTCAGTTATTTCATGTTCAATTTTACAATTTTCACAAATTTTTCGAACTAACCTCTGAGCTAAGATACCTTTAACCGTTGAAGATATTAAAAACGGTTCAATACCCCAATTTAATAATCTTGCAAACCCTGAAGCTGCATCATTAGTGTGAATTGTACTAAATACTAAATGCCCGGTTAGAGCTGCTCTTATTGCTAAGTCAACGGTTTCCTCATCTCGAACCTCTCCAACCATTATCACATCAGGATCCTGTCTTAGTATAGATCGTAGCGCAGCTGCAAATGTAACACCAGATTTTGCATTCACTTGAGCCTGGTTGATATTTGCAAGATCAAACTCAATTGGATCTTCTACCGTAACAATATTTACCTCGGGTTTTTCTAATTTATTAAGTGTAGAGTACAGAGTAGTCGTCTTCCCGCTACCCGTTGGTCCCGAGACTAGAACAATACCTTCTCCTCCGTGGAGCATTGAATTAAAGTGTCCTTCTGTTTGTTTTCTAAACCCTAAGTCTGACAAAGAATAAAGGGCCTCTTGTAAATTCAATAAACGCAGTACCACTTTCTCACCAAATAATGTGGGGTAAGTTGATAATCGAAGATCAATTCTACCGACTTTTGATCTAAAAAGAATCCTTCCGTCCTGAGGCCTTCTAGTTTCAGCAATATCCATACTAGACATAATTTTCAATCTAGATATTAAAGCATCTTGTATCGTTTTTGGAAAAACCTGAAAATCTTGAAGTTTACCATCAATTCGAAACCGAATCCGAATATCGTCTTCACGGGGTTCAATATGAATATCAGAACATCTATAACGCTGACTTTGAGTTATTATACCATCAACTAATTCTACAATTTGGCTTTCATCGTATAAATCGGTGATATCTTTTGCATCATCTAAATTAGAATCCGCCTCCAAGAAACTAGATATTCCATAATGTAAATCTATTGCATTGACAATATCTTCTTCACTACAAAGAATTGGCTCAACAGACATTCCCGTTAATTCTCTCACAAAATTTATTGGCTCAGGATCTAATGGATCCACCACGGCTAAGTTGACAACTTCTTTGACCTTAAATAGAGGGAAAACTTTATAGGTTCGAACACTCTTTTCCGGAACAATATCAATAAGGGCTTGATCTATGTCATAATATCCAAGTTGAAGATATGGAACTTTTAGTTGCTTACTGAGGTAGGGTAAAAATTCTTCATAAGTTAGAAAGCCACATTCTATCAATGAATGCCCTATATATCCACTGTTATCTTCCTGATAATCTAAAGCTGTTCTCAACTGAGATTGATCTATCTTTCCACTTGTAATAAGCATCTGACCAATGGATGATTTATTTAATGCTGGCATTTTAAAACATTGTCCTTATATACCAATCAATTATCAAGTTATCACCGTTTTGAGTACCTGTTAATATAGTTAATAAAGTCCCTGCAGAAATGTACGGCCCAAATGGTATTTGCCCCGAAGCAGTATTTAATTTTTTAGATAGCATCAAAATAATAATAGCTAACCCTGCAGAAAAGAAACTCAAATATAAAGTTAAGATTGAAAATTTTACACCAATTAAGCCACCAAGAACTAACCCTAATTTTACATCTCCAAAGCCGATGCTCTCTTTTTTTAAAATAAATTCTCCAAAAACACCTAAAAAAAATAAAAATCCACCAAATATTAATGCACCCATTGCAGCATCCTCCCAATGAAGAGGACTAAAACCAAAGAAATATATAATTGCAATACTAAGTAGGCCTAAAATTATAAAGCCATTAGGAATGATAAAGTGGTCAAGGTCTATAAAAGTTATAGCAATCAGAGCATAAGTTATAAAAGTATAAATGAAAAAATATTGACTAAATCCATACAATAAAAAAATCACACAAGTTATCATACCTGAGAAAAGTTCAACTAATGCGTACCTGGAAGAAAAAGTTGCATCACAACTACGACATTTTCCTCTCAAAATTAAATATCCAAATACTGGAATGTTATCAGTTATTTTTACGGGTGTTTTGCAAGAAAAACAATGCGAGCCAGGAAAAAATAAACTCATATTTTTTGGTAATCTAAAAATTACTACGTTTAAAAAACTTCCAATTGAAATCCCAAAAGTGAATAAAATCAGTAATATTAGAGGATCTATCATCCTAATAAAACCTCAATCATGTCTTTAAGATCTCCCAATCGGAACGGCTTCGTAAGTACTCTATCAATGCTATATTCATCTTTATCTACCTTTGATAAAGCATTTTCAGAACCAATTAAAATAAAGGGTATTTCTTTGTACCTTTCATCAAACTTCAATAATCTTGCAACTTTTGATCCACTCATTACTGGTAATGTAAGCTCGGATATTATTAAACTTGGCTTATCACTTTTTACTCTTTCATACCCTTCAAAACCATCTTTTGCACTAATGATTAGATACCCAGCTAACTTTAGCTTTTCTTGCAAGCTGTTTAATATAGCATCATCACTTTCTATTAAAAGAATTGACTTTTGTATACTTTTTGACATTTTTATTATTTTTACTAGATTGAAACTAGTAATAGCCTACCTCGTTAATCGAATATTAATAAAAAAAATAGAAAAGTGTAACATTTTTTTACAATAGTATTGTGTTAGATTAAAGGATAATAAACA
>CBFIBM010000028.1:4928-6260 GCA_965660855.1 uncultured bacterium | reverse complement strand
TAGTGTCTGGATTTGTGACACTATTAATAGTTAATCCTTAAAGGAGTATATCTATGCCGAAATGTGCATTTCTAACAATGAAAGATTTATCAAATTTTGAATGCTATGATAATCTTTTATTAGAACCAATGAATAAAAATGGTTGGGAATGTTATTTTATTCCATGGGATAAGGCAAAAATGAATTGGAACTATTTTGATTTAGCCATTATCAGATCGACTTGGGATTATCAGGGTAAAATTAATGAATTTTTAAAAGTCTTAACTGATATTGACTTATCAAAGTGTATCCTACAAAATTCATTAAACTTAATAAAATGGAATATTGATAAAACCTATCTTGAAACCCTTTCTCAAAAAGACGTAAAAATTGTGCCTTCTTTATTTTTTGACAAATTTTCTTACGATAAATTAAAAAAATCTTTTTCACATTTTTCTACTGATAAGCTAATTATCAAACCGTGCATAAGTGCCAATGCTGATGATACCTTTGTATTAAAAAAAGGTAGATACTTAAATATTCTTCCACAACTAGAGCATTTATTTAGAAACAGAAAATTTATCGTGCAGCCTTTTATTCAAAGCATCATTGATGAGGGAGAATATTCACTAATATTTTTTAAAAAGAAGCATAGCCATACCCTATTAAAAAAACCAAAAAAAAATGATTTCCGAGTACAAGAAGAGCATGGTGGTATACTTCAGTTAATCACAAATCCTGATGAAAAAATGTTAAAAATCGCAAAAAGTATTATTGATAAACTTCCAAACAAGAGCCTCTATTCAAGGATAGATTTGGTACGGAATAAAAAGAATTTTCTACTTATGGAAATTGAATTAATTGAACCATCGCTGTATTTTAATTTGAATCCGGAAGCAGCCCACACCTTTTCTTCAATTATTGATAAGAGTTTCAGAAATAATAACTTTTAAAAATTAATGAAGGACTATAGATCCAGCTCTATCTGTTTTTAAAAGGAATATATCACCATTCCAATCACCCGTTACAATAAAGCCTCCATCCAAAGCCAAGTTTATACCATAGCCATGCTCTGCATTATTTTGTCCGTAATTCCTAGACCACTCTAACTCACCTATGGTATTTATTTTCCCCAGCCAAATATCGTACCCTTGATTACTAAGATTGGATTCTTGAGAACCAATAAAGATAAAACTACCATTTATTAGCTTGATCGATGAAGATACTTTCTCAATTAAAGTAGACCCAAAGGTATTTTCCCAAATTATACCACCGGAATAGTTAAGTTTGACAAAATAAGCATCGGAAAGTCCACTTCCATAAGAAGTTGTATTTCCACTAACCAATATTCCA
>CBFIBM010000028.1:3420-4828 GCA_965660855.1 uncultured bacterium | reverse complement strand
AATAGTTAAGTTTGACAAAATAAGCATCGGAAAGTCCACTTCCATAAGAAGTTGTATTTCCACTAACCAATATTCCATCTTCTATATCTATTATCGAATTCCCTAAGTCATTCCCAATTCCACCTAAAACTTCTTCCCATTCTAGTTCTCCATTTAAATTGATTTTCAATACGGAAATGTCATAAATATTTTCCATATCTTCTTGTTCATTGTTAGCTAAAATATAATATCCACCCTCGCTTGAAGATATTATACTTGTAGCATATTCATTTTTATTTGTACCAAATGTTTTAGTCCATTCTGTAATTCCCTGGTTATTAATTTTAATTACATAAACATCTTTTTGCCCTTCTCCAAATGATTCTGTTGAACCGGCAATAATGTATCCATCATCTAATTGATAGATTGAATTTCCATTTTCTAGTTCAGAACCTCCATAAGTATGAGACCATTCCTCGATTCCATTTTCTGAGATTTTTGACACAAAAATATTTGAAAGAACACTTCCAAAAGATTGTGTTGTTCCGATGAAAACATACCCTCCATTACTGTCCTCTATAATTTGATTTCCATAATCAGCATTAAACCCGCCAAATGTATATATCCATTGCTCTAATCCAAGAGAATCTGCTTTCAATACAAAAACGTCAGAGCTACCACTTCCCTGAGAATTAGTAGTACCACAAACTATATAACTTTTATCATTTGTCTGGATTACAGATTTACCATAGTCAACTTCAACTCCTCCATAAGCTTGTATAAATGTTGTATAAGAATTTCCTTCCATGGGATTACCCATACTTGTTTGCTCCCAAAAATCTGTAACTTGTATTTTATAGTAATTCAAACTTCCTTGAGGAACATCTATAATAAATGTTGTATCATTTCTATTATAAAATGATTCAACTAAAGTTGAATCTAAAAAATTTTCTCTTGAAGATTTGTATATATGATAAGATTTGAAATCAAATTCATCATTTTGATACCATGAAAAATTTAAGGAACCATTCTCATAGTGTATGTAATCAAATTCAGAATTTATAGGTGGTAAGTCTACTTGATTTGATAATGGAGAACTAAAACTCGTTAAACCCCAATGATCTATTGCTTTAATCTTAAACCAATTTTGAATTCTTGGATCAAATTCTTGAATACTATACGAATGATCATTAACATTTTCGATAGTATAAATTAGGTCATAATTATTTGTATCGTTTAAGGACTGATATATTTCATAAGAAAAAAAATCATCTCCTTCAAACATTGACCATTTCACAGATAAACTATCTAAATTATAATCAACTGATTCAATTTCTACTGCCTCTGGTTTTGTATCTATTTCATTTGAAACAGGATCACTATCAGAACTTAATCCCCAAAAATCATTGACTCTTATTTTAAACCAATT
>CBFIBM010000028.1:1407-3321 GCA_965660855.1 uncultured bacterium | reverse complement strand
TTGTATAGTTGGGTCATAATCATCAATAATAATTGATTCATCATTTATATTAAAAAATATTTCATATTCACTATATCCAGAAAACTGGTAATCAGATCGTAATATTTCATACGAAATAAAATCATATTCATTTGATGGTTCCCAACGAACCTCTAAACTATCAAGGTTATATGTAATAGGAAAAACATTGACTTTTGAGGGAGCTGTATTGATGGAATACGTTGCTGGTGAAGATAATCTCAATTGTCCAAGAGTGTCCTCTACTTCGATCCAAAAATACCTCAAGTAGTTTGGATTGAAATCGTACAAAGTATATGTAGTATCTCCTATATTATCAATTATTCCAATTATTTCTTTTTGAGAACTTGGTGAATCAGAAGAAAGAAGACTATAATTTGAGAAATCTTTTTCATTCGATTTAAACCATTTAATAATTAATTGTGACGTATCATAGCTAACGGATGAAATTTCAATTCTATTTGGGATTGAATCTTTTTCAAAAAGCACAATTTCACTCTGAGACTGATAATTAAAAGTATCTACCGTAGTTAATTTAAAATATTGGTTTACCAACTTATCCCAATTGGGATAAAAGTACGTCGTATCTAAAATATCTGTTTTTTCCTCTAATAATTCAAAATTAATAAGCGTACTATCTGTGGCTTTTTCCAATTTATATTTAAAAAAATCCTCAACTTTAGCCTTAAACCAAGAAATTTGAATACCTCCATTTATACCTTCAAGAGTATCAAATTGAGCGGGAATAGGAATAGAACGAGTATTATCAACTATTACTCTAAGAACGCTACTAAAAATTTCATCCTTATCGTCTTCTTCAAGAGAAACTTTTATTTCATATTCACCATCATTGATAATATTAGTATTCCAAATCAAAGTATATGGAGAAATACTATTCTGAGTATTTGTTTTAACACCATCAACCCACAATGAAATATTTAAATAAGAGGGTGATTTTTGTAAATAGGAGGCTTCTGAAAGAACATGACTTTTTATTTGAACAGCCTCATAAACTACATCATTATTTTTTATATTTGTGATAGATATGGACGCTGAATGAGTTTCTTTTCTATCGTCACATCCACTAATAATTAAAAGTAAAAGAACAGTCTTAATAAAAAATCTTTTATATGAACGCTCTTTAAAAAGCAATTTAAATGCTACTATTTAAAAACCCTTTTGTTACCACCAGCATCTTCAAGTATCCATCCACCACCAACAACCTCACTCTTTACTATACCTTCGGCTCTTAAGGTACCATCTTCGAACCAAAACTTTGCACGACCTCTAGGTACTCCATTGACATAATTTAGACTCAACTCTTTACTACCATTATTAAACCATTGGGTCCATTTACCATTAACTTTTCCATTCTTAAATTTCATTTTAAGAGCTTTTTGACCATTTTCATACCACTCCTGGTATAAACCATCTGGTTTCCCGTTTACATATGTAGTTTTTAGAGCTTTTTTACCATTCTCATACCACTCGATATACTTTCCATCCTCATTCCCATCGATATAGAAACCAACGATTGACTTTTTACCATTCTCATACCACTCTTTATATTCACCTATATATTTATCATCAATGAAAGTAGCGATTAGTTCTCTTCGACGGGTTTCACCATCATCGTACCATTGTTCAAACTTTCCATCTTTCTTTCCTTCTTTATAATTTCCAATCATTAATGGTTCGCCAATATTATTAAATGTCTGCCAGAGGCCATCTTTAATTCCTTCTTTATAGCTACCTGTCATCAATCCAATACCTAGTTTTTTAAAAACTGGTCCGGTATATGGAACTTTATCTAATGTATATACTCCTCGAAGAGAGTCTAAGTATCCCCATTCAATAGCCTTGAGAGAATCTTGAGCATTAACCATTACAGACAAA
>CBFIBM010000028.1:0-1308 GCA_965660855.1 uncultured bacterium | reverse complement strand
AAGGAAGTAAAAAGAAAGAGTTTTAAAAAATGTCTCATATGAAAATATTCTTTAGTTTGATATAGGTATAAATTAAAACGAATAAGGAATTATACTAAAACTAAAAAGGGGCTTTATTTAAACCCCTTTTTTAATTAAACAACTTATTAGTTATTTTAATAATATCATCTTTTTTAAATCTCTATGGTTTCTTGCTTGTATACTATAAATATAAACACCTGCAGAAACAGGTGCGCCATATTTATTAGTAGCATCCCATTGTAAAGAATGATATCCTGCTAATTTATAATCACTAACTAATGTCTGCACCTGTCTTCCCATCATATCAAAAATAACAATTGAAACATGAGAGTCTTCCGGAAGGTCATACCTCAATGTTGTGGTTGGGTTGAAAGGATTTGGATAATTCTGATGTAATGTATATGCTTCAGGAATTCCATTTACATCTATTAAATTCAGTAAAGTGATACTAGCTACTTCTGAATATTCGCTCTCATTTTCATGAATATCCACTGCAGAGACTACATAGTAATGATCACCTATTTCTATCGCATCATGCTCAAAATTTGAATCAGAGTGACTTCCTATTAATGTTTCTGAACTTGGAATAAAGTCAGAGCTTGATCCATAATAAATATTGTAATGAGAAAAGTCATTTACGTTCGAAGCATCCCAATTTAAATTCACCATTCCATTGCTATGATCTGCTATTAAACCGGTCAGTCTTCCTGGCGCAATGTTATCAACAGAATAACCTGAATATGGTTCGCTTATGAAAATACCTTCATCCATATTTGCAATGACCCTAAAAGTAGATACCATTTGGTTTTGACTTGTGGAGTCACCTAATGTGGTGACCTCAACAGTATAATATGGGCTACCATAGGCTCCCACTGAATTAAGACCAACCCATACTTCACCATCTAAACGTTCAATAGTGTACATTTCTGTGCGTTGTGGCTCATCTGTATCTAATCGTGATTTTTCAAATCGAATGTAAACTCGACCACCTTGGTCTTCGGGGATATCTAAGATATTTGTAATTGAAGCAGATGGAAAAGGAACTGGATCACAAGATCCGAAACCAACAGTTGGAAGAACCATATCCATATCACCTACGATTATTTGTCGATCTGAATAATCTCCAAAACCACATTCTGCTGGAACTTCTTCCCAATCACCTGACCAATCTGGATTAATAGGACCATTAGAAAACTTATATAAAAAAGCTATTCCAGCTTCTATTGCTATTGTAGCAGAATATATTCTTTCAATTCCAGGAATATCTAAAAATGTCATTGGATACCC
>CBFIBM010000027.1:8540-9041 GCA_965660855.1 uncultured bacterium | reverse complement strand
AAAATAAACAAAGTTGGTACTGGAGTTCTTAGGTTAACCTTAGGAACTATTATGTCTTCTAAAGGTGTTATCTTTTTAATTAATAATAAAAAGGACATTTCAGTTCTAGCTTCTCAAGGTTTACCTAAAAAAAGCTCTCATACTTTTTTAAATAAATACTTATCAAGTTTAGAAAAATATAAATATAAACATATAGATGTTTCTAAAAAACACGAATGGATCGATAAAGAACTAAGGGTTTTTTTACAAGAAACAAAAATTAATATTTTTGTTCCTCTTTTCCATAATAAACACTTTTTAGGTTTATTCGCTGTTGGTAGTAAGTTTATGGGACAATCTTTTACAAACTTAGATTTAAAAATTTTAGAAATTATATCAAATCATTTAACTAAAGCATTGTTTAATGACCAACTACTCAAAGAAGTTGAAAATAAAAAAACTGAAATAAATTTAAAATTACTGGAATTAGAAACTCTGTTCGATATAAGTGTTGCAATAAGC
>CBFIBM010000027.1:6990-8531 GCA_965660855.1 uncultured bacterium | reverse complement strand
TTTGTATTTTAAACGCATCAAAAGGGATGTTATTAATTCAAGAAGAAACCAATCCAATTTTAAAACCAATAGCTTTATTTAATTGGGAAGAAAAAGATATTTTACTTTCAAAAAGATTAAATGTTTTTAAATCGATAATAGAAAATAAAAAAGGAAAAATTTTAAAAGAAAAAGATAAATCTTCAATACAAAAAAAATTAAACGAAGAAAACTTAATCATATCTCCACTACAAGCTAAAGGTAAAATATTAGGATATATGGTACTTTGTAATAAAGAAACAAGAAAAGGAATTGAAGAATTTAACAACCTAGACTTAGACCTTTTAACGGCATTGTGTAATCAAGCTGCCGTTGCAATAGATAACGCTACTCTTTTTAAAGAAATAACAGAAGCTAAAAATTTTAATGAAAGTATATTAACAAGTATAGCAACAGGCGTAATTACTATAAACACACTCGGAGAAGTAGATTCTATAAATAGAGCTGGATTAAAAATAATGAAAAACAATCCAGAAAAAATTATAGGCAATCACTATATGTATCTATTTGAAAAAGATGAACATATTATAGAGTTAATTACAAATGCAGAAATTGAAAACAAAGTTTATTCAGAGCTAAACGTACCTTTTTTAAGCGTATCAAACGAAACAATTGTTAATGTTTCAGTATCACCAAGAGTTGATTTAAATAAAAAAATACTAGGGGTGGTTTTAACAATTGAAGACATAACAGATATAAGTAAAGTAAAAAACACTTTCAAAAGGTATGTTTCAAAACAAGTTGTTGATGAACTTTTAGATGATGATGCTAAATTAAATTTAGGTGGAGAAAAAAGAGAAGTTACAGTTCTTTTTTCAGATATAAGAGGTTTTACATCAATGTCTGAGAAAATGGAACCAGAAAAAGTTGTTTCAACTTTAAATAAATATTTTTCTCTTATGATAGATATTGTTTTTAAAAATAATGGAACATTAGACAAAATAATTGGAGATGAATTAATGATTGTTTATGGTGCACCAACCTCTTCCAAAGATGACACAGAAAGAGCTTTAAAAACAGCCATTGAAATGCAAGAAAAAATTAATATTTTTAATAAAGAGAGAAAGAAAAACAAAGAGGTTCCAATAAAAGTTGGGATTGGAATAAATAAAGGTTTAGTTGTTTCTGGAAACATTGGATCTAGAGAGCTTATGGATTACACAGTGATAGGAGACACTGTTAATTTAGGAGCAAGACTTTGTAGTGCAGCAGGGCCTGATAAAATTATTGTTTCTAAAACAGTTTGGGAGGCAACAAAAAACCTATATCCTTTTAAAAAACTTAACCCAATAAAAGTGAAAGGAAAAAAAGATGAAATAAATATTTATGAGGTTAATAGTTAATTAAACCTTCTATAAACCCTTTCATAAAAACAATGATTTTGGTAAGTTAATATATATAAAAATTTTATTTTCTCTTTTCTATTAGGATAATATCTATGAAGTTTTCTACATCAAAGACAGAGCTACAAAAAGCCCTACAAAAACTATCTAAAGCAACAC
>CBFIBM010000027.1:4716-6890 GCA_965660855.1 uncultured bacterium | reverse complement strand
TAGGATAATATCTATGAAGTTTTCTACATCAAAGACAGAGCTACAAAAAGCCCTACAAAAACTATCTAAAGCAACACCAACAAGAACAACCTTACCTATTTTAGCTTGCGTTTATATTGAGGCAAATAAAGACAAAACAATTTTTAGATCAACAGATCTAGAGCTAACTGTTGAAGTTAATATTCCATCAAGTTTAGAAAAAGAAGGAGCAACATCTCTACCTTTAAAAACTTTACTAGAGATTACTAATGAATTACCAGAAACAAGAATAACAATTGAAGTAGATAATAAAAACAGAGCAAAAATAACAACTGAAATGGGTGAGTATGATTTAATGGCAAAACCCCCAGAGGAGTTTCCTCAACCGGTCGACCAGGAACAAGAAAAAAAAATAGGTTTAGATGGAAAAGAATTAAAAAGTATAATTAGCGCAACATCTTTTGCTGTAAGTCGAGATGAATTAAAACCAGCCTTAACAGGTGTTCTTTTTAAATTTACACCAGAAGGTTTAATAGCTGTAGCAACAGATGGTCATCGGCTTGTGAAACATAAAAAAAACAACATAAAAACAGAAAACTTTAAAGGTGAAGTAATAATACCTAGAAAGTTTTTATCTTACATGTCCTCTTATCTAAGTGAAGGTGAAACAACTCTCTTGATAGGAAATTCCCACCTATCTGCAAAAATAAAAAAAGATAAAATAACAACAAGAATAATAGGTGAAAAATTTCCTGATTATGAAAGCGTTATACCAAAAGACAATGACAAAGTTTTTAAATCAGAAAAAGAATCTTTTTTAGGTGCAGTTAAAAGAGTTTCTATTTTTTCAAACAAATCAACCCACCAAGTTGCAATTTCATTATCTTCTTCCTCTTGTGTTGTAACAACTGAGGATCCTGAAAAATCATCAAAAGCAAAAGAATCTGTTGATTCCACCTTTGAAGGAGAGGATTTAATAATTGGTTATAATGCAGAATATTTAAAAGATATTATTAATCATATACCAGGTCAAAATATAGTAGCAAAATTTAGCACTCCTGTTAGTGCCGCTCTTTTTAGTTCTTTAACAGAACTTGATAACACAGAGAACCTAATGCTTTTGATGCCCATTAGGTTGAATGATTAAAAAAAGAAAGAAAAAGTTAATTGGGCATTGTCTCATTATCGGTTGTCTCACTCAGAAACCACAAACAAGAACAATTTATTTTTAGTGAGGGAGTTACTGTGATTTGGGGGGACAACGGTTCTGGAAAAACAACAGTACTAGAAGGAATTCACCTTCTAACGTATGGGAAAAGCTTTAAAACACACAAACAAAACCAATTAATACAGCAGGGAAAAAAAACAGCGATAATAAAAGGCGTTTTTTTAAAAAACCAAAGAGAAGACGTTGTTGCGGCACAAATTGAAAAAACAAACCGAAGAAAAATAAAACTTAATGGGAAAAACATACTTAACAGAAAAGATCTAATCGGTAGGAATAATGTTGTTGTTCTTTCGCCAGAAGAACAACCAATTACTAAAGGTTCTCCGTTACAAAGAAGACAGTTCATTGATAAAATGTTTTCGATATCTAACTCACAATATATTGAAACGCTTCAGCTTTATAATAGAGCCTTAAAACAGAGAAATGCTGTGCTTATTGAAATAAAAGAAAACAGACAAAACAGAGATCAGTTAGAGTATTGGAATAGTCAGGTTTCTATTTATGCAGAGAACCTTTGGGAAAAAAGAACAGAAAAGATGAAACAGTTTAATAAAATATTTTTTTCTGTTATAAAAAAATATGATAAAGAGATAAACCTAATATTAAAATATAATATAAAAACAAAAACTAAAGATGAAATTTTAAAAGCTCTTAAAAAGAACGAACAAAATGATATTAAAAGAGGTAGAACGTCGACTGGGCCACACCTAGATGACCTTCTACTTTTATGGAACAATAAAAACATTCGTATTTATGGCTCTCAAGGAGAACACAAACTATCATTGTTTCTATTAAAAGTTTCTGAAATGCTTTTTTTAAAAGAACAAACAGGGTTTTTCCCAACACTACTACTAGATGATTTATTTGCAAAAATTGACCTAGAGAGAAGTAAAAAAATAGTATCGATTCTCAATAAAATCGGATTAAAACAAAAAATAAAAGCTCAAACAATTATTACAACAACAGA
>CBFIBM010000027.1:0-4616 GCA_965660855.1 uncultured bacterium | reverse complement strand
ATTCTAAACGTTGAAAAAAGTGGTTTATTAGAAGAATATAAAGATACAAAAACAATTAAGTTGGAAAGGTAGTGCAACATATAGGAAAAGCTCTACGCGGCTTTATAAAAAACTCAGGGTTAGAAAAAGTATTAGACCAGCAAAGCCTAATAGACTCATGGGAAGATGTTGTTGGTGAAAAGATTTCTAAAAATGCAAAAGCAAAAACAATAGAGTACGGGGTGTTGAAAGTTCAAACGGTTTCCCCAACATGGAGACAAGAACTACATCTCCAAAAAAACGAGATTATAAACAAATTAAATAAAAAAAGTCAAAAAAAAATTATAAAGGACATCAGATTCATATGAGCTTAGAACCAAAAAAAGCAGGATATAGCGCAGAGAACATTAAGGTTCTTGAGGGATTGGAAGCGGTAAGAAAAAGACCCGCAATGTATATTGGTGATGTTGGAAAAAGAGGGCTTCACCATTTAATTTATGAAGTTGTTGACAATTCGATAGACGAAGCTCTTGCAGGTTATTGTGATAAAGTGACCGTTGTTTTTAACAAAAACGGTTCTGTAACAGTAGAGGACAATGGTAGGGGAATACCGGTTGATATTCACAAAGAAGAAAACAAACCAGCTGTAGAAGTTGTAATGACCGTTCTACACGCCGGAGGAAAGTTTGACAAAGGGTCCTATAAGGTTTCAGGAGGCCTTCATGGCGTTGGTGTTTCTGTTGTAAACGCACTGTCTGAATGGTTGTGGGTAGAAGTTAGTAGGGATGGAAAACTTTATAGACAAGATTATAAAATAGGAGACCCTCAAAACGATTTAAAAGTGACGGGTAAGTCTAAAAAAACAGGCACGAGAGTTTGTTTTTTTCCTGACAATACAATATTTAAAACAATAACGTTTGAATATTCTATTATTGCTGAGAGATTAAGAGAACTTGCTTATTTAAACAGTGGATTAGAAATAATACTAAAAGATGAAAGGGTTCCAGAGGGGGAAACCGACTCGTTTAAATTTAAAGGAGGTTTAAGTGATTTTGTACGCTACCTTGATGAAAACAACAGCCCTCTTCATAATAAAATAATTACGGTAAAAAAAGAAGGTGGTGATGTACCAGTAGATGTTGCACTTCGATATGGCAATACATACAACGATAACATATTAACATTTGTGAACAACATTAATACGATAGAAGGTGGAACACATTTATCAGGTTTTAGATCAGCGCTTACAAGAGCGATGAATAATCACGCTTCTAAAAATAATTTAATTAAAGCAAAGAAAAACGAAAAAATCTCTTTAACTGGAGAAGATTTCAGAGAGGGTTTAACAGCTATTATTAGCGTTAAAGTTGCCGAACCACAATTTGAAGGACAAACAAAAACAAAACTCGGAAATGGAGATGTTAAAGGGTTGGTTGACAAAGTTGTTTATGAGGGAATTCTAGATTTTCTTGAACAGAACCCATCAATAGGACGCCGGGTAATTGAAAAAGCTCTATTGGCTGCTAGAAGTAGAAGCGCAGCAAGAAAAGCAAGAGAGTTGATTCGTAGAAAAAGCGCTCTCGGGGGTTCATCGCTTCCTGGAAAGTTGGCAGATTGCTCTAACAGAGACCCTGCTTTTTCTGAGTTATATTTAGTTGAGGGTGACTCTGCTGGAGGTTCTGCAAAACAAGGAAGAGATAGAAGAACACAAGCTATATTACCCTTGAGAGGGAAAGTAATTAATGCTGAAAAAGCAAGAATTGATAAACTTTTATCTAATAATGAAGTACAATCAATGATTACAGCTCTTGGTGCTGGTTTTGGGGGTTCCGAAGACGATTCAGGGGAAAAGTCGGCCGGAGACTTTGATCCAGAAAAGCTTCGTTACCATAAAATTATTATAATGACAGATGCTGATGTTGACGGATCACACATAAGAACCCTTTTATTAACTTTCTTTTATAGAAAAATGAAAGAAGTTATAGATGGTGGATATCTGTATTTGGCTCTTCCTCCTCTTTATAGAGTCTCTCAAGGGAAAAAAGAGGCATATGCTTACGATGATAATGAAAGAGATTTATTAATAGAAAGAATGAAAAAAGATAATAAAAACACAAAAGTATCTATGCAGCGATATAAAGGTTTAGGTGAAATGAACCCGAGTCAGTTATGGGAAACAACAATGGATCCAGAAACAAGAACGCTTTTACAGGTTTCTGTTGAAAGTGCGGCAGAAGCAGCTGAAACATTTCAAAACCTAATGGGTAGCGACGTGGAGGCAAGGCGCTCGTTTATTGAAAAAAATGCAAAGTTTGTAGTTAACCTGGATATATAAATTTAAGGAAAAACATGGTCGATTTTAATAGAGACAACACACTTCCACGAGATATTGTGGAAGAAATGAAAGAAAGTTATTTAAACTATTCAATGTCTGTAATTGTTTCAAGGGCTTTACCTGACGTAAGAGATGGGTTGAAACCAGTGCATAGACGAATCTTATACGGAATGAGTGAACTTGGTTCTAGTTGGAATAGGCCTTATAAAAAATCTGCAAGAATTGTTGGGGACGTTCTTGGTAAATATCACCCACACGGAGATAGCTCTGTTTATGATGCTCTCGTTCGAATGGCGCAAGATTTTTCAATGCGCTACCAACTTGTTGATGGTCAGGGAAACTTTGGGTCTATTGATGGTGATAACGCTGCCGCAATGCGCTATACAGAGTCTCGCATGACGAAGCTTTCTAGTGAAATGCTTAAAGACTTAGAAAAAGACACAGTTGAGTGGGGTGTTAATTTTGACGAAACACTGAAAGAACCAATGGTTTTACCCTCATTAATTCCCACGTTGTTAGTTAACGGATCAGAGGGAATTGCTGTTGGAATGGCAACAAAAATTCCACCACACAATTTAAAAGAAATTATAAACGGCTTAGTCTCCATTATAGAAAACGAAAAAATATCAACAGAAGAATTAATGGAGCACATTAAAGGGCCAGATTTTCCAACCGCAGGTCTCATAATGGGCATGGATGGGCTAAAACAAGCTTATGAAACAGGCCGGGGTAAGATAAAAATGCGCGCAAGAGCACACATTGAAAACGCACCAAACGGAAAAGACAGTATTGTTATAACGGAGGTTACTTACCAAACAAACAAAGCTAACTTGGTTGAAAAAATAGCAGACTTAGTTAGAGATAAAAAGATTGTAGGTATTACAGACCTTCGAGATGAATCTGACAAAGATGGAATTAGAGTTGTTATTGAAACAAAAAGAGATGCCGTTCCTGAGGTTATTTTAAATCAGCTTTATAAGCACACTCAACTGCAAGATACTTTTGGAATAATTTTATTAGCTCTTGTAAAGGGAGTTCCTAAAATTATGCCTCTCAAAGAAATTTTAAACCATTTTATTGACTTTAGGCATGAAGTTGTTGTTAAAAGAACACAATTTGAACTTAAGGAAGCTGAAGCTCGAGCCCATTTGTTAGAGGGTTTAAAAATTGCTTTAGACAATATTGATGAAGTAATTAAAATCATTAGAGGAAGCAAAAACCCAGCTCAGGCAAAAGAGGGCCTCATGAATGGTTTTAATTTATCTGAAATACAGTCTCAAGCGATATTAGATATGAGGTTACAAAAGCTTACAAATTTAGAAGTTGAAAAAGTTGTAACAGAATATAAAGAAGTCATAAAGGTTATAGCTCACCTAAAAGGAATTCTTGATAGTAAAGAACAACGAATGGAAATAATTAAATCTGAATTAAAAGAAATTGGTGATGTCTATTCAGATCCAAGAAGAACTGAAATTGTTCCTGTTGATACAGACTTTTCGATGGAGGACATGATAGCAGAAGAAGAGGTTGTTTTAACAATAACACACCAAGGTTATATAAAAAGAACAGCTGCAAACACCTATAGAACGCAAAGAAGAGGCGGAAGGGGTGTTCAAGGAGCAATGAGTAAAGATGAAGACTTTGTTGAACACTTGTTTATAGCAAATACACATAACTACATGTTGTTTTTTACAGATAGAGGAAAATGTTATTGGTTAAAAGTATATGACATACCTCAAGGAGGAAGAGCTGCAAGGGGTAGGGCAATTGTAAACCTAATTGGGTGTGAACCAAATGAAAAAATTGAGGCTTTCGTAAGCGTTAAAGACTTTGACGATCAAAGATATATTGTTATGGCCACAGAAAAAGGAATTGTTAAAAAAACAGTTTTGTCTGCATATGGAAAACCTCGAAAAGGGGGGATTTATGCAATAGAAATTCGTGAAGGGGACAAGTTAATTGAAGCGCGAATATCTAATGGGGAACATGACATATTATTAGGAACATATGAAGGGAAGTCTATTCGTTTTTCTGAAGGAGACATTAGAGCAAGTGGAAGAAAAACGATGGGTGTTAAAGGGATTAAGCTTGGTTCTGAAAAAGACAAAGTTGTTGGAATGTTGGTTGTAAGAAGGGAGGGAACAATTTTAGTCGCCACAGAAAAAGGAATGGGTAAAAGAACAGACGTTATCCAATATAGAACCCAAACCCGCGGAGGAAAAGGGGTTATGACAATGAGGTGTACTGAAAAAACAGGAAACATGGTAAACATTATGGAGGTTGTTGATTCAGATGATTTGAT
>CBFIBM010000026.1:7727-9070 GCA_965660855.1 uncultured bacterium | reverse complement strand
AAATACAATACTTGCAAAGCACAGGATAAATACAATTTTTTTCATTAGAGGCTCAATTATTTAATTCAAATCTACAAAAAATAGCAATACAATGTATGCGATTAGAGACTTGGTTAAAAACTGACTTTCTTTTCAAATACTTTATGTGGAATGCAGAATGAGGTTGTAACCTTAAATCCCATACGCCTAAAGTTGCTGAAAAGTAAAATTAAGGATTTTAATTACATTATTAGAATTACTACACCAACAAAGTCCTATTCCACAATGGACTTTAAAGTCTAATTAGCAAAAAAGCACAAAAAGGACTTTAATTACTTCAATAAAATCATCTTTCTTGTTTGGCTGAAATCTTCTGCCTGAATCTTGTACAAATAAATTCCCGCGGAAACCCTCTTGCCATAATTATTTGTAGCATCCCATTGAATACTTTTAAATCCTGCATTTTGTTTGTTATCAATTAATTTTTTTGTAATACGTCCCAATATATCATAAACATAGATATTTACATTGCTGTCTTTGGGTAAATCAAAACGTATTGTCGTTTTAGGATTAAACGGATTAGGATAATTTTGATGTAGAGCATAAACAGATGGTAGTAAGTTATCTTTAATAGATAAGCTCTCTTGTAATTGAAATGATATGGATGGCCAAAAATCATGATTAGTAGCATAACCTGAATTATGGTCAGGAATGGTAGAATTAAATTCACCCTCTAATATTAAACTCTCTTTGCTGTAAAAAGAAATACTACCTGATGTATCAATTGTACTTAAAGCAAATGAATGTAAGCCTCCATTTACAATAAAAGGTTTTATGTCTACACTCGACTGTACATTTTGCTCTAATGAAAATATTGTATCCAAAGGAATCAGGTTTTCAAAGTCTACCAGACCAATATTACTTTCGTTTAATTTTTCACTCCAAAGTATATCAATAAATTTATATAGAACTACACCATCAGAATTATTCTCAACATTTGATGGAGTAAAATTTAAATTGAACATACTTAGACTATCTATTATTTCAGGAATATCAAACTTTAAGAATGTATAATGATTATTTGAAACTTTTAAGTTTTGAATGTGAGATGGCAAATAAGTACTGTCTTGAATACTTATATCAATAGAACGATCATTTAAAGGATAAATTTTATTTGTTGTTGAAAATGTCCAGCTATCCCCGCTATTGCTCTCTGCTATACCTTGAACTGTGACAGACCAGTTATAACTACTGTTTGGTAGTAAGTTTACAAACATGACATTTTTAGGGTAGTTAAACGTTTTAGTTTCGCTAATTCCTGGACCACTGATTAATACTGTAGCACTTACACCATTATAATTTTC
>CBFIBM010000026.1:0-7628 GCA_965660855.1 uncultured bacterium | reverse complement strand
TGGGTAGTTAAACGTTTTAGTTTCGCTAATTCCTGGACCACTGATTAATACTGTAGCACTTACACCATTATAATTTTCTGACCATGGGTAATTCCATGTAAGTCCATATTCTAAAGGTACATTTTCAGCACCATCTTTTGGAATTGGAATACTTGGGAAATTATACCTATAACCAGGTATCCAATAAACAGAATCACCATACTCATATGGACCAATATCGGGTGCATCTCCTATAAATTCTCTATTCTGGTCAGTGAAAGATTCTCCATGGTAGAAATTTTCTTCTTGCCCATCATTAATCCCTTCAATTTCTTTACCATTATCAATAAAAATAGAGCCTTTTTTAGGCCTGAAGTCATATGACTGATCACGATCGTTTTCAAATGGATCTTCTCCAAAAATTCCTATCAATTGATCTGAAGATCTATTCTTGTTATCAATCCAAGGGTTTTCCATTTCTAACTGGGGAAAAGATTGTGACCAAGCACCTTCATCGTTGTCAATTGGGAATTGCCTTCCATACCAGTTACCTGACTCATTAAGTAAAAACTCTGGATCTGTATTAACAACATCTGCTCCATTATTTGTTGTAGAAGGGTCACCACAATCAAATGATGAGCATGGAAAGCCTCTCCCAGCAATGACATTATGAATGTCAGTGTTGTAATTTCCTTCTCCATTTGGAACTCCGGCTTCATGCTCCGCTGTGCCATAATCGCCACAATACTTGTCTGATCGTACATTTACATCACTATCATAGTTATCATAAGCAGCAACATGATATATATTATGTTTATCACCTTTAATTCGAAATCCTCGCTTGTTTCCCACAGAAATTACATGATGGACAAGACCAAATTGCCCAGCACAACTACCATCAAATCTTAAGCCGTTACGATTCGTATTAAATAGCCAGCAGTACCTAGTGGTTGATTTATTAGCTGCGCCTGAAGCTCTTCCTATACCAGATCCATCAGAATCTTGATAATGATTTTCAATCCATGTATATTCTACTAGAGACCTCTTACCCGGACCAATATTACCTGATTTGTTATGCCTCATAGTTATATACCTCCAGGTATCAGGAAAATAATTTTCATCATTTGTAATATCAGCATTACAATTAACACAGTTATCATCAACTTTTAAATTCCAATATTCGCTCCCAAACCACCCATTATTTTCAGCTAAGATATTCTCGTAAACAGGCCAGCGTACACTTTTAGTTCTGAAAATATATCCATCAACTACATATCTAAAAATACAATTTCGCACTGTGTTACGTAAACCATTTACCATCATATTACCCCTATGACGCATATCTATCCCTGCCCCAACCATTTGTCGATGTCTTAACCCAACCTCCCAGCTGTGACTAAAAGTTGAATTTTTAAACGTAATATAGCTCGCATCTCTTGAGAATACAGCACCAGAATAGAAATGAAAATTATTAAAGGTAACATTATCTGAGTTATGCAGATATAAACTGTATGTCCGGACACGAACTCGAACATTTGTTGAATCTGGTATCTCATTTCCAGGATATATATATAATGTATTTGTATTTTTATCAAAACCATACTCTTCCAAAGTATCGAGATTATTTAAATCTCCTGGTTCGTAACCTCCTGAATAGGGCGCCCCACCATGATCAACAGAAAAAACAGTATTAGGTTCTAGGTTATCTTTATTGCCATCTGTGGGATCCGTGGGATTTTTGAAATTAACTGGCATGGCAGGAATCATATATCGATCATTTACAAATACTCCATAAATAGTATCTATTTTAGTATTTGCTCTCTTAGAAATTTGGCCCATATCTAAATAGGCTTTGTAAACCTGATTTCCATTTAAGTTGTATGGTTGCCAGTTTGCATTGACCTCTACAGTCCCATCAATATAAGTATTTTCATTCTCTCCAATCACTTCAATAGAGGGACCTTCTTGATAGGTTGATTGGTTAATATAGTCAGCAAAAATTAGATCAGTATATCTTCCTTCTCTAACTAATATACTTTGACCTCCTTGAGCATTTTCCAAAGCACCTAGAATCGTTGGGTAAGGACAGTCATATGATCCGTCAGGACCATCAAGACAAAATTCAGAACTGAAATATTCAGGTAATATTTCGGCATTATCTACAATAGCATGATACTCATTTTGTGAATAATCAATAACCTGAAAGTCGTCATTTGTATCCATTTTATAATAAGCTAATAAACCATCGGAATTTTGATCTACTCCTTCGCTCATATTTTGGTATATTTCAGAAGACGACCTAGCGACATTCCAAATTCGAACCTCATCTATTCTACCAGAAAACCTTGTTCCGATCGATGTAATTGGAATTTCTGATGGAATTACTCCAGCCCAATTAGATGTACTATCTATTGCTGTGCCATCTAAATATAATTTTGCTTTTGTTCCGTCAAAACTGAAAGCAACATGCTGCCATTCTTTGGCGGATCTTACGTTTGCTTTAATTCTATTTTTTATTTGGCCATTACTAGAAAAACCATAATAAATATCGTCATTTCTGATAAAAGTGATGTGTGGAGAAGAATTTCCATATTGATTCCCACTAAATATCAAATTGCCAATTATTTTTTGATGATAATCACTTGTTGAATCACCAGAGTAAACCATTGCCTCTAATGTAAAAGTGCTTCCTAAGATTGGAAAATCTTCTGGAAGTTTTATTTCATCAGTAGAGGAATTTTCATAATTATTCCAGCCACCATGCTTAGTGAAGCGATCAAATTTAGCAAAATAATCCTTATCATATTCCATGGTTCCATCGACATAAATGTCTTGTGCACAAATAAAACCTAAAAAAATAAAAATAAAACTTTTTTTCTTCAAAGCCCTGATCCTTTTTAATTTAATTATTAGGGGATTATAGTCTGGGATGGGAAAGATCATGTTTGATAAACATATTGATCAATCGTAAAGCTTTTTTAATTTTAATTTTAAATCATCAAAATTATTGAAAACATAATTTGAACAAGAAAATATCCAAGAACTAATGTCTTCTAAAGGTAGTTCATTTACTAGGTAAATAGGCTTTCCAAGCCAATAAGCTAAAGTAATTTCTCCGTGAGTTCCACCACCTTTAAAAACTGACTCATCCCATTTTACAATTAGATAGTCCGACTTATGAACTACAGCATTTAAATCAACTTTAATTATTTTTCTAATTATTTTTTTATATTCATCAGGATTAGTTTTTTTCATCAGTCTGAAATCACTAGTACTCTGATGTTCAATAATACTTTTAGTTTCAATAACGGGGTTAAATACTTTATGATTAAGTTCTGCTTTTAACCATTCAGTAATATTATTCCTCCAACCTGCTCCATCATTATTGGCATTTTCAATTGGTCCCGACAAATATGCAATCATATTAATATTGATGGTATTCTAATAAATTTATGATAAACTGTATTTAGAGTAAGATTTTTAGAAAACATGATTATAAACTTTAATTGATATATGATTAATTATATATTTTGATAAAAAAATATTCATCAATGTTAAGTACAAAGTGTTAATTAACCATACTATTTTTAACCTAAAATAAACTTTTCAGTAATATTTAACCAGTCCAACCATCACTATGCAGGAAATACAGAAATTGGTTGAAAAACAGATTTTCTTTTAAATCTTTAAAATTAAGATTTTATTATTTAATTAAGCCATCATAGTCAATGGTTATATAAAATGTTGAACCAATCTTAGGTGTAAGAACGGATGTATTGTAATACTTGCCAAGTAAATTATTTATTCCAGCTTTTAAAAGTATATTATAGTCTTTTAATATGTAAGAAACTTGAGTGTCTATATTTAAGTTGCCTCCCAATTCTCCAATTCCATACCAAAGATAATTATCATACCAATATTTTTCAGTATATTTCGCAGTAATCGCATAGCCTATTTTATTATCAAAAGCTCTGGGGTGATTGATTAAGAGTTTGTACCTGTTTTTTGGTCTCGACGTTCCAACGCTAGTCCCTTGAATCCTATTTGGTTGATATGCAATTAGGTCTCCAACTGAACCAATGTAATTATAATTTGTAGATAAAATTAAACCATTATCGAAATTATAAGCTAAACCAAGAGAGATACCATTAATTTTTTGTTCGTGATCTTCACTGTGGGTATAAACATAAAATGGTTCTGCTAATGGAGTACCAAATCCCGTGCTATCACTCGTCTGAGTATAATTTATTTGTTCACTCAACCAGACTATATTTTCATCATCTCTGAGGTTACTTTTATGATTAAAGTAGTAATTAATATCAAAAAATAAATTATTATTAATTAAAGCTTTATACCCTATTTCATATGCTGATAACTTTTCCCCAGTTGGATAAGGAATTTGTATATGCGTTGTATCATATGTACCACCTTCAGTATCAATTGTCACTGCTCTATAGTGTAATTCTTCCACTCCGAGTCTTTTTAAATTTTCTTTTGCACCACCAATCGCTAAGAAACCTTGTTGAGGAATATTAAGATAGCTCCAATAAAGTGGTGGGTTTAATCTCGCCTTTTGATAGGATAATCTAAGGTATTGATTTTCTTTTACTTTAACGACTGTTGAAAAACTTGGGGATAGATTTTTACCATAGGTATCACTTTGATCAAATCTGAGGGCTCCCTGCAACTTTAATTTTTCATTAAAGAACCATTTAGTACTTTGGATAAATAGTGCATATTCCCATGGTTTCATTGGCCCATATTTTTCATTAAGTTCTGGAGAATTACTCATAATCCCGTTATAGAAGCCAATTTCATATTGTCTAAAATTACCACCGATCTGCAAACCCCCAAAATTAACGCTATTTGATAAGTCATAAATAAATTCTAGATTATAAAATCCATTATCATTTAATCGAGATGAAAACCTCTTCTTATCTCTTCTTATAAGTGAGTCATAAACGGTATTAAAAGATTCCGTACCAGGAACTAATCTGCTATAGTAGGTTCCTTCACTGGTCGAATTATCACTATCTGCATATTCTCTTGCAAAGTTATGATTTGCAGAATCAACACCTTCAACTTCACCATTGAACGCAGCAAGGTAATCTTTGAACCATATGTCATCTGATTTAGAATAATTTTGTAATTCTAATGCAATTGTCCTGACATCCCATTGTATATCAATATCTGAATCATTAAAAGGATTTTGTCCTTCATTATAAGTATATCCTCTTATAAGCCAACCCGGACCTCTAACAGATAATCCATGATTAATACCCCCACTGTTATTATTCCAAAATTTTCCAATACCTACATTAGTGAAAGATCCCCAGCCTCCTTTTATATCATAAGAAAAATCAATATCGTTCGTAATTTTATAATTAATAGATGTGTTTATTTTAGTATTGTAAACTGATTTCTCCACAATATCTATATCCCAATACCCCGTTCTAGATATTGGTGGTAATAATGAATCCACAAATGAACCTATTGAATATTCATTTAAAGGTGTATCATCACCATGAACGTACCTTAGATCAAAAATACTTGTTGAATCAAGATTTGGTTTCATATAGGTAGAGTCAACCGGTTGTTCCCATTCAGTTGCACGTTTATCTGAAAAAACAAACTTAAATGCAAATTTATCATAAGCTTTAGCGTATCTTAAAGCATAATGGCTAAAGGGTGTTGTTGCTACATCAGTTTTATGATTAAACCCTGTTTTAAGTTGATAGCTTAAACCTTGATAAAACCAAGGTGTTTTAGAACCTATAAGTACTAAACCAGAAGTTGAGTATGGTCCATACATCACAGATGCAGCACCATGGACGAGTTCAATACTCGCAACATCAATTTCTGATAAACCTGTAATATTTCCAAAATTATTTCCATAATTTAAATTTGTTGATTGCATACCGTCTACTAGTTGTGAATAATCTCTAGCATCTGTAACACCCAGACCTCTTACAACTAAAGAGGTATAAATTGTAGATAGTTGCTTAGTTTCTACTTCTTTTAGATCATCTAGCCCTTCATAGAAATTTAATGCAGGGGACATTTTTATATCTTTAATAGACACAGCATCTACGCTTGCTCCAACAGTCATATATGATTCTCTCATTTTTGAAGGACCAAAAATGGTTTGTTTCAAAATATCAGATATACTTTTATCAATTTCATGTGCAGTAACATCTACTTGCCTTAGAGCTACCGGGTCTGGCTGCATCTTAAAAATTAAGTCCGTATGGAATAAGCCGGTTTCAAAATCATTAGAATCTTCAATTTGAATTTTTTCTAGAAAACTTGATCCTTCACCTGCTGTTTCAGAGGAAATCATGAAAGTCTTCGATAATACCTTATATCCTATATAATGAATCGAAAGAGTATATGGACCAGGGATAAGTTCACTAAATATAAAATTACCATCTGAATCTGTAATTACACCTTTATTTGTATTTACTATTGTTATGTTTGCTCCTGCAAGAGGTTCAGATTTTTCATTTACAATGACACCTCTTATATAACCATTTTTAGCAAATAAAAAAAAGTTGAGCATCAAAAAAGTTAAAATATATTTTTTCAAATCAATCTCCCTATTAGAATAATTAATTTATAATTTATTTTTTTATTTAGCAAACCATAGACTCCTAATAAAATAGAAAAATTAAATAAATAGAGAGATAAAATTATATTATTCTTACTTGCATTTTGCAGTTAAGACTTCAATCTTTTTACTTTTAAAATACAAGTAATTTTGCGTATTTTTTAAGCTATAATTTACCAATCATATAAAATTCAGATGTTTAGGAAAAAGTTAAATGAAAATAAATTAATCTTTACCAGTGTATCTGTAGCGGAAATTGAACCATTTTATATACAAAAAACCCCGTTGATAAACTAGGTTTTTTAGGAAGTCATTTTTGAGTTATCTATAAATTTATTTAATATTAAAATATTCAAATAATTTAGGGGAGAATAATAAATATATAGATGAAATCTGTATTAATGAATTAATAGAAAAAACAAACCTAAATCCAAATGTATTTAAACCAATTTCAGGAAAGGGTTCATATGGAACAATGGATGTCAATACAATGGCACCTATTAGATCGAATAATCCCAAAACATTCCAAGCTAATAAAATACCCCAGATAATATTGGATGGACTTTTATAGATTTTATATGTCAGTATTATAGCACCAATACCAATTACAAAATCCCCTAATAGCGTAACTACCCATTCGTCTGGCGCACCTCTTGTACTACCTAAGTATGTTAAAATTAGCATAATGGAAGAACCAACAGCTCTAACTGAGTGCCACCCAGTAGCGAATAAAATCCATTTAATTTGATTTGTCATATATTATAATCTAAAATTTTTATTACAGAATCTAAAACTAAAAAATGTAGTAGCAGGAATATGTATAAAACTATTCTCATATATTTAAAATCTACAAAAAATAGTGATACAAAGTTTGCGATTAGGTACTTGGTTGAAAACTGACTTTCTTTTGAATTACTTTGTGGGGAACGCAGACTAACGTTGTAATCTAAAATCTTATACGCCCTTATGGGTATGTACGACTTTTTTTGTACGACTTCCGGTTATCAATGACAATAAATGGATAAATATGAAACAAAAAAGC
>CBFIBM010000025.1:2712-9096 GCA_965660855.1 uncultured bacterium | reverse complement strand
TAGTCCTAAAAAAGTGAAAAATAATATTTTTTTATAATGTATTTTTAATAATATTATATAATCCTGAAGAGTCATTTGATAATTAGCATGATAATCAACAGAATTTTCGGATTTATTTTGAAAATAATCGTTCATTTAATTGACAGTATTTAATACTTGAAAAATTAATGTAGTAATACTTAACAGAGTGCTGATTGCATTAATTTGTTTAAAGAAGTAGTGCATCCTTTTCTGCGGAATAATAATAGTATCATTAGGTTTTATTTCAATAATATTTTCACCATCTCCATTTTCTAAAAAACCACTTAAATCAATAATCTGTAAAGAATAATTTTTAGTAACAAAATTTTCTCTGTAAAGTTTAATTTTAGATAGGTTAGAGCCATCTTTAGGACCACCAACAATCGAAATAAAAGAAAAAATATCAACCCCCTCGTTAATAATATGACTACCAGGGTTACTAACCTCACCCCAAATATTTGCTCTAATCAATATATTCCCATTATCATCAGTAATGTATCGCTTTTCTAGTCTATCTGTTTCTTTAATTTTATCTTGAAAATTCTGCGAGAAAATTTGATTTAATAAAATTATACTTAGAAATATTATCTTCAATGGTTTACCTTTTAAATCGATCCCAAAATGTCATTTTCCCCATATTTTTCCCTATTATTGGTTCTATAAGTTTTCCATCAATAATTGCTTTCGGATTATCATAAACTAATTTTTTTGCATTAACACCAATCATTTTTTCTACTTTTTCAAAAGCATCCTTTAACATAAAATTTCTATTTTGATCATTATGTGCATCTGAACCTAAAATATGACATGAGTTTGAATAAATTATTTTTGAAGCAGTTTTTTTTAGATTTTCGCCCATAAATCCTAAAATACTTCCGGCACTCACTTGTATTAGGCAACCTAATCTTAACCAATCATTAATGATATTAAAATCATTTTGAACGGCTCTATACCGCTCAGGATGTGCAATTATAGGTGTTACTCCAGCTAGCTTTAATTTAAATAGATAATCAACATGATTTTTAGGTATAATTTGGGGATTAAATTCTATAAGCATGTATTTACCATTATTAAAATTAACTAGGGGATTATCTTTTATTTCTAACAAATTTGGTTGATAAAACACTTCTGCACCAAAATGTAATTTTATGGGATTTTTTTTTTTTTTGAGTTCTAGTTCGAGGTTTATTATTGATTTTTTAATTGTATCATATGAAATAACTTTCCCTTCAACTTTTGGATGCTGGTAATGGACAGTATTTACTACATCAGTTATACCTTGTTTTGCTGCATGACTGAGCATTCTCAAGGAGACATCAAGTGTTTTAGCACCATCATCAACATTGGGCAAAATATGATTGTGAAAATCAATCATTATATTTTTTGATTATTCTTAAATACAAACATATTTTTCCTTATATAATCTGAAATTAAATAGTTTTTTTAAAAAAAGTTACAAGAACTTAATTATGCACCAACGTAATTACTATTTTTGATGAAATGCTATTATCCTTTAGATAAGATTTAAATAATTATTAAAATATAATAAAAATCTAATTCTGACTTTTTTGGTGCCGCTTTAAAACAACTATAAGGGATAACCCAGTGGATCCAAATAATGTACTCTTATCCATAAAGGGAGGTGCTTGTGGAATAATATTAGCACTCAAAAAAAACCGAAAAGCAATTGGCAATTCTTTCATCCAATAATCAGCCGAAAAACCAGCATTCATACCAATACCATTATACGTTTCAGAACCATTGAGATCCTCACTCTCAATTTTAGGATAATTAATAATATTCTGATCAATGTCATATGCATTTGAATATGTTAATCCAAAATCTATGTTAAAGTGAAATGCTTCAGGAATAAAATAAAAGATCGGCTTAAAATCCATGCTGCCACTCAAGCCTACTTGAAAAGCTTGAATTTTCCCTTGGTGTGAAGCTTCATAACCAAATGTCATAAACCTTAGACCTGGAGAAATATCAACTGCTCCAATTGGATAATATGGGAATTGAAAAGACGCTCCGAAATTACTTGCTAATTTACTTGAACCATCTTCTTCTTGGATTGAAACAGCTGTAAAGATAGGAAGTCCGATGAATGATGACAATTGATAAAACTGATGATGACTTTTTTTTGTTTCTTCATATTTATATGTCTCTTGCAATGCTGTATAGTCATCATATTTAAAATCATAGTTTTCTTCCATCCAGTCATTATCATTTTTTAAGAATTCCCCATTTTGAAATAAATATTTGACTGAGCTAGATAAAACTGGGACCATACCATTTTCCATCTTTAATGAATCTATGTTCCCTATTAAAACACCTTCAGAAGTATCCAATCCTATGGGTATGATATAAACCGATGATTCGTCAACTTTTGTTACTTTTCCAACAACATATGTTCCATCATAAAATACAATTTTCCCATGAATAGAGAATAGCATATCTATAAGAACAGAGCAGAGTATAATTTTTTTTATAACATTCATTATTGTTTGACTACCTCAGAATTAAAATATATGATATTTTTTTTAAAAATAAAAGAAGATGTGGTTAATAGATTATTTTATATGTTTTAAAATAAACTGATTCTTTAATTAAATTTCAATATTATAATTAGGAATTAAATAAAAAATGAACTATTTAAAGCAAAAAATATTAATCATATCCTTTCTAACGCTTTCAGCTAATTTATTAATAGCTCATTGTCAAATTCCGTGCGGAATTTATAATGATGGATTAAGAATAATACAAATTGAAGAAAATTTTAAAACAATCGAAAAAGCAATGAATAAAATAATTATTTTATCATCTGAGAGTAACCCATTTAATAGTCAGCAAATTATAAGGTGGACAGTGGCGAAAGAAAATCATGCTAAAGATACACAAAATATTTTGTCAGATTATTTTTTAGCTCAAAGAATTAAAAAAGAGAATCCAAACTATACCAAACAGTTGATATTTCTGCATAAGCTATATGTAAATTCAATGAAATGTAAGCAAAACGTTGAATCAGATTATGTATCTGACGGACTTAAACTTTTAGATAATTTTTCTGAATTATATTTTGATCTGCATGGATTAAGACACTTAAAAGAAATGAGAAAATTAGACTAGAAAAAAATAAAAGAGGGGGAATAAAAAACTCCGTTCTTATCGCAAAATACGATTTTGCGGGAATGCCTGGGAATCGAACCCAGCAATGCAGCATTAACTACATTCAACGGCTTTGAAGGCCGTGGAGACCACCAGTTTCTCAATCATTCCCTAAAATTAATTTAACGGACGATATAATACTCTATAATCAACTCCTAATTTGTTTTTAATAATCTTACCAACTTTTTCAGCTTCTGATTTAGATTTGTAACTGAATATTCTTACAGCACTATAATTTCTTCCATTTGTTTTAACAGGCATTATTTTAACATTATATCCTATTTGTTTAACCTGTAGTTTCAATCGATTTGCATTTTGTATATTTCCAAATGCTCCAATCTGAATAATATAAGGACTAGATGGAGAAGCTTTCAAATTAAGATTTGGATCATTAACAGTAGTTGAGTAATTCTTTTCAATTGTGACATTTTCAAAACTTAAGTTAGGAAACATACTCTGGTAAATTCCTAAATAATATTTAAGAGAATCATCTTCACCAATTGCTAAGAATGAGCTTGACATTAGGTTAACTACTTTTTCTATTTCAGGATAACGAGGGTAAACCCTTGGTATGAGACGAAGTTGTTTAGCAGCTTGAGAATAGAGTCCTTTAGAATATAAAAATTCACCTATTTTAACTGAAGATTCAATAGCATATTTTGAAGTAGGAAACTTCTTAATAATCTCATTGTACTCATCGATCGCTTTATTTCCTTCAACAGTAGTTATTGCCTTTAAAAACATAACCCCTGGATCATTTGGATATTTAGAAATCAATTCCTTTATTCGAACATCTAAGCCGCCAGTTTTACCCTCATATATTAATGAAAGGTACATATCTACATTTTGACAAAAAATAAAAAAAGGGAAAAAAAGAAGAACTATTTTAGTCATCATAAGTATTTAATAATTTTTCCATAATATTATCAAGCTGTTGAACTAATTCAATAGGTGTTGAAGTAGGGATAAGTAATTTCAGCTTCATTAAATCTGTTCTTATATCGCTCTTATTATCAATCAAAAAATTATCAATCAAAGTTATTGCATCAACTCTTTCCCCTTTTTCTTCCAGAACATTAGAAAGACGAATAATTGCATTGATATTACATCTGTCCATTTCTAAAATTCTTCTATAAAACTTCTCAACTTCACTGTAACGTCCTAAATCAAACAAAGCGGATTCCATTTTAGGAAAAACAGTATAGCTATTTTTTAAATCTTTTATCGCAAATAGTTCCCAATTTTTTAAAGCACTTACTAAGTCTCTAGTTTGCTCATAAATATTTCCTAAATATTTATAACTTAATGAATACTCAGGTGCAATTTTTATTGCTTTCTGAAAAAATATTTTAGCCTCATTAAATAATCCTTTATCTAAATTTTCCAGACCTTTGTATACTTCAAATTGAGCAAAATTTTCTTTGTTATTTTTTCCAGTAATCTTTTGTAATCTTTTTGAAAGTTTAGCAGCTTGATCCCAATCCTTCTCAGATTCAGATATTTTAATTAAAGATGACAAAGCCCATATATTTCTTTTTTCTATAATTAAAATTTTCTCAATTTCATGTTTTGATTTTTTAGCATCACCCAATATCTCATAATCCAATGCCAAAGATTTGTGAATGTCAACAGTCATATCAGAGTTTAAATTGGGCCTAACTGTCAATGACTGATGTATTTTCAAAGCTTGTTCAGGGTTATCATCTCTCAAGATATTACCAAGTTGTAGATACGCCTGAATGTGATTAGTATCATTCTTTACCACATCTTTTAATAGACTGATTGATTTACTTTTTTCTCCACGGACCATAGCATTTAGGGCTTCAGTATATGTTGATTGTGAATAAAAAGAATTTTTATTAAAAAAATTTTTTATTAGGTACCGCATAAAATTGATCGGATTGATTCAGAGGTTAATATACAAATATAAAAATTCATTGAGTGTTAGCTTATAATTTCATCCGTTTCATAAATACCCTCGTCTATTGCGACATTTCTTAAATTGTTTAACTCCTCAGCCAGAGATTTATTTTTTTTCTGCAACCCTCTGATTTTATTCTTTGATGATAAAATTGAAAAAACAGAAATAATGTAGCCAAATAATACACCTAAAGCTAACGAACAAAAAATTATCATACTTACAGGTGCTTCAGAAAAATAATAAAAAACAAGGTTCACATCAACTTTAGCGCTATTTAATTGAAGAAAAAATATTATCGAGAGAATGGATAGAATTAAAATAAAGGTTTTTATAAGTTTCATTATGCGGCTTCCATTTTTTGTAAAATTTTTCCATGAAGTGTAATACCTTTTGCTTTTTCAATTTTAACTTCTACAATATTATTAATTAAAGAATCCTCTTTATTAAAAATTACCCATTTATTTGAATCTGTTCTACCCGCCCATTGATCACTTGATAGCTTAGATTCTTTTTCAATAAGAACTTTTTGAATTGATCCTACTAATTTTTGATTCTGCTCAAGAGTATGCTCTTTTTGGAGATCAATGACTTTTTGCAATCTTATTTGTTTTACTTTTTCATTAACTTGGTCTTCATATTCTGAAGCTTTTGTACCAGGCCTTGGGGAATATTTAAAATTAAATGCTGAATCAAATTTCACTTCCTTCATTAAATTCAAAGTTTCATTAAAATCTTGATCTGTTTCACCAGGAAACCCTACAATTATATCAGTAGATAATCCAATATTAGGAATAATTTTCCTAATTGTTTCTACAAGCTCTATAAAATATTCCCTAGTATATGTCCTATTCATTCTTTTAAGAATTTTATTACTTCCTGCTTGCAATGGTAAATGTATATAATTACAGATATTATTATATTTATTCATTACATTTAATAAGTATTTGGTAATATCCTGTGGGTGAGGAGATGTATACCTTATTCTTTTTAATTTTTTTATTTTTGCAATCTCTTCAAGGAGATTAGGAAACATCAAATTATTATAATTGTACGAATTTACATTCTGTCCAAGCAATGTTACCTCACTATAACCACTATCAACTATTTGCTGAACTTCTTTTATTATTCCATTTATATCTCTGCTCCTTTCCCTACCTCTGGTAAAAGGAACGATACAAAATGTACAAAATTTATCACAGCCCCTCATAATGGAAACCCAAGCATTTATTCCACTTTTACGTTTAGGAAATAAATCTTTATAAACTTCAAATCTA
>CBFIBM010000025.1:0-2613 GCA_965660855.1 uncultured bacterium | reverse complement strand
GATAATTTTGTATCAACAATATTATCAAGATTATTTTCTTTTCTTTTTAGAATCGATGGAATATTTCTATATGAATCTGGACCTAAAATAATATCCACATATGGTTTACTATCTAAAATATCATCCTTAAGGTTTTGTGCCATACATCCAAGGACACCAATAAGAATTTCAGGTTTATTTTTTTTTATTAAATTGTACCTGCCTAATTGAGAATGAATTTTTTCTTCAGCCTGTTCTCTAATTGCACATGTATTTACAAATATTGCATCAGCAGAATTTATATCATCAGATTTTTCATAGCCTTCATCAATTAAAATAGATTCTACCAGCTCAGAATCTGCAACATTCATCTGACATCCATAAGTGTCTATATGATACGTCTTTTTAATTGTTATATCTTTTTGAAAATTCAACTTAATATTATGATATCTTTTTAGTATCCGTTATCAGAAAAGAAAAAATCGAGTGGGTTCTGTGGTTCGCCATTATAATGTATTTCATAATGTAAATGTGGGGCAGTTGACCTTCCAGTATTTCCGCTATATCCAATAACTTCACCACGTTTAACCTTTTGGCCATGTTTAACATTTAATTTCGATAAGTGTGCAAATAGTGTAGTATAGCCGAGGCCATGATCAATTTTAATATGATTACCAAATCCTCCGACGTAATATGCTCTCTTAATTTCGCCGTCAGCAGGTGCATAAACCGGACTTCCAGATTTTACAGTTATATCTTGTCCATGATGGAATCTTTTCACATTATCTATTGGATCAATTCTATACCCAAATGTAGAGTTTAAATACCCACCGTCTACTGGTCTTATTGAAGGAATTTTTGAAATCCTTTGTATGTTTTTTTGAACTTCTGAATATATAGACTTATAACTCTTCATTTCAAAGTTAACTTGTCTAGATAATTTTTCAACATCTAACTCTAAGATTGCAAGTTCTTTATTGATGATTGGTGCAACATTATTCAAAAATCTATTTGATTCTATTTTTTTCCCCCCAATACCTAATTCCCTGATATTTTTGTCAATAATAGGCATTCCAGCATATGATCTTAAGGCAGAATCTTTTTGCTCTATAATATCAATTTGTTTGTTTAGGTTTGTAATCTTTTCGGAAAGTAAACTTAGATTTTCAGAAACATATCCATAACTAGCTTTATACTCATTTATCTTTTTATTATACAAATAAGAGCTTAAAAGGTTAGCCATAAAAAAAGAAAATATAATCAGGGTGATAAAAACTAAAAAAAAGTATAAAAATAGTTTTTTATTACTCAAATGCCACTGACTAGCGCCATTTCTATATTCTGTTTGTATAATTAAATTCTTAAAAAACATTTAATGTAAAGAAATTTTATAAAGTTAGCTTACAATCATTCAGGTTTAATTAAAACCTATTTATAATACAATAAAAACTATTATTCTTCACTTTCTTTTGCTTCAAAACTTTGGAAATCAGAAGATTTAAACTCATCTTTTTCTTTTACCCTTATTTCAGAAATATCCTCCTCATTAATACCATATTCTATTTTTATATTTTCTATTTCATTTTTTTTTAACTTGATTTTTTTTCTGATTTCGTCAATATTATTTATCATGTTAAAAAAATCTGAGTTTCCAGAGAAAGTAGCCATGTGATCGTTCTTGGTATGTTGATAAACTAATTTTCCTAGCTTTTCATTTTCTTTAGATATTGTTCGATATAATTGATGGATTTCAAATTTTAATTTTGAAATGCGGGTCATCTCTTCTGTTTTTGCCATTGCTATTTTACTCATTTCTTCAGCTTTTTCAACTGCAGAAGAACTCCAATCTTTCATGTTTTCTTTTAAATCATCCCATAGCTTTGACATTATTAGCTCCTAAATCTAATTTGATACTAAAAATTATTAGTTATCAAAATCAATAATTTTTATTTGCTTAACATTGATTATTTCAGGTATTTCTGAAATTGACAAAATATCTTTTTTACTTAATCTGCTGTCTATCCTAACTATAGAAAAAGCATTACTCAAACTCTTTTCTCGAGTGAGTAAATAAGCACCTATATTGACTTTAAGTTTTCCTAAAAAGGTACCAACATTACCTATCACGCCAGGGACATCAATATTTTCTATTAGGAGCATCATCCCTTTAGGTAAGACCTCAGTATTATAACCCATAACATTTGTAATTCTTGGTTTTTTATCATCAAAAATACTACCATCTATCCTGTATTCATCATTTATAGTTACGGCTTTAATCGAAATTAAATTTTTATAGCTCGTTTCAATATTAGAATAATTAACTGAAAATTGAATCCCAAGTTCTTTTGCTATCGTTTCTGCATTTATATAGTTAATTCTATCAGGAACATATGGTTTTAACAACCCTTTAAGAAATGATAATAATATTGGTTTTGTGTCTTTTGCAGTTCCTTGACAATTAATAATTATATTTTTCACAGAATCTGAAGATATCAATTGATTTAGAAAGTCTCCAATTAATTCCGAAAGGTTTAAGAAAGGTTTGATTTCATGTAATTTAGCTAAATCTGAAATCGGAGTATTTACTGCATTGATTAATTTATCGTTGGCTAAATATTCACAGACCTGTTTACA
>CBFIBM010000024.1:0-9136 GCA_965660855.1 uncultured bacterium | reverse complement strand
GATCCAATACTTTGTTGAATGAGTTTGCTGATTTAACAGCGTCTTGACCAGTCATACCATCTGAAACAAAGATCGTTTCATTTGGATTAATAGTTTTAGAAACTTCAGAAATTTCAACCATCATTTCATTATCGATATGATTTCTACCAGCAGTATCCACAATGAGAATATTATTTTTATTATTTTTAGCCTTTACTAAAGCCGATTTACATATATCAATTGGATTTTTTTGAGGATCACTGTAAAAGTCAACTCCAATATTTTTAGCTATAACACTAAGCTGATCAATTGCGCTTGGACGGTAAATATCTACTGATGACAATAAAACTGAATATTGTTGATCTTTAAAAAATTTAGCAAGTTTCCCAGCCGTAGTAGTCTTACCGGCTCCCTGAAGGCCTGTTAAAAGGATAATGTTGAAATTTTTATTTGTACTAAGTTCTTCTGTATTTTCTCCTAAAAGAATAACTAGTTCATCATGTATAATTTTAATAAACTGTTCGCCAGGCTTTACAGAGTTCAAAACTTTGACACCTTGAGCTTTTTCTTTAACTGAAGAAACAAAATTTTTTACAACTTTAAAATTAACATCTGCTTCTAGTAAGGCTCTGCGCACCTCTCTAGCTGCATCTTCAATATTAGAATCATTGATTTTTCCAAGACCGCGGAGGTTCTTAAAAATTGTATTGAATCTGTCTGTAATTTGATTAAACATTAAATAATATTCTTTTTCAGCCTAGTAAATTAATAATTTTTTTAAAAAAATGTAACTTAGAAAACTTTAATTATATATTTTGAATTTATTTAAAAGAATAATCTATTTTAATGCCTATTTGTTTAGGGTCTCCATAGCTTCTAAATAATTGTTCTTTATATTCAGGAGGAATGAGTCCAAAGTAAAACCCTCTAGTTGTAAAACTTGTATTAAAGATATTATTTCCCCAAAATGTTAATTTTACTCTCACAAAGCTTTTACTGATATTTATATTTGATATTGAATAACTATCTGATTTTTGATTGTGACTATCTGAAAAATAGTATTGACTTTTAAAATTTGTTCTATACGAAAAATAAATATCATTTTTCATTTTATATTCAATAGAAATAGATGCGGTATTAGGAGACATCGCAGCTTCTCTATCTCCTCCAAAAGTACTTAAATCTCCTTCCTCGGTTGGATAATAAAATTTATTAATATATGTATTTAGATAACCGAATGAAGTTGAAACTATAAAATTTTCAAAAACCATTACATCATTCTCAAATTCAAAACCTCTGATTGTACCAGAAGTTGCATTATCCGTGTAAAATAAAAATGAATTCGGGTTACCTTGTTCCTGCTGAGATGAAATCGAAACTTGTTGGTTTTTTCTGATCCCGTCAAACATTGTAAAACTTGTATTTGTTTTTGAAGTTCTAAATTTAAAACCAAATTCAGTATTATATAGATATTCAGGTTCAAATGGCCTACTAGATTCATTTAAGCTTGGTTGCTGATTTATACCACCAGCTTTAAAACCTTTTGATCTCGAGGCAAAAATATTTGTATTTTTACTGAGATTGTAGTTAAGAGATACTTTATGGCCATCCATTTGCACGTCTGATTTGAAAAATACATCTGGTAAATCTACTGCTTCATAATAATAATTAATAGCTTGAGATTCTCCAGAAAAAATATACTGACTATTTTCTTGTCGAAAGCTTGAGTTAAAAGAAAGATTGTTTGAGAGTCGATATTCAAATTCGCCATAAACTGCATAGACATTGTGTTCATATTTACTTTTTGCACTTGTTGCGGCACCACCAAATAAATAACCTCTTGCCCGGTCCTTTTCATCCAAGTTTTTATGATAGATTCCAAAGATTGCATTTAAATACCTAAGTCTTATTTCATTTGTTAAATTTTTTCTATTTCTCTCATTTTTATCAAAAAAACTGTACGCCCAACCTTCATTGCTTTCAATAAAATTATGATTTACTGCCCAATAAGTACTATCTCCCCAATCACCGTCATATGCATGCACCAAATCAGTTTCAGTATATGCAGATATCGCTGTTATATCTATTTTGTCCAGAAACCTTAATTCACTTCGCAGTGAGAAACCTTTAGTAAATTGACTATCTTCACCAGTCGAGTCTGTATAAGTATTATAACTTTGATTATTATCTGGTGACCATACGTCATATCCGTTTGCAAAATTTGCATAAATAAACGTACCTAAAAACCTAATATCCTCTGAGATAAATAATTTTGCTTTTAGACGATTAAAAGATTCTTCTCTTTTATTTGAGTTAGATATGTTTAAACTTTTATTTTTCCTGAAACCATCCGAATAATTATAAGAACCAGATACTCTAAGGCTTAAATTTCTAAATGGTTTCAAATTTAACATAGAGCTAATACTTTTTAAATTATCCGACCCCACGTTTAAGGAGGTTTTTATATCAAATTTGTCCGCAGGATTATTTGACTTAATCGATATCAATCCACCTATTGCATTCGAACCAAAAATAGTAGATTGAGGGCCTTTGTAAATCTCAATTTGATTTAGATCAAACAAATGCCCTAACATACCTAAACCACTTAAATCCATATCATCAAGGCTAAATCCAATAGAAAAATTAGGTGGACCTTCTCCAAAAAAGTTACTTCTTTCTCCGATACCTCTTATTTGGAAATACCTAGGTCTACTAGAGCCGCCGGCCCAATTGATATTAGGAACTTCATCTAGTAAAGTTTGTAAATGAATATCTGCTCCTTGTCTAATCCTATCTTCAGTGAAAACAGATATACTTTTTGCGGTTTGGAGTAAACTCTTGTCATATAACTCTGCAGTAACACTTATTCCCTCTACTTCAATTACCTTAGGCATCAAATAAAATTCAAAGTTTTTTTCTAAGATTTGATAAAATGCATTTTTATTTAATATTAAATCATCATAACCAATATGCGAAAATTGAATTTTTTCTGTAATCTCTTCCTTAATACTAAATTCACCATTTTTATCAGATACTGTGCCTCTGTCATTGAATAATATATTAACACCTTTTAGTGGTTTTTTATCGGTATTATCTTTTACGGTAGCTATGATGGTAATATTTTTTGATGATATTACGCACAACAGCAAAAAAAATAGAAAAGGATGATATTTATTAATCATTTAGCTCCCTACGCTGGCATTATCCAGATCAGGTCAACGGGTATATTCTCAGCTATTCGATCTGGTTCAAAATAGCACCCCTGACTTTTCTAAAATTATAAATTATAACGTCTTTTCCAAAATGCTTTTGTATTATATTATTAGTAATTATGAGCGGTAAATAATATATAGAAGGCTTAAAATGTCAAAAATCAAAAAAGAAATCACACCAAAGGCAATTTTACTAGGTATTTTTTTATCAATGATACTAGCTGCTGCGAATGCTTACTTAGGATTGTTTGCAGGTATGACGGTAAGTGCTTCAATCCCTGCTGCTGTTATATCAATGGCTATTTTAAAGCAATTTCGCAGTTCAAATATACTTGAAAATAATATTGTTCAGACTGCAGCTTCTGCGGGAGAAAGCCTTGCTGCTGGAGTCATTTTCACCTTACCCGCGTTAGTTTTAATGGGTTACTGGGAAAATGGATTTAACTATCTTGAAGTTGCTAAAATTTCAGCTATTGGTGGCATAATAGGTGTTCTTTTTACAGTTCCACTTCGAAGAGCTTTAATATTAAAAGCAAAATTAAAATACCCTGAAGGTGTTGCAACAGCCGCTATATTAGAGGCCGGAATGAATGAAAATTTAGAGTCAGACTTTGATAGTAAGAGGAGTATTAAAACAATAATTACATCATCTCTCCTAGGAGGTTTTTTGAAGTTTTTGGGACAAGGTTTAGGAATGTGGAAAGCTTCAATTGCAGTAGGGACTGTGGCAACTACCACAAGGGCAGGAAATATTCTTGGAAGTTCTATTTTCAGTATTGGAACATATCTCTCACCTTCACTTATTTCGGTTGGTTTCATTGTAGGAAGGGATATAGGAATTTTAGTTGTTTCTGGAGGCCTTTTTTCATGGCTTATTGCAATACCGCTTTATTCAGCTTACTATGGCTTTGACGGATATCCATTGGATGCTGCAAAAAATATTTGGGATTCGCAAATTAGATATTTAGGCATAGGAGCAATGGTTATCGGTGGACTATGGTCCTTAGTTGATTTATTTAAACCAATGATGGAAGGCATTAAAGCAAGCTTAGATTCTTTAGATAAATCTCAAATATCACGAGCACAACCATTAGAGGAAAAAGATTTTCCTATAAATTATGTTGGTTTTGGACTATCAATCTTAATGCTTCCAGTTTTTATGATTTACTTTGATATAATTGATAATGCTAAGATTGCAATACTTCTAACAATAGTAATGATGATTTTTGGGTTTTTATTTTCTGCAGTCGCAGCATATATGGCTGGAATAGTGGGATCCTCAAATAATCCAATATCAGGTGTAACAATTGCTACAATTTTATTTTCATCTTTTCTTCTTTTAATACTACTAGGAAAAGAATCGCCAGTTGGAGCATCTGCAGCTATTATGATTGGTGCTGTAGTTTGCTGCGCTGCAGCAATAGGCGGAGATAATTTACAAGATTTAAAAACTGGTCATATAATAGGTGCAACTCCTTGGAAACAACAAGTAATGCAGATTATTGGAACCGTAAGCTCTGCAATGGTTCTTGGACTCGTTCTAGATGTACTCCATACGGCATATATAATAGGATCTCCAACTCTTTCAGCTCCTCAAGCAACATTAATGAAATCTGTTGCTGAGGGTGTTTTTAGTGGAAATTTACCATGGCTCATGGTTGGATTGGGAGCAATCATTGGTATCATAATAATACTTATTGATATAAGACAAAAAAATATTGGTTCCAATTTTAGGGTTCCAATCCTAGCTGTTGCGGTTGGTATTTACTTACCTATTGAATTGACAATTCCAATATTTGCTGGAGGAATGATGTCATATATAAGCGGTATTTACGGATCTAGCCAAAACTCAAAAAAACATGGATTATTAATTGCTTCTGGACTCATTACTGGTGAAGCTCTTGTTGGAATTAGTGTTGCTTTACCAATTTTTATAAGTGGAAATAAAAATTGGTGGCCTCAGATTACTGGATTTGAGTTCTTAGGTCCAATCTTATTTTTATTAGTTATTGTTTGGTTTTATAGAAATATCGTAAAATAATTTCTATTTTTTTATGACTGTTATTTTCTCCATTTGATTTGAACCATTTTCCCCGTATATAGCTAATAAATACACACCGCTAGAAACATAATCACCTTCTGAATCTTTTCCATCCCAAATTAATTGATCTCCATCAATATTAATTCCTTGCGATTCAATTTTCCTCACAACCTTACCATCTAAGGTCATCACCAACATTGATGAATTAGAGGTTAAATCACTAACTCTCAAATAATTTGAAGATGGTATGTAAAAAGGACTTGGATAAATCTTAATATTATTATAATTCTCTTTTGGTTCTCCAAAAGGGATCCTTAATGCATTGATACCTCGATTTGTAGCGATATAGATTAAATTATTTTTTGTATCAAAATCAATATCTCTGATTTCATCAGATAATAAAAAACTATTCGATGTTCTTATTCCATTTATATCAGGCCAATAAGAAGTGTTTTCTAGCAAAACATGAATGCCTTGGGAGTTAGAGTATGTCCATATGTTACCTAAATAATCAATTTCAATCCCTGAACCACTTCCAAATGAAATATTCGGATAAAATGAATATGGACTTTGGCGAGAAATTGGGTTAGAGCTTTCGTTAATATCATAATAATTTAGACCAGATGGTGTCAAAAAGTATAATCTATTATTCTTCCCCATTCCAATCGACCAAACTGTTTCATCAAACTTAACAACCTCATAATTATATGCATTTGTCGTAGAAGGGTCTCCATCAAAACTAATATAGCTTATTCCACCATTAGGATAGATACCTAAGTTTGCTTCTTCTGCCTGAAAAGAAGAAAACCATACTCTATTCCACGAATCAAAACCTATTGATATTGGAGATTGACTTATTTTTATATTTTGGTGAGATGATTTAAAATGGTTCCAATCTCCTGCTAATGACCTTACGTGAATAGGTTCGTTTCCATTTATACAATATGGATTAGCAATCCACATATTATTATATTTATCAAATTTAATATCTAATACAACCTGGTATGGCACTGAATTACTCGATGTTGTAAAGTAACTTAAATATGTTGTATCGATAACTGATATATTATGAGGGTCGTCAATATCAATTACAATTATTCCTCCGCTTGACCTAGCAGGATTACTTTGGTACACACGTGAGCCTCTTATAGAACAATATATCAAACCATCAGGACCCTGTTCTATATCAGCTATATACTCTCCAAAATCATATGGTACTGTATCAGCAATAAATACATTATAGTCGTAGGTTGTATTAATAATATTTGTGTTCTCTTTTTTGATTTCTAAAATATTTCTCCATCCATCTTCATTATAAATAGATAAACCTTTACCACTACCGCAAACTATTCTTCCATCATCCAATACTTCTATAGCAGAAAAATTATTAGAAACCGGTGCATTTGGAATAAAATGTTGTACCATTCTATCATTATTAATTATCAAAATTCCATGGTCAGTTCCAACATATATACTTTCATTCTTTTCAAAAATACTTGTAGCATTGTAATTATTTTGGATTTGATAATCTTGATCTTTTTCCTGTAAATATATGTTTTCCCCATCTATAATACAGAAACCATTGTTTGTATTATAGATTTTATTTATTTCTGATAATTGAAATCCGAATTGAACTATTTCAAATCCCTCATTACCATCAATATGATAAAAAATTTCATCATCGGTTGTAAAATATAATGTATCTTCTAAAAACTCCATTGAAGATATATTTGAATTAAAATTTTGAAAGAGTGGACTCCAGTTATTTGGGTCTTTCATATTATTTGATATCTTAGTAAAAAAGATGCCATTATTCGTACCCACATAAGCAATAGAATCTGAAATTTCAAAACAATTTAAATTTCCTACACTTTGAGGATAATTTTTATAACTGTCAATATAATTCCAACTATCATCTTTAAAGAACTTCATTAGCCCATTATCTTGACCACTTTTGAATAAAACCCAGCAATATTTTTCTTTAACTTTAATATCTAAAATTTCTGTTAAACCAAAATCAAAAATTTTAATCGAATTTTTATTTTTCGGACTATAAACCTGTAAAAAACCGTATGGATAGTTCCCTCCAATCCACAGATTAGAATCTAAATCATAATCTATAGATGAGATATTTACACCTTCCAACCCATCAACAGTTGTATATGTTGTATAATTATTTTCATCTAAAATAAAAAGTCCTCCCTCTGTCGCAGAAAAAAGAACATCACCTAAAAATAAAATATCATTATTTTTCAATGGTGATGTGAAAGATGCCCACTGCCCATTATTAACTTGGCTTTGAATTTTTGATAAAAAAATTAAAAATAAGAAAATGAGTCGGTAAAGTTTCATAAGACGTACTCTTTTATTTTTCTAATTATAAAATCCATATAAAAAATTGTTAATCTTTTTCTTTTGTATAAACATTTATTTACCAATATTACGGACATGAAAGGATACATGATTATTTTATTTTTAGTAAGCTTTTGTTTTTCTCAAAAAAAAGTTCCATTCGATATTGATGTAAAACCTAGAGTTATTGATGGAGGTAAGATCTTAGTCAATGTTTCAGTAATTAATAATGTTGGCCGGCAAGTTGATTATCTTGAAGGATTTTTATCACAATTTTCTGGAGAAAACCAATTTATAGATGAAAAAAGGATGGTTATTCTTTATAGCTATGAACCACCACTTAAAACGGGATACTCTTCATACAAATCTATTACATATACACTTGATACCAATAAACCATCTAATTTTGAGTTTAAAATTTCTAAGGTGAAATTTTCAGGAGATAATCGTGTATTCGCCTGGCACATTAAATCTGGGTTTATTCGAATTGACTAGAGCTTTTTTGGTTGTGTTTTAATGCTTTTTCTTCAAGGAGTTTACTGTAGTTGAGAGTGTCTAAATCTAGGGTTAAATCATTAATCCATTTTCTAGTTGAAAGAATATAATTATTTATACTTTCTATAGGAATTCTTTCTGCATACATATTCGAAATAATAATAGCATTAGGAACTGGAATGTAACTATTCATCGGGTCTTTATAAAAGTAATCTAGATTTTTTATAAGCTCTCGATTTGTTAGATAATCTACTGTCTCTGAAAATACATCATCTGCAATATCGTTATTTTCAGCCCAAACTCGTAAATAACTATACAACCTACCATCAAGGGTTCCATGTAAATAAGCTGTTTTAATTTTAAAGACTAATTCTGTATTATAGCTTACATCCTGAGGAATTTTATTCCAGTCTAAACCATCCCAAAATAATTTATTTTCTTGAGAAAAAGAAAAATAAAATAGAAATACAATTTTTAAAATTATTTTAACATTCATATTGAAATATTTTATGCTTTTATTTTCTATTTACTACTATTGTTTTTACATTTACAAACTCAAGGAAGCCATTGATTGATAATTCTCTTCCATGTCCAGAATCTTTAACACCACCAAATGGTAACTCAGGATCAGATTTTACAAAATCATTTATATAGCACATACCTACATCAAGTTTGTTTTTAGCAATCATCTTCGCTTTTTCAATATCTTTGCTAAACAGTGATGCTCCTAAACCGAATGGTGAATTATTTGCTAATTCAATTGCTTCTATTTCATCTTTTGCTTTAGTTATTGAGAATACTGGTCCAAATACTTCTTCATCAAAGATTTCCATTCCCGGTTTTACTTCAGACAATACCGTAATTGGATAAAAAGATCCTCTCCCCTTTGGAATTTCACCTCCTAATAAAAGTTTCGCTCCTTTTTTTTCTGAATTTTTAACCTGTTGATGAACCTTTAATCGGGCTTCTTTAGATACCATTGGACCTAGGTCAACTTCATCCTCTGGATTACCAATTTTTTTTGTTTTTAGTTGAGAAATAAGTTTTTTTAAAAACA
>CBFIBM010000023.1:6421-10428 GCA_965660855.1 uncultured bacterium | reverse complement strand
GAACTGAGACTCACCCACTGCTGGGTATGTTCCCATAAAGCCACCAGAAGTTTCAAAGCTACCTTTATTCACAGTAGAAATACCTAGAGATGAAGCTTCCGTTAAATGTATAGCTTGTCCGGTTACATTATCTGTCAACCCAAGAGTAATCCCTTCTGGAAGATTCGATATATCCCAAGTAAATTCAATTTGTTCTGCTTGAGACGCATAGCCATTGTCATCGTCAGGAGTAAGCATCATCACATCCATATCCATCGTAAGATCTGTAGTAAGATCCAAAGGTAGGTTGTTAATCGCCAATGATTTATTCGACTCATAAATCATACTGGTTAGATGTTCTACTAACGACATGGGTATCAACCGATCTGCATCTGCTGGATCTAAGTTAATCTCTCCTTCAGGAGTGAAGGACAAATAAGTAGAGCTACTATAAGTACCATTAGTAAACGTAAAAACAGCATGACCATTAGAACCATCTCTACTCGTCCTAGCAGGTATATCTATACTTCCTTTTTTAATACTTTGTTCTGTAAACTGGAATGTATTTCCACTCTCAGTCGCTTGGATCCAAAAGCCTTCAAATGGTTTAATCTCTCCATCATCAATCGTACCTATATTTCCATTGTGAAACTTATAACCTGGGTTATCTTGGTCTAATGCATAAACCGTCTTATTAAATCGGCCATCATTATCAGATACCATCTGAGAGATGTCTACAGCAAGACCGTAAGGGTTCCCCATCATATTCCAAGCACTCGGTTCTGAAGAAACAGAGACCGCTGATTGTTGATGCTCTCCATCAATACTTATGGTAACTGGAAGATCATCCACACCATCAAAATCTGTATCTGCATACACATACATTAAAAATCCCTGTCCTGCAGTTAGTGCATCTGTACTAAAATCTGTTACGGGATTCCACTCATTCCCAAACGTCCATATATTTGGATTGGAATTAGGATTGTCAGAGCCTTCCGCTCCTTGTGTCCATAACTCATCTAAAAGGTCCCCGTAGATGGCACCAGAAACAGGACTTGAGAACATACGAAAACTGGTTTCGCCGGATATTTCTAAGCTATGTAAACTTACTGCAAGAGTGTAACTCTGAGTGCCAATACCGCCATTTCCATCCTCTGCAGTCAGTACTATATTATGCAACCCTCCATCTGAATGACTCGGAGTACCACTTAATACAGTTGAGGAAGAAGATTCCCAGATTGCTCCATGTATCGTTCCATTATTACCATTACCACTTAAATCCGTTAAGGTAGATCCTTCTCCTTCGTTAAAATCCCAATATCCAACTAATCCTGGTTCACTTCCATTTATAGGTGAAGAAATATTAGACTGGATTGCTTCTTGAGATAAAGCACTATCCCATATTGTTACCTTGCTTATGTTACCATTGAAAGATTCATTTCCTGCTGCATTGTGATTTATACCACCAAATTTAAGATTGTGAGATGTTGAACTTGAAAAATTAGTAGAAATTGAAGACTCATTTTCTTTTATACCATCAATATAAACGCAAGCAAGGTTGCCATCAAAAGTAACTGAGATATCATGCCATAGACCATCTCTTAAGTCTGTATTACTTGTAACATGTCCATTACCATCATTTATCTCAAGACGCAACTTCCCTTCATCATTATTTGAACCGGCATATACAATGTAACCATACCCAAGATATCCACCTACCAAGGAACTCCATGGATTATTATTACTTTCAGGGATTCTTATTAAAGCGGATAAAGAAAATGAATTGTTGTGTGCTAGGTCATCGTTACCAGAAATTTCAACGTAATCATCATCTCCATCAAAACTCAGAGAATTAGAATTATTGTTACTGACAGACAACCATTCAGGTTTTGTTGTAGCTGTGATGACTACATCATCTCCATCCACATCACTAGATGAAATTATATATTCATAAGCAGAACCATCTAATGCATCAACTGGAGGGGTTGATGTAATTGATGGATTTGAATTTGATGGACCTGAACCTGTGATTACCACTAAACCATCACCAGTATTTAAATCTGAGGATATGTAGGTTCCTGTAAAGTAGTTTCCTCCACCACCACCCGATCCGACGCGAGTAGCACCACCGCCACCACCAGAGTAGCCACCACCACCACCAGCATTTGCTTCAAAATTAGAATGTAATCCTGCACCAGATCCTCCGCCAAAACCACCTTGAATATCGAGTGAAAAAGTACCATAAAAAATTCTATTTATTCCACCGAAACCACCATTGACATACGCTTTACCTGGTATTCCTGCATAATACCCCGCTGAGCCATCAGTATTGTAACCACCACCACCGGCTCCACCAGATCCACTAGCGTTTCCTCCATTACCATTAACACCACCCGTACCTGGAGAGTTCCAACTACCAGAATAACCCGTACCATCAGAACCATTCGTATTTTCGTAAGATGAAGCATCAGCACCTGGTAATGCAGCGATAAAGCTACCAGTTCCTTCTCCACTTCCACCACCACCACCACTGACTAAAATAGGTGAACCATTTTTTATTATAAATGTTCCACCACCACCACCACCAGCGTACGCACCATTAGCCGATATTTGACCTCGACCACCTTCTTGTCCTACTAAAATATCTAACACATCACCTTGTAATAAATCTACCTCTATAGTAATAGCTCTTCCTCTACCACCAGGAATACTTGGTGTATATCCTCCTGATGCTCCAGCTGCAGTAATAGTATATGGTCCTGCTTCTGGAACAATCCATTGTTGAATACCATTATTTACAGTAACCATCCCCTCTAAATTAGTACCAACATATTCAATGTTAGATTGTTCTTGAGATGGTCCTTCAGTACCAAATGCACCACAACTTGTAAATGTATAAGAAGTTCTATTGATATCTAGTCTAGAGAAAATTGTCGGTAATCTATTTTCAAATGAAGAATAATTGAGGTTTGGTTGTGCTTGAAAACCAAGATTTTTGTTTTTTTCTATTATTTCTTGATTTTGAGGTAAAAAGGTCCCGGTTAGTAAATTTTTCTTAATTTGATTAGTTGCAAAAAGGGACGAAAAAATGATTACAACAAAAGTGAAGTTTTTTGTACGAAAGTTTATATCCATAGCCTGCTCTCTTAATTTACACTCTTATGAAGCAAATTTCGTGCCAGAAAAAGTAAAATTTGATAATAAATCATATAATAAAAGTTTATTAGAGAAGAAACACTCCGTATAGGTATTAATTTAATTTAAATCTGCTAAATATGTATCAATTTGAGATGCTTAAATTGATACACAATGTACTGTATTGTTACAGTGGAAAATAAAACAATAATTTATAATCTAATCAAATTTATTATATTTTGGTGTAATTGAGCCCATACTCTCTAAAAAGCTTAATTTCTCTGTTTTTTCAGGCTTGGCTTTTTTAATCTCATTATAAAGATTACTAGCTTCTTCGTATTTATAAGTTCTGTACAATGCAACAGCAAGATTTTCTTTATAATCTATATCTTCAGGATCATGCTCTACAGCCTTCCTAAAATAATCTATTGCCATCGAATAATTACCCAGCCTAGCGAAAGTAACACCAACTGTGTTATCACTTCGTGCTCTTCTTTTTCTGTGAGAAACTTTTGGAATATCTTCAACTTCAACTTTTTCGGGCTGTGACTTTAGACTAACAAGTCCTTGGCTGGATCCTTGCTGTAGTTCATCTTCTAAATCAGTGGAAATGTTTAACTGACCAGGTAAAGGAGTACTTCCAGCAAGCGTTGCTTTTGCTGCACCAAATATTTTATCTAACTTCCCTGCGAAGACGGGATCAATTAAAACTACTTCATCATACTTTTGTTTCGCCATCCCTTTGTTGCCCATCATAAAATGAGCAATTGCAATATTTAAAAGATAACCAGCATGCTCACCAGATTGTTCTATTGCTTTTTCATAGAAAGAAATTGCTTTTACATATTCTTCTTTTTTCGTGTAACAAACACCAAGCGTATTTATAGCATCCG
>CBFIBM010000023.1:0-6323 GCA_965660855.1 uncultured bacterium | reverse complement strand
GGAAAAACTGGTTTCATGTTAATACTAGTCTCTAGCATTTGAATTGCTTCTTTATATCTTCCAAATTCCATGTACTTAACACCAGCGTCGTAGTAGTCTTCTGCCGACTCTAATTTATTATCTACAGATTTATAAACAATCTGCTCTAACCACATGCCGTACTGTTTTATATCCTCTTTAAGTAAAGGACTAATTCCTTCAATATCCGGGAATGGTACATCCGGGGTAATATGGGAACCAGCTATGTATTTAGCAGAAGCTTCTTTAACGGAGATTTCATTCACATAATTTTCCGCTTTCATTTCATTATATTTTAAAGCCCCTTGCTTCCATGCAGAAAAAAAGCTTTTCCCTACTAAAGTTGCTTCTACAGGTACCCATACCTTTTCATTAAGCACAACTACCTCTGAAAGATCAAGAAAGTATTTTTCTACATCATCTGGCTTTACACCGCTATCAAACATTAAAAATATATGACCTGCACCAGGCTTAAAAACATCTAAAAACATTGTTTCAATACCTAGATTCGCCAGCAATGAACCATAAAGAGCCGTTAGATCATCGCAATCTCCAATTTTATCTCTAAGCATATCACCAGGATATTTTACATTGTCAAATGCAGACTTATCATCTGCAATATCAAGGAAAGGAGTTTCTAAATCAATATTATAAACTAAACCATGGGTACCGAGTGCATCAAAAAGGATAATCGCTCGTCCCAGGTTGCTTCGACCAAAATAATCATTTAGAACTGGAGTATAATATTGAATATTATTTCTGGAAAATTTATCGATTACAGCATCCGCTGGGGTAACATAACAAGCAATCATATCTGGATTGCTCCAAGTGAGTTTTCCTTTTCCTAAAACATAAGACGATTCTAATTTTTTCATAGCCTGCTTTTCTTCACCACCCTGCTTGTAAGAAACTTGGACTTCTGGCTGAACAAGATTATCAAAAGTTGCTTTTTTTGAGGATAAAACATCACTTGCGAAAGAAATATCTATCTCATATTCGTCATCTGATTTTGGAGGAAGGGTTACTGTTTCAGTGTGAGGGTTTTCCATCATTGTCGGGACAAATAATGAAACATCAACTGGTAAATCTTCATCTGAAATATTTTTTATACCAATTTTAGCAAAGGGCTCTGATTCATAGTAACGATGCAGTGATCTAAAAATAGGGTTATGTGAAATTTGAGTTGTTGTTATACTGACAACGTCAGGACTTAATTGTAATGCTAGAGAGATTCTATGAATTGGATCTAAATAGTCTTGAGTTTCATACCCGTACTCAACAACAATACTTTTAAACTTAATCGATGTTCCTAATGAAAAAATATTCAGGTTTTCTGAGCCATTACTTTCGCGTTGATATCCTGAACGAATCGAAAGTCTGTTCGCAATGACATACTCAATACCAAGATGAGTTCTATCACTTTTATCAAAAGCTAGCTTAAGATTTTCTAAGGGCTTAATTGCAATGCCTAATTTTATAGCTTGATCTAATATTTTTTCTGATTTACTATCTTCATATTCAACTTCAGTACCACCTAAATCATAAATACTTAAACCAAATCTTAGCATTTTATGAGGCTGAAGAAGAAAGCCTAAATCATATCCAGTTCCTGAACTTTTTCCATAAGAAGTACCATCAAGTTGCATATCCCGAAATAGGTATTTAGTGTTGAGACCAATAGAAAATATTGAAATGGGTTGATAACCAACAGCAAAATCAATTTTATTTTCAGAGTATAATAGCTCATCGTCATCAAATCCAATATTCCCCCAATCAAGCCCTAACGCTACCTTATCTGAGAAAGGGTAGACAAATCCCATGTATGATTTTGTAATTCCCATATCATATAAATTCGAATACGTTGAAGTAAATTCTTTTCTCCTCAGACCAGGCAAACCCGATGGATTCCAATTAATTGCATTTGCATCATCTGCTATTGCAACAAAAGCTCCACCCATTCCAAATGGCCTTGTTCCGAAGAAAAGTTGATCCGAATTCTGACCTATAATAGTAGATATTAAAAATATAGATGTTACAAGATACTTCATCTATTTAATACACCAACCGTAGTTTTTAAGACAGTTTTCTCTTTCTCTAATGTGACAATGTAAAGGCCACTTTTTACCACTTTTCCATCAGAATCTTTTCCGTCCCAAACAATAACTTGATTTCCATTTACATTGTTGAAAACTTCAGGTTCTATTACTCTTTTTAATCTTCCACTTAAGTTAAAAATTCTAGCTTTTATTTTATTTTGGTTTTCATCTTGATTAAGTGAATAAAGAATATTCGTTTTATTAAATTCAAAAATTGTACCAGCTGGTGAGAAAATTCTTGGCTGACAGACAAGTTCATTTGATAAACTGTCCATTTGATTATTTATCTTTCCAGAAAAAACGCCAAAAATTCCTAATTCATCCACTTGAACTTGTAAAAAGGATTCTTCATTGACTGTAACCTTAGACCCTCCAATAGAAAGTAAATTTCCGCTCTCATCCACCTGAGCAATAAATGGAATGCTATCTAAACCTGAGATAAGAGAATCACTTATTCCAATTCTAATGACCGCTGGTTTTTCCAAAATTAAATTGTTGGGCTGAACATTATACAAATTACTTAATTGATAAGTAGAATCACCTATGTCTAAACTAAGATCATAGTTATTAATGGTAATGGAAACATCTGAAGATATTGCGCTTTGCGGTACCATTAAGAATGCATTACCGTCTTCACTAATAGAAGTTCCTCCATTCAAAGTGATCACTGTTTCAGGTGTTTTATAGACTGCTTCAGGAATCATTTGATTCCCTCTTTCATCAATCGCCAATGAAACATGAATTTTTAATGTCTTTCCAAAATAATCTTCTGGTAATGAAACAGATCCCGTCCACTCATCGCCATTGTAACTTTCTTTAGAAACAAGAATTGAATCCATGATACCATCACTATCAATATCTGGGGTTTCAGGATGTAAAACATATACATATGGATCAATATTTATATCTAGAAAAAACTCTTCTTTAAACTTAATTACAAGTATTACATCTTTAGCTGAAATATAATTCGCCCTTATTGTATCAACCGTGGGAGGGGTAGTATCTATATAGAAGTAATCTTCATTTGACCAATTTGATTTTCTATTACCATGATCAATTGCTTTTACTCTCCAAAAATAATTTCCTTCTGGGATATCCTCAATAATTTTACTTGTTAAATTTGTTGTACCTATATTATTGTTTCCATAATGACCAGTAATGATCGCATGCTCTTTATTATTTTCATCGGACCCAATTTGGATCTGATAATTAAGACCATTTTCTTTTGTAAAAAAACTTTTTTCAGTTGGGACATCTAATGGCGCTGTCCAGGTAAGATTTACATCTTGTTTATTAATCTCAATTTCTAAGTTATACGGCTTATTAGGGGCATTATTTTTATTTTCAAGTGCTTCGAGGTTATCATAAACTTTAGAGACTACATCTGAGTTTGAATTGAAGCCTGAAACAAAAAGATCTAAATCACCATCATCATCATAATCACCAAATTGAGTGAAACTATAACCTAAAGAATCAATATTAGAAGTTTCATCAATTGTGAAAGTTGAATTATTTTGATAATAAATAGAAGAATAAGGGTCACTTCCACCATTTTCGGTACTTGAAAGACCTGAAGTCAGCAGATCTAAATCACCATCGTTATCATAATCACTCCAAGTTGGTCGTCCGTTAAAAAGACCTTTAAAATTGTGTCCTTCCTGTTCATAAAAACCATTTATTGAATTTGTAATGATCTTTGTGATGGGCTCCCCCTCACTATTTAATCCAAGAATTGAAAAATCAATAAATCCATCATCATTATAATCACCAAAATCAAAAGAACCTCCTGTAACACCAAAGTCTTGAGATGACCATGCTTCGGAATATTTCAAAATGTATAAAGAATCATTCAAAAATGAGTTTAATTTAATTGTACCATTAGAATCAGCACCCACTGATACTAGGTCTAAATAGTTATCATTATTTAAATCAACCCAATGAACCATACACGGAAATAATGGGATAAGAGATAATTGGGAGGAATCTAAAGTTAAATTACCATTATTATTTTTAAAGATTTTTAAATTTCTATTTCCAAAATAATCTGTACCACCAATCACAAAATCAAAGTCACCGTCATTATCGTAATCACCCCAATCATGGTTATTCGATCCACCATTTATACCCATTGTGTAGCTATATATAGATTCGGTTACACTGCTTTGTTCATCAAAAATATAATTCCCATTTTGATATTTGTAAAATGCAGTAGCTGGAAAACCATTAAAATTGATGATTTGAAACCCTGATAATGAAAGATCTAAGTTTCCGTCATTTGTATAATCTACCCACGACAAATGCCCACCAAATACAGCATCAATTGATTGGGTTAAATCTTGATTAAGTAAATCATTCTCATTTTTATATAAACTGGTAATACTATTCCCTGAAAAAGTAATACCAGTCAATGCTAAATCTAATTTATTATCATTATCATAGTCTGCCCAACCTGCAGACGAAAAGTAAACACCTGGTAGAGATTGAGTAGAAGTCACTAATCTGGAAATAAATAATGTATCTTCTATAGACCACTCAGATAAGTTCCCAGAAGCATCCAATGTCTGAACAGACCAATAGTAAGTGCCATGAGGGATATTTGTAAATTCTCTAACGAGTCTCTGCCCAATATTTGATGTTCTATAGATTACATTTGGTGATAGTAGGCTATATCGACTCGAGGCATCTCCAATTTTTAGATTATACCTTAGACCGGATGTATTATCTGTTTCATCTTGTCCTGCACCCCAGGTAAAAATTGCACGGTTACTTACTGCAAATGCTGTCAAACTTGTTGGTGCTTCAGGCGGAGTACTATTTAAATCAGATTGATTAATATATGCCTTGGTAAACGAACTATTAATATCTCCAAATTGAGTCGTACCATTTAATATTAAATCAGGTTTTAAATCTAAATTGATATCAATAAAGTTTGCTATACGTACATCCTGGAAACTCTGAACAACTGAAAAAGAAAAATTTGAATTATTTTTAATTAACTTAGCGCCAAGACTTAGAACATCTGTTGCTAGATTTTCTAATGAATCAACACCTGAAATAATAAAATCAAGATCTCCATCATTATCAAAGTCCGCTGATTCTATCGTTCCATAGCTTACCCCAAAACCCAATCCTACTTCAACTTCTGTATAGGTTCCCAAAGGTTCATTTTTATATACTTTCGTTACATTTGTCCCCGATAGTACATTCCATCCAGACATTATAAGATCTTGGTCTCCATCTTGATCTAAATCAGAAAAATTAAATGAACCTGCTTTTAAGCCGATAAAATCCTGGTTTGTATCCTCGATTAATCTTCCTGTTGGTTCGTTTTTGTAAAACCTTGTTACGCTTGAAGCTGAGCTGGCTGTTTGTCCGCAAATAATTAGATCTAAATCTCCGTCATTGTCATAATCGCACCAGGCACTTGACCCATTAAATAAATTTGGAAAGATGGTAGTGAGGTCTTCATCCAGTCGATCACCATTATTTATGTATAATCTATTCAAAATTATATCTTGGGACTCATCAACACCCATAATGAATAGATCAGGAGTTCCATTCATGTCAACGTCGCCCCAGCTTCCATGACTATAAGTTAAATTTAAATTTTCTAGCCCTGTTGAAAATCCAAAACCACTTGGTTGATTAATGAGAAGATACGATTTCGCAGATCCATTAATATAAACATCAATATTTCCGTCTCTGTTTGCATCTGAAAGTGCAATATTTCCTAAACCACCTAAAAACTCAGCAATCGTATCAGGATAAGTGATAATTTCTAAATTTGATAGAGAGGAAAGTAACCCCTCATCTGTATTTTCCAAAATATCAAAATATAAACCAAATCTTCTCTCATCATAACCCGATATAAATAAATCATTTAAACCATCATTATTTGCATCACTGACTTGTAAAGAATTTGCATTGACTTGAGGTAATGAATCTGTTATTTGTTGGTTGAATTCAAATGCATTTTGACTATAACCTAATTGAAACGTGAATAGTAAAAGTATAAATATTTTATGAATATAAAACTTACTCATAACAGTTTACCTTACTTACTTGTTAAAGTCCAAACACCATCCCAGTCATCACCCGGAGAATTTTGAAGGTAGTGCTCGCAACGGGGTATATAAATACGACTAGGATTAGTTTTTCTACCTCCAAACATATCCTCAAGTTCGTCAGAAGCTTTAAATGCTTCTATCG
>CBFIBM010000022.1:9040-10461 GCA_965660855.1 uncultured bacterium | reverse complement strand
AGGGAAACTCTCCCTTCTCATAAGGCACATTGTTCTTTTTTGCTTCTACTTCTGTTAAGCCTGTCCATGCAACTTCCGGGTCGGTATAAACAACACTCGGAATTGCTCGTGGGTCCATTACTGAAGGGTGCCCTGATGCTACTTCTGCGGCAACCTTTCCCTCGTGCGTTGCTTTATGCGCCAACATTGGGTTTCCGACAATATCACCAATTGCAAAAATATTTTTTTGAGACGTTCTTTGATATTCGTCAACAACGATATATCCTTGATCATTTACTTCAATTTCTGCATTTTGAGTTTTTAAAATACCCGTATTGGGTTTCCGACCAACAGAAACTAAAACCTTATCATAAGCTTTTGTTTCCACTCCTGTTTTACTTTCAATTTCAACAAATAAACCATTCCCTTTTTGTGGGGTAACTGAAAGGACTTTTGAAGACAACATTATATTTGAAAACTGTTTTTTTAACTTTCTATGAAGTGGTTTAACTATGTCTTTGTCTGCTCCTGGGATTAGAGAGGGTAAAAATTCTACAACAGAGACTTTTGATCCAAGTGAAGCATATACTTGCCCAAGCTCAACACCAATAACCCCACCGCCTATAACCAATAAATTTTTTGGTATGTCAACAAGGTCTAGTGCTGTTTTTGAAGTAAGCACAGAAGGATGATCTTTGGGTAGTCCAGGTATCAGTGAAGAAGAGGACCCTGCAGCAATAATACATTTTTCAAAAGTAATTTTTGTTTGGTTCTTTTCCCCTTCGACTAAAATTTGATTTTTAGACAAGAAAGAAGCTCCTCCTTGCAGTGTTTCCACTCCTCTTGCTTTCGCAAGTTGTGATATCCCATTGTTTAGCTGAGAAACAATTTTGTTTTTATGGTTTCTAATCGTCTCAAGATCTATTTGAGGTTTAGAAAAAGTTACTCCGATTTTTGAAAGATGTTTTGTTTCATTAATAACCTTAGAGATGTGAAGTAAGGCTTTCGAGGGTATACAGCCTCTATTTAAACAAACACCGCCTAAAACTTGATCTCGATCAACTAGCAGAACCTTTTTCCCTAGATCCGATGCTCGGAATGCAGCGGCATATCCTCCCGGACCTGAACCAATAACAACAACTTCTATTTGTTTTTCTTCAGCCATTTCTTTTCCCCTCTATGAAAAGTTTTCTGGTTGAGAGAGAACTTGACCTACTCTAGTTGTAAATGCAGCTGCGGCGGCACCATCAATAACTCTATGATCATACGAAACAGAAAAAGGCATTATATATCTAGTAACGAAATTATCGTTTTTCCTATTATAAACTTGCAACCACTCGCTCCTAGAAACTCCCATAATAGCGACCTCTGGGGGGTTAACAATTGGTGAAAAAGCTGTTCCGCCAATGCCTCCAAGGCTTGAAATAGTAAAGGTACTCCCT
>CBFIBM010000022.1:4075-8943 GCA_965660855.1 uncultured bacterium | reverse complement strand
CGACCTCTGGGGGGTTAACAATTGGTGAAAAAGCTGTTCCGCCAATGCCTCCAAGGCTTGAAATAGTAAAGGTACTCCCTTTCAGCTCTTCTGGTTTTAATTTCTTTTTGCGCGCCCTTGTACTTATATCCATGAGCTCTTCTGATAATTCAAAAATATTTTTATGATCCACGCTTTTGATACAGGGTACGGTAAGACCGTTGGGGGTGTCGACGGCTACACCAATATTAATATAATCCTTCAAAATCAAATTTTCATCATTATGATCTAATGAACTATTAAACTTTGGCATTTCTTTTAAAACTTTTGCCACCGCTATCATTAAAAAAGGTAGAAATGTAACTTTAATGTTTTTTTTCAGTCCTTCTTCTTTTAAGTTTTTTCTTAGAGCATCCACTTCGGTGATATCAACTTTATCATATTGTGTTACGTGAGGTATTTCTTGCCATGCTTGCTGGAGTCTTTCCCCTGTTATTTTATTGATTCTTGTAAGCTTTAATGTTTCGACTTTACCCCATTGAGAAAAGTCAATTTCTTTTTTAACGGGTTGTGCTTTTCCTGAAGACATTGACATTTGTCTTTTGATAAAGGTGTGGAGATCTTCTTTTGTTATTCTCCCTTTTGCTCCTGTTCCTGTTATTGTACCCAGGTTTATTTCCAACTCCCTCGAGAGCCTTCTTACACCCGGTGAAGCAAATATTCCTTTGCTCTTTGTTTCGCTTTTGAATAATTGCGGCTCTTTTAATGGCTTTTTAGATAGGTTAACCGAGGTTTCTTCCTCTTTTTCTTTAATTTTAGAAGGTTCTTTTGTAATCGAAAAACTCTCTTCTTCGCTCTCGCTTATTTTAATCAACAACTGACCCGTTTTAACTTCATCTCCAGGCTCTACTAATATTTCTTCAACAATTCCGACTGTTTCTGCGGGTATCTCCATAGAGGCTTTATCAGATTCAAGAACTAAGATTGTATCTTCTTTTTGTACTTTTGATCCAACAGCGACAGAAACCTCACTTACTTCTGCACCTTCAATTCCTTCTCCAAGATCTGGTAATAAAATTTCTTTCATCACATCTGTTCCTAAGTTTTTGCGGGGTTAGGTTTTTCTGGGTCTATATTATACTTTTTTATCACTTTATTTAACGTTTTATGTTCAACTTTTTTATTTTCAACCAATGCTTGAATTGAGGCAAAAACAATGTAAAACCTGTCTATCTCAAAAAACTTCCGCAAAGATTCTCTTGTTTCACTTCTACCAAACCCATCAGTCCCAAGTGTTAAATAAATATTTGGAATAAAGGGCCTTATTTGCTCAGAAACTAGTTTCATATAGTCAGAAACTGCAACAATTGGATTGCTTGTCTCTTTTAAGCTTTCTTGAACAAAGCTTAGCTTGCTTTCTTCTTCTGGATGGCTTCTATTCCAACGATCAATATCTTCTGCTTCTTTCCTTAATTCACTATAACTCGTTACGCTCCACACCGAGCTTTCTATGCCCCAATCTTTTTTTAACAAATCAGCCGCTTCTATTATTTCATTCAAAAGAGGCCCACTACCAAAAAGCTCTATAGTTGCTTTTTTATTCTCAATTAATCTATATATCCCTTTCTCAATTCCCTGCCCGATGTTTTTTTTCATTGGAGGGTGCACATAGTTTTGATTTTCTAGAGTTAGGTAGTAGATAACATCTTCATCTTGCTCTACCATTTCTTTCATGCCTTTTTGAATAATATGTGCTATTTCATATGCATAAGCTAGATCATAGGCTTTTAAGTTTGGTGTTGCCGAAGCCGCTAGGTGACTATGTCCATCCTGATGCTGTAAGCCTTCTCCATTTAAAGTTGTTCTTCCTGCTGTTCCTCCCAATAAAAAGCCACGAACCCTCATGTCTCCAGCTGCCCATATAAAATCCCAAACCCTTTGAAATCCAAACATAGAATAATAAATATAAAAAGGAATCATGTGTGTTCCGTGGGTACTATAGCTCATTCCTGCCGCTATAAATGATGAAATCGCTCCGGCTTCATTAATTCCCTCTTCAAGAATTTGGCCATTTTTCGCTTCTTTATAATATAAAAACTGATCTGAGTCGACTGGGTCGTAAAGCTGGCCTGAATGAGCGTATATACCTAGCTGTCTAAAAAGCGGATCCATACCAAAAGTTCTGGCTTCATCTGGTATAATAGGAACAACGTTATTCCCAATTTCTTTGTTTTTTGCTAAAAGAGTTAAGTATCGGACAAAAGCCATCGTTGTAGAAATTTCTCTCTCTCCTGTTCCATCAAACATTTCTTGAAAATCTGTGTTATCTGGTATTTTAATCTTTTTTGCCTTGTTTTCTCTTTTTGGAATGAAACCTCCCAAAGCTTTTCTTCTTTCGATTAAATATTTTTGCTCTTTGGAGTTTTTATTAAAACTATAAAAACTCGCTTTTGCAGCTTCTTTATCAGAAAGAGGAACATCAAACCTATCTCTAAAGTATATTAACTCTTCTTCGTTTAACTTTTTTTGGTTATGGGTTATGTTTTTTCCTTCGCCGGCATCTCCCAAGCCATATCCTTTAATAGTCCGTGCCAATATTACAGTTGGTGAACCCTTGTGCTCCATTGCCTCGTTATAAGCAGCGTAAACCTTTTGAGAGTCGTGTCCTCCCAATCTCATTTTTCCTAATTCATCATCATCCAGATGCTCAACAAGCCTTAATAACTCCGGATCTTTTCCAAAAAAGTTTTCTCTAAAATATGCACCACCCTCAACAACATACTTTAACATTTCACCATCAACAACTTCTTCTGTTCTTTTTAAAAATAAACCATTAATATCTTTTTCAATAATTTCGTCCCACTCAGAGCCCCATATTACCTTTATTACATTCCAACCTGCGCCACGGAAAGCCCCTTCTAGTTCTTGAATGACTTTTGAATTTCCACGAACAGGCCCATCAAGCCTCTGAAGGTTACAGTTAATAACAAAAATTAAATTATCTAACTCTTCGCGAGATGCTAATGTTAATGCTCCTGTAGACTCTGGTTCATCCATCTCACCGTCACCTAAGTACGCAAAAACTTTTCTGTTTGTTTTCTTTAAAAAGCTTCTATCCATCATATATCTCATAAATCGAGCCTGATAAATTGCCATTATAGGACCTAGGCCCATGGAAACCGTTGCGAACTGCCAATATTTAGGCATTAAAAAAGGATGGGGATATGAAGAAAGACCTCCTCCTTCTCTGAGTTCTCGTCTAAAGTTTTCTAAGTTTTTCTCTGTGAAAACACCTTCTAGAAAAGAACGAGAATACATACCTGGAGAGGCATGCCCTTGAAAAAAAATTAAGTCCTTACCCTCTTTATGGTTTAAACCTTTAAAAATATGATTAAATGCAACTTCATATAATGTTGCAGCGGAAGCATACGTTGATATATGACCCCCAATTCCAGAGGTGTTTTTATTCGCTTGGGTCACCATAGCCATTGCATTCCACCTAATAGCAGACTTGATTTTTCTTTCAATCTTTCTATCACCAGGATATTCTGGTTCTTGACTGGGAAGAATTGTATTTACGTATGGCGTATTTGTATTAAAGGGTAACCTTGCTCCCTTAGACTGAGCATAGTCGATTAGGGTTTCTAATAAGTACCTTGTTCTTTCATATCCATGCTCTTCAAGGGTGTCTTCAATAGATTCAAGCCACTCTTGAGTTTCTTCCGGGTCTAGGTCTTTATATCTATTTATCATGTTTTATTTAAAAAGGTCTTATAATACAGCATATAACTTACAAAATTAGAGGTGTCTTTTCATAAACAGTCTGTCTTATTTTTTTCTTTAAACAATTATTGTTTTCCAATCGCCTTTTTTTACTTTCCAAACCATTATTATTGCAAATAAACCCATATAAAGAGGAAATAAAAGCCATAGTATTTTAAACCCAAACCCTAAATAAAAACCAAAAAAATATGAACCAAAGACAACAACTACCCAAACAAGAGAAGACTCAACAACAGCAGGAAACAAAGTGTTTCCTGCTCCAGAAAGAGCAAACCAGAGAATGAAACCAATAGCATCTAAAAACTGTACTGTTCCTAACATTTTTAATCCAAAAACCCCCATCTGAACAATTTCAATATCTTTAGTAAACGTTGATAAATAAAACTCTGGGAATAATATAAAACTAATTCCCATTGTTCCCATAATATACTCTGCTAATCGAATTGATTCTTTAATACTATCCTCTGCTTTGTTGATATTCTTTTCCCCCATGTATTTACTCACCAAGGTAGAACATGCTTGCCCAACTCCAAGTGCCGGCATAAAAGAAGCGTGCATTATAGTAAACAAAACTTGAGTCGTTGCAAGCTCGACCAGGCCTATCATTCCTACAATTTTATAAAAAGCAGACCAACCAAGCGCTATAACCATCTCCTGAATTCCTTGCGGGGCAGCCAATAAAATTTGTTTTTTAAAGATGTCTTTCTTTAATGTGATCTCAAATATCGAAAACCTGGTTTTAACAGAGGCGGGAAAAAGGTAAAAAGAATAATGAACAGCCATCCAAATTGAAGCAATTAAAGTTGCTATTGCTGCTCCCTTTACGCCATAAGCAGGAAAATAAGACCAATTCCAGAAGAATGAAAAAACAGAAAGCTTTGGGTCTATTTGAAGAAAAAAACTATTTATGGCTTCAGATCCATAAATAAGAAGAGCGTTTAAGTATAGATTTATTAAGTTACTTACGACTGTAACTTTTAAATGAATTTTTGTTTTTTCAATACCGTTATAAAAACCTGAAAAAACAAAACTATACGCTGAAAAAAGAAGGCTCAAAGAAACAATTGAGACATAGCTAATAGCAAGGGGTGTCGCAATTAAATCTT
>CBFIBM010000022.1:2636-3976 GCA_965660855.1 uncultured bacterium | reverse complement strand
AACTATACGCTGAAAAAAGAAGGCTCAAAGAAACAATTGAGACATAGCTAATAGCAAGGGGTGTCGCAATTAAATCTTCAATAAAAAAGGGTACAATGTCTTTGGCAAAAAACCATCCAATTAAAGATATTGGTAAACCATAAAGAGAAGCCATTATGATTCCAATTCTAAGTGCTACTCCGACTTCAAAATCCTTCTTTTGACCAAGTCTTCTTGATGAAACTGTTTGAACTGCGGTTCTTATTCCGATAACAATACTTAACGCGCCCCATAATACCATGCCGCCCATTCCCGTTGCTGCTAAAGCAGACACTCCCAGGTGCCCAACCATAACCAGGTCAAACATGCTCATTAATACCCTGCTAAGGTTGCTTAGGATTATGGGATATGAAAGAGTTAAAACTTCTTTAGATATTGGTTTGTTTTTTGGAAAAAAAATTCAACACCTCTCATATGGGCTCAATGAGAACATTTCTTTGATTTAAATACAACTTTGTCTTACTGCAAACTGGAGCAGATGTTTTTAAATAAAAACCCGTATATTCTTCTTTTGATTTAACTTTTTCGGCAATATCAATTATTCGCAAACCATCTTTCATTATAACCCTACTCTTTCGATCAATAATTAAAAAAACTTCTTTCTTTGTATTTTGAAAAAGTTTTATTCTAGAGTTTAAGCCGTATTTTATAGAATCAAGTTTTTTCATTTTTTTATAATTTGAACTATAGAAATTAGTTTATTATTTAATGAGGAATTATGGATAATATTGTGTTGTCAGAAAGAGTAAGTCGAGCCCTATTGCAAAAGAAGCCAGTCCTGGCATTGGAATCCTCTATTCTTTCGCAGGGAATGCCTTACCCTGAAAGTTTTGCTTTTGCAAAGAAAGCAGAAAACCTTTGCGATAAATCAAAAGTAACACCAGCAACAATCGCAATTCTAAACGGCGTTATTCACGTTGGGTTAAATAAAGAACAACTTAAATTTATTTGTAAAGAAACATCCATAAAAAAAGTTTCAAGGAGAGAAATTGGCACAGCAATAGCAAAAAAGTGGAGCTGTAGCACGACTGTTTCTTCCACTCTTCACATAGCTCATGCTTGCGGGATAAAAGTTTTTTCTACTGGGGGCATCGGTGGAGTTCATAGAAACCCGTCATCTTCTTTTGATATTTCTCAAGATATTAAATCTTTATCTGAAACACCTCTTGTTGTAATAACGGCGGGACCAAAAGCAATTTTAGATATAAATAAAACCGTAGAACAATTGGAGACAAGTGGAATTACATCCCTTGGTTACAAAACAAACGAATATCCTTCTTTTTATTCAATTAAATCTGGAG
>CBFIBM010000022.1:0-2538 GCA_965660855.1 uncultured bacterium | reverse complement strand
GTATTTGGGCTTGAAAAAGTTGAGAACGTGAAGGAAATAGTTGAAATATATTTAAATAACAACGCCTCCGGTTTGCGCTCTTCTATTTTGGTCTCTAACCCCCTACAAAAAAAACATGAAATCCCATTTAGTACTATAAATAAAATAATTTATGATGCTTGCAAAAAAGCTAATGATAAAAAGATAAAAGGTAAAGACTTGACACCTTTTCTTCTTAAAGAAATCGTAAAGCTAACAAAAGGAAAAAGTCTTAGAGCTAATGTTAATCTCGCCCTAAACAACATTAAGCTTGGAATAAAAGTCTTAAATGAGATGATGACTTTATGACAGCTTGTCATAAAGTTTTAAATTGCCCAGTTATTGTCCCACTTATAAAAAGGAGAATTTTATGATTTTAAATTTTATGGAAAAAAATAAAAATATTTCTATTGGTGTTTTATTTGTTTTTACATTTATTCTGGTTTCTGTTTTGTTTAATTTTTTTATAAACTTTATTTTGCCCGCTGTACTTTCACTTTGGTTCGCCAATGTTCTTTACTACAGCATTACAAAAAAAACTTTCAATTTTAATATTAATAGAAGGCATGATTATTAAACTGTTTTTCCAAAAACAGTGACATTTATATAATGCCAAACTGGAGATATTAAACCAGCTATTTCTGAAAAAACATATTTTTGATCTGTTTCTTTTTTAAATCTTTCTGGCCCTAAGGTGTGTATAGTTACTGTTTCTAGTCCCTCAATTGGCTTATATATACTGCTCATGTCAGGAAAGGTTGGAAAGGTTAAAAACGGTGTCTTCTTATATAAAAAATTATAACCAGCTCTGTTTACATGCCCAACAATAGATCTGTTTTTTAAGTTATTTGATATCCTGTCTTCTAAAAGAATATTTTTAATTTTATATTTATTTTTTAATTGATAAAACCTCTCAGGATTTATATTTTCACTTGTAAAGTTATTTGGATTTATTATTATTTCTTCTTCTTTTGAAAAAAAAATTGTATGACCATGAAGGTTATCTTTTTTGTTAAATTTTACTGGTGGTTTTAATCTATAAATAACCATACACATAATATCGTAAAAAATTATAACAACATGAAATATATTTTTATTTTTTTGCTTTTAACCTTTTCTCTTCGAGGTCAATGAGCGCTCTGAAGCAACCCTTCTTTACCGGTCGGTAATTCAGATAATGGTGTAGGTCTTTGGGCGGGGCAAATTATGTTTGCTCTAGACAATGTAAATCAATATGTTGATTGGTGGCATGAAGAATTACCAGGTTCAGGAGAAGGTTTTGACCATGAAGGAACTCTTTTTTCAACAATTTTAATACCAAAAATTACAATAGGTTTATCAAACTACTGGAATCTTACGATTTCACAAAGCATTGGAAACAGGTATATGAATTGGAGCGGAAACAATGAAACAATTCATCATAGAGACGAAGGTACTCATACTGATTTTTTAAATGCTCTTGGAGGGTATCTGGGAGACACTGAAATCCTTGGAAGATATCTGTTTTTGAATGATGGTGTTGGAAATGGAAAACGTTTTTTCGTTGGCGGGGGCTTAAAAATACCATCAAAATCAGTCTTGACCTCCGATCCTTTTTTCTTGAATAATGAAGATAAAAAAGAGCATCGACATTTTAGTTTAAGTGAGGGTGTTTATAAAACCGTTTTAGAAACACAATTGTTTTTTAAAAGAGAAAAAAACCCTGTTTTTTTTGGAGGAACCTTTAAGGTTGAACTTCCCATAAAAGAAAATAAATATGGTTTTTCTGCCTCTCAGTTATATTCTTTTTCTGTTAGCTCGCTTACAAAAGAAATGAAGTTTATAAGTGGTTCTTTTGGGGGAAGAGTTTCCTTAAGGCATACAACGAAAGCATATTGGAATGGTAAGGTTGCACCAAACTCTCAAGCTACTATTTTGACTATTGGTGGTGGTGGTATTTGGGCATTTGGCTCAGGAACAATTGGAATAAATATTGGAAAACCTGTTTTTTTAATGGGCGCATTTGCGAGCATTGAAGGACAACAAAAACAACGAGTAGGATCATGGCAAGCTTCAATAGGCTATCGAAAGCTTTTTAATTTTACTATACCGTGGTTAGACCCTTTTAACAATCTTAAATAATATTCATTTTGAACCGTCGCCTACTCACTTGGCAGGCTGAAAATCCTCTATAAATGAAACTTTACAGTGTATCTGTAGTGAAAAATAAAACGTGATATAAATAAAAAACTTATAAATATTGCGATCGACAGAATGATTACTTGCTTAATGTAAAGAACTTATATCGAATATACCTTTGTTGGTTTTGCTCTTCCTTTCAAAGTTATTTCACCACTTAAAGTACTTTGACTATGCAGAGTTTTTGTTAAAGAAGTATAAACTTCATCCCCGAATAAAATGTTTGTACCAAATTCTTTATTTGCTTTTTCTAGTCTTGCAGCAACATTAACAGTGTCTCCAATCGTACTATATTGAATCATATCTACACTTCCCACATTTCCTGCGATCACACTTCCTGTA
>CBFIBM010000021.1:7337-11755 GCA_965660855.1 uncultured bacterium | reverse complement strand
CTTTTTTGTAGAGACTATCATGAAAGTATTAAAGATGAGAGAAAACGAAATTAATAAAATTAAAAAATCTGCAAATAAGTTTATTATGGCTAATTTTTCTTCCAGTAGAATTGCTTCTAAGATTTTTAACTATATAAGTGAAAAAATAAGTTAGGATTTAATTTATGTGTGGAATTTTTGGTGAATTTGGAGAAGTATTAACTCCAAAAAATTTATTTATGGATATTTTGAAGTTAAGCCAGGAACGTGGGCCCGATATGATTGGATATTTTAAAGATAATAATATTCAATTTGGATTTAATAGATTATCAATTCTAGATATTACTGCAAAAGGGAATCAGCCATTCATATCACCCTCGAATAGATTTGTGATTATTTGTAATGGTGAGATTATCAACTACAAAATATTAAAAAAGAAAATGAATATTTCTGATAAAACTCTAAAATCTAATTCAGATATTGAGATAGTTGGACATCTATTAGATAGATGGGGGTTTGAAAAAACAATTAAAATGTTGAGAGGAATGTTTGCAATTGCAGTTTTTGATAAGTTGCAACAAGAATTATATATCGGAAGAGATCCTGCTGGAATAAAGCCTATTTACTGTGGAAAAACAAAAAAGGGTTTTATTTTTGCTTCACAGTATGATCAAATTTTTAAGCATTCTTGGTTTAGTAAAAATAAAATAATTAATATAAATGCGCTTTCTGATTACTTGAAGCTGGGCTACATACCACATTCAATGGCTTTATTTCAAGATTCATACATGATAGGTCCTGGTGAATATTATTTAATTGACAAAAATTTTAATTTAAAAACCTTTAATTATTTTAATTTTGATCAAACCAATATTTATGAAGAATCATCATTTGAATCAGTTTCTAAATTTGAAAAAATCCTTAGTAATTTAATTCCTGAATACATAAACGCTGATGTTCCTGTAGGGGCATTTTTATCAGGAGGCATAGATTCTCCATTAATTAACAGTATAATAAATAAATCTTCTAACTGTTTAACTGCTTATACAATTTCTTCTTATCATTCTGAAGTTGATGAATCTTTAAATGCTAAAGAAATATCAAAGTATCTAAATATCAAACATGTAATAAAAGATTTTAATGATAGTAATATTACTAAATGGCTAGATAAACATTTTCATGCCTTTTCTGAACCATTTTCGGATTTTTCTTCTTTACCAACATTTTTATTATCTCAAGAAGCTTCTAAATCATTTAAAGTAATGATTTCTGGTGATGGTGCAGATGAATTATTCTGGGGATACCCCAGATTCTTAAGTACTATTAAATATAAAAACTGGTTCAATTTTCAACCATATATGAGGAGAATAGCAGCTTCTTTTTTACGCAAGACAGGGAGATATATTACTTCAGGTATTGAATGTGAAGATATTGGAGAATGGGTTTTTCAAAGAATGGGGCCTTTTTTTGCTGAGGATGTAAGTAAAATTTTTCCTAAATATACTTTCTCCAGTCAAACCAGAAAATTATATAATTTTTCCGATAAGTACTCTGAAGATGAGTATTTATTGAAGTGGTTAAAAAAAAATGAGTATTTTGGTCATATGCAAAGAAGGTTACTTAAAGTGGATCGAACTTCAATGGCAAATAGTTTAGAAGTGCGAGTACCATTTCTAGATCAAAATATTATTGATTTTAGTTTAAAAATTAAACCAGAATTAGGCATAAAACATAATGAGCCAAAAATTTTATTAAAAAAGTGTTTAAAAAATTATCTGCCTGAAAATATCATGTTGAAAAAAAAACAAGGTTTTTCAATTGATTTAAATAACCTATTGAGGAACGAACTAAAAGAACAAGTTGAAGATACTATATTCTCAAAAAATTTATATTTATCAGAAATAATAGATCAGGTAGAAATTAAAGAGCACGTAAAAAAATATTATTTAAATGTCAATAATAATCCATGGGAAGTATGGACTATTTTTGCTTTAAATAAATTTGCTACAACACATGATTTATTATAAAATATTGGTTTATAAGAAATAAACACATGTGTGGAATTTTAGGAGAAATTAATTTTGATGGACAGAAAACATCCCCTGATAATTTTTTAAAAATTTTGAGTCTTAGTTCAAGAAGAGGTCCAGATTATGTTGGAATCTTTAATGAAATCGAAAATATTCAATTTGGTTTCAACCGATTAAGTATTTTAGATCTTAGTGCAAATGCACATCAACCTATTTTTAGTAATGATCAAAAATACTTGATGGTTTTTAATGGTGAAATCTATAATTATATTGATATAAAAAATAAACTTGAGCAATTGGGTGTTGAAATTAAGAGCAGCGGGGACACGGAGGTTCTTGTCAATTCTTTCTCGAAATTAGGTATAGACCAAACTGTTAAAATGCTAGATGGAATGTTTGCTATTGCTTTATTTAACATTGAAAAAAAGATGTTATACCTCATTAGAGATTTTGGAGGTGTAAAGCCTCTTTATTTTGGTCATAACAAAAAAGGTATAGTTTTCGCTAGCCAATTTAATCAATTAGCAAAACATCAATATTTCAGGGATAATCAAATTAATTATAGTATTCTTAAACTATTTTTGCATCAACAATATGTACCAGCACCCTACGGTCTGCTCGATCAAACATATCAAGTAAAGCCAGGTGAAATAGTCTCTTTTGACTTAAATGGGTCAATTAAAAAAGAAAGATATTGGGAGCTTCCTAGGTATAATTCACCGTCGGTGTTTAGAAAGGAACAAGCAATAAATATTATTAAGACCAACATCAATGATAATATAAAGAAGCAACTTGTTTCAGACGTTCCAATTGGCGCATTTTTATCAGGAGGCGTTGATTCTTCTTTAATTTGTAATTATGCTCAAAAAAATAAAAATCTTCCTTTAATGACTTTTAGTATTGGAAGCGAAAGTAACTCACATGATGAATCATTAGAGGCATCTCGATTTTCAAAAATGATTGGTACTAATCATAAAATGAGAGTGATGGATTCAAAAATAACTTTAAATACCTTAACTGAACAAAACTTTGCAATATCAGAGCCATTTGCTGATATTTCCATATTACCAACATTTTTAGCTTCAAAATTGGCTAGAAAGAATGTAAAAGTAGTACTCTCAGGAGACGGTGCTGATGAATTATTTTTTGGCTATGAAAGATTTTGGTCAGTTGCAAAGAACATACATTTTCAGGATTACAATAAAAAAATAAAATATATACTTTATGGTCTTGATAAGTTTTTTTTTGATAATTATCACATTAATAGTTTGTTACTCTATGAGAATCAATGTTCAGCTCATTTTGATTTACATAGTCAATTTAGTGCTAAAGAAATTGAATGCTTGATTCCTCAATTAAGCGAGTATCAATTTCCTCAAAATTATGATGTGTATAATTATCCAAATGAAAAAAAAGAAATGAAATTAATTTCATCTATGAGATACTCTGAGTATTATGGAATGTTGCAAAAAACATTGAGGAAAGTAGATTTAGCTAGTATGGCAAATTCGTTAGAGGTAAGAGTGCCCTTTTTAAATAAAAAATTAATTGAAGCATCTTATACTTTAGACCCATATCTAAATTACGGTCCTAATTTTGGTAAAAATTCTGGTAAAAAACATCTTTTAAAGACTATATTGAAAGATCAATTACCATCTATTGATATATCTAATATAAAAAAAGGATTTTCGATTCCATTTAGAAATATTTTAAATGATTCTTTGTTTGATGAATTTTATGAAACGTTGAGTGATCGGACACTTTGTGAACATTTCAATATTGATATTAATTATGTAGAAAAAATATTAAACGAGCATAGGTCTTATTATATTGATCATAAAGTCAAACTATTTACAATATATTCCTTATTTAAATTCCAGGCATCATTATTAAATTAAAAATACTATATAGTATTCCAAATTTCGACACTGCTGGAAGTGGAAAAGCATTATTAAATATTGCTAAAAATCTTAATAAAAATATTTTTGAACCTATAATTTGCGTTGATCATAAAAAAGGTAATTTTTTTAGAGTTGTAGAAGATTCAAAAATAAATATATATACCCACAAAACAACTCATGATATGATACCGAGAATAGAAGGAATTTATTCTTCTTGGAAATTATCAAGATATTTTAAAAAATTAAAAATAGACTTAATACATTCATTCCACTATGGAGATGACTATTCTGAGGCTTTTTCAGCAAGATTTGCTGGAATACCTTGGGTGTTCACAAAAAAAAATATGAGTTGGGGGAATAAATCTAAAAACAGTTGGAAAATTAGATCTTTGCTTGCATCAAAAATAATTGTTCAAAATAATGAAATGATAAGCTCTTTTTATCCTAAAAGTAATAAAATATCATATATCCCAAGAGGTGTAAATATAAAAGATTTTCCGTATGAGAA
>CBFIBM010000021.1:0-7238 GCA_965660855.1 uncultured bacterium | reverse complement strand
GAAAAATTATAATCTTGATAAATATAATTTACCTAAAAATAAAAAGATCATTACTTCAGTAGCTAATCTTGTACCGGTTAAGGGCATTCATATTTTAATTGAAGCTTTTGAATTACTCTGTAGAGAAGACAATTCTTTTTTTTTGTTGATAGTTGGGAATAAGGAAACGGTATATGGTAAAATGATGCAAGAAAAATCTAAATCATCTCATTATAAAAAAAATATATGTTTTGTTGGAGAAGTTCTTGATGTAAAACCTTTTCTATCAATCTCAAGTCTTTTTGTTTTACCTACTTTAAATGAGGGTAGAAAAGAGGGCTGTCCTGTTTCTCTCCTTGAAGCAATGGCAATGGGAATAAATGTATTAGCTAGTAAAATTGCTGGTGTTGAAGATATACTATCAAATTTTCCCAATAATATGTTTGTACCAGGAGATAAAAGATTGCTCTATGAAGCAATTCTCAAACAATTTAAAAATTCAAATAGAAATAGAAATAAAAATTTTCGAAAATTTATTAGTGAGTACTATTCTTTATCAAAAGAAGTAGAATCACATGAAATGGTTTATAAAAGTTGTCTGAAGCTTTAATTTCTATTATCATACCTGTTTTTAATGGTGAAAAGTTTTTAAGTAATTGTTTTAAAATTATAAATGAACAAGATTATCATAATCTTGAAATTATATTTGTTGATAACAATTCAAAGGACAATTCATTTAACGTTCTAAAAAAATATTGTTCTTCAAGAGCAAACTCCTTTGTTTATAAATGTTCAAAACAAAGTCCAGCAGCAGCTAGAAATATAGGTATAAAATATTCTAATGGCATTTATTTGTCATTTTTAGATGTTGATGATTCTATTACTCCGAGTAAATATACGAAACTCTATAGCGTGGCTAAAAAATATCCTGACTATAAGGTATTTTTTGGCATTGGAAGGAAAAAAATGATAAATGGTAATTTTAAAACTATTAATTATGGAGATATTGTTTCTGGACTAAATAAAGCACCATCATCAGGTTTATTATGGTTAAATCAATTTCAGCATCAGGTTCATCCATGTGCTATATTGGTTCACCACTCTGTTGTAGATAAGGTAAAAGGTTTTCCTGAAAAACTATTTTATGGAGAAGATATTGCATTTATGGTCAAAATAGGGCTTTGTTATGACACATTTTTTATTGAAGAATTAGTTTATACAAAAAATGAAAATAATTCATCAATTACTTTTGAGAGTGATAAATACATCTCCCCCAATGAACGATTTTTACACTTTTATAAATATTTTGGAATTAAATATTTTTTTGAAAGGAAAAAAGATAAACTATATAAATTATGCTTTGAAATAGTAGAATTTAATTCTTTTAAAAATTTAATAAGACTAATTAAATATGACAAAAAGTATAAATATATTTCAGATTTGAAGTGGCAGTACAAATTTAGTAAAAGTACATTTTTAAGTGAATTAAGATTAATAATTTTTATGTATTTACCAATGAGGATTGCAAATTTTATTTATGTTAACCTAACAAGGTTAAGTTTTTTATTTAGTAAAAGATGTTCTTGATAAACAAAATTCTTCCTAAAGTAACATTTAATAGTTTGCTTAATCTTTTTTCCTATTTAGGTGAAATAAAATACTTTTTACAAATCGGTAGCCATGATGGATCCATGCATGATCCATTACAAAATTTTATATTAAAAAATAAATCTTCAGGATTGTTGGTTGAACCACAACTAAAAATGTTAAATAAATGTAAAACTAAATATCAAAAAATTCAAAATTTAAGATATTTAAATGCAGCTATTAGCTCTGAGAAGAAAGAAATCAAATTATATAAAGTAGATAAAGCTTTAGATTATTCACATACTGGTTGGGCCTCAATAAAAGCCGATAGATTTGAGAATACAATTTATGAAAAAAATCATTCTTTTCAATTCGTGCAGGGAATACCATTAGATGACGTGATCATAAATTTTGATATAAAGAAAATAGACTTACTGCAAATAGATACTGAAGGTTATGATTTTGAAATATTAAAAATATTTAATTTCAAATTATTCGATCCAAAAATTATCCAATTAGAGCATGCACATCTAAAAAAAGATGAAATCCGGGATGCGATTAGTTTACTTTCAAAAAATAATTATTTTGTTTTAAAGAAAAAAAATGATTTAGTATGCTTAAAAAAGAAATTTGTAACACCAATTTTTTTTATAGCTTATTTTTTCTTAAGAATCACTGAGTCCTTGAAAAGTAGGTTTTACAATTTTTATGAAGGATAAATATTTTTCAAATTTAGTAGTCTTTTTACCAGTTTTTAATGGAGAAAAAACTGTAAAAAAAACAATTTTAAGTTTATTAAATCAAACATATGATGAATTTATGATCTTTATTTGTGATGACTCATCTGAAGATAAGAGCTTTGAAATAATTAAAAATATTAAATCAAATAAAATAAAAATTTTTCAAAATAGTATTAATAGAGGTTTAGGGTATACACTAAATAAACTTATGAAAATTTCGAAAAACTCTGCAAAGTATATTGCTTTAGCGGAACAGGATGATTTTTATTATCCTTATAGATTTGAAAAACAAATCAGTTATTTTGAAAAAAATAGTGAGGCAGGGTTAGTTGCTGGTATAGCAGATCATTGGGATGGTTTTAGTATCACATCTAGGTTCCCTGGTATTCTTGTTAAGGGTAATAGCTATCCCAGAGGGCTTGATTTTTTTAAATATAATTATCGTGAGCAAATAAAAGTGGTAAACTCTTGTGTGATGTTTCGAAATGAAATCCATCATGAAAATCAGATGAAATTCTCTGAAAAATATCCAAGTCTTTCTGTGGATTGGGATTATATATTAAGATTCTCCTTAATTTCAGAAATACATGGTTTAAATATATCCTTGGTAAAACTAGATAGACGCATAAATAGAAATTCTTTGACAAGTCAAAATAATTTAAAATACAAAGTTGCAAGAAATTTAATCAGAGATTTTCGCAAAGAATTTCCTGATATAATATCACTCAAAGACTATAAGTTTGCTATGGCTACTCAAAAATATATTGAACTAAGCAAATACAAATACTTTGATAGAATAATCGAATGTATAAAAATTTTTTTTATTGATCCTTCCAAATTAAGATTTTTAAGAAAATTTTTGAAAGTAATGTATAAACCAATCAAAGCAAGATATTTAGCTTCAAAAATAAATTGAGTGAAGATGAAATACTTTAAAATAAAGAATTTAACTCTATTCATTTTCATAATATTTTTTAATCTATGGTCAAACCCAAATTTGACTCCGCATGAGAACGGTGATAGTCCAGGTTATGTAAGTTTAGCAAATAATTTTTCAGATGAAAAAGCTAATGATCTCCGTTCATTTGGCTATCCTCTTCTAATTAAATTTTCTATGATTTTAGATTTTGATAATTGGAAAAAAGTTCTTGTATTGACTCAAATATTTTTGCACGCTTTTTCAATGTTTATATTGTACCTTGGACTTATTAAAATCAATTACAATGAAAATCTTGCCTTACTCTTGTCTTTAATAATTGGTATTCATCCGGCATTAATAGTCTATACCAATTATTTAATTGCTGAATCATTTATGGGATTTGTATTAATACTTTATTGGTTTATTGGAATATCAATAATTAAAACTAAGTTCTCCTCATTAAATATATTTTTTTTAGGCTTTATAAGTAGTTTTGCCTATATGGTTAAAGCAGTCTGGATATTAGGTTTTACAACATTCATTTTTCCTCTTATGTATTTGGTAAAAAATAAAAAGAAAATTATTTTACCTTTGATTTTACTTACATTCGCTCATTTCTCTCTACCTATTTTTTGGGAATCATTTAAGGCAAAAACAAATACAAATAATGAGAAATTTAGATATCAATCAATAGTTGTTAACATCAATATGGCAGCAGTTAGAATAGGGTTAATTGAAAGTGCTAAGGGTACTGATTTATATAAAAAAATTGATTCACTTGGTTATATGGATCTTGCGAAGCAATGTAATGGTAAAGATGATGGTAGGTTTAGAACTATTTATCATAGCATTGATTTCATGGATCGTTATGATTTAGAATTTACAAAAGATATTTTAGAAAACTCTTTGTTGGAGTTTACTTGCGGTCAATTGATTAATATTTATAGAATTTTTAGTGATAGAACTCATCTACCTGGATATGATGCTTTCAAATATATGCCTCATAAACTAAAATATCTTTATTTCTCTATTTACAATTTTTTTTATAGACCATTACTATTTCTACTTTTGATATTTGGAGTATTTCTTAATTTTAAAAATACAGGTCAAAGAGGGATGATTATTTTTAACTATTCCATTTTAGTTTATTTTTCACTAGTATTATCACTATTTACAATTGCTCCTGTCCATATGATTAGAATGAGAATACCAATTGAATTTCTTATTGTCATCCATTCCATTTCCCCTGTAATAAACTATTTTAGAGAATTAGACTTTCTTAGCGATAATAAGATATTCAAATATTTCTGAGTCATCAGGATTTTTTAAGCTATTTTCTAATTTTGAACTAATCCATAGACTAATTTTCTTTTTTAAAAATCTAGGGATTAAAGTACTGGCGAAATAGATAAAATATTTATTTGTAAAAATTTTTGTAATAAAAGAAAAGAACGAGATTGGTAAGAAATACCAAAATAGCTTTGCCGATTTAATATTTCCTAAACCATGTATTTTTTCTACTTTAAACCTATTATTTTGTAAAAGTTCAATCCACACTTTATAATTATACAGATGCCAATGTTGGAAAAAACCATTTATTAATCCAGAGAAGCTCATAGATAGCCGTGGGAATTTCTTAAAGCTGTAGGACATAAAACGATTATTCATTACCCAATCTGGTGTTGGCAATATCAGAATAAATAATCCATTATCATTGACAAGTTTATAAATATTTTTTAAAGCTCCATCGATATTTTGAATATGCTCCATGCTACAATTACCAATAGCTAAATCAAATTTTGTTCCAATTGTGCTGACAATATTTTTTTCTGTTATACTAATACATTTTGCATTAATTATTTTTTTAGCTAATATTATCTCATTTTCCGAAATATCAATACCAGTTATTCTACTTAAATTTTTAACTCCTGAAAATTTCCACCATTTACCATCTCCACAACCAATATCAATAATAGTTTTATTCTCATTAATAATTTTTCTGAAAGAGTCAATTTTAAATAAGGCATTTATTCTTGTGACTTCTCTAATTGTCAAAGAAAGTGGCACCCAAGAAATATAATCTTCAATTATATCTTCGATTTTTTTAAAATTATTATTCATATAGTATATATATTAGATTCTCAAATTACTATTTAATAAATATTATTCATATAAATCATTATTAATCAAAAATGAAAGTTTCTAAAACTGCACTATCAAATTGGCTTGCAACTGGTTTTTTTCTTGGAAAAGAAACTTTTTTTGAAAATGAAACATATAATGATAAAAATTATGAATTCAATATCAATTGGAATTCAAAAAAAAAATATTTGAGCCTTAGTGAATTTGTAAAATCTTTTAAAATACTATTTGAAAAAATAATATATGAAAATTTAAACGAAGATAAAATTATTTTACCATTATCTGGTGGATTAGACTCGAGAACACTTGCAGTTGCATTCAGAGATTATAAAAATGTAGTTGTTATATCGTACGAGTTTGAAGGTGGAATAAAAGAGACTGAATATGCTGAGAAAATTGCTGATATTTATGGATGGGATTTTCACAGGTATAAAATTAGAAGTGGTTACTTATGGGATAAGTTAGATATCTTATCAAATATTAATGAATGTCAGACAGAATTCACTCATCCTAGGCAAATGGCAATCATAAAAGATATTATTCCATTTGGGAATGTCATAGCTTCTGGACAATGGGGAGACGTTCTCTTTAATTCCTATGGATTAAAATTTAATTCAAATTTAGATGATCAAATTAAATATATTATCAAATTAATTGCAAAACCCGGTGGAATTGAGTTATCAGAGCATTTATGGAAATATTGGGAGCACAAGGATACTTTTAAAATACATTTTCGTAAAAGGATAAAAAATGAAATTTCTAAACTTACAAGTGTTGATCCAAATTCAAAAGTTAGAGAATTTAAAACTTTACATTGGGCGAAAAGATGGGCAGATTCAAACTTAAAAGTATTTTCTTCAACAAAAAAAATGATTATACCATACTATGATAAAAGAATGCTTTCTTTTGTAGCAAAAATACCTGAAAATCATTTATCCAAAAGAAAAATACAAATTGAGTATATAAAAAGATATGCTCCTGAAATTGCATCAATCCCTTGGCAAGAATACGATTTAAACTTATATCGTTATAAGTTTTTTAATTCATTATATTTTCCAAGAAGAGTATATAATTATACAAAAAGAGTAATTGATAAGAAAATTTTTAATAGAAAAGAAATAATTCAACGTAACTGGGAGTTACAATTTCTAGGAGATGAAAATGATAAAAATCTAAAAATGTGGTTATTTGAGACTGAAGAGTTATTTGATATAGTTCCAAAAGATTTAATTTATGATTTCTATGAATTGTTTAAAAATAAAAACCCAGTAAAATATAGTCATCCAATAAGTATGTTATTAACACTTGCAGTATGGACAAAAAATTTTAGGTCTAAAAATTGAAAGTCGCGATATATACTGGAAAAGTTCCAAGTCCTATATTTATAGAAAATCTTATAAAAGCTATTTCTATACATAAAATTAAAATATACATTTATGGATCCAATGAAAAAGATTATAAATATAAAGATGAAAATATTTTTTTATTTATCAGACCAAAAAATAAATTTAAAAAATTAGTTTATATAATTTTCCAATTTATAATATTAGCTTTTAAATCATTAGGAGATTTAATTATGCTAGTAGGGTTATACAAAAAATTAAATCTTAAGCAATCTGGAGGTTTTTGGAATTGGTGGAGTAAAGTCTTACCAGTTATAATAAATAAACCAGATATTTTTCATATTCAATGGGCAAAAAGTCTAGGCTTTTGGTTCTTCTTAAAGAAAAATTTTAATATAAAATTAATTTTAAGTTTAAGAGGAGCTCATATAAATTATTCACCAATTCACAATACTATTTTAAAAAAGCAATACCTTCATCTTTTTCCAAAAATTCACAATTTTCATGCAGTAAGTAAGGCGATTTCAA
>CBFIBM010000020.1:12758-14387 GCA_965660855.1 uncultured bacterium | reverse complement strand
CGAATGCCACCTTTTAAGCCCTTAGGAATGTTTCTTTCAGAAAAAGATCCGCTTGTGCCAACACAACAAAAGTTTTGACCTGAGGATAACCCAATTAAAGATTCTTTCCTATAAAGAGACTCTTCAGAATTAAAACCTGGCACGGAAACCTCAGAAGAAGCCTCTGGGTAATAAAGAAAAACAGTTTCAAACTCTTGTGCCATTTTAAAAAAACGAAAAGCCTTCTCTTTTGATTCAAAAGACAGGAAAAAACTACTATTGAGTTTTCTTAAGGCTTCACACAAGAACAAAACTAAAGAAGCCTCAGGTACGCCCTTAAGACAAAAATCACCAAAAAAACCTTGGAGGGCGGCGTCCGGTATGATTTTGTAATCAGATTGTTTCACGTGAAACTATCTACCTCAAGAGGTTTAACACCAATATGGTAGAATCAGACGGCTTTATTCCAGATATTCGACTAGCTTGGCCAATGGTTTCTGGTTTAATAAAACTTAATTTTTCGATAGCCTCTTTGGACAACCCGCCAAGAGTTTTATAATTAAAATTTTTAGGTATCTTTGTTTCATCGTGTTTTTTTAATTTGTCGATTTCTTTTAGGTGTCTGTTTATATAACCTTCGTACTTTATATCTGACTCGACATCAAAAAGGACATCTTCAAAAAGCCAAGGAGGAAGCGCGTTATTGTTTTTAAAGTTTATAGGGAGGTCTGTTATTGAAAAACCGGTTCGCCTTACTAACTCTATCGCAGGCTTAGCCTGTTTGGTTCTAATAGCAAAAGATATATCATCAGGTTTTATAGACCTGTTTAGCTTTTTCTTAAGATTTTTCTTTGTTTTAGAAATCGATTCTAAAAGAGATAGGTTTTTTTCTGACAAGAGACCGTGTTTTTTTGAAAAACCCCTTAATCTTTCAAAGGTGTTTGAAGTCCTAAGCATAAGGCGGTATTCTGCGCGAGACGTAAACATTCTGTATGGCTCAAGGGTGTCTTTTGTTACCAGGTCATCAATCATAACTCCAATATAAGACGTTGACCGAGACAGAATTAATGGTTCTGTGTTTTTAACATAGGATGAAGCGTTAATACCACAAATCAATCCTTGGGCTGCCGCTTCTTCATAGCCGGAGGTTCCGTTCATCTGCCCAGCAAAAAACAAACCCACAACTTCTTTTGACTCTAGGGTGTTTTTTAGTTGTGATGGTGGGAAAAAATCATATTCGATTGCATAACCTGGCCTAAAAAACTTCACGTTTTCTAGCGCAGGAATTTGGCGAAGGGCTTTTAATTGAATTTCTTCCGGTAAGCTTGTTGAAAAACCGTTTAAATATATCTGGTCAGAATTTTCCCACTCTGGCTCTAAAAACAGTCCATGTGAGTCTCTGTCAGAAAACTTGTGAACCTTATCTTCTATTGAGGGGCAATATCTTGGACCCACACCACCAATGTCACCAGAAAACATCGGGGATCGGGTTTTGTTTTCAGATATAATTTCATGTGTTAGGCTGTTTGTGTTTACAAGATGGCAAAGCACATTTTTTGGCTCAAACGTCTGTGTAAAATAAGAAAAAGGTGTCGGCTTTTTATCTCCATATTCATTTTTTGCTTTTTCCCAGTTAATAGTGTTTTTGTC
>CBFIBM010000020.1:6987-12661 GCA_965660855.1 uncultured bacterium | reverse complement strand
TGTGTAAAATAAGAAAAAGGTGTCGGCTTTTTATCTCCATATTCATTTTTTGCTTTTTCCCAGTTAATAGTGTTTTTGTCCAACCTTGGGGGTGTTCCTGTTTTTAAGCGACCAGATCTGAAGCCTAGTGCGGAAAGAGACTCAGTTAACCCTTCAGCTCTCTCCTCCCCCATTCTTCCTGCTAAAACTTTTCTCTCACCTATGTGGATAACACCAGATAAAAATGTTCCGCTTGTAATAATTAAAGATTTTGTTTTTATGCTTTCTCCGGATCGGAGCCGGGCCCCAGAAACTTGATCTCCAGACAGATCAACAGATACAACTTCACCCTCTTTAACCGACACTAATTTTTTTTTAACATCACTAGCAACAAGACCTTCGTACATCCTCTTGTCAACCTGTGCTCTTGGAGACCACACAGCCCGCCCTTTTGTTTTGTTTAATGTTTTAAATTGTATTCCTGTTTTATCTGCAAATCGAGCCATGCTTCCACCTAAAACATCTATCTCTCTAACTATTTGCCCTTTTGCTAAACCACCAATAGCCGGGTTGCAAGACATGCGCCCAAGCGCGCATCTGTCCATTGTTATTATTAATGTTTTACACCCTAAAAAACTTGAAATTAATGCAGCCTCAACACCAGCGTGACCACCACCAACAACAACAACGTCCCATTTTTTTTGTTTCACGTGAAACTATTTCCCAACACAAAACCCAGAAAAAACACTGTCGAGTAAGTCTTCAGATGTTATTTTTCCTAAAAAAACTTCCAGGTGGTTTATTGCGGATCGAAGCTCAAAAGCAACCAACTCAAGTTCCACAAACGCGCTTTCTTTTAAAAGTTCACGCGCACGTAAAAGAGACCTAGAGCTTCTAAGTAGCGACTCATGTTGCCTGAGGTTGTTTATGGTTGAGTTTGTAGAGGGGTTGTTGTTAATGAGTTTTTTTTCAAGTTCAAGCATAAGTTCCTTGATGCCCTCTCCTTTCAACGCAGAAATATAAAAAACATTTTTTAACCTAGGCTTCTCTTTTAGTGCGTCAACCTTATTAAAAACAGAAACAACTTTTTTTAAATCGTCAATTAAAACCTCATTGATATCGGGCGCAGACAAAGATAAAACTATATCTGCTTTTTCTACTTCTTTAGTTGTCCGCAAAACACCCTCTCTTTCAATGGGGTTTTTTGAATCAACAATACCAGCCGTGTCTATCAGAGTAACAGGAACCCCAGAAAGAATTATCTCGGAGGCAACTGTGTCTCTTGTTGTTCCAGAGAGATGACTGGTTATACTTCTTTCCTTTTTAAGAATTTGGTTCATTAGTGTGGATTTTCCCACGTTTGGCTTCCCCAAAAGCACAATTCGGACACCAGAGGTATACGCCAAGCCCATTTTGTACGATTTTAATATGTTTTTTACGCTTAAAATATTGTTTTTGTTTATTTTGCGGTAGTTATTAACATTTTGAGATAGGTTGTTTTCAGATTCTGAAATATCTAATTCAAATTCTATTGAAGAAAGGACTGATAAAACACTGTTTTTTATATTGTTAACTTCAAGAGAAACAAAACCTGAAAGATTTTTATTTTGGTGGACAGCGGCCTCTTCTGACCTCGCACTTATTAGGTCTCCAACTGCCTCAGCTTGAACAAGGTCTAGTTTTTTGTTCAGAAATGCTCTCTTTGTAAACTCTCCGGGATCGGCGATTCTTGCGCCATACTTACAACAGAGGCTTATTATCGACTGGACAACAAACGGGTTTCCGTGACATGAAATTTCAACAACGTCTTCACCGGTATAAGAGTTAGGTTGCTTAAAAAATGTAAACACAGAGCGATCAATTTCTTTGTTTTTAGATAGATAGACTGTCCGAAGGGTTGCAGCTCTATTTACAAAAACTTTACTCGTTTTTGTTATTTTGCTTACTATTTTTAGTGAGTCTTCTCCACTGAGCCTTATAACCGAAATACTTCCGTGTCCGTGTGGTGTTGCTTGCGCGACAACGGTATCTTCAGCCTTCATGTTTACAAAGTTTTATTGTTGGGTGTTGTTGGAATTAGTTTTTGTTGTAGAATAGTCAACACATTAAAAAGCGTATAATAGAGATTTAGTCCAGAGGGAAAAGAGTTAAACATGAGGAAAAAGAAACCCGTCATAAAATATTGCATTGTTTTCTGTTGGGGTTGCTGTGCTCCAGGCGACATCATGCGTTGCTGGATAAACATAGAAAAAACCATTAAAACTGGCAAAACTGAAACTTGATCTCCATAAATAGGAACATTAAAAGGAAGGTTCAAAATTGTGTCTGGGGCGGAAAGGTCTTTAATCCACCATATAAACGGTTCAGAACGAAGCTCAATTGTTGATCTAAAAACCTGAAACAAAGCCAGCAAAAGAGGCATTTGTAACAACATTGGTAAACAACCTCCAAGAGGATTAACTCCCCGATCCTTGTAAAGCTTCATTGTTGCTTGGTTTAATTTTTGAGGGTTGTTTTTATATTTTTCTCGCAGAGATGTGATTTCTGGCTGTATCGTTTGCATTGCCGCTGTTGATTGATAGCTCTTTTTTGTTAAAGGATATACAACTAATTTGACTAAAAAAGAAAAAATTATTAGCACAAATCCATAATTAGGAACATATCGATGGAGCTCTGTTAATACGAAAAGGACGCCTTTTGATATAGGTCTAATTGGAGACCAGCCAAAGTCCATTACCCTGTCTAAGTTAACAGAAAGCTCTTTAATTAAATCATATTTTAAAGGGCCAAGATAAAGAGAAAAAGCAGTTTGTTTTCCAGACTCAACAACAAAAGAAGCATTATACGTTTCGTAAGAGTTGTAGGCTGAAGATAAAATTGTTTTTTCAACAATGTTAGGGTCAGACGGAATTAAGGCAGAAATAAAATATTTGGTTCTGACCGCTGCCCAATCAGCGGGTCCATTATAGACGCTTTCTTCTTTTTCCCCTTCTTTTACCTTTTGGCTTTCTAGTTCTCCACCTTGAAATAGATAAGAATAAAAATACGTTTGATCCGAGACAATGTCTTTTTCAGTTGAAGCAAGCCCACCATACCATCCAAATTCTAAATCCCTAAAAACATTATTTTTTATTTTTCCAAGGTCAAAAGAAAACTCTATTAGGTAAGTATCTGGTGAAAAACTTAAAGTTTTTTCAATTTTTTCTCCGTAAAGAATCGTAGAAAAGACTAGAGTAAGGTTTGATTCAAGATACTCTGGAATATAGGTGTTTTCAAGCTTCCAAGAACCCGTAAGGTTTATTTCATTTCCATCGAGGTCTTCAACCCTTAAAGAGAGGCTTCGAGGGTCGAACAAATTTATTAGGTTAACAGAGGCACTATCTTCAACATAATAGTTTTTAACCTCAAATGACTTTATTGTCCCTCCACCCAATGATGAAACTATTGCTTTATATAAACTGTTTTCAACCGTTGTGGTAGTTTCTTCAACGAAGGTTTGTTTTAATGATTTTGAAAAACCTAATGACGTTTTGTTTTTGTATGTGGGTTCTTGAAAAACAGGTTCTTTGGCAAGGGTCTCGCTTGGACCAGTTTTTGGCGTTTCTTTTAAGCTTTCAGGTGGCGCGACAGGAGCTGGTGAAACCAGCTCAATGTACTTAGGGGTAAAAATAAGCACGAGCGAAATCAATAAAAAAGCGAGAAGGGTGTTTCTGTCCATTTATTTTACAGGGTCGTGACCACCTTCTGAAAGAGGGTGGCATTTAAAAACACGAAAGATGATAAGCTTCAGAGACCGAAGAAAAGATTTTCTTTTTAAGGCTTCTAATGAATATGCTGAGCAGGTAGGATAAAACCTACATCTAGAAGGAAAGAGGGGAGACAAAAAAACTTGGTAGACCCTAATGAAGATAAAGAGGGTTTTTCTAAGAGATTTGTCTAAAAAGTTAAAAATAAACATCTTCAAGCAACCAAGCTTAAAGCGCTAATCGTTTACGACCTTTTTTTCGTCTTCTTTTTAACACGTTTCTACCGCCTACTGTTGCCTTTCGCGACATAAAGCCGTGTTTGTTTCTTCTTTTTCTTTTGCTGGGTTGATATGTTCTTTTCATTGTTCTCTGTAAATAGTTGAATTAAAGCCTAGAAAAATACGAAATAGCTAGGCATTTCACAAAAAATAAATCACAAGGCTGTTTTTGCTACCTCCAGCGATATAGATACAAAAGAATTTAATTTTTTTATTGACACCAACACCCAAAGTCTACGTAATTTTTACAGGAAAACAACATGTTGATAACTTGTGGATAAAAACAATATAGCTTACGTTTCTTTGTGGGAAAGCGCATATGAAAAACTTAAGGGTCTTCTTCCGGGGCACGCTTTAAACACTTGGTTTGAGCCTTTGGTTCCGGTTGCAATTACCAATGATGAGTTGGTTCTTGAAGCGCCAAACCAATTTTCCTATGAGTGGATAGACTCTCACTACAAAAGCAACCTTAAAGAAGCTATTGGCGTAGTTTCAAATAACTCTATAACCTACCGTTTTATTGTTTCTGCAAATGGACAGAAAAAACAAATAGAAGAGTCTAATGTGTTTGTAAAAACAAAAAAACAGCCTCTTCCTCCACCCACTAATCTAAATAAGTCTTATATATTTGAATCCTTTATTCAAGGGTCTAATAATGAGTTTGCTAAATCAGCATCAGAATCTGTTTCTGATTCACCGGGTAAAAATTCGTTTAACCCTCTTATAATCTACGGTGGCGTAGGCCTAGGAAAGACACATTTGTTACATTCTATTGGAAATAAAATCCATCAAAACAATCCAAACTCAAAAATCGTTATTGTCACCAGTGAAAAATTTACATTAGATTTTGTTAACAGCTTGAGAAAAAATAGAACGATTGAGTTTGCTCAGCAATATAGAAATGCAGACGTTTTACTTATTGACGATATTCAATTTTTTAGAGGTAAAGAACAAACACAAGAGCAATTTTTTCATACCTTTAATGTTTTGCAACAATCTGGAAAACAAATTGTAATGACTGCTGATAAATATCCTGGAGAAATGAAAGGTTTACAAGAAAGGCTTTTGTCTCGGTTTGAATCAGGTTTATCCGTTGATATACAGCCACCCAACTTTGAAATAAGAATAGCTATACTATTGGAAAAAGCCGAGCAGAATGGTATGGTACTGGACTATAACATAATAGAGTTTATAGCTAGACATATTAAAAAGAATGTTAGGGATTTAGAAGGTGCTATTATTCGTATTTTAGCAAAGTCCTCTCTTTTAAATAAAGAAATAGATTTTCAACTAGTTAAAGAAGTAATTAGAGAACGAATAGGTTCCTCTTTTAGTCCAGAGTTAAGCATCGAAGATGTTGTTAAAAAAGTATCAGAAATTTGTAATATTTCAGAAACAGAAATTGTAGGAAAAAGTCGTAAAATGGAAGTTGCCGAAGCCAGGCAGTTAGGCATGTATTTATCTCGAAACATTCTTGGAACATCGTTAGCGAATATAGGAGTTTATTTCGGTGGCAGAGACCACTCTACGGTTATTCATGCAGTGAAAACAATTGATGAAAAAATATTAAAATTTGAGAAGATTAGAAAGCAGGTCGATATAATCAAACAGGAATTAGATTTTTCCTTAATTTAAAATAAGAAGATCGCAATATATTCTAAGATCATAAAT
>CBFIBM010000020.1:2186-6889 GCA_965660855.1 uncultured bacterium | reverse complement strand
TAAAAGAGTTTTACAACTTATAACAAAATTAAAAGAGAGTATAAACATGCAAAAAAGCAGTATAAATAAAGTAATAATCGTAGGTTATTTAGGCCAAAATCCCGAAGCAAGGTTTACCCCTCAGGGCACTGCTGTTACGAACATTAGCGTTGCCACAAAAGAATCTTGGAAGAATCAAAGCGGAGAAGTACAAGAAAGAACAGAATGGCACAGGATTGATATATATGGAAAAATGGCTGAAACGGCATCTCAATACCTTACAAAAGGTCAATTGGTTTACGTTGAAGGTAGATTAAAAACGGATGAATGGGAGGATAAAGAAACAGGAAATAAAAGAAGAGCGACAAAAGTTCAATGTGACAGCTTCACAATGCTAGGGAGAAAGGGTGATTCGAACAACCAGAGCTATACACCGCCTACTAAACCGGCGGCCCCAGCTCAAGTAGACTCATCTTTGGACGACGACGATTTACCATTCTAAGTAATATTATAGAACTCCAAAATTAACTTTATGGTTGGAAAAGAATATTTAAATAAATTTCAACCGAAGTCAAAATTTATTAGGCAACAGGTTGGTTATATTGCTCTTCTGTTGGGAGCAATAGTTGCAAAAATATCTGTTCGTGGCAAGTGGCATCTTCCTTCAAAAGGAGGGTATATTATTTCATCAAATCATTTTAGTATTATTGATCCTCCTTTTTTTAAATATGCTATTCAAAAACCAATCAATTTTTTAGCAGCTAGCGACCAAGAAGTTAGTGATGCCTTTTTATGGGCTCTTCATTTATATGGCTTTATTCCAATTGATAGAGAAAACATAGCGCCATCAACAATTAAAAAGGCAAAAAGGGTTTTAAAAAAAGGAGAAATTCTTGGTATCTTTCCAGAAGGATCAACAACCTCACCGGTTTTAAGAAAGCCAAAAAAAGGCGCTGTTTTTTTATCAACTGTTGAAAAAGTTCCCATAGTTCCCATTTCTATTTACGGAGCAGAAACAGCATGGCAAGATATTTTTAAAGGGATTCGACCGAGGGTTTATATAAACATTGGAAAACCATTTGGTCCTTTCGATATAAAAGGAACTAAAATTGAAAAACAAAAAAAAATGGAGAATATAGGTAATGAGATGGCGGTTAGAATTGCATCTTTATTACCAAAGAGCAGGAGAGGTGAATACAAAGACGATTCTAGAATTGGAGCTTTTCAACTAGAAAACAAAATAAAACCAAAAGAAACAATGCTCAGTCCTTACTATGACCCTTTATTATAAAAAATATTCCAACTAAAACAACAGGCCCGCCAACAATAGCATCTACTGGGACTGCTTCAGAAAAAATTAAATACCCAAAAAGTGAAGCAATTAAGGGCTCTCCAAGAGGAACAGAAGCAACAGCAGTTGGAGATAAAAACTTAATAGAATAATTTAGCAGATTATGGCCAAGAATTGAGGGAACGAAACCTAAAAAAATAAGCCAAGCTATCTGGTTTGTTTTAAATTTAAAAAGATCGTCACCGTTTACGAGGGTCAAGCAACCAATTGTTACTGCAGCAATAAAAAAAAGCGTTCTTCCATAAACAACATTATTGGTTGTTTGCCTAATTTTTGAAGCATAAATATAGGTCACAGCAATACAAAGTCCACTTAGCAAAGATAAGATGTTGCCATAAAAAAAAGCAGGGTCAACGCTGAGACTATTTCTTTGAATAACAAAAAATCCAAAAGAAGACAGGCCAAGTCCCCAATAAACTTTATTTTTGAACTGTGTACCTTTTAATATTGCAAATACGGTAGTAAAGAACGGACCTGTTGTTGCAAATAGGGTTGCATTTGCAATTGTGGTATTTCGGACGCCTATAAAAAAAAAGGCAAAGTGTAGTCCTAAGCTAAAGCCTGCTATTAAAATTCTATTTTTATTTTTGTGTGATAAAGCAGAGTACGGTTTTAATAAACTATAAATCCACAAAAGAGCACTTGCTATAAGCATTCTCCAAAAAGCTAATGTTAACGCGGGAATTGAATCTACATATCTAATTACTAATGCGGTTGAACTGACAGATAACAAAGCAACCCCGAGAACTACATATAATCGAGATGAGATAGTGTTACTCTGGAAAATCGTTTAAAATAGAAACAATACAGCAAGTCAGTTTTTTAGCATAAGGTATATGTAAAAACTCATTCGGGCCATGTGCATTTGACCCAGGACCTAAAACACCGGTAATAACAAATTGAGCATTTGGAAACTGGTCACCAAGCATCGCCATAAAGGGGATTGTACCACCTTCTCCCATGCTACAAGGAGGGTTTTTATAAAAAGAAAGAGAAGCGCTCTCTATTGCTTTTTTTAACCAAGAAGCCATAGGAGGAGCACTCCACCCAGAAGCGGGTTCTTCAAAATCAATAGTTATTTTTGCTCCATAAGGGGCTTTTTCTGTTAAGGCTTTTTTTATAGCTGATTGAGCACGATATTGGTCAACTAAAGGAGGAATCCGAATTGAAAGCTTAAGAGAAGTATAGGGTCTTAACACATTACCTGCGTCTTTTGTTTCGGGCAAACCATCTGCGCCAACAACAGAAAGTGCAGGCTTCCATGTTGTTCTTAAGTGGCCTTCGACGGGGTCATCTGTAGAAAACGAGATAGGAAATGAAGGAGGATCATTTAAAATAGAAATTAATTTTTTGGTTTCTGTTAAAATATGATCTGGGATTTTTGTTTTTAGCTCTTTTATGAGAATTTCGCCTGTCTTTTCGTCTTCAATACGGGACAAGAGTTGGCGAATTATTCTAAACGAGCTAGGAATATATCCACTAATCCCCGAATGCATACCCTCTTTTAAAACTTCAACTTTTAAAGTTCCACCAATTAGACCACGTAGAGAGCTTGTTGTCCAAAACCTGTTGTAATCTTCTGTTCCAGAGTCTAAACAGATTACTAAATCAGGACTACCGATAATATCTGAACAAACTTCCATGTAATGCGGTAAATCAGGTGATCCGCTTTCTTCGCAAAACTCAATAAAAACTAAAACACGTGGAATCTTTAAACCATTGTTTTGTAAAGTTTTTAGAGCACCTAGAGAAGCAAAAAGAGCATAACCATCATCTGCACCACCACGACCATATAGTTTGTTACTAATCATTTTTGGAACCCAAGGACCTTTATCCTTATCCCAGCCTTCCATTTCTGGCTGTTTATCAAGGTGACCATACATTAGTACGTTTCCGCTTTTCTCTCCAGGTACATCTACTAGAAGGACAGGGGTTCTTCCGGCTGACTCTTTAATAATAATTTTTGCTCTTTTTGGAAGGTGCTTCTCCGACCAAGTTTTTGCAAGAGTCAACACCTTATCCATATGGCCATTTTTCTTCCAATTTTTATCAAAAGAAGGAGATTTATTGGGTATTTTTATATATTTTTTTAATGTTGGAACAATTTCCGAATCCCAAAACTCATTTATCTCAGATTCAATTTTATTTACTTTCATATAGAGTCTTTAATTAGTTAATTAATTTGGTTGTGTAATACTTTTGTTGTTTCAATCCAACAACATAAATTATGTTTTATTTTTATTTATCTCTTTTAAAATTTTTTTTTTCAAAAAACTTTTAAAAAACATATTTAAAAAGGGAATAAAGCTAAGTTTTTTTGGTATATAAATTGTTTTTTTGTCTTTTTTAATTCCTGCTATAATATTTTGAACACAATAATCAATACTAACGGATTGAGAAGAGTGCTTTCTCTTTTTTTCTTTATGCCTTTTCCCATCAGCTTTAAATGAATTATCCCTTAAACTTGTTCCCCTAATCCATCCAAGAACAGCCTCAAAAACAGTTATTTCATTTTTGCATTCCATAGCAACCGTTTCTAAAAATCCATGCAGAGCATGTTTTGAAGCAACATAACCTGAATGGTTAGGAAAACCGATAAGAGCTTGTGCTGTTGAGCAACTAATTATTTTTCCCTTTGTTTTTTTCAAAAAAGGTAGGGCCGCATAACAGCAGTTAACAGCTCCAAGATAATTAGTATTCATTATAGTAGAAAAAAAAGTAAGGTCTGTTATATTCTCAAACTTTGCCCACATACTTACCCCAGCGTTCAATACAAGCCCATCTATTTGACCAAATTCTTCGACTGTTTTCCTTATTAACCATTCACACTCTTTCAAAATAGTTATATCTGTTTGTACAGCAACAGAGGTTCCACCGTTTGAGTTTATAGCATCAGAGACGTTTTGAAGTTTGGAAAGAGACCTTGAAGCACAAACAACTTTTGCTCCAGAAAAGCATAATTGATTTGCAAGCTCTTTTCCAATTCCTGAAGAAGCACCAGTTACAATAAAGACTTTGTTTTTTAAGTTCATCGCAATTTTTAATAATTAATCATTAACGATATTATTACTAACGCCAAAAATATTATTTGGATCTTGGTCCCTTTTAATTCCTTGAATTAAGGAAACGCTTCCATCAGATATTGTTTCTTTTATGAAATCTTTTCTAAGCTTTCCAACACCGTGGTGGTGTGAAATAGAACCTCCATTTTTTATAAAATTTTCTCTCATAGAATATTCGATTTGTGTAAAGACATCTTCAGGGTTTTCTATGCCATCATAACACATTGCAATTGTATTATACATACAAACACCCGTATGGTATATTTTTGATATTCTAGAAGTGAAAAAAGGTTTTCCCGGGAGGTTGTGTT
>CBFIBM010000020.1:0-2086 GCA_965660855.1 uncultured bacterium | reverse complement strand
ATTATACATACAAACACCCGTATGGTATATTTTTGATATTCTAGAAGTGAAAAAAGGTTTTCCCGGGAGGTTGTGTTTCTTGTGTAATTCATTAAGTAGTTTGTGGGCTTCTGTTTTTACTTTATTTATTTTAGACCAAGGAACGGATGTTTCCATTGTTTCTCCTAATATATTTTGAGTAAAAATTAATTCTCGTATATAAGCAATTACCATTGTGGCAAGATATCCACTTTTTCCAGTACTCGCGCCGGCAATAAAACCGTTATGTTTTTTTGACAACCTTTTTAGATTGTTTAGCTGTTGTTTAACCTCTTGACTAGTTCCTTCAATTTTAAAGGTTGCAGCGGTAAATTTTTCTGGGTTAAACTTTTTTATATTGAACAAGTAATATTTTGTGAGCTTATCCAGGTAACCCGCTAAGCCCTTTTTACTTTCTTTCAAAGAACTTCCTAATCTGATTTGTAAGTTGTCTGCAAGCCGAGAACTTGCAGGAACCATGCTAGAATGGAACAAGTCGTACATAAACGAAACACCGCTTTCCCAACTGTAAAACAAAATAGACTCATATGTAGACTTCTCAGGCAGACGGTGAACTTTTAAAGTGGCTTTGGTTATTATTCCTAGGTTTCCTTCTGAGCCGAATAGAACATTTTGTGCTTTAATACCAATAGACGCTCTTGTAAGTGGTTTTAGTTGATTAATTATACCAGAGGGAGTTACCATGGTTATGTTCTGAACAATGTCTTCAATATTTCCATATTTATGTTTTTTCATCCCCGCCGCATTTGTTGAAATCCAACCTCCAACCGTAGAAAACTCGTAACTATCTGGCTCATGTCCAACGGTTAAACCAACATCGTTCAATCTTTTTTCTAATTCTTTTCCTGTTATTCCTGAAAAAACCGTAACCAATAAATTTTCTTCATCGATTGATTCAATGAAGTTCAACCTTCTTGTGTCCACGGAAACAATCATTCTGGTTTCTTTTTTAGGAGGCCTGAGGGCATTTGTCACATTTGTACCACCACCGTATGGAATAAGGCAGACGTCATGTTTTTTTGCCAGCTCGATTAGTTTAATAGTCTCCTCCTCAGACTCAATATAGAAAACTAAATCAGTAAATTTTTCTAGCCGGTTATATAATACTTTATAGACCTCATCTGTTGAATGTTGTCCGTGAGAATGCAGAAGTCTCTCATCGCTTTCAAAAGAATATCGGTCTTCATCAAAACAATCTATCATTTCATCAATAAAAGGCTGGTTTATTTTTGCTTCTTCTACATATTTTTCTTCTAATTCTATAACCTTTGGTTCTTTCTGAATTTCAACCTCAAGCACACTTTCTACAAAAGGAATAAAGCTTGTTAGTTTTTTTCCACAAACGGGATATCGGTCACCAGAAAAGGTTACAGATTTGTCATCTTCTATAACAAAAGAAGAATCTTTATAGCCCCATTTGTGACCCCAGTTTTCATCATTTATACCAAAAAACTTTTTTTTATTGCTCATATAAAAAACTCGCTTTTTTTTTGATTTCTTGCTCTAACTTTAAAGTCATTTCATCGATTGCCTCTGCCTGCTCAGAGCTTGAGGGGTTTTCATTTTTAAGAAACGACTTCGGATAAAGAGGCTCTAAAATGTAAATAATAATTTTTGAAGGCCTCATAAATATTTTGTCTTTCGGCCATGCTTTGTGAGAGCCAAATATAACAGCGGGCAAAATGGGTTTATCAAGGTTAATTGCAAATGTAGAAGCACCTTTTTTAAAACTAGATATTTTTCCGGGTTTGCCACGGGTTCCTTCAGGGAAAAAGATTAAACATCTTTTGTTGTAGCTCATAAAAGACTGGCAAAGAGTTAAAGTGTCTTTAATTGAGAACTCACGAACACCATTAATTTTTCTATCAATTGGGATTAAATTCATTACAGTATTAATTAAAAACCTTCTAATCCAATTATCAAACCAATAATCTTTTGCTGCAAGCATTCCAAAGTGGTTAAAGCTTTTTTTTGCAGAGGCAGATAGTAGAGCTACGTCCATATGGCTATTATGGTTGCTGCAAAAAATATAAGAAGAGTTCGGAAT
>CBFIBM010000019.1:13339-16741 GCA_965660855.1 uncultured bacterium | reverse complement strand
CATGCGCTGCACCTCGAAGTGCATTAATGTCCTCGTTACCCCTTAAAGGAGGGTAGTGAATAATTCTGAGGAGATTATTAGGACTTGAATCTATCATATTGGTTAAAGGCATGGAAAATAAGTTTTTGATTCTTTTTGGAGATTCATTTTCTATCCATGAAAGTAAAATTTCTGTTAACTCTAATAATTGATTAAACAATAAACTTGTTTTTTTACTAAGCTCCTCTGGGAAAATTCCCCAAGTATAAAAATGGAAAAATTCTTTTAAATCTTTTGCTTGGTAACCTTTTGCATTTTCAGATTGAAAAGGGAAAAAACCATCTTGAGTCTTTTTATTAAAGAGATATTTTTCTTTTATTTTATTCGAAAAAAAGGTATTCCACTCATTGTAAACATCATCTATTAATTTTAAATCAATGGGGTGATTTTTAAGAACACTAAATCCTGTTCTTTGCAAAGAATTTGTGAAATTTACTGAAGCGTCCTTGCTCATGAAATTTACTGTCTGAACATTCATAATCAATAAAGGAGTACTAATCTATTTTTAACAATTGAATTTTAGCTTTTTTAGCATGCTCTAAAATGCGTTCATCTCTATAGAATTCGTTATAATAAATTTTATTAATACCAGCATTGGCTATAAGTTTAAAACAATTATAACATGGCGAAGCAGTCACAAAAATTTCTGCACTATCAATTATAACACCATTTTTTGCTGCTTGAACAATAGCATTTGCCTCGGCATGTGTAGTTCGGACACAATGCCCATCAATCATTTCACAACCAACTTCATCACAATGAGGTAAACCTTTAATACTTCCATTATAGCCTGTTGAGAGTATTGTCTTTTCTCGAACTATTACAGCTCCAACATTTTTTCTATCACATGTAGATCGCGTGGCTACCTCAATGGCAATATTCATAAAATATTTTTCCCAGCTCACACGCACTTTTTTAACCATTATAATTCAAAAACCTTAGGTTGATTAGTAACAAATAATAACTCTAAATTAGTTTTTTATCAAAAATTTTAACGGCACTTCTTGGTTCGCCATAATAAATTTTATCAGCAAATTGAGCAATATGAGAAACTAGGATTAGATATGCCCAAGTTGGAACAGTAACACCCGCACAGCCTTTGATAATAACTTTTTTATTTTGGTATAACTCATAATCCATATTTTTGACCATTTCTCGAAATGATTTTTCTCTTATTATTCCACCATCTAAATAGTCATCAAGTAAAATTGTTTCCATGTTAAAAGTAAGTTTTTATTTTTTCAACTGATTTACAAAAATTATCTACATCTTTTTTTGTATTATAAATATACAGGCTTATTCGTGCAGTAGATGTTTCATCTAAAATAGATAAAAGTGGCTGCGCACAGTGCTGGCCTACTCTTATAGCAATATTGTCTTGATCAAGAAATTGAGCTAAATCTTGCGGATGTATATCTATTAAATTAAAACTAATTACGCCAGATCTTTCCTTGGAAGATCCATGACACCTGAGACCTTTTATATTGGATACTTTTTCCAAAGCATATTTAGTAAGGTTTGCTTCATGAAATTGAATGTTGTCCATTCCAATTGATTCAATATATTTTACGGCTGCTCCGAGGCCAATCGCTTGGGCAATATTGGGTGTGCCTGCCTCAAATTTATAAGGGATATCATTCCAAGTTGATTTTTCAAAAGAAACATTATCTATCATTTCTCCCCCGCCCATAAAAGGTTCCATTTCTCGAAGTAATTGTTCTTTCCCCCAAACAACCCCTATTCCTGTGGGTGCAAGCATTTTATGTCCAGAAAAAACATAAAAATCACAATCTAAATCTTTCACATCAACCTTTAGATGAGGTGCTCCTTGTGCACCATCTGAAATGAAAATTGCTCCTAAATCATGGCTCATTTTTGCTAGTTTTTTTAATGGGTTAATGGTACCTAAAACATTAGAGATATGAGTAACAGATACAATTTTAGTTTTTTCATTTAGATAATTAGATATATTATTAAAATCTAAATCACCTTGTTTATTAATAGGTAAGTAATTTATTTTAACACCAAATTTCTCTGCCATAATCTGCCATGGTACGATGTTTGAATGATGTTCCATTTGAGTTAGTAAGATTTCATCACCTGACTGAAGATTTGATACCAATGACCTTGCTAATAAATTTATACCATCGGTAGCACCCCCAGTAAAAAGAACCTCTTTCGAACTATTAGCATTAATAAAATTACCGACAATATCCCGAGCTTCTTCAAAACGGCGAGTTGCTTCATTTCCAATAGAGTAAATTGCTCTATGGACATTTGCATTAGTTTCTTTATAAAAGGAATTTACTGCTTCTAATACTGTGGTTGGTTTTTGTGTAGTTGCGGCATTGTCTAAATAGGTAATATCGTTAGAATCAAAAATTGGAAAATCTTTCTTAATTCTATTTGCCCAATTATCCATATTTATAACATTCCTAGCTCAAGTTTTGCTTCCTCGCTCATCATATCACGATTCCATGTAGGTTCCCACACTAAGTCAACCTTGACTTCTTTAACTCCACTTATACCATTGATTTTACGATCAACTTCTTCAGCGATTACAGGCCCCATTCCACATCCTGGAGCGGTAAGAGTCATCTGGATTTCAACTTTTTTATTCTCTTCAGGCCCCAAAACATTTAAATCGTAAATAAGCCCTAGCTCAACAATGTTGACAGGGATTTCAGGATCATAACATGTTTTTAGTTGATCCCAAACTTGCTGGGTTATATCACCACCATTATTTATTTTATTCTGGTTTTTAGGGATTTTTATACCGAGAGCGTCCACATTTTCTTCTCTAATTTGTACCATATTTCCATTCATTATTACAGTGTAGTTACCACCAAGAGCTTGTGTTACTTTAACTAAGTTTCCTGCTAGTAGCTTTACCTCATCGCCTGAGGGTACCATATAAGCATCTACATCTCTTAGGAGTCGTATTGATTCTTTTGGTATTTGATTCATTTAACAATTCCTTGAATTTTAGTTACTGCACTATAAAAACCATTTGTTCGTTGTGATGAAATAGATCCTTTTAATCCTATATATGATAGTATTTCTTCACTAGACATTGATAAAATATCTTTTGATTGTTGATTTTGAAATATTTTTTCTAGTACAGATAATAAGCCTTTTACTATTTGTGAATCTGAATCTGTCGATATTGAGAAAGTGTCATCACTATTTTTTTTTACTACAACCCATGCCTGTGATGTACACCCATCAATTTTATTTGTTTCATTTCTATCAGACTTATTAAATATAGTTGACTCTTTTGCCATATCCATTAGTTGGATAAATTTATCCTTTTGATCTTCAAATATTTCAAAGAGTTCTTTTAATTCATTTAATTTATCTTGA
>CBFIBM010000019.1:10240-13240 GCA_965660855.1 uncultured bacterium | reverse complement strand
AAGGTATTCATGCAGCGTTATACAAGAGCCAATCTTCAAATTTATTAACTATAAAATTTTTAGTTGGTTCATGTTTTAAATCTTCAAATAATTCAATTGCAAAACCACGGATCAATAATTTTTTTGCTTCTATAGGGCTTAAGCCTCTTGAACGTAGGTAAAATAAAGCATCCTCATCTAATGCCCCAGTTGTTGATCCATGACTACATTTAACATCATCTGCATAAATTTCTAATTGAGGGTTTGAATTCATCAGAGCACTTTTTGATAGTATTAAGTTTTTATTTGATTGCTGTGAATCTGTTTTTTGAGCATTTTTATGGACTATTGTTCTACCATTAAATATTCCGGAGGAATTATCAAGAAGGATATTTTTAAAATTTTGACTACTCCAACAATTTGGAGTAAAATGATTTGTGATTATATGAGTTCCTAGTTGCTGATTTTCTCTTGAAAGAGAAAGTCCATTCAAAGAGCATTCTGCACCATCACCATTAAGTTTAGTTTCAATCTTTGTACGTGAGAGATTTAAGTCATAACTAAATTGTAGAAAATCATACTTGCTGTTGTGTTTTTGTTGAATATTATTTTTATTAAAAATTGTTCCATTTTTTGATTCGCCAATTATTTTTATGTGTCGCATTGATGAATTTTTATCAAGAGAACAATTTATTGATGAATTAATAAAAAAATTATTTGAACTGCCTACAAAATGTTCGAGAAATGTTACCGAGCTATTCTCTTTGCAATCAATATTAATTCTGGGAGAGATCATTATATTTTCTCCAGCTGATGTAAAAAAAAGAAAACGAATAGGTTTATCAGGAGTCTGATTTTTATTTATGATAATACTCATCCCAGAATCCATAAATGCAGTATTAAGGAGTTCAAACGGGCAATCAGAAAGGTAATTAGCCGAGAAGTTTTTATATTTAAAATATTCAAGTCCTGTCATTAATTGTACACCATCAATCTTATCAGATAATTTGGTACTATAATGGCCATTGATGAAAACGATTGTATTTACATCGGGAATGTGAAATTTTTCTAAGTCTAAATCAATAGGATTATTATGACTTTTATCGCTTATTATGTAAGAATTTTTATTGAAGCTTGATAGATTTGTAAATCTCCAATCTTCCCATTTTTTATTTGGAAAGCCTAATCTAGTAAAATTTTTATAGGCTTTTTCTCGAATCGGTTTAACTTTATCTGAAAAGTAATCTCTATTGATAATTTTTTCAAATTCTATTTGAAGTTCTGAGTAGTTCATGAGTCAAGCCAGTTATAACCTTTCTCTTCAAGCTCAAGCGCTAATTCTTTTCCCCCAGATTTAACAATTTTACCATCGATAAGGACGTGAATAAAATCTGGTTTAATATATTTAAGTAGTCTCTGATAATGGGTGATAACTAAAAAAGAATTATTATTTGAACGATAATTATTCACACCATCAGCAATAATTTTTAGAGCATCAATGTCTAGACCAGAATCTGTTTCATCAAGAATTGCCAATTGCGGTTCAAGTGTTAACATCTGAAGTATTTCGTTTCGTTTTTTTTCACCGCCTGAAAAACCTTGGTTAACTGGTCTCTGCAAAAAATTCATATCCATATCAAGTTCTTTTAGTTTTTCTTTTATCACCTTCAAAAACCCTGCAGAATCAAGTTCTTTTTTCCCCTCATGTCTTCTTTTTGAGTTTAAAGCTGCCTTTAAAAAATAAGTGTTGTTTACACCAGGAATAACAACCGGGTATTGAAAAGACATAAAAATTCCCTCAAGCGATCGTTTTTCAGCTGTCCAGTCTGTGATGGACTTATTATTTAGTTTCAAGCTACCTTTTGAAATTAAATAGTTATCCCTTCCTGTTATCACATTTGAAAGTGTACTTTTTCCAGATCCATTTCGTCCCATAATAGCATGCATCTCACCAGCTTTAACTTCTAAATTAATACCCTTTAATATTTCTTTGTCATCTATTCCGGCATAGAGATTTTTTATACTTAACATGTTATTCATTTTTAGCCAACACTTCCTTCAAGACTGACTTCCATTAATTTTGTTGCTTCAACTGCGAATTCCATGGGTAGTTCTTTGAACACGTCTTTACAAAAACCATTCACAATCATGGATACTGCGTCTTCGGTTGATAAACCTCTCTGATTGCAGTAAAACATTTGGTCTTCTCCGATATTTGATGTTGTAGCTTCATGTTCCATAGTAGCAGATGGATTACGAACGTCAATATACGGGAAAGTATGTGCTCCACATTTATCCCCAATTAAGATAGAATCACATTGTGAAAAATTGCGGGCATTTTCTGCGCCTTTCATTATTTTTACTTCGCCTCTATAAGTCTGTTGTCCTTTTCCAGCTGAAATTCCCTTTGAAATAATTGTACTTTTTGTATTTTTCCCTAAATGAATCATTTTTGTACCGGTGTCTGCCTGTTGATGGTTATTAGTTACGGCAACTGAATAGAATTCACCCACAGAGTTATCCCCTTTTAATATACATGATGGATATTTCCAAGTGACTGCTGATCCTGTTTCTACTTGGGTCCATGAAATTCTTGAATTTTTACCTAAGCAGGCCCCGCGTTTTGTAACAAAATTATAGATTCCGCCTTCCCCCGTGGTAGGATCACCAGGGTACCAGTTTTGTACGGTAGAATATTTGATAGTAGCATTTTTTAATGCAACTAATTCAACTACTGCTGCATGCAATTGGTTCTCATCTCTCATCGGCGCAGTACAGCCTTCGAGGTAACTTACATGACTATCTTCATCTGCAATAATTAATGTTCTTTCAAATTGCCCTGTCTTAGCTTCATTTATACGAAAGTAAGTTGACAACTCCATAGGGCATCTAACACCTTTAGGGATATATACAAAAGAACCGTCGGTAAAAACTGCGGAGTTTAAGGTTGCATAATAATTATCACTTCGAGGAACAACACTACCTAGATATTTTTTTACTAAATCGGGATATTCTTTTACT
>CBFIBM010000019.1:6370-10141 GCA_965660855.1 uncultured bacterium | reverse complement strand
GCCTCAGAAAAACTACAGAAAATAACACCTTCTTTTTTTAAATCTTCTTTGAAAGTTGTTGCAACAGATACACTGTCAAATACGGCATCAACTGCAACACCAGATAACATTTTTTGCTCTTCAAGAGGGATACCCAACTTATTGTATGTTTTGAGAAGTTCTGGATCTACTTCATCTAAGCTTGCAAGTTCTTTCTTTTTTGGAGCAGAATAGTAGCTTATTGCCTGATAATCAATTTTACTATATTTAACATTTGGCCAATTTGGCTCTGATGCTTCTTGCCATAATTTGAAAGCTTTTAATCTCCAATTAAGAAGCCACTGGGGTTCATCTTTCTTTTTTGATATATTTCGAATCACATCCTCATTTAATCCAGGTGGCAGTGTTTCAGATTCAATTTCTGAAACAAAACCATATTTATAATCTTTGCTTAGATTTGAATCAATTATTTGTTGTTCGTTAGACATATTTTTTACTTGTTAATTTTACGCTGAGAAACTTGTCCCACAACCACATGTTCTTTCTGCATTTGGATTATTAATTTTAAACCCACCGTTTAATAAATCATCAGAGTAATCTATTTCTACGTTTTGAAGATAAAGCCAACTTTTTAAATCGCAAATTATGGTTAATCCATTTGATTCAAAAACCTTGTCAAATTCTAACTTCTTTTTTTCAAAATCCATTTTATATGTCATTCCGGAACAGCCACCACCTTCAACAGACATTCTTAATAAATAATTATCTTTGCCATCAGACTTCATCACTGTTCTCAATCTATTTACCGCTCCTTTCGTGGCTGTGATTACTGCATTATTGAAATCATTTTGCTGCCCTTCAATATCTTCTTTTTTAGTTATTTCATTGTTCATTATTCCCACTCCAAATCAACTTTATTTTCTTTTTTCTGTGCAATTACAGGTTCGAATCCAAGTTTTTTTCTTGCAAAATCAGTCATCATTTCAGGCTTCCAAGGAGGATCAAAGGTAACCTCCACTCCAACATCCGATATGTTTTTTAAGCTACTAATCTTCTTTTTAATATCTTCGGCCATTTGCCCACCCATACTACAACCGGGTGTTGTAAGAGACATAATGATTTTGATTTTATGATGGTTTTCATTTTCTTTAATATCAATATCATATATGAGACCTAAATTCCATAAATCAATTGGAATTTCAGGATCATAACACTTCTTCAGGACTTCAACTATTTCTTCTCGAACTGCCATTAATAAGTAATCTCAGCTAAGGTTATATTATCAAATACGGAACGTATAGAGTCATTTATCCTGTTTATTGGAGTTCTAATTATACAATTATTTTGCTTTTCACAACCGGAATCAAAATAACAATCCATGATTCCGACAGGACCTTCGATAAATTCAAAAAAATTAGTCATATTAACTTTAGAAGGATCAGTTGCTATCTGATATCCACCGTAGGGACCTTTAATAGACGTCAAGACTTTATTTTTTACTAAATTCTGCAGAACTTTTGCAAGTAATTCTTTAGGAATATCATATTTTTCAGCAATCTCTTTTGAAGATGAAAGAACGCCTGCATCATTTTGTTGTAAATGCCTAAGAGCAATCAAAGCATATTCAACTTTTCTTGTGATTTTTAACATATATAAAATTAAACAACTAAAACTATCTATATCAAATATATTATTCCGACAAAAATTGTCGGGTATAGATTATTTTACTGAAATCATTTTATTCTGTTTCGGTAATATTTTTCCTATAATTTTTGAATATTGTGTCAATTGCGATACATATTCGATTGCTTGATCATGAGGAAGTGTAATTAGAAGTCCTCCTGATGTTTGGGCGTCAGCAGCGAGCAGTTTATCCACTTCTTGCAAGGAATCGTCAAACTTTACAAACTTTTTCAAGTAATCTAGGTTCCTTTTTGTCCCTCCAGGTATTACCCCGGAATAAGCAAGTTTTTTAGCTGAGGTTAAAAAGTCTAAATTTGAAAAATCGATGGCAGCAGATATATTGCTAGATTGACAAATCTCTTTAAGGTGGCCTAATAGTCCAAAACCTGTTACATCAGTTACTGCTGTTGGTGAGAAATTTTTTAAAACTTTTGCAGCTTCAGCATTTAATAGCTTCATCGAACTACTAGCTTTTTTTATGGTTTCATTTGATGCTAATCCTTTTTTGATAGCTGTAGCAATTATTCCAGTTCCTAGAGCTTTTGTGAGAACTATAGAATCTCCAGGCTTGGCACCTGAATTTCTCCACATTTTTTCTTCTTCAATTTGTCCTGTAACCACTAGACCATACTTTGGTTCTTTATCATCGACAGAATGACCTCCTACTATTGGGATGCCTGCCTCCGTTGCTTTATCTGCTCCACCCTGAAGGATATTTTGTAAAATTTCTTTAGGAAGATCAGTAATTGGGAAACCAACAATATTTAATGCAAATAAAGGTTTCCCACCCATAGCATAAATATCTGAAAGTGCATTCGCGGCAGCAATTTGGCCAAATTCATAAGGGTCATCAACTACAGGAGTAAAAAAGTCAACGGTTTGTATTAAAACTTTTCCATTGTCTAGTCGAACTGCAGCTGCATCATCTGCTCCGTCGAAACCAATAAGGACAGAATCATGTTTCGGAGTTTTTAAATTTTCTAGAACCTGAGATAAGTCACCCGGACCAATTTTGCATGCTCATCCAGAGCCATGACTAAGAAGAGTAAGTCTAATATTCTCTTTTTTATTCATATCTCTTTTGACCCGTTATGTTTCATCCTGAGCTAGTGCGATGAAGCCATCATGTCTAGTTATGGTGAAATTAGTGTTTTTATTAGGGATTAATGAAATCCCAAACATTTTATTTTTATTTTTCTGTTCGGATTGTAGTTGTATACCAAGTATTACTTCTTCTCTAATTTTTGCTGCTTCAACACAATCACCATAAGGAACAGTAATAGATTTTTTTCCATCAAAATCAAAATAATAGGACGCAGGTTTAATATACAATTCACTCCCTTCAGCTCTAAATAAATCATCGTAAACATCAAGGGCTAATGGATCCTCTGATACCTGAGCCATTATTTGAGAAACAAATTGATTAGAAACCATGAAATCTTCCACCCCACTATTGAGGATAATATCTATATTTTCACTATCCATAACCTCTGTTATAAGCTTAGGCCATTTATTTTTATCCGTAGCGCTTTTTGCTGAGGAATTTTGAAGTAAAATTTGTCTAATCCTTATTAATAATGAAATTACATATGCATCCATCTCTTCAATAGTATTTCCGCCTGGCGAAAGTATTAAGAGACTATCAAAATTTTGTGGCTTTAATTTATCTAGTTTATCTAGGTCATTTAGATCTATTTCATGGATAGCAATTTTTATTCCAGGGTATTTTTTCGATAAGGTTTCCTCGCATTTATCCATTTCTTTGGATTTCTTATTTACAAAAGTAGATAGTTCTGACTTTTTTGGAAGATAACTACAAAGCTTGTCCATAATTATATTAGTCTTTGTCGTCCAGTTTAATAAAGCAATCCTTTGAGTCCTATGTTCTATTTGGGCAGTTGGTATGGATTTAACCTTCGATTCATAAACGGGTTCTTGAAAGTAAAATATTGTTGAATCATCTTCCGCTAGAATAATTAATTCATCGTCGCTACCAATTTCTGTATTTTTTGGTGGATTTAAAATTATTTCACCTTCGCTAGTGTGAACGCCCATTGGAGTACTACTTTTGAATCTATTTATTATCTCGCCAAAGGATAATTTTCCTCC
>CBFIBM010000019.1:2060-6271 GCA_965660855.1 uncultured bacterium | reverse complement strand
CCAACCATCATCCGGACGAAAAAAGTAAAATTCATTCCCATCAAATCCAACCATGTCGCTATATACAACTGAAAGTCCATTACGGCTAAGAGCTAACTGGGCAATCATTTTTGATAGAACACTTACTTCATTTAATGCCTTAACAATTCCGCTAGAAATGTTTCGGGCTAAGTTTTGGTCCCTAGATGAATGTATTTCACATACGATTGGAGGATGTATATCACCTTTGCAAACGGCGATAATAGACATTATTGATTTTAAAACTAACGCATCTGCTAATTTTAATTCATTTCTTGGCTGCCAGCTAGCAGCACCATTCATAATTATGATTGATTTTGCTCTATGTGCTTTTACTTTTTTTAAATTATTTATATTCGTGACAGTACCAGATCTGGTGATGATACGTGTTGTCAATGTATCCACAATATTATCTCGAATTATATTATCCATCTCTTCTTTATCATTTTCAGCTAAAATAACTATTGAAGCATCAGGCTCTGATTCATTAGCTTCAACTAATTCTCGAATTATTTCAAGAATCCTATCTCCAAACCCTAAAATCAAAGTGTGATCATTTTCTAAAACTATACTGCGACCTCTTTTTAATTCGTCAAGTTTTGCTTCAAAAACACTAGTGATAAATGCTACCATGCTTGAAAAAAGAATTAGCCCAACTAAAACGCCTATGATTGAAGTAACTTTAGCAAGCCAATTACTATCACCATCAGTTTCTGCCGCGGAGCCTTCCATCACCGCTACATAAACTCGCCATGGTATTTCAGCCCAACTGTTTAAAGTATCATCTGGAATTATAACATTTGCAAATAAACGAATAATCACCATGATAATAAAACCAATTAAGAAAAGTGACAAAAGTGCAAAGAATATAGAAGAGCTACCTTTAGACATAAAGTTGTCTATGCCATACCTTAGTCTATTTGAAAGTGGATATATCTTCTTTTTGCTCATGAAATGCTCATCTAAGGCTTTAAAAGTATAAATATTTTATTAATTATTTTAGTAAATAAATGTAATTAATTTCTTTTTTGAGCTAATTACCCCTTCCTAAATTCAGCATATAATATTTGAAAGATAAAACTTATTAGATAAGCTTATAAAATTTTTTTTACTATAAATTAGGGTATCATGGGAAAAACATTTAAAACAATTGATGAAGCTGTAATTAGGTTCGCTGGAGATTCTGGTGATGGAATGCAATTAACAGGTGGGCGTTTTACTGATACCACTGCTATCGTAGGAAACGATTTAAGTACTCTTCCTGATTTTCCTGCTGAGATACGTGCGCCAGCAGGTTCTCTTGCAGGAGTGAGCGCATTTCAAATCAAATTCTCGTCAAAGGATATACATACTCCTGGAGATAAACCAGATGTTTTAGTTGCGATGAATCCTGCAGCTTTAAAAGTACATCAAAAAGACTTAATACCAGGTGGGACAATGATCGTGAACGTAGATGCGTTCACAAAAAAGAATTTAACTTTTGCTGGTTATAAATCTAATCCAATGGAGGATGGTTCATTGGATGATTATTTCACTGTGATTCCAATCGAAATGAATAAAATGGTTACCGCAGCCTGTAAAGGTCTTGATTTATCACCGAAACTCGTTAGCCGTACTAAAAACTTTTTCGCTCTTGGTGTCTTGTTTTATATGTATGATCGACCAATGAAAGCTACTGAAGAATGGCTAAAAAAGAAATTTGCTGGTAAAGAATCAATCATCACAGCAAATACCCTTGCAATGAAAACTGGGTATAATTATGCACATACAACTGAGTTATTTACAACAAGGTTTAAAGTTGAAAAAGCATCTCTTCCTCCTGGAAAGTATAGAAATATTAATGGAAATTATGCTACCTCACTTGGACTCCTTGCTGCATCTGAGAAATCAAAACTAAATATATTTTTAGGAAGTTACCCAATTACGCCAGCTAGTGATATTTTACATACCCTGTCTTCTTGGAAACATTTTGGTGTACAGACGTTTCAAGCTGAAGATGAAATCGCTGGAGTTACATCTGCAATAGGTGCTGCATATACAGGAAGTCTTTCTGTAACCACAACATCTGGTCCTGGAATTGCTTTAAAGGGTGAAGCTCTGGGCTTGGCAATAATAACAGAATTACCCCTTGTAGTTATTAACGTTCAGAGGGGCGGACCAAGCACTGGCTTGCCAACAAAAACTGAGCAGTCTGATTTGAATCAAGCACTTTATGGGCGTAATGGAGAAGCTCCAATGCCTGTAATTGCTGCTGCTACTCCTGGAGACTGTTTTTATGCTGCTTATGAAGCCTGCCGAATTGCAGTAAAGTATATGACACCGGTAATGTTATTAACTGATGGTTATTTAGCCAATGGATCAGAACCATGGAAAATACCTGATATGAGTGAATTGGAACCAATGGATGTAAATTTTGCTAAAAAGCCTAATGCTGATGGTGACTTTCAACCGTATTTAAGAAATCAAGAAACACTCTCAAGACCTTGGGCAATTCCTGGAACAAAAGGATTAGAGCATAGGGTAGGTGGTATTGAAAAAGCTGAAAATACTGGACATGTAAGTTACGATCCTGAGAATCACCACAGAATGACGCTTATTCGTCAAGAAAAAGTAAATAAAGTCCAGAACGAAATTGCACCCACTAAAGTATTTGGAGAAAAAGATGGAGATCTTCTATTGCTAAGTTGGGGCGGAACTTATGGAGCTTCACGATCTGCTGCAGAAACTCTTCAAGAAGAAGGATTTAAAGTTTCGCATATACATGTTCGATGGATAAGTCCTCTTCCAAAAGACCTTGGAGATTCAATTAAGAAATTTAAGAATATTTTAGTACCTGAAATAAATTTAGGGCAGTTTTTAAGATTGATAAGAGCAGAATATCTTGTTGATGCGAAAGGTTTGAATTTAGTAAGGGGGAGACCGATTGGAGCTGCAACAATTGTTGAAACCGTTAAAGAAACATTAGGATAAATTATGAGCGAAACTCAAACAACTGTATTAACTAAGAAAGATTATGTCTCTGACCAAGCGGTTAGATGGTGTCCTGGTTGCGGGGATTATGCAATACTTTCTCAAACTCAAAAAACAGTCCCTACTTTTGGAAGAAAGAAAGAAGACATTGTTTTTGTTTCTGGAATTGGTTGTTCTAGTCGTTTCCCTTACTATATGAATACCTATGGTTTTCATTCCATTCATGGAAGGGCACCCGCTATTGCATCTGGTGTGAAAATTTCTAATCCTGATTTAGCAGTATTTGTAGTAACAGGAGATGGAGATGGATTATCAATTGGCGGTAATCACTTTATGCATGCTCTAAGAAGAAACATGGATCTTAATATTATGATGTTTAATAATCGAATTTATGGCTTGACCAAAGGTCAATATTCTCCGACTTCTGAAGTTGGAAAAGTAACAAAAGCTACTCCATTAGGGTCAATCGATATTCCGTTAAATCCTCCATCACTGGCATTGGGTGCACAAGCAACTTTTGTAGCTAGAACAATTGATAGGTGGCAAAAACATTTATCCGTAATGATGGAGAGATCTTATGAGCATGATGGAGGTTCTTTTCTGGAAATTTATCAAAATTGTAATATTTTCAATGATGGAGCATTCGAAGAATACACAGGATCAGAAAAATTTGATAACGTTATCGAGCTACAAAACGGAGAACCAATGTTATTTGCTAGAGACACAAAAGGTATCAAATTAAATGGATCTAAACCGGTTGTTGTTGATATGGAAAAACATTCGAAAGAAGAATTGCTGATCCATGATGAAACGGATTTAGATATGGCACATATCATTGCAAATTGGACTTCTAACCCAGATTTACCAGAGCCAATAGGTGTCTTATATTGTGTAGATAAACCAACATATAATCAAGACATGGTAGACCAAATTAAATCTGCAAAAGAAAAGAGAGGAAAGGGAAGTGTCCAAAGTTTATTAAATGCAGGAGACACATGGGTAGTTGATTAGTCATGAGTGATCGCATTGAAAGTGATAGTTTAGGAGATGTAAAGGTACCATCTGATAAATATTACGGAGCGCAGACTCAGAGGTCATTTGAAAATTTTAAGATAGGGAATGAAAAATTCCCGCGAGAATTTATCAGAGCATATGGCATCTTAAAAAAATCAGCTGCGATAGTGAATAATAAGTTTGGAAAGTTACCAGATGATATTTTAAGT
>CBFIBM010000019.1:0-1965 GCA_965660855.1 uncultured bacterium | reverse complement strand
TATCAGAGCATATGGCATCTTAAAAAAATCAGCTGCGATAGTGAATAATAAGTTTGGAAAGTTACCAGATGATATTTTAAATCCTATAAAAAAAGCAGCTGATGAGGTTATTGAAGGCAAGTTGGACGACCATTTTCCTTTAGTAGTTTGGCAAACTGGTAGTGGTACTCAAACAAACATGAATTTTAATGAAGTGATTTCCAATAGGGCTATCGAGATTTTAGGTGGAGAGCTTGGAAGTAAGACTCCTGTTCATCCTAACGATCATGTGAATATGAGTCAATCAACCAATGATACTTTCCCGACCGCAATCAATATAGCTGCTGTGGAGAGTGTATTAAAAAACCTTATACCTGCTGTTACAGATCTTAGAGATGAATTTAGAAGAAAAGAAAATAAATTTAAAGATATTATAAAACTTGGTAGGACTCACTTGCAAGATGCAACGCCATTGAGTTTAGGGCAAGAAATTTCAGGGTATAGCACTGCTTTAGATTATGGGTTGACACGATTAAATAATGCTCTTGAACATTGCTATGAATTAGCTATGGGGGGTACTGCAGTTGGAACAGGTATTAATTCCCCAAAGGGATTTGGAGAATCTTCAGCTAGTGAAATTGCATTGATTACAAAATTACCATTTAAGACTGCTGAGAATAAATTTGAGGCTTTAGGTGGACAAGACTCTATAATCGAGCTATCAGGAGCTCTTAAGGTTTTAGCTTCATCACTTTTTAAAATTGCAAATGATATTAGATGGTTGGCAAGTGGCCCTCGATCTGGAATAGGTGAATTAGAGCTTCCAGCAAATGAACCAGGCTCTTCAATAATGCCAGGAAAAGTGAACCCCACTCAGTGTGAGGCCTTGACAATGTTATGTACTCAAGTTATGGGAAATGATACAACAATTACCATTGCTGGTGCTTCAGGTAATTTTGAATTAAACGTATACCGCCCTGTTTTAGCACATAATATACTACAATCAATTAGGTTGTTATCTGATGGTTGTAGGTCTTTCAATGAAAATGCAGTAAAAGGTTTAGAACCCAATGTTGAGAGGATAAATCATAATTTAAATAACTCGCTCATGCTAGTCACTGCTCTTAATCCTCACATTGGTTATGATAAATCTGCAAAAGTTGCAAAAAAAGCCTTCCGAGATAAATTAACTCTAAGGGAAGCAATTATTGAGTTAGGATATATGTCTGGAGTAGAATTTGATAAAATTATTAAACCTGAAAAAATGATTACACCTAATAAGAAATAATTTGGTATCATTGAAACGCTCTCTCTCTATAACTTTCTCAATAATATTATTGAGGTCTCATAATTATAAATATGGAACAAGAGCTAAATAAAATTCAGATCAAAAAAATTATAAAACGGTCCTTACTCTTTGTTTTGATGGGTTTTTTAACTACAGTTGTAGTTGTATTATTCTTATCTAGGAACCTACCTTCTCTTGAGCAACTTGAAAACTTCGATCCAGATTTAGTTACTCGTATCTATTCATCTGATGGTAAAGTTTTGAATGAATTATTTGTACAGAAACGAGTTTTTGTTGAATTAGATAAAATTCCCTTTCATATGCAGAATGCAATTGTTGCATCTGAAGACCGTCGCTTTTTTGAACATTGGGGCCTATCTTTAAGGAGCGTAGCTAGAGCAATAGTTGTCAATACTTTGAGTATGAGCTACAGGCAGGGTTTTTCAACATTAACACAACAGTTAGCAAGAAATCTGTACAAGTCAGTTGGGTTTGAGGATAGTATTTTAAGAAAATTAAAAGAAATTATAACTGCAATTCAGATTGAAAGGACTTATTCTAAAGAAGAAATTATAGAAATGTACCTAAACACAGTGCATTTTGGTCATGGTACCTATGGTGTAGAGGCTGCAACAAAAAGATTTTTTGGAAAAGAATCAGCACTTTTAACTATTGATGAAGCTGCATTATTAGTTGGC
>CBFIBM010000018.1:0-18217 GCA_965660855.1 uncultured bacterium | reverse complement strand
GATACTCCTCGCCGCCACGAATTATAAAACTTAAATAATTTGTTAGTTCCTCAGGAGTAGAACTTTCGTTTACTGGAAAGTATCTACCTTTCCCAAAATTTAAGAATTGAAGTTTATCTCCACTAGAATCGATGAGTGTAACCTCTGCATTTTCCTCCCAAAGACTATCTGACGGTAGACTTTCTCCAATCGTACTGGTACGTGATACTAAAACAGTGTCAATAACTGGAAAATCAGCCGTAATATTTGCAAAGACAACTAATGTTTCTTCATAAACGATTTCATCATCATTAAAACTACAAGATTGCAAAATAATTAATAAAAATAAAGATAACTTATAAAAATAATTAATCATCATTTAAAACTCCCATGTAAAACCAAAAGTTGGAATAATTGGAAATAAGCTTAAATTTCTCTCTCTTATAACACCCTCATCTGGTTCATCAACATTTACCTCGCCAGGATCAGGTTTGCCATTACCGTTAGTGTCATGTTTGTCCTTTTCCCAATCATTGTCGTCATCAAGTCCATTATTAGCATTTCCAAGATCATAAACTTTTCTAAATGTATTTTTTCTATTGAAAGTATTAATTATTTGAAAGAAAAAATCAATCTTTTTGCCAGCTATATTCGCATGATAAACAGATCCTAAATCTAATCGATTGTAGGGTTCGTACCTTCCAGAATTACGAGTACCTGGTATTGTTCTAGGAACTTCTTCAGGACTCTCTGGAAACTTCTGTAAATAATAACCTAATATAGGTGTAAATGCCTGCCCTGATTGGAGAGCATATCGCCAGTTCATTTCCCATTTTTTGTTAAACTGATAACTACCAAGAGCGCTGAAAGCATGTGTCCTATCCCAATTAGTGTAATACTCTTTTTCTCCCTCTTCAAAAATACTATTCATGATTTTTCTTGAAACAGAATATGTATATGAAACCCAACCACTTAAACTACCTGCCATCTTTTGACCAAAAAGTTCAAACCCATATGCATATCCGTTGGATGGGGTCAGGATATCAGATAAATTCTCATCCGATACTAATGCATCTGTTGAAGAACGTTCTTCTTCAAACGTTAACAGGTTCTTCAGATCTTTGTAGTAGGCTTCTATTTGAATTTTGTACATGTTATTTATATATTCTTCATATCCAATTACCGCTTGAATTGACTTGCCGGGCTCTACAGATTCATCTGCAGCAATCCAATTATCTAAAATATTTGGATTGAAATCATCTTGAAATGTGCTTATAAATTGATGATAATTTCCAAATGAAAGATTTATGTACCTGTCCTCGGTTAGTATGTATTTTAAACCTAACCTTAAATCGGGGTTTAGTGAATTACGATAAACATTATAATAGTTAATCCTAAATCCTGGTTCAATAATAAATAAATCACTAACCTCATGTTTTAATTTTGCATAAGTGGATAATTCCCATGGTTTAGTTTTTATTAAAAAAGTAGTATCCGTATTGAACTTACTAATATATTCAAAACCTAGTCTTTTAACTTGAGCTCCAATTTTTATTATGGATTCAGGTGATTTAAACCATGATATATTTCCAGAAAATGTATTATCATCAATTCCATTATCGCTGATGAGCCCGTTAGAACCTCCAAGTCCAAATTTTGTAAAAAACTTACTATTTGCTAATAAAAAATTTCCAACAAAACGCTCATTAAACACCCTACGATAATGCGCACTTAAGGTTCTATTCCCCCAACGTCCATCAAGGCCAAAAGTATCAAAAATGATATCATCAATTCCTGTATAAAAACTAAATGAAATTCGATCTTTAGAAGTTAAATCTGAAAAAATATGGCTCTGAATATCATAAAAATAGTAAGGGGGAATATTAGAGGAAATATTGTCCGGTAAAATTTTAGGCAGTAATAAATCAAAATAAGTCCTTCTTCCACTCAATACCCAAGCACCTTTATAAAATGGTCCTTCAAGAGTAGTCTGTGCAGAGAGAAGACTGAGGTTTGCCTTACCTTTGAACTCGTTCTTATTTCCCTCTCGACTTAAAACATTCAAAACTGCAGATAGCCTTCCACCATATTCAGCATTGTAAGCCCCTTTAATTAATTCTGCTTCTTTTACACCATCTACGATAAAATTAGAAAATATTCCACCTAAATGAGAGGGATTATATACAGTTATACCATCGAGCATTATCAAATTTTGATCCGTATTTCCTCCTCTAATTATTAATCCCGTACTATATTCCGAAGTAGTCAGAACACCCGGTAACGACTGAATAGTTCGAAATAAATCTGGTTCGGCTAACCCCGGAGCAGCTTTCATCATTCTCGGGCTTAGGTTGATTTTACTTGGCTGAATATTATTTTTTCTTTGTAGTTTTTCAGCGGTTACAGAGATTCCTGTTAACTCAACAACTAATTCAGAAAGCGAAATATCAACTTTAGCAGATTCATTTTCATTTATTGTAATTTGTTTTTCAAACATTGAATAACCAACATATGATGTCATCAAACTGTAAGAGCCTGGCTTGATATTTTGTATGATGTAATAACCATTCATGTCAGTAGCCATACCTTGACCAGTTTCTTTTAAAAATACATTTGCTCCAATCAATGCCTCACCTGATGAAGAATCACTTACAAAACCTGATATTATTCCAGTTTTACCCTCAAGCAAAGAAAATAAAGTAAATGCGATTATTAAGGATTGTTTCATCTACTATCCCTCACTTTTCAAATAAGATAAATTTTCTAGATTAAATGGAATACGATTTATTTCATATTTTTTGAAAATTTTATCTGAGTTACAAACATTCCCTTTTACCAAATCCTCTAACTGTTCTTTTCCTGCAGGGAACCAAGAAAATCGATCTAACAAACCCGCAATTGTGGCAACAACTGCAAAAGGTGCTGGGACCATTACAATTTTCTGTCCGGTAGTTTTTGCTATAGAGGTTACAATTTCATTCCAAGAGACCTCTTTTTCTCCACCTATTTCTAAAGTAGAACCAATAGTCTCTTCATCATTCAAACACTTTACAAAAATACTTGCTACATCCTTAGCATGAACCATTGAAAGAGAATACTCTCCTGCTTGTAAGGGGTTTAGACCTTGAAAAAAAGAAGGAGCAGGAAACGGTAAAAATTTTGGAAATGGTAACAAATTCAGCATTAATTTATCTAACATCATACAGAATTCTGGCCTCCCTTCTCCTCGAGGATCACCGAATAAAGAGGAGGGTCTGATAATCGTCCAATCGAGTTTGGTATTTTTTATAGCCTGTTCGGAAAGGTATTTTGAATTCATATAGTTAGAGGAAGAGGGGTTTGGGTTAGCACCTAGAGCACTCATTAATATGAATCTTTTGACCCCCACATCGTATGCTATTTTTGAAACTCGTTCAGATCCTCTAAATTGATATCGTTCATTTGTAATATTTTTTGCAGGAAACTCACGAATTAATGCAATAAGGTAGATTACAGCATCACATCCGGCTAAAACCTCTTTTAGAGATCTCTCATCTTCTACATCACCTATTATAATCTGACATTTATCTGGTTGCATGACCTTAGATTCTGAGCCACTACGAACTAAAACACGTGGAGTTATTTTGTGTTCGACTAACTCATCAATTATATAGGAACCCACATATCCGGTTCCTCCAATTAAAGCTACTTTCATTTTTATACCTCAGTTTTTAATATATATTTTTCTAAAATTAGATAAGATACAGGAACTAACATTAATGTTATAACAGTTGCAAAAACCACACCAAAAGCTAGTGAAACTGCCATTGGAATCATAAATTGTGCTTGAGCGCTTTTCTCAAGAAGTAATGGAATAAGTCCAACAAATGTCGTTAATGATGTTAAAAATATAGGTCTGAATCTTCTAGGACCAGCTTCAAGAACAGCTTGCTTGATAGTATTTCCCTCAGAACGATATCTATTAATGAAATCAACCATTACTAAGCTATCATTAACTACAACTCCAGTGAGTGCAACTATACCCATCATTGATAAAACTGAAAAATTTAGTCCTAGTATCAAGTGTCCAATGACTGCTCCGGTTAAGCCAAAAGGAATAGAAGACATAACTACTAACGGTTGAAAGTAAGAATTAAATGGAATGGCGAGTAATATATATACAACAATCATTGCTAGAAGAAAGTTTTTACCAATTGACTTTAAATTATCACTCTGTTCTTGCTGTTCCCCCTCCAAACTATACGATATAGAATCATATTTTTTAAGAATTTCTGGAAGAATATTCGCCGTTACTGATGCAATAACTTCATTCCCGGTTGTTTCAGTTAAATCAACATCTGCTGTTATATTTATGGCACGCTTTCTATCTTTTCTTTGGATTGATGCTAAACCTTCTTTGAGGTCTAATTTAGCAACCTGACGAATTGGAATTGTAGATCCTTGCGGAGTCCTTATCATCATTTCCTCTAAATTAGAGATAGAGCTCCTCTCCTTCTCTGGATATCGAAGCATTATTTTAACTTCATCTCTTCCCCTTTGAATACTTTGAATTTCTTGTCCATAAAAAGCTTGTCTAACCTGTGAAGCAACCAGCATCATAGTTACGCCATAATTTGCTGCTGAAGGTAGTAGCGATATATTTATTTCTTCTTTACCTACATTATAATTGTCCTTTACATCAAAGACTCCTGGAAATTTGACTAACTTTGATTTTAAATCGTCTTTTGCAGATAATAAATCATCCATATATTTACTAGATAGCTGAATGTTTACTGGATCACCAGCGGAGAATAAACTTGAGAAAAAATTTAGATCTTTTACACCTGGGACTTTTGGCATTATTTTTCTCCACCTTCGAACGACTTCTTCGGTACTTATGCTTCGGTCCTCACCAGGTGTTAATTCAAATGCTACTTCTGCTACATTTGAGCCAGCGTATAATGCATCTAAATTTCCAGGACCCTGAGATGTCTTCGTTCGCATCGGTTGCCATCCTATTGTAGATAATCTATTTTGTATAATATTCATACCTGGAAAGTCCTTATTCAAATTTTCTTCTAGCTTTCGGGCAGATTTTTCAAGTTCCATATAACCCACTCTTGTAACCTCTAATGGCGTTCCTGAAGGATACTCCATTGCGGCAATTGCAAGGTCTGCTTCAACTGCTGGGAAAAAAGAAAATTTTATTACTCCACCTGCAATTATACCAATTGTTAGTATAAAAATACCTGCAGCATAACACAAAAATGAAAATGGCCTATTTACTGCTTTTTCTAAAAGTGGTTTATAGAAATTTTTAACAGTAAAGTTCAATCCACCAATAATCTTTAACTGAAATTTTTCCCACTTTGAAGAAATCTTCATTAAAAACTTATTCTTAGTTATCGAATCTTTACTATGGGCTAAGTGTGCAGGAAGTATCGTTAAACTTTCAAATAAAGACCAGAAAAGAACGGCTATTGTAATAAGAGGGAAGATTCTCCAAATCGCTCCAATTTCACCATCTACTGCTAACATTGGAGAGAATGTTGCCATTGTTGTTAAAACAGCAAAAAATACAGGTTTTGAAACTTGCGAGGCACCTTTAATTGCGGCTTCTTTAGAATTCATACCTCTTTCTTTAAACAATGCTATATTTTCACCAACAACAACTGCATCGTCCACAACAATACCAAGTACTAATATAAACGTAAATAATGAAAGCATATTTATAGATAACCCCAATAATGGCATTAACCAAAATCCGCCCATAAAAGATATTGGAATTCCAAGCGATACCCAAAAAGCCAATTTTGGTTTTAAAAATAAGGCTAAAACTATAATTACTAATAAGAGTCCTTGCTGAGCATTTTTGACCATTGTACTTATTCGCCCCCTGAGCAACCTAGCTTCATCATCCCAAGAGGTAATATTAATTCCATCTGGTAATTGTTCTCTTTTATCTAATACATATTTTTTAACCTGGTCTGAGATTTTAATCGCATTTTGATCGCCAACCCTATAAACAGTAATTAAGTTTGATTTTTGACTATTAAAAAGAATATCTAACTCGTAACCATCTAAAAATTGATCTTTAATAATACTTAGTTCACCTAGATAAACAATTGCACCACTGGGGTCAATAATGATTGGAATTTTAGCAAAATCATCAATTGTATAACCTAAACTATTTGACCTTATTAATATTTCACCATTGGAGTTTTTTATACTACCACTTGGAATATTTAAAGACCAATTTTGAATAGCAGACGAAATTTGATTAAAAGTAAGATTATATTTTCTCAGAGCATTTTCACTAATCTCAATGGCTATTTCTTTATCTTTTTTTGCAACAAATGAAGTGAGAGTGACCTCGCTCAATGCATCTAATTCATCTTTGATTTCTTCTGTAATATCACTAAGAGTTATTTCATTTACTTTTCCATCAACTGCTACGGTTAACACTGGACTTGTACCTATAAATTGACGAGCGGTAGGTCTTTCAACGTCCTCAGGAAATGTGTCTATTGCATCTACCTCTGCTTTGATTCGATCTAACATTTCATTAACGTCCTGTCCAGGTAATATTGAAACACTAACACTACCAATATTTTCCGACGCAGTAGATGATATTTCTTTTATTCCATCAAGGCCTTGAAGACGCTCTTCTATTTTTATACAAATGGCATCTTCTACATCGGTTGGACTTGCTCCAGGATATACAGCAGTGACATTAATTATATCAATTTCAATATTTGGAAAGACTTCCATTTTCAATAATGGTATGGTTATCAAACCAGACACTATTATCAAAATCATTGACAGATTAGCTGCAACTTTACTCCCTACAAACCAACGGATTACTCTTTCCATAATTATCAATTCAGCTCAAATGTTACTTGCAGACCATTTACCAAACTGGATAGCCTAGAAGTTAATAAACGATCACCCTCCTCAAGTCCCTCACCAACAAGAGCAAATTCACTTTCAAATCTTACAATTTCAACAGGCCTATTAAATAATTTGAGATCTTTATCAATGACCCAAATAGATTCATTCCTAACTGAAGCTCTAGGTAAAATTGTTACATCACTAATCTCATTACCATATATAATAGCTTGAACAAATTGACCAACAACGATATTATTAGTAACATCATTATTTATCTGTGCCACCACAGACAACATTCGTGTTAAAGGGTCAACTTCGGCCTCAGCGCGAATAATTTTCCCATCGAAAATATTTTCCCCTTGGGTAAACTGAACATCCAATTGTTTAAAACTTTTAATTTTTTGACCATTGAAACTTAAACCAGTGAAAGGAACATCTTGATCTGCAATTGGAAGCCTTACTTCAAATGCTTTTGATTTATAAATAGTTCCCAATATAGTCCCCGGAAATACAGTAGCACCAACATCAATATTTTTTAACTTAACACGGCCATCAAATGGAGCAATAAAAACGGTTCGTTTCAGGTTTCTTTGTGCTCGCTCAAGATTCGCTTCAGAGGCAGCAAAGGTAGCATTTGCTTTGGCTAACTGAGGCTTTCTTAATGCTAAATCAGATCCTGAACCAGCTCCTACTCTTTTCCATTCTTTAGTTGCTAAATCAGACTCTGCTTTTTCTCTTTCTAAATTTACTTTCGCATTTAGAACATTAGACTCAGCTGTAATTAATGCAAGTTCATAATCTCTTTTGTCAAGTATTATTAGCGTATCTCCTTTTAAAAAACTAGACCCTGTTTGCATTTTTAAAGATATCCATTCCACTTTTGAACCTAGCTCTGATATGAGGGTTATTGACGCGGATGGTGAGATAATTCCTTGCGAAGAAATAGAGGCTCTAGTATTTTGGGGTATCAACATCATTGATTCAACAAAAGGTATTTTTACTGCCTCTTCTTTCGCAACCGCAATTGGTTTATTTAGAGTAAAAACAATTGCTAAAATTATACATATTGTTAAGAAAATTATGCCACTATACTTTTTCATTTTTATACCACTTTTATCTTTTTTTAATTTTTAAAATTAATAACGTCACCACCAAGAGCAAGGATAAGGGATAATCTATTATCGATTACTGCCCTTTGAATTGTTATATATTGAGATTTGATGTTATTTAATTGTCTTTGACTATTTAGAACGGACTCTAAGGAAGTTATACCACTATCATAGCGCTCCTTAGATAAATCATAGGCATCTTGCGACTGATTAACCGCACTTTTGAGAGCATTAAATTGGATTTCTAAAGATTCTGTCATCTCTAGTCGTTGCTCCACCTCTGAAAAAGCTCTTAAAATACCTTTTACAAGCTCTTGTTTTGATTTTTCATATAGGGCTTTTTCAATTTCTAATGCTGACCTAAGCTTATTCCCATTAAATATAGGAGCTGTAACATTAAAGCCAACATTCCAAATACCGTAATCTCTATCTATAATGTCTTTTATTGATTGAGCTGAAGTACCAACGTTACTGTTTAGATATAGGCCAGGGAGTAGGTTCCTTTTAGACTCTGCAACTTTATAGTTTTGAGATTCTAATTTATAAATTAAACTCTTAATATCGGGTCTTTTTTGTATTAATGATGCAGGAAAACTTTTGGATATTCCAGGCATAAATTTTGGTATTTGGTTATTTTTAATGAGCTTACCCTCAGGATATTCACCAATTAATATTTCAAGATCTCTATTTATTGTTCTTAGCTGAGTTTTTCTGTTTTCCATTGATACAATAGCAGTAGATACTGAAGTTTCAGCCAATCTATAATCTAAACTAGATCGTAATCCCTTATCATATCTGTCCTTAACTAAATCTCTGATAGTCACTAAACTTTCATAGGATTCTTGGGATAACTTGTATTGAGCAGCGGACTCTATACCTCTGAAATAAAGTTGTGCTGCTCTAATTTCAGTAGAAAAACGTAAATATGCTAAATCATGAAGCATTGCATCATAGTTTTTGTAGGCAGCTTTTCGCGCATTAAGCAGCCTACCCCAAATATCAACCTCCCATTGCAAATTAAGTCCGATACCCGCACTGGTATTTCCAAAAGATAACACCTCATCATTATCAAAATTATCTTGAGATGAATTTGAATCTTGTGAAAATAAAGTTGATGTAAATCCAAAACCTGATAGGTTCTGTACATTTGTATCTACTCTAGAGGTAAAGTTAATTTGTGGAAAAATTGAAGAAGATTTAATTTTAGCATTATTTTGTGCAACCTTCTGGTTTTGTATTAATGTCATAACATCTGGACTATTTTCATTAAAATCACGGAGATATCTAGTAAGCAGTGAATCTTTAAATATGATCCACCAATCTCCAACAAGTTCTTCAGTATCAGGCAAAGAGGTCGTCCAAGATTCAGGAACCATAACATCTAAATCTTCTATTTTAATCTCTGGCTTACTTAGGCAGCCACTTAAAATCATTGCAATTAAAGAGAACGATGTAAAAATTTTAATGATCATAAAATTATTTTTCTTAATTCAAAATTCATGAATTACTCAAATTTTCATTATTTGCGATTAATTGTGTCAAAACATTTTCAAAAACTTTTAAATCTTCTTCTGATATATTTTTTCTCATTTCCATGCGAGTCTTGTCCATTATTGGTAAAATGTCATAAAATAATTTTTTACCTTTGTTAGTCAAAACAACACGTTTTATTCTTTTGTCAATCTGATCGGAAACTCTGACTACTAAGTTTTTATTCTCTAATGAATCAATTGTGCGTGTTACTGTGGTTTTATCTTTAGTTGAGATTTCACCTAATTCTTTATGGGAAGCACCATTTAATTGCCAAATTGGACCAAGTATCATCCACTGATCAAAATTTATATCTAGCCCTAACTTTTCTATATTTGCTAAGAATCTACATATAGTCGCCTTGTAAGCTTTACCCAACAATAGATGGCGCTTACTTCCAATTCGTATTGATTCTTCTTTCATTTTTAATATTTAATATATTTAAATAGCTATTTATTACTGGCTGAAAGATTAAAAATAAATAGTTGCTGATGCAACTGAAAAGTTTCATTTGTAACTAAAAAAAACGATTTGAGCGTTTTTTATCTCATTTTTAATCAAAAAATTTGATCTTAGTTTCATTGTTGACTAATTTATCATAATAATAACTAACTGGTTATCAAAGCAGGTAAAATGTTTATATCTTAAAGGGAATTGCCTATTGGAGTATTTCGACTTCGAACTTTCTTTCTTTTACTATCCCATTATTACAAGAGACTTTATAAACAAATGAATCAGGATAAAATTGTAATGATTTAAAATATTCACCTTTTTTAAAATGGACTGCTGCTCCACCATCAATTGCATATCCCGATATTGCTTTTCCATTTTTTAGTAATTGATGAACACTTGGTCTTCGATCTTTTTCTTCTTGGTAATGAGGGCAAGCCATCCCATTTACAAAATTTAAGCATTCCATTGCATTTAAATTACTTGCCCATGAATCCGTAATGCCTTGTTCAAACCAACATATTGCCCCAGCACTGACACCTGATAAGATTTTCCCATTTTTATAAGCTTTTGAAAGAAGTTTATCAAGCTTCCATTCCCTCCAAACGGATAGCATACTTTTGGTATTACCACCTCCAACATAAATAATATCCGCTTTACTTATTAAGCTATCTAGCCTGGGCGTTCTTTGAAAAAAAGTTAGATGGCTTGGAACACAGTTCAATTTGGAAAAACATGAATAAAAATTCACTATATACGATTTATCCTCGGCACTTGCTGTTGGAATAAATAGAATGTTTGGTTTTTTCTTGTCTGACTGTGATAAAATATATTTTTCAATTATATTATGATTAGCATTTCTACCAAATCCACCACCTCCAATTGCGATAATATCACCTAATTGATTCATTACTCTTTTCCTAGTTTCAATGTGTTATGAATCTCGCTTGAGCTTCGAAATGTTTCTAATTGCAAAAACTTTCCATCCATTGTTGATGCAATAGTCTCACCATTTTTCAGATACATCATGTCTTTTGATTTGATATTTTCAATTTTTGGCATACCATATAAAGAGGTTAGCAAACAGTAACTATTGTTATCATATAATAGTTCATTTTTATATTCTATGATGATGTGAGAATTTTCAATTTGACATATTGAAGAAGGCGACCAAACAGTAAAGGGTTCATTATTTAGCTCTTCAGTTCGTACTATTATTTTCCCACCAAATAATGCCAATTTTGAAAATGAACTAAAGCTTTCCCTATCAGTGTTCACCTTAACAACTGTATTTTCAAAAACTTTTATATTTGTTTTTTCATAAATAAAAGCATAAGAAACAAATCCATGTGAACCTGTTATGATCTTGTCGCCATTATAAATTAAATCCCCCTTTCTTAAAATTCCGTTTCTTATTTTCCCAGATCTTTGAACCTTCCCTTTTACATCTAAGCAAAATCCAATATTTTCTCCATCTGGAAAAGCCAATGATGAAAGATAGAATAAGTACAAAATTACATAATAACTTCTACAGTTCATTTACATCGTTCTTATATTCTAAATTTTTAAATAAAAAATATGTTTTATTATATTCATTGTTAGAATCATAACTTTCTCGTATTTTATGTGGTTGAGATTGTAGGAATTACAAAATTTAATTTTTTTTTGACGAAACTGATACCTTTTTTATCACCCTCAATGGGCCAAAATTTTCCTTCCTTCTTATCTTAACAGAAAATACATATGTTGGCTTAATATTCAATGGATTACTTAATTGACTAAATCCGTAAGCCATTATTTTTTAAGTAATTTTTAATTTATAAGGGATAAGATGCAAAAAGAAATATTTATTAATGAGAGTATGGGTGAAACCCGTATCGCAATTCAAGAGTCAAACCAACTTGTAGAAGTTTATGTTGAAAAACAAGATAACCATAGGATGGTTGGGAACGTATACAAAGGTGTTGTAGAAAATGTATTACCCGGCATGCAAGCAGCATTCGTTGATATTGGTTATGATTTAAATGCTTTTCTTCCTTTTTCCGAAATAGGTTCAGATGAATTTATTATTGAAGAAAACGAACAGAAAGGAAACAAAAGTAATAAGTACGATAATATCGAAGTTGATCTAAAGAAAAATCAAGAAATTTACGTACAAGTAATCAAAGAACCTTTTGCAGGTAAGGGACCAAGAGTCACAACAGAAGTTGCCTTACCTGGACGGTTATTAGTTTTAGTTCCAAATGCAAATTACATTGGTATTTCTAAAAAGATTTGGGACAAATATGAACGAAGACGCTTAAAGAAAATTGCTCAAAAATTGAGACAAAACGATATAGGTGTTATAATAAGAACTGTAGCTGAAGGAAAGTCAGAAGAACATATAGAAAATGATTTTAACCAATTGATCGAAAATTGGAATAAAATTGAATATAAAGCAGAACAAGGTGAAGCTCCTGTGATTGTTTATGAAGATTTGGAAACAGCATCTAGTGTTGTCAGAGACTTACTTACTCCTGATGTAGAAAAAATCATTATTGACTCTAAAAGACTCTTTAAAAAAACACAGAAATATTTAGAAGATGTTTCACCTAGCTTACTAGATAGGCTTGAGCTCTACAAACTAAAAGCGCCTTTGTTTGAAAGTTTTGGAATTGAAACTGAAATAGAAAAATTAATGCGTCCTAAGGCATGGTTGAAAAGCGGAGCTTATTTGATAATTGAAAAAACAGAAGCTATGGTAGTTGTAGATGTAAACAGTGGTCGATTTGTTGGTAAAAAACTTCATGAACAAAATTCATTGAAAATTAATTTAGAGGCCGCACGAGAAGTTGCACGTCAACTTCGCTTGAGAGATTTAAGTGGATTAATTGTTATCGACTTTATTGATATGAAGCATGAGGAGAACCAAAAAAAGGTTTATTATGAGCTTAGAAAAGAGTTAAAGAAAGACAGGGCAAAAGTTGCCGTTGCTCCAATCACAGAATTTGGTCTTTTAGAAATGACAAGACAAAGAATTCGTGTTAGTCTTCTTGATTCAATGAGCGATGAGTGTCCTAGTTGTAATGGCTCAGGTCGAATTATTTCACAGGAAACACTTATTACTCGGCTAGATCATTGGCTAAGGAGATATAAAAGTAAATATAGGTCACTGAGATTAAAACTCCAATTACATCCTCAAAATGCAAATTATCTGAAAGGTGAAAAAAAACATATCTTGAGAGGATTAATGTGGCAGAATTTTGTTCATTTAAAAATTGAAGAGAATGTAGAATTACGTCAAGATGAGTTTAAATTTTTAAGAACAAAAGATAATAAAGACGTAACAAATGAAATGAGTCTTGAAAAAGGGAAATCTAACTAGTATATTCGCCGGCTTTAATAGAGAGATAAATTATGTATGCAATTGTAAATATATCCGGTAAGCAGTTTAAGGCCAAAGAAGGTCTCCGCTTACGCGTTCCTAAACAAAATAGTGAATCTGGTTCAACTATTTCTTTTGAAGATGTTCTACTTTTTAATGATGGCAAAGAAACAACATTTGGTAGTCCAAATGTCAAAGATGTAAAGGTCACTACAACCGTCTTAGAACATAAACGAGATAAAAAAATCCTAGTTTACAAAAAGAAACGACGGAAAGGGTATCAACGTAAAAATGGTCACAGACAATGGTTCACTGAAGTTGAAGTAATAAAAATTGAGACTTCAGCAAAAAAAACTAAACCCAAAGTAAAAGACAAAAAAACTGAAAAGGCTAAAAAGCCTGTAAAAAAAGAGGACTAAATTATGGCACATAAAAAAGGTCAAGGTAGTTCCCGAAATGGTAGAGATTCAAACCCTAGTTACCTTGGTTTAAAAGTAGCAGATGGTCAAACAATTCATGCGGGTACTATTATTTTAAAACAAAGAGGTACTAAAATACATCCTGGGATTAATGTTGCAAGAGCAAATGATGATTCATTATTTGCAACAGCTACAGGAGTTGTGAAGTTTGCTCGAAAAGGTCGAAATCGAAAAATGGTAACTATTGTTGCTGAAAATTAAAAAAAACCCTCTTTTTGAGGGTTTTTTTATAACTGTTGGGTAATACTATGAGTAGAAAAAAGATAACTTTGATTGGTGGTGGTCAGATTGGCGGCAACCTTGCACTTTTAGCTGCACAAAAAGAACTTGGAGATGTATTAATTTTTGATATTCCTCAATCGGAAGGTATGGTTAAAGGCAAGGCATTAGATTTAATGCAGCTAAGGCCTCATGATGGGTATGATTCAGATATTTTGGGATCATCTAACTGGAAAGATGTAAAAAATACAGATGTTTTCATTATCACTGCTGGGATTCCACGAAAACCTGGTATGAATCGAGAAGACCTACTTGATATTAACTTAGGAATAATGAAAGATGTTGCTGAAAATATAAAAATCCATGCTCCAGATTCATTTGTCATTGTCATTTCAAACCCTCTAGATGCAATGGTATATGCTTTCCACAAGGTCTCTGGATTTAATAAAAACCAGGTAGTTGGAATGGCTGGCGCATTAGATAGCGCTAGATTTAGAACTTTTATAGCAATGGAGACAGGATACTCCGTACAAGATGTCACTTGCATGGTTCTTGGCGGCCACGGTGATACAATGGTTCCGATAACAAGACTTGCAACAATAGGCGGAGTACCAGTAACCGATTTGATATCCGCGAAAAGAATTAATGAGATTGAGGATAGAACAAGAGTTGCTGGTGGTGAAATTGTCAAACTATTTGGTAATGGATCAGCCTACTATGCTCCAGCACAGTCTGCTATTGAAATGGCCGAATCTTTTTTAAAAGATAAAAAAAGAGTTATTCCATGTGCCTCTCTTTGCGAAGGAGAATTTGGAATTGAAGGTTATTTCATTGGTGTACCAACAGTAATTGGATCTAATGGAGTGGAAAAGATTTTAGAATTTTCTCTAACAAACGATGAAAAATCAGAGCTTTCAAAAACATTAGATGCTGTTAAAAAAACAGTTAATGAAACTGGATTATAAATACCAATTTAACAATGTTAAAGAGCCTCTTTATAGGGGCTTTTTTTTTATCAACTATAATAAATATTTGTTAATAATATACTTTTTCATATTAAATATTTTTTGTTCAGATTTATTAGGAGTTGGAATAAGAAATAATCCTTATTTAAAAATGGATTACTTTTTTGAGAGTATAGAGAATAATAGTTCTTATAAAATCAATATTTCAGATTTAAAAACAGAAATAATAATTTTTGGTGAGCCAATCTCCGGGACAAAAGTCATTGTTTATTATGATGATCTAATTATTAAAAAAGATCACGACATAAAAAAATATTTGAAAGTATATAATAATAAAAAAAGTAAAGTTATAACCATTAAAAATAAAATAGAAAATTCTAAAACCAATCCAGTAAAAGTGATTTTACAACTTCCTAAAAATATTGATTTAAATATTAATAATTGTGTAGATAAAGTTTCAATTGATAACATTTTAGGAACTATTCACATTCTTAATCATTCTGGTATAATTGATATTACTAGTATGATTGGGAACTTGAATGTTCTTGCTTCTGAGAGTGAGATTAATATTACGAATTCAAAACTACAATCTAATTTAGAGACAAAGGGTTTTAATCTGACTCTAATAAATAATGTGGGAAACTCAAATATTACTACAACTGGATCAGATATTTTTTTAAATAACCACATCGGCAATTTAAAAATCTTTTCAAACAGTGGAATTCTAAGTATAAAAACATTAATTGGAAAATTTTCACATTTTAAAGCTAATGGGGAATTAATTGTAATTGAAGATGCAAAAACTAATTTGGATATATCAAACCAATTAGGTGACCTTGATATGAAAAATATTACAGGATCTATCAGAGCTAATACGAATAATGGTAATATTAGTATTAATAAATATTATGGAAGTCTATTAATTGATACAAATAGCGGAGATGTTTTTTTGGAAGATATCATCGGCAGCACTGACATTAGTAGTAATCTCGGCAATATAAAGTGTAAACTAAATTATGAATCTTCGTTTAAAAATAGTTTCCATAGTATTGAAACAATTGAGGGCGATATTAATATAGAAATACCAAAAAAATTATCCATGAGTCTCGCCAGCCAAATAGCTTCCAATAGGTCAACGCAGGATATAACATCTGAAATCCCTTTAAAATTTTTAGTAGAAGATGAGAAGATCGTAGGGAGAGCTTTTATAAATGACGGCACAATACCAATCAACCTATACTCAAAAAATGGATTTATTTCTATAAAAGATTATTAACTCGGCTACTGAGCTTTTTTATTTTTATTTTGATTTAAATTTCTTTTTAAGCCGATATACTTTGTTCTTTTAACAGATGAACCTTTAAATATTTTTCTAAAATTTTCTTCATTTAAATTATTCCAATCATCAGTTGACCAATCAACTATTTCTTGCTTTGGTAAAAATTCCTCCAAATTCGATTTTTTTGAAAATTTATTATTCCAGGGGCAGACATCCTGACAAATATCACAACCATATATCCATCCATGAAGATTTTCATTCTGGTTAGAAAAATCTCCACGATATTCAATAGTTTTATAAGAAATACATTTTTCAGATTCAATTTTATATTCAGTCAAAGCCTTTGTTGGACATGCATCAAGACACGCAGTACAAGAGCCACATAAATCTTCGTTAAACATTAGGTCAGTTTTTAAATCAATATCTAATATCAACTCACCAAGGAATAACCAACTTCCATAGTCAGTTGAAATTAAATTAGTATGTTTTCCTATCCATCCTAATCCTGCCTTCTGTGCCCAAACTTTTTCCATTACTGGAGCTGTATCTACGCAGACTAAACCTTTTATTTTCGGTTCAGATTTTTTGATCCATGCTAAAAGATTAAATAATTTTTTTTTTAATATTTGGTGGTAATCTTCGCCCCATGCATAATTTGAAAACTTATAATCAGATTTTAAATCTGTTTGGTTTTTACCAATATAATAATTGAGGCCAACTGAAATAACCGATTTTGCTTCTGGAAAATAAGAATGAATGTCTCCTCTCTCATTTTTTCTATTTTCTAACCACTTCATAGAGGCATGAGAACCTTCTTTTATCCAAGTATTTAAACGACTTTGTTCGGTTTTAGTAGTCACTGCTTTTGTAATACCGACTTTTTCAAAGCCAATCTCTTTGGCTTTAGATTTGATTTTAAGTGTTAAACTTTTCATTTTGTTATTTTAAGATCGGTAATACTTATCATACCAGAACAAAGCGATTATAGTCTTAACATCTGAAATTAAACCTCGTCTTACCATTTTTAACGCATCTTTCATTGTAGTTGGTATTAATTCTACAAACTCATCATCATCAAATTTATTAGAAGTTTTAATTAAATTTTCTGCTAAATATATGGAAATTATTTCATCACAAAACCCTACAGCAGGATGAATTTTTGTAAGGAAGGTAAGTTTTTGAGATTTAAACCCTATCTCTTCTTCTAGCTCTCTCCTAGCACATTCTATAGGACTTTCATTCATATTAATTTTACCTGCTGGAATTTCATACATTTCTTCACCAACAGAATATCTATATTGTTTTATTAGTCCTATTTTTGAATTAGTCAAAGAGGGTATGCAAGCAGAAGCTCCAGGGTGCTTAATAAATTCTCTAGTTGAACTTTTACCATTTGGTAATTGTACTTCATCTTGATAAACTTTTAACAGCTTACCATTAAATACTTTTTTTGATTTAATTAATTTTTCTTTTAATTTTACCATGTAAGTGTGTTTGAAATATAACATTTAGTAAAGAATATTAGATCTTGTATTCGTAGATATATAACAATAATTTTACATCTATAACATAGGTAAGTTTCATTTATTAAAGGTGATAAGAAATGAGTAAAAATATTTTAAAAAATATAATAGTAATTTTGCCACTATTCTTTGCGGGAATTAGTGCGCAAGATCAAGTTGATGCGATTGAAGCTGCACGGCAAGCAAAAGCCGCCGCTGAAAAGGCTGCTGCTGATGCCGAGGCTGCAACAGGAGCTGCTATCGAAGCTGCTGCTGCAAAAGCTGCTAAAGAAGCTCGAGAAAAAATTAAGCAAGACAAACTAGATGAGGAAGCTAGAAAAATAGCTGAGAAAAAAGCTGCTGAAGAAGCTGAATTAGACGCTGCTGCTGCTGCTGCTGCTGAAGAGGCAAAAAGAAAGATGGCTGAAGAGCTTGGACTAGAGTATGAAGCACCATCAAATTCAGAAGAGG
>CBFIBM010000017.1:0-29709 GCA_965660855.1 uncultured bacterium | reverse complement strand
TGCTTGAGGGTATTGAGGTGACTAAAGCCGGTACTCCCGATCAGGATGCAGACGTGTTAGGTGGTACTGTAAACTTTCAGTTAAAAAAAGCACCATCTGGGCTCCATGGGAATGTGATTGCACAAGGAATGTATAATGGGTTAAAAAATTCTTATGGTGATGATAAAATTGTTTTTGACTTAAGTAATCGATTTTGGAAGGACCGTATTGGAATTTTAGCTCAATTTGACTTTGAGAATAGAAATAGAAGTTCTCATGAAATTGGTACTAGTTATGATCTTTATGGTGAACAATTAGATTCTATAAACCCATTGCAATTGACTAGTCTAAATTTAAATGATTGGATTCGCCTTAATGATAGAGAGAACAGATTACAAGTTTTTGATATTAATATTCCAAATGGAAATGTTAGTTATAGTAACCTGAATAGTAATATTGACAAAGATATAAATCGTTACAGTATTAGCTATGCACTTCCTCAAAATTACAGATATATGAATTCAACTGAAGGTGTGAATACCGTTAAAGTATTAACGGAGTCTTGGAAGTATGAACAAACATTTCGATCAAATTTTCATCTCGATGCGTTTTACTCTTACTCACAGTCACTAAATGATGATAGGTGGTATGATTTCGCCTTTGATGAACCCTTTGCCTATGATACCTCTACTTACGATCAAAGTATTGAAGTAGTCCAACAAATTGCAAAAAATGATACGTCCAACATGGCTATAACTAATTATAACTTTTACATTAATAAAAGTGATGAGAAAGAAAGGTCTATGGGATTTAATTTTAAATATGATTTTCGCCTCTCAAGCCTTATCTCAGGTAATTTAAAACTTGGAAGTAAGAATAGAACAAAAAATAGGACTGTTGATCGTCATCATGAATTTGGTAATGTTGCTGCTGCCGCTGGATTAGCTGACCCAAGAGCTGCTCTTGTAGAAAAACTTGATATTGATTCTCTTATTACAGACCCCCGAAGAATACCTTTATTAGCAGTTATCGACGAGGACTATAATGGTAATGATTTTTTTAAAGGAAAATATTCTTTTGGTGCCGTTGCAGATTTAGATAAAATGATGGATATATACAATTATTTTTCTGAAAATTGGAATAAACAAACCACCAATTCTACAATTGATGAATATGTCATGCATCATATACACCAAACAAATTCTCAAATATATGATTATTCTGGTGAAGAGGAATATAACGCATCCTATTTTATGGCAGATATAAATTTCGGTTCAAAATTTAATATGGTTGCAGGCGGTCGTAGTGAAGAAAACGTGACAACATATAATTCCAATAGCTCTTTAGACCATGCTCTCCCTCACTGGGTTTATGTTGGAGAAACTGAGTCTTATACTCGAAAGAACTCCTATTTTCTACCAGCATTATTTTTAAACTACAAACCAGAACCCTGGCTCAGTATCCGGTACGCACAAACCAATACTCTTACACGTCCAGATTATACAAGTATTATCCCTTTGTCTAAAGCCAATGGACAGGGTAGGACTCTTGACTGGAGAAATAAATTTTTAGAACCTGGCTTATCTCGGAACATTGATTTGTCTGTATCTTTTAATGAAGACAAGCTTGGGTTAGTAACTATTACCTACTTTAAAAAAGATATTAAAGATTTGATATATTCAAGTGGATCAAGAATTGTATTTGCGGAAGATACAGTTGGATTTGATTTATCAAGCAGCTATGAAGATTTCAGAATATTAAATTATAGCCTCAATAATCCCAATGATGTAAAACTTGATGGGTGGGAATTGGATTATCAAACACGCTTTTGGTATTTACCTGGTCCATTGAGTGGGTTGGTTTTTAATGCCAATTACACACGTACTAAATCTGAAGTAGATTATCCTTTAACATTCATTGAACAAGAAATTCAGTGGAGTCCCTTTGCAATTATCAAATTAAACATTGATACAACCTATACGGATAGATTATTAGATCAACCTAATGAAATAATTAATTTATCACTGGGATATGATTACAAGGGGTTCTCTGGAAGATTGTCCATGCTCTATAATGATAATGTTTTTATGAATACTGCTTTCTGGAAAGAACTAAGACAAACCACAGACAGCTATAGAAGATGGGATCTATCCATCAAACAAAAACTCCCTCTGAATGGGTTAGAATTATTTTTTAATGCGAGTAATCTAACAGAAACTAACGATGTCAATAGATTTCGAGGACGAACTGAGAATGGAGACAATTTAGCTACAGAGCAGTATTATGGTAGAACAATAGATTTTGGATTTCGATACGCGTTCTAAGTCTCTATTTTTATTAACAGGATATCTAATCTTTTTTGGTATGCTGAATCAATCTTGTACTTACAAATTAGACAAACTATATCCTTCTGATTCACAATTTATAAGAGGGCAAGTAAAATGGCAGTCTAACCTCTATTTCCCAAGAATAGAAGAGTTTCGTCAATCCCCTATTGGATTCAATAAAATTGTATTTTTAGGTAATAGTATTACCGAAGGTGGAGGTGATTGGAATAAAAGGTTTAAAATAAAAAATATAATCAATAGAGGTATTTCAGGTGATTTTACCTCTGGAATATTGGCGAGACTTGATGAGGTAACTTATTTTCAACCAAAAGCAGTATTTCTCTTAATAGGTATAAATGATATTTTTGGAATTAATGACCCACGAATATCTTCTGATTATGTATTTAAGCAGATAAATAAAATTGCATCTATAATTAATACTAAATCACCTAAAACTGAATTATTTATTCAAACTATTTTACCTGTTGATGAAAATAAATATTTAAACGTAAAAGGATTTTACCCTACACATAATAAACCTTTACCTGAAAAAATTATTGCTATAAATACAAAACTTCTCAATTATTCTCACAAAAATTATAGCGTTATCAATCTCTATGAATATTTTATTGATGAGAATAATGATGTAAAAGGATTTTTATTTAAAGACGGTGTTCATCTTAATGAAGAAGGCTACGAACTTTGGACAAAAATTCTTGAGAAATATATATATCAATTTGAAGAAAGAGCTATTAAATAAAATCTGTAAATATTTTTAAAACTAATTTATATATGGAAATTCATTCATTATCAAAATTCAGACCTAACGGTTTAGGGTTCTTAAATTTAAAAAGAGAACATCCTTTCGATCGTTTCCCTTTACTTTACAAAAATAAAGTACGCAGAGAAGTCTGGGATCTAGCAAAAAATAATTCAGGAGTAAGTATAAACTTTTCAACAAACTCTCCATTTATTGAATTACAATGGGAAATACAAAAGAATTTTACGATGAATCATATGCCTAATTCAGGTATAAAAGGAATTGATTTATATGCAAAATTGAATAATGTATGGCAATATGTTGGTACAGGAATACCTGAAGGAAAAAAGAATCATTCAATGGTAATCCAAAATATGAAACAAAACATAAAAGAATTTAAAATTTATCTACCTCTTTATGATGGAATAGAGGAAATATACATAGGTTTAAAAAAAGGTAGTTCATTAGAAGCCACTCCGAATCAAGGAAGAAAAAAACCAATTGTTTTTTATGGAACAAGTATCACACAAGGTGGATGTGCTTCTCGGACAGGTATTTCACATACAAATATTATTTCAAGAAAAACAAATATAGATTGCTTGAATTTTGGATTTAGCGGAAATGGACATCTAGAAAAAGATGTTGGTAATATTATATCTAAAATCAATGCAAAAGTTTTTATAATTGAATGTATGCAGAATATTGATGAAAAATTGCTAGAAGAAAGACTTATACCCTTAATCTCATTACTACGAAAAAAACAAAAGTCACCAATTGTTTTAATTACAGAACCTGAATTCAAAAATCCATTTTATAAAGATAATTATTTCAAAAAACAATTAAATAAAAACAATCAACTTAAAAAAGAATATAATAAACTAAAAAAAAGAAATGTTGAAAATATCTTCCTAATTGACCAACCAAATGCTATTGGTAATGATAATGAGGCTACAGTTGATGGAGTTCATTTTAATGATTTAGGTTTTATGAGATATGCTAATCATTTAATCGAAAATTTAAAATCTTTTGATTTACTTTGAAAAAAATATTCAATAAAAAGTTACATACTAAAAAAGCCCCATGTTTTTATGGGGCTTTCTGCTCCGGAGGAGGGACTCGAACCCCCGACAAAGTGATTAACAGTCACCTGCTCTACCAACTGAGCTACTCCGGAATTAAATATTTATAAGTTAAAAAAAGCTGGCAAATATAGGATGATTTTAATGATACTCAAAGTTACAATTCTTTTTCTGCATAAAGTTTTAAATCTTTGATAAACATTCCACTCTGTACTTGCTCATTTGATAAGTAAACTTTTCCATCTTCATTATGAGGTTCCCCAATTACTGAATGGATAGATTTCAAACCCCCCATCCACCATCTCTGATCAGCGATATAAACTAAATCTCCAACATCTGCAGCCATAACTTCCATATCATTAATTGAAAATTCAACTGTGTTTTGTGAACTTTCTTTTATGCTATAATCTAAAATTACTCTTTCACCAACTCGATCATTTGGAGTACCGCCTTTGAATATTTCCCTTGCACTATCTAATGTCCACACAGTTAAACCTTTAGTTTTTACTGTATTTGGTTCTGTTGTTAAAAGTCCAACAACTACACCCGAAAAGGCACAAACTACAGTATTATAAAGTGCTCGAATGTATGAGTATGGTCTATCTGGGTTAAACTCAATACCATGATCAAATGGAGCAATAAATATTTGAGGATATTTACTACCAACAACCATTAATACAGCACCTCCTAGAAATGTTGCTATTGCTGCTGGAGCATTATACCGTTTCCAAAAAATACCTAAGAAAATTGCAACTACAAGTGGTGGAGTCATTGTACTATGAAAAAAACCATGAGCTTCATAAAGTGTTGGAAAATTATTAAAAAATACCGTACTAATAGCGCCGACAGCTGTAGCTCCGGCAGATACAATCATAGCAACATGAAGATAATGCTTATCATCTTTTTCTTTTACCAAAGGTCTATATATATCGTTTATCACCACAGCTGCAACAGCATTGATTAATGTATCTACTGTAGACATTAAAGCAGCAGCAACAGCAGCAATAACAAATGCAAAGACAACTTCACTTCCGGTGATAAGATAAGCTACTTGTGTGAAAACATGATCTAATTTTGTGGAAGCATTCCAAGCTTCAGGAGTGACAATACTAATTGCTTTCCCAGTCCAACCAGCGTTAGAAACTACAACTGTAGAGATAGGTAATAATACCAAAACGTTAAAAGCTGCTGCTTTTCTACCTTCATGAACAGACTTACAGGCCATAAATCGCATTATAAGACCTTGATTCATAAATAAAAACCCTACTGAACCCGCGACACCATCTTGCCAAAAAATACCAACAAAGTTAAAATTAGAGGGCTGATTAAAATCAGCGAGTGGTAACTTAAACTCTGGAGAAAGTGCATTCCAAAAAATTGAAAATCCTCCTACATAATTAACTCCAAGAATAAATATAAATATACCAGAGAAAATTAGAATAAAACCTTGAGCTAAATCTGTAAATATAACTGCTGTTTGCCCACCAAAGGTAATATAGACTCCAGAAACTACTGCAACTATAAATATTATAGTATAGAGGTCTAAACCAATTAAAGGCTGTAACGTTTTTCCCATGGTAAGAAACCCAATAGCAATATATCCAATCATATATCCTAAAATTGCAATGGTTGCTAGTACCCGAACACCCGGATTGAATCGTCTCTCAAAATAATCTGGTATTGATCTTATTTTTGTGTAATATACAATTGGAAGCCATCCAAATAAGAATAATGGCATAAAAAACCAATCATTCATATATGTCATTGTTGAGGAAAAACCATGTTCATAAGCTTTTGATGAATATTTTAAAAAGCTATGGCTACCAACTCCAGTTGCAACAATCGACATAGTGATTAACCACCAAGAGAATCTTCGTCCACTAAAGAAAAAATCCTGAGTAGTTTTATTATATCTTGCAAAAAAGGATCCAAACCCTAAAACTAAGGTAAAATAACCTAAAATTATTGCCCAGAAATAAGGGGATGTTTGTATTGTTGGATCCACTAAATATATCTCTTAGAGTGCTTAAAAAGATAAAATAACAATCTTGTTAATAAAATAATTATAACTAATGCAATACTATATGAAATATTAACATTATCAATAGCTGCAAATGTAAAAAAGCTATGGATACCTACGTAATATATGAATCCAAAAATAAGGACGTAGAACCATTTTTTATGTCGCTTCCTCTCAATTTTTAATGAACGTGATTTACCAATGATATACATACCAACCAAAAATATGAAACCACCCACTCCATAAAGATACAAAAAAGGAAGCCAAATTCTATTGAAATCCATCATACTATGTCTTACCTAGCTTATCAAAATGAGGTTTTAGTTTTTTCCATGAATCCGTCAATCCTTGTACAATAACTTTCGTATTTCCAACTACTGGCATAAAGTTAGTATCTCCATTCCATCTTGGGACAACATGATAATGCAAATGTTCTTCAATTCCAGCTCCACCAGCTTTCCCAAAGTTAGCACCAAAATTAAAACCATCTGCATTTGCTAAAGATTTTATGATATTCATTGTTTGATTTACTAACCACATAATTTCATTATTTCCATCAGATGAAATTTCATTTGAATTCGAAGTATGTAAATATGGAGCTATCAATATATGATAATTTGAATATGGAAATAAATTCATTAATACATATGCTTCTTGACCTCTGTACAAAACAAGGTCCTCTTTTTCATTTTCAGGCTTTGATTTATTGCAAAAAACACAACCCTTTTTCTTTGGAGTTTGAACATAATCCATCCTCCATGGTGCCCAAAGTTTATTATTCATTTTTATTAATACAATATTATTTTGTTGTTATGTAAGAAACAAGAGAATTTTAACTTAATAATTAATTTAGCTCTAAAGTTCTAAATTCTTCTATATATGCTCTTAATGCAGGTACTAAATAAATTTTTTCTAAATTAAACTCTAAAAAAATATTAGCTAATACTCTTAATCTCTGCTCAATTGGCTTTGTTTTATTGAGAACAATAACTTTCTTTTTATTCACAACACAAATACCTCCATCAAAACTACCTCTTCCATTTAAGATCTTTAATCCAAGCTTTTCAGCTAAAATCTCAAATTCATCGTATAATTTATTTTTTTTCATTAGATAATATCTTGAAATCCATTTTCAATTAAATAATCAACAAGTTTTTTTATGTTTTCAACCTTATCTCGACTTACAACAAGAGTCGCATCAGGAGTATTTATAACAACTATATTATCAACACCTAAAATCGATGTGTGCTTATTCTCAGATTGTATTAAGTTATTTTCCCCATCCATTATGTATCCTTTCCCTCTGATAACATTTCCACTTTCATTTGGGGTAAAAACATCATAAAGTGCTCTCCATGATCCGATATCATTCCATTTTATATCTGACTTAACAACAAAAATTTTATCAGACTTTTCTAACAATCCATAATCGATAGATTCAGGCTTAATACTTTTCCAAACCTCATCAATAGGAATGTTTTTTTTCAATAATTGAGAGATATCATTTAATGAATCCATTAAATCAGGCATCTTTTCTTCAATAGCATCTAAAAACGTACTTGTCCTCCAAAAAAACATTCCAGCATTCCATAAAAAGTCACCACTTTCTACAAATCTCTCCGCAAGCTTTTTATGTGGTTTTTCCGCAAAAGTTTTTACGTGATATGCATCTATATGGTCTTCTTCACTGTTTTCATCATATTGTATATACCCATATGCTGTTGATGCGTAGCTCGGCTTTATACCAATAGTTACTAAATTTTGACCTTTCCTTGCTAAATGATCGGCTGTATTAATTGCTTTTTCAAATTTATGATGCCCAACAATTAAATGATCAGCAGGGAATACTCCCATTATGCTTTGGGGGTCTTTCAATGCTAAGTGTGTTGCCACTAAACCTATAGCAGGTGCAGTATTTTTACCAATAGGTTCTACCAAAATATTTTCTAAGGGTACTCCAGCTATTTCATTTTTAATTGTTTTATAAATTTCTTTTCTTGTTATTATATAAATACCAGAAACTTTTTTAAGCTTCTTTAACCTATCCACGGTCATTTGGAGCATGGATGTATCTCCTATAATTTTTAATAATTGCTTAGGGTATTTCTGTCTACTGAGTGGCCAGAACCTGGTGCCAGACCCACCAGCAAGAATGACACAATTCATTAATTTATTCTCAAATCAATTTTACCTAAGTCTAGTTCCCAGTTGGACCTTATTTTTATAGTATCTGGGTATAAATAAAACCACTCAGAAGGTTTAAATGGTGAGATCTCGCCATTAGAGTAACGATTATTTTCATCTTTATCATTATAGATCATTAAAGAATATTCACCTTCAATTATTTTATTTATTTTTAAATGCTCATCTGAATCTATATAAATATTGTGTGTTTTTAAATTATTTTCCAATGGTTGTAATTCAGCAATAAATTTCTCATCTGAAGTATTAATGGGAAAAAAATTTAAAATACCATACTTCTGATAAGATGATGTTTTAAAGTTAATTATTTTTATAGAATCAATTAAACTTCTAGAGTATTTGGGTAGTATTGATTTTTGATTAAATTTTAATTTATAATTTGTTTTTTCTTTCCAATTTTTTTGTAAAGATATATTCATTGATAATGGTGACTCCCAATATACTTTATATGGAATTTCTACTGAATCTTCGTACAAGGTTAAAAAATTAGCACTTTTAATTGTGTCTACCAAAGACGAAAATATAACCTGAAGCTTAATTTGACTTTCATTATCAATTGGTAAAATATAATTTTCTTTAGGTGAGATAATTTGAATATTAGATGTATCTGTAGAGGCTTCAGCTTTTATTTTTACTTTAAATGAGTCTATATAATAACCGTAAGAATCATAGAAACCATCACAACGAACTAATGTGAATGTATCTGATATATCGTGAATAAAAAAATGTAATATTTTTTTATCAACAGGATCAATAAAAATATCATTTTTTAAACTTTTATCTGATTCATTATAAAATCTAAGGGGAATCATATTATAAATATTATTAGAGAACTTTATATTACCCCAACCTCCATTAAGCCAATTGATTTCATCTATTTTTATAGTTTTATTCTTTACTCCCATATAAATATTTACATTTTTATAACTAATTTCTTTTCCAATATTAATTTTTGGATACCAACTTAAAGAGTATTGTGTATTCTTTGGATCAAGAACTCTTCCTGCAAATGCATTATTAACAAGACTTACTATATAATCACCCTGAGATAAGTACTTAAATTCATAAACACCACTATTAGATATATCATAAGTATAGTCAGGAACCGTGGTAAAAAAATTATCAATATTTTTGTCTGCGGTTAACCTCCATAAATTAACAGAACCTTCATCCGAAGAATAAACCTTCCCTGATATAGAACCATCATCAATGTATGAACCTGTTGAGAATGCAACTTGTTTACTTTCTTTTAAACGTACGTTATGTTCATCTTCTAGGTTTTTATTTATTGAAATTATATACGTTTGATCCTTTTCTAGAGGACCATTAAGATTCATAATTACTTTTTTACCTTTAAATATTAAAGTTGGCTCAGGTATTATTTTTGGAGTAACCTTTATTGAATTTTTTATTGAATTAGAATTTAGATATTCAGAAAAAATTAGGGTGACTTTTTGATCTGAAAAATTGATTTGCCCATTCTCGGGCACTGTTGAAATAATAAAGGGAGGAATAATATCTTTATCTCCTCCTGATGGGCTTTGAATAGCAGCACATGATAGAAAAAAGAATATAGTAAATGTTAACAGAGCCTTATCAATCATTGAAATTATGTTTGTTAAGTTGAGTGGGTATCTGATTATGATACGTAATCTCATTTTCTGTAATATTTAAAGTAATACACCAAATTTTCACTCCTAAGTTATATGCATTTTGTAAAGCATGACAGAATTTAGGATCTCGATTCCACATAGGCTGAAAGGATACGGCATCGGGTCTCTGACAGACAAATAAAATGCCTGCTTTTTTATTTTCAATGGCTAATTGAGTCAATAATTTAACATGATTTTCACCTCTTAGAGTAACCGCGTCTGGAAACATAGCTATTTTATTTTTAACCAGGGTAACAGATTTTACTTCAAGTATAAAATCTTCCCCATGCTCATCTTTCAATAGAAAATCAAACCGGTGTTTTCCTAATGGAATTTCAGGTCTTACTAACTTATAATTTTTTAAGAATGGGATTTTTTTCCTCGCCAGTTTTCTTTTGACAAAGTTATTAGGTAATGTAGAGACCAAGGAGATTAATTGCCCATTATGATTGACCATTATGGTTGAAAATTTTGTTTTTCGATTTTTCGATTTTTTAAATTTTCGAACTAATAAATCAACTCCTGGAATGAGAAGCTCTTTCAACCTACCTGGATCAGCCAAATGACTTTTATGCTGAAAACCATTAATTTCAATAATTGTAATAAACCGATTAGGTCTTTCTATAAATTTAGCTTTAATTAATGAAAACTTAAATTTCATATAAAAGCTTAAAACATTTTGAATTCATCACTAAGTACATTTTTTGTGTAAATTTAAATAATCTTATGGTATTAGTACCTTCATATATAAAAAAATTAAAAAGCTATAAGCCTGGAAAACCTATAGAAGAAGTAAAACGAGATCTTGGTTTAAAAAATATTATAAAATTAGCTTCTAATGAAAATCCTTTAGGACCCTCTCCGAAAGCAAAAAAAGCCGTAACAAATGCTCTCAAAACTCTACATCGATATCCAGATTCAACTGGGTATGAGTTAAGGAAAAAACTGGCAGAAAAATTTAAACTTGAAATCTCTAATGTAGTTCTTGGTGCTGGATCCGAAGGAATAATGTCAACTATTATGAGGACTTTTTTATTAAATGATGATGAAATTGTTAGTGCCAGTAATTCATTTATTGGTTTTAAGGTCCTTGCCAATGCTTCTGGAAGAAAAGTACATTGGGTGCCAATGAAAGATCATAAATATAATCTTGATAACATTGCAAACTATATAAATGACTATACTAAAATAGTATATATTGCGAATCCAGATAATCCAATGGGTACGTATATTACAAAAAAAGAATTTGATAATTTTTACAAACATGTCCCTGAGAGAGTACTAATTATTTTAGATGAAGCTTATTTTGAATATGCTAAAAACTCCGCTGATTATCCAGATTCAATGAACTATCGATATGATAATGTTATCACTTTAAGAAGCTTTTCAAAAGCCTATGGTCTAGGTGGTGCAAGAGTAGGATATGGATTTGCTCACTCAGATTTAATTACAAACTTAATGAAAGTAAAAGTTCCATTTGAGCCTAGCTCCTTAGCTCAAAGTGCAGCTGTAGCCGCACTGGAAGATTCAGATTTTATTTCCAAAAGTATTACTCTTAACACAAAAGGATACGAATATTTAATAGATGAATTTCAAAAATTGAATCTAAAATATATACCCTCATCTACTAACTTTTTAACTACCATTTGGAAATCTCAAGAAGAAGCAAATTTAATAACTGATAAATTATTAAATTATGGTATCATTGTAAGGAACCTTTCCTCTTTCGGATGGCCAGAATATATTAGAATCTCAATAGGACTAGAGGAAGAAAACCAAAGACTTATAAGTTATCTGAACAAAATTTTATGACTAAAACCCCATATACTATAAAAAGTTTTGATCATTGTGAACTCTATGTTGGAAATGCTAAACAATCCTCACATTTTTATCAATTCACAATGGGGTTTAACTTAATAGCATATCAAGGATTAGAAACAGGCAATAGAGAATCTGTTAGTTATGTATTAAATCAAGGCTTAATAAACCTTGTATTAACATCTCCACTTATCAAAGATACAAAGATTGGTCGTCATATTGACGTTCATGGTGATGGTATGAAAAATATTTCTTTTTCAGTAGATAATGCAACAATCGCATGGGAAGAATCTATAAGAAGAGGTGCAATTAACGAATATGAACCTAAAGTAATAAAGGATGAAAACGGTGAAGCTATCATATCTGCAATACGTACTTTCGGAGATACTATTCATTCTTTTGTTGAGCGGAAACATTATAACGGACCTTTTTTACCAGGATTTATTTCAATTAAAAATGAAAAAGTAAATAATGATATGGGTCTCATTCATATTGATCATGTTGTTGGGAATCAACCAGATGGGGAAATGAAAAATGTTTGTGATTTTTATGAAGAAATTTTAGGCTGGCATCGTTTTTGGAGTGTTGATGATAAAGATATTAATACAAAATACTCTTCTTTGAGATCTATTGTAATGGCTAATCATAATGAAAAAATTAAAATTCCCATTAACGAGCCTGCAGAAGGTTTAAAAAAATCCCAGATTCAAGAATTTATAGATTTTTATAATTCTAGTGGAGTACAACATTTAGCATTATCTACTAAGGATATTATAAGCACTGTGAAAAAAATGAAACAGAATGGATTAGAATTTCTTCCAACACCAAAAACATATTATAAAGATTTAGCTGAACGAGTTGGCAAAATTGATGAAGATCTATTACAACTTTCCAAACTTGGTATTTTGGTTGACAGAGATGAAAATGGTTATATGTTACAAATTTTTACAAAACCATTACAAGACCGTCCAACTTTATTTTTTGAAATAATACAACGTAAAGGATCAAATAGCTTTGGAAAAGGAAATTTTAAAGCGTTATTTGAATCAATTGAGAGAGAACAAGAAAAAAGAGGAAACTTATAAATGAGATTTGTAACCTATAAAAATCAAATTGATTCTAATTTACATTTTGGTTTTCTTGATAAGGAAATGATATTTGATATTAACTTATTATCTACCTGGTTTAAAGACAAAGACAATCAGAATCAATTTTTATCAATTCCTTCCTCATTAAAAGAAGCACTGGAAGATTGGAAACTAAATTTTAAAAAATTAAAAGAAATTCAACACCAATTACAAAATATTGATAAAACAGATTTGAAAAAATATAATAGTGCAATTGCTCTATCTAGTTCAGAAATTACTTTTTTACCTCCTGTAATTAATCCGCAATCTTTTAGAGATTTTTATGCTTTTGAGCAGCATGTAAGAGCTGCAAGAAAACTAAGAGGATTAGAGATGCATCCAGATTGGTTTAAAATTCCTATTTTTTACTTTTCTAACCCTTCTGCCCTTTATGGACATAATGCTCCAATTCAATACCCGCTAGGAACAAGTGAATTAGATTTTGAACTAGAATTTGCCATAATTATTGCGAATGGTGGTTCGAACATTAATTCTGATGATGCTAATGATTATATTGGAGGCTATACAATTTGTAATGATTGGTCTGCTCGAGATCTACAACGCGAAGAAATGGCTATGAGTCTTGGACCTGCTAAAGGAAAAGATTTTGCTTCTAGCTTTGGTCCATGTATGGTCACTCCTGATGAATTAGAAAAATTTTGGAAAAACAATAAATTGCACTTAGAAATGACTTGCCATGTAAATAATAAATTGATTTCAAAAGGTAATACAAATGATCTTTATCACCCTTTTACTAAAATGATTGAAAGAGCATCGATGAATACAAACTTAATTGCTGGAGATTACTTTGGATCTGGTACCGTTGGTACCGGGTGTATTCTAGAATTAAGACCTGAAAATACTAATGGTTGGATAAAAAAAGGTGATATTGTTAGATTAGAAGTTGAACAATTAGGAATATTAGAAAATAAAATCATTTAATTATGCCTTTCTATCAGAAAAGAGGAATTGTTCCCAATAAACGTCATACTCAAATGAGAGATAAGTCTGGAATACTATATTCTGAGGAACTTATTAGTAGAAATGGTTTTAGTGGTATGTATTCTAACCTCTATCATTTAAATCCGCCCTCTGCTGTTCAAGAAATAGGTGAATATAAGATAAATAAATTATCAAAAGTTCTAGGTACGCACAAACCTCTTCACTTAGAAACTAATAAAATTAATTTTTATGAAGATTTTTTTAACAATCGAGTTCCCTTATTTTTTAATGATGACCTTGTTATTTCCAAATGTCAAATAAAAAATTCATCTAAAAAATTGTTCCGAAATGGAGTCGCTGATGAATTGTTTTTTATCCATCATGGTAAAGGATCATTCAAATCAAATTTTGGACAAATTGATATTATCCCTGGTGATTATCTTATAATTCCAAAAGGAACCACTTATAATATAGAGGTTATCGAGAAAATAGAGGCATTGATAATTGAAACTTTTTCACCAATTGAAACACCTGAAAGGTATAGAAATAAATTTGGGCAATTATTAGAGCATTCACCTTTTTCAGAAAGAGATATTAAAACACCTACGTTTCTGGATCCTGTCTCAAATAAGTCCATTGAAATAGATGTTAAATTAAAAGAGTCTATACAAACCTATCTTTATGAAAACCACCCATTTGATCTTGTAGGTTGGGATGGATACTTTTACCCATATGTGTTTAATATTAATGACTTCATGCCTATCACAGGAAAAATTCATCAACCTCCTCCCGTTCATCAGAATTTTAAAGGAACTGGGTTTGTTATTTGTTCGTTTGTACCGAGAATTTTTGATTATCATCCAAATTCAATTCCTGCTCCATATTCCCATAGTAATGTTGATTCAGACGAAGTTATTTATTACGTAAAAGGTGATTTTATGAGTAGAAAAGGTGTCAAAGAAGGTTCTATTACCCACCATCCAATGGGAATTCCTCATGGTCCTCAACCTGGAAAAACAGAAGAATCTATTGGTAAAACTAAAACAGATGAATTTGCTGTGATGATTGATACTTTTAAATCTTTACACGTAACTAGAGAAGCATACAAAATAGAAGATAATTCTTATCCGTTTTCATGGCTAAATAATGATAATTGATCCAAAAGATATTCTTTTTCAAGAAACACACAAACTTATGATTGGTTCTATTGTCCCAAGACCCATAGCATTAGTTTCAACTATTTCAAAAGAAGACAAGGTTAATCTTGCACCTTTCTCATATTTCAATGGAGTATGCTCTAAACCTCCAACAATTGTATTTTGCCCTGCACGTCGTGGATGGGATGGTAAAGAAAAAGATACTCTAGTAAATATAAGAGAAACTGAAGAATTTGTTGTGAATATTGTATCTGAATCATTTGCTGAAAAAATGGTGGTTTGTTCTACTGACTTTGATCCAGATATCGATGAATATAAAGTTTCAAATCTTTCAAAAATAAACTCTAAGAAAATTAGACCACCACGTGTTGAAGAAGCAAAAATTAGTTTTGAATGTACCTTAAATCAAATCGTAGAAATTGGAGATGGTGGGGCAGGAAGTGGATTTATCGTAATTGGAACGATAGTACTTTTTCATGTGGATGATTCTGTGTATGATAATGGTAAAATAAAACTTAAAAACTTAAACCCGCTAGGAAGACTTGCAGGAAATTCATATTCTAGAACTAAAGATACATTTGAAATTATTAGGAAAGTTAAACCGTTAAATAAATAATCCTATCTTAGTTAATTATAAAATCAATAATCTCCTCATCTTTGACAGTATGATTTAATTGATTATACGGAGCTAGAAAAGTAAATGTTTCTCCTTTTGGTAACATAAAAGTTAGATGATCATTTGAATCATTATTTTCATTTTTACTGATTCCTTTAAAAATAATTTTTTCACCATTTTTCACTATTACATTAACTGATTTTCTTTTTCCATCATTATCTTTAATTCTTATGCGAATAGGAATTAAATCAGTTAAAATTTTTCTAGAATTATAATTTTTAGTTATATCAATTGAATAATAAGTACGAACTCCAGGCAACCAATCCATTGGAAAATAAGTTTCTGTTTTACCCCATGTTGCTGCAAAAACTCCGTATTTATAATCTCCTGGAATACCTTCTGAAGCTAGCTCTGCAAACCAGCCATCATTGAGCTTATCATCCACTGGTTCTGCAGCACCAGTAAAATGCCACCCGTCATCCCATATTTCAACCCATGAATGATTCCCACTATCATTAATCCAAGATGGAGTACCAACAAAGCGAGCAGGTATTCCAACACTTCTGCATGCATCAATCAATAATATACTTAATCCTGTACAAGAAGCCATACCTGCTTTGATAGATTCGTTAGGTGATTGATCTGCTTTTGGTCTATTTGTCGAATATATGACTCCTAACTCTTCAAAAATATTTTGATTTAGCTTTACTACAGCTTCTGAGATAGTATTCGATTTTTTTATTATTGATCTAGAAGTCTCATAAAGAGTTTCTCTCCACAACTCTCTTCGTTCATTAAGATTTGCATACGGAAGTACATAATTCAAAAAAATAATTTCTGGGATATCCTTATACCAAGGAGATTCTTCCCATGATTGGTAAGCGAGTCTACTATTTTCCAATAAGAAGTCTGACTTTAAAGTTTTTAAATCTTCGTTAGGCATGCTCTTTATTATAAATACCATCCCGTTGTATTCATCTTTAGGTACTTTTTTTAATGCTCTTATAATCTCGCTTTTATTATTTCCAGCGAGCTCTATTTGTTCTGAAAGATCAGGTTTTAGTAAAAGAGAGCCAATAAATGCTAACAAAAAAAGAAAATTCATAACTCAATCTAAAAAAAAAAAGTCAAATAACCACATTAAAAGAATAATTCTAAAAATCTAGAAATGTCTAAAAAGAAAAAACTAAAAAAATAATATTAATTTAAAGTATGAGTTATGATATGAAAAAAGAAATTTACCAAGCTCAATGTATCGGAAATGTTGAACCAATTGAATATATGATTCCTTATCCATCAATGAGATCACTCATAGAAGGTCAAAATATAAAATATTCAGAACAGATAATAATTGAAGATCCATCAATGACAAATTATGAGTTCTATGTTTTAGTGCAAAAAACAGCAGTTTGGCTGACAAAATTGGGTATAGAACCAAAAGCTCGGATTATCATTAATGGCAATAATCCATTATTTAAAACACTGCTACTTTTTGGAATTTGGCAAGCCGGATCCACAGCTATAATTTCTAACTCAGCATCAATAAATAATATAAAAAAAGAAACACAAGCAACTTTTGAAATTTATATCGATGAAAATATATTTGAAGAAATATCAAAACTCGATGAAAACTTTATACCTAAGTATAAACCGTTACTTAGCGATGAAGCTCTTATAATTTATAAACATAGCACGGGAATAAAATTATCACATTACAATCTATTAGTAAATACAAACAGCATACAAAAGGTACTAGAATATCCTAGTCAATCTCGTGTTTCGATAAGGATACCATGTGATTCAATTGGCTGGGTAATTCTTGGTTCTATTTTACCTATATACTCTGGTTATATAATCGATAATAAAAATCCTGATTTTACAATAGGTCTAGATAATTGTGATTTTAATATTAGATATGACTTAAAAAATATTTTCAACTATTCAAAGAATGATATTGGAATTTGTGAAGAAAACTCTGGTTGTATTTCACTGGGATCAAAACCAATTCATCTAACAAATTTTTTACTACATAAAAATACGATGAAAATATCTGGTCATTCTGTCATGATGGGTTATTTGGATGATTTAAAAAATCAAAACTCTTTTTTTGATAAATCATTAAATATAAAAATTTAATTTATATCTTCTAGAACTTCCTTCGCATGTTCTTTTACCTTTACTTTTGAATAAACTTTAATTATGTATCCTTTTTCATCGATCAGATATGAAACTCTAAAAATACCCTCATATTCTCGACCATACATTTTTTTCAATCCTATTGCTTTATAATTTCTTATTACGTCTTTATCTGGGTTTGAAAGCAATGAAAAAGGAAACTGTTGTTTTTCACAAAAATTTTTCTGTTTTTTTACTGAATCCGCACTCATACCTAATATAACTGTATTCTTGTCTGTATAATTTTGGAACTCATCCCGGAGTCCTTGTCCTTCAACTGTTCAACCAGGAGTACTGGCTTTAGGGTAAAACCATAAAAGTATTTTTTGACCTAAAAATTGATTAAGACTTATTCTAGTACCATCTTGATCTTCTAAAGTAAAATCTGGTGCTTTATCGCCTACCTCTAACATAAATACTCCTTTTTATATTGGTATTTTTGACCATTGCATTCTAGTATCATTCAAATTTAACATATTATTAATAGAAAAAAGTCCTTCCTTTTGTCCATTCCAAACTAATTTATTTAAAGCATTATCAAAATCTACCCACTTATATTCTGTATGCTCGTTAGAAAGTTGTATTTTAGTGTCTGATACTTCTATTCCAAAAACTGGAACTAGATTTATTCTATCTTCATGAGCTTCATAGAACTTACTAACATAATCAGCAATAAATATTTGTAATGGGTCTAAGCCTGTTTCTTCTTTTAGCTCGCGGATTGCCGTCTCCCACGAAGCTTCATCTGTTTTTATTTTACCCGTTACACATTGCCAAATACCTCCATATATTTTTTCTGGAGCTCGTTTTAATATAAGATATTGTAAACCATTTTTATCTTTTTTAAAAACATAAGCATCTATGACCCTTACTGCAATTTTAGACATTACATACCTTTCATGTATCTCATTTCTCTCAAAAGAGATAGAGACCAGGAGTCAAAACTTCCTATTTTAATATTTTTGCGTACTCTTTCCATTAAATTTAAATAAAATGATAAATTCAATGTTGAAGCTATTCTCAAACCAAGAATTTCATTAATATTAAATAAGTGTCTGACATATGATTTTGAAAACTCTTTTCCCCAAGGGTGAATACTAGTTTCATCAATTGGAGAAAAGTCATTTTTAAATTTATGATTTTTTATGCTTAAAACTCCATTTTCTGTAAAAATATTCCCATTCCTACCATTCCTTGTTGGCATAACACAATCAAACATATCAATTCCATTTCGTATAGCATAAATTAAATCTGAAGGCTTACCTACACCCATCAAATATCTGGGTTGATTCTGAGGAAGAAATTCCGTACTAAATTGAATCGTGTCTCGCATAGCATTCTTTTCTTCTCCTACAGCTAAACCACCAAGTGCTATACCACATTTTGAAAAAGGAATTAACTCTTCAAGACTTCTTCTTCTAAGGTTATGATCGATAGACCCTTGTATAATAGGGAATAATACTTGCTCATAATCATATAATTCTTTATTAGTTTCAAGCCAACTATGACATCTTTTCATCCATTTTGTTGTTCTTAATACAGCTTTTTTGACAATTTCTCTTTCTGAGTCCCCTGGTGGACATTCATCAAAAGCCATTATGATATCGGCTCCAATATTTCTCTGAATTTCCATTGAAAACTCTGGTGTAAACAGATGACGACTACCATCAAGGTGAGACTGAAATTGAACTCCATCATCAGAAATTTTATTCAATTTAGATAATGAAAAAACTTGAAATCCTCCGCTATCCGTTAAGATTGGTTTATTCCAACTATTAAATTTGTGTAAGCCTCCTGCACCATTCAAAACCTCGATCCCAGGCCTTAAGTATAAATGATATGTATTTCCTAAAATGATTTGGGCATGGATACTTCTTAGATCATCTGGGGACATAGTTTTCACCGCACCAACCGTCCCCACTGGCATAAAAGTAGGTGTTTCTATGTCACCATGCTTCGTTTTAAGTATTCCATTCCTTCCAGAGGTATTTTTATCTTTTGATTCAATAATAAATTCCATATCAAAATAATATACGAAATACCTCCTTTACAGATTGAACCAAATTAATTTTAATTTCAATATTTTTTATTCTTTTAGTGTAATTAGATTTTGGAATGATTGCTCTTTCAAAACCTAAAGTAGCAGCTTCTTTCAAGCGCTGCTCGATCCTGTTAATAGACCTAATTTCTCCAGCCAAACCAACTTCACCACATAATATGACTTTGTCATCTATCGCTTTATCCATCATGCTAGAAGCCGTTGAACATAAAATTGCTAGATCTGCAGCAGGGTCATCTACTTTTAGACCCCCTACTAGATTTACATAAACATCTTTAGTACCCATAGCTAATCCCAATCTTTTTTCTAAAACAGCAATTAACATTCCCAATCTTTTAAAATCAAACCCGTTAACATTTCTCTGAGGATTTCCATAATTTGCATTAGTAACTAAAGCTTGTACTTCAACAAGGATTGGCCTCGTACCTTCCAAAAAAGGGTAAATAGTGGTTCCAGCAATGCTAATACTTCTTTCAGCTAAAAACATTTCACTTGGGTTAACTACTTCTTTTAGACCCTTTTCATCCATTTGAAAAATTCCTACCTCGTGCGTCGCACCAAACCTATTCTTCGCAGATCTTAAAATCCTATGATCATAACGATCATCTCCTTCCATATACAAAACCGTATCTACCATATGTTCAAGCATTTTTGGTCCCGCAATAGTACCTTCTTTCGTTACATGTCCCACGATTAAGATCATTACATTTTTATGTTTTGAGACCTCTAATAACCTTTGCCCACAGTCTCGTATTTGACTTGGAGACCCTGGCAAAGAATCTAAACCAGTATTCATAATGGTTTGAATTGAGTCAATAACCACTAAATCTGGCTCCACTCGATCTATATGGTTTATTATTCCATCTAACTCATTCTCACTTGAGAGATATAACTTATCATGGTTGACGTTAATTCTTCTAGCTCTTAATGCTACTTGCTCTTCACTTTCTTCAGCTGATACATACAAAACCTTCTTTTGACTTCCAGAGCATATATGCAATGCTAACGTTGACTTCCCTACCCCAGGGTTTCCTCCCAACAGAATTAGACTTCCAGGTAATAACCCCCCACCTAAGACTCTATCCGCTTCATTTAATCCAGATGAAATTCTATCTTCTGCCTTAGTTTTTAAAATATCATTTAAAGACTTTGTATCTCTTGGTTGAAAAGAGTTTCTAGATTTATTTTTTGAAATTTTAAACTCTGATAAAGTTCCCCATTCTTTACATGAAAAACATTGACCATTCCATTTAGGAAAATCATCACCACATGCACTGCACAAATATGCTGTTTTTGTTTTTTTACTTGCCACTTCGAAAATAAAAAGATGTGTTCAAATAAATTACCAGTCCGGTCCTAAAGAGAAATACCATTGCGGTTTAGAATAACCATTCTGCTTTTTATCCCATGCTGCTTCTATTTTTAATAAAAAATATCCAAGATTTATTTTGGTACCTAATCCAGTAGTTGTAACCCAAGGAGAAAAACTATTTTGATTATTATTTTCACCATACCTTGTCGGCCATTTATCATCATTAAATTCATTTGTTTTATCCCAAGCTGCTCCTATATCAATAAAAGCGTGCCCTCTTATATTTCCAAAAATCATTTTCAAAGGAAATCCTAGAGCTAAATAGTTAATAAAGGGAAACCTTATTTCCATATTAAATAAAGCTGTGTTACTTCCAAAGCGTTCTGCAAAGCGAGCCCCACGCAAAGGCCAAGCATACTCTGTGAAGTATAAGTCATGAATTAACGTTTTGTTTGTAGTATCAAGAAGGACTTCTCTAAAGTTACTCCCATCTTTTCTTCCATTTGTTTCACCGCTACCAGAAAGTAAATAAGGTACTCCACCCAAGAAAAATTTTTGTTTATCTTTATCTAAGCTTGTTCCAAAAAATCCGCGAACAGCAAATGTATAATCTTTTCCAATTCTCCAATACTTTCTAATATCAGATTTCAGTGTTTGAAAAATTAATTTGTTAGAACCATAACCAGGACTTACAGTTAGTTTAGTATTTTTCCTCAAACCATCTACAGGACCAGTAAAGCCAAAAATAGAATTATCATAAACCCAACTTATGCTTGGTAAAAGAGTTGAATATTTTCTACTGCTTGTTGTTTTATATTCTGTTTGTCCAAAACTATCTATGCTTTGTTCAAGAATAGAATAATTAATATTGTGCCAAGCAAGACCATAGTCAATCCTTTGAAAACGACTAAATGGTTGAGACAGATATGTTTGTAACCCATAATGTCTCAATCGACCTAAAGTGAAATAATCAATTTGAAAGAAATTTGCATTTTGAAAAGCTGCAAAATAAAAATCTGTTTTATTTTTTAGATACCCATATTGGAAAAAATAATCACTATTTTCTAATGTCAATACCATCTCAGTACCGAATGAAATTTGATGGTCACCAAGTATATCGCTGAATGAAAAATATGTCATACCACTTGTACCAAAAACATTACTTATCTGAAGGTTCCCGCTGACCAAATCTAAAGTAAACCGCGTTTTATAAGTTTTTGGAATATACTTACCATCTATCTTTGTTGTATCAATTTGAACGATACTCTCTGAATTATCTATATCACTATATGTTTTATTTTGATAGTCGTAACCTCTAGCAAAAATCCAATTACTATATTGACCTATTTCATTTTTTTTCAAATTTGATTTATGCTCCCTGAGATCAACAATTTCATCGTTATCTAAATCTTTGTTTTTAATAAATTGAGTTGGCTCAATAATTTTCCTCTTTAAATCTAAAGGATTAGACATACTATATAAATCCCAACCTATGTTTGCATATCCTGCAAAAATTATCATACTATTATCTTTTGATATTGTAGGTTGTTGCAATCCCGTTAGCACATTAGTTATTGGATATGAATCAGTGGCTGAATCCAACGGATGTAAAAATAAATTCCATACTCCATTATAATCTGCCGTATAAAAAATTGTATTTTCTTCATTTGCCCAAACTGGATGAGATTCATTATAGTCAGTATTAGTAACTCTTCTTATAATTCCAGTCGTAGTATTTGTTATATATATATCCGTCTGTTTGTAGTCGTGAGTTGACATAACCCCATTGTATTTACCATCAATATATTGGCCTCTATCTGAGACGAATACGATCTCATTACCATCAGAATTCCATGAAGGATATGAATCTGTAAAGATATCATTTGTAACTTTTCTTTCTTGTTTTGTGTCAATATCAAATACATAAATATCACTTGAGTTACCTTTTTGACCAACGAAGGCAATTTCATTTCCTTTCGGGCTCCATGAAGCAGAGAAAACACCATCAATATTCAACTCATACTTATCTGATTTTGTTGTTTCAACATCTATAATATGTAAAACATCACTCCTCCCTGCTTTTGCGGCAACAACTATTTTTTTATTGTCAGGCGACCATGATAAACCCGGTTGTAGCCACTTTAATTCTTCAAAATTTACAGACCTATTACCTTTCACAAGTTTCTTGATTTTTTTACCTGTATTAGCATCAAGAATTTCTATATCAAAATAACCATTTTCATCAGATAACACAGCAACCATACTTCCATCCGGAGAGATAGCAGGACTTACATTATAAAAATTTCTTTCTTTTTTATGATCTGTTAATCTTTCAGAGATATCTTCAATTGGATCCCTATTATCAACGTCTGGCCAATATTCTTTTTTCAAGTATTTGTGCCATTGTTTTGTTAATTCATCATAATTCATTCCTAATGCTGCTTCGTATCCTTTTTCATCATTTTGAGTTTTTTTCATAGAACGAAAAACATCACCAACTTTTTCTCTACCATATTTCCCAGTAATAAAACGCCATAAAGATTGACCTCCTTTATAAGCCATAAAATAGTTTAACTCTTTTATAGAAGGCATTCTTTCATGAACCGCAATATCTCGAATTACCATATCAGCTTTTGTATCCCAGTTAGAGCTTAAGTATTCTGCTAATCCTTCATTTGACCAGATTGGGACTCTAATTCTTGTCCTACTCGATATTACATTCTGCATTCTTCCACCATAAACCATATCATTAATCAGCGCATGAACTAACTCATGATGTATCACGTGTCTAAATTGTTCATAGTTTCCTTCAAATGGAAAAACCACTCTATTTTTAAATAATTCTGTAACTCCTCCTATCCCTTCTCTCATATAAGTACCAACTACATTTGTCTGTTGAAACTCATTATGGGAATTATAAACCATAATTGATACGCGCCGTTTAAGATCCCACCTTAAATGAATTGAAATTTGTTCATAGGAATCTTCTGCAACTTTTGCTGTAAACTCTGCTAATTCTTGCTCACCTCCATAATAATAAATATCAAAATGTGGAGTTTGTATATAATTCCAATCAAAATCTCTATACTGTAGTTTATTTTGACCAAACGACTGAGCATTAATCAAGGATATAAAAAATAGTGTAATTATAATAATTTGTTTCATAACTTTCTAAATTATAGTTCAATTTACCTTTTGAAGTCAACCATTGCAAATATCAAGTTTGAATTCAATGCCCTTGACCGCTATAAAGGAAGCAGGTAATTTAAGGTGTTTATGAAAACCCCAGTTTATTTTATTTCTGATATACATCTCAAACTGAATCTTGATAAAAAAGAAGAAGAACGGAGGCAAAAACTATTTCGATTGCTAGATAGTATAACTGAATCCGGAGGAACATGCTTTTTTGTTGGGGATCTTTTTGACTTTTATTTTGAGTATCCAGATTTAATACCAAAAGTATTTAATGATTTTTATCAAAAAGCACTTTATATGAGGTCAAAAAATATTGATCTTCACTTTTTAGCCGGCAATCATGATTATTGGATTGGAGATTTTATCAAAAATGAAATAATGAATAAAACCTACTTGAATGATGCAGAAATTAAAATAAATAATAAAAGAATTTTCATAACACATGGTGATGGACTCTTGAGCTGGGATCATGGATATCGATTGTTGAAAAAAGTAATTCGATCAAGATTCTTTACAAATACGTTTAAATGGTTGCATCCAACCATTGCTTATAAAATAGCTAAATTCATTTCAAAAAGTGGAAAACATAATACTCATAATGATGATTTTAATTTAGATGTTAGGCGTGAACTAAAAAACTCTGCGGAAGAGTATTTTGAAGAAGGTTTCGATTACATGATTACAGGCCATTACCATTTAGGTGAGCTTTTTAAATTAAAGAAAGGTAAGCTTGTAGTTTTAGGAGATTGGTTTTTTAGACCATCATACGCCATATTTGATGGCGAAGACCTTAAACTAAAAAACTGGGAATCTATTGAATAAGCATATTATAATTATTTTAAGCAGCTTTTTTATTTTTCAAGGATGTTCTACTTTAATGAGCTTGCTTGGGAAAAAATCTATAAGCGATCCAAATGATCCTGATTTTTTAAATAGAGTACAAGAATTAAAAAGTGAGTATCGAGAAGGAAATTTAAAAGCCTTAGATGAATTAATTGAAGTTTATGAAAACTCAAATCTTCACCCAAAACTACGCGTTGCCGCTGGGAAGACCCTAGCAAATACACAACATCCCAGAGCCTTGCATGCAATATCAGAAATGGTTGCAACTACAACTGCCTTAGACTACACTCTTTTAAATGAATCAATCAATATGCTTGGTATGTTTAGTGAAAACCCTAAAGCCGCAGATGCCTTGATTAGATCCATGCATAAAATGGAAGAGAAAACTAACGAAACCCATATCTCATTAGTTAAAAACCTCAATAGAGTTAGAACCAAAGATCAAATACTTGCACTTTTAGACTTATATGAAGTAGCCAAAAGTAATATGTCCCGAACAGAAAAACTTTTAACAGAAACTTTAGGTGCGATAGGAACAAGCCAAGTAGTACCTGTTTTAACATCCATTGCAAAAGATCCAAAAATAAATATCGGTGTCCGAAATAAAGCTGTTGAAATTCTCGGTAAAAAGAACCCTAATGAAGTTGCGATAGCTTTTGCAGAATTATTAGGAGATCCTAACACGAATCTTGAGGTAAGAGAGTTTGCTATCAATACAATGAAAGGTGTAAAAGAAGAAAACCTCGTGATTGCCCTTCTCAATACCTATAATTCTGGGAAAACCCAATATTATAGTTTATTGAATACAATGCTTGCAGCTTTAGGTGAATTTGATGATCCCGAAGTAAAAACAGCTGTGTTAGAAATAGCAAAAAGTAGAGACTATCCTAATGATATACGTAAAAAAGCAATTAACAATCTTTCTGCATTTAACGACCCCGGCGTAATTATAGACCTCTTACCTCTTTTAGAAAAAAAGAAAAATTATATATTTTATGATAACATCATAGATATGGTTTATGAACTTGGTGAAGAAAAGAAAAATGCGGAGCTTGTTCGTAGGATGGCGTATAAAGCACATTTTTCTAAGAGAGAACATGAATAAATTTTTATCATTTATCTTAATTATAAATACATTATTTGCTGTTGATATGAAAGCAAAACGAAAAAAAGAGTTCGTTGTTACTGTTACAATAATAAATCAGGATGGATCTGGGATTAAGAAGTCTCGAGTTGTCCTTTTAGATAAAGATGGTGAAAAAATTAAAGATGGTAAAACAAATAAAAATGGTCAATATTCTTTCAAGAAATTAAAAGCAGGATCTTATACTTTACTTGCTGAACATAAAAGTGAAGGAGATGGTGAAAAGAAATTTAATTTACTTGGAAAAGATTTAGACTTTACAATTAAATTAAATTCTGATTTACCTGTCAAAGAATTAGTCGATGATGACCTAGACCTCAACCAATTCATTAAAAATGAAAAACTTCCTGATCAAAGAAAAGTACAAAATGATAAAAATTTAAAATTTGAAGAACTTTTTTTTGATTATGAAACAAATTTAAATGCTTTAAAAGAAGAAATAGATTCATTGAAAAGTGTTGTTAAAGGATATCAAAAAGGGCAAACGATGCCCATTCTTAGTGAAAAAATTTTAGATGTTATTAAAATTCCTTCCTTCCAACACCGCGTCGAATTACAAAATGGAACTGTAGTCTCAGGAGATTTGATTCAAGAGTCAGATTCGACACTCATTCTCGATACACAGATTGGCAAGTTAGTATTAAAAAAAGAAATGGTTATTCGAATGGAGGAGCTTAAAAAACCAGGCCCTAAAGTTGTTTTTATTGGAGATCCATTTATAGATAAATATCCAGATAGACATATTTTTTCTGGGAAAGTTAAAAATGTTGGAGATGTAAGAGCTGACTTTGTTAGAGTATTTTGCACACTCTTTGATCAAACAACGAAAACATCTGGATTAGACTCTATTTTTGTCAAAGGGAAAAAGATTACATATAGAACAAATGTTGTTTCCGATACTGCTTTAGAACCAGGTCAAACTGCACCCTTTATTCTTTCAGTTGAAATTAAAAATGGTCAAAAAGCAGCGTACCATACAATGGATATAAAGTGGGAACAAACTCGTTAAATTAATGTATAAATGTAACTTAATTGATCTCCATTATTTGACTAAATTTATAGGTGATTAGTTACTAAAATAATTTATAAAACCAAAATTATTTGCACTTTTTATTATCTTTTATTGGAGTATCGATGTCTAATTTTGAAAAAAATATTTCTTTCCCTTTGCTTTTTGTTTTAAGTGTGTCCTCTATTCAGGCTCATAAAGATCATAAACATAAACCAGCAATGCCAGCTATTGGAGTTTTACAAGGCGTTATTATTGATTCTTCAACATCAAAACCCATTGAATATGCATCAGTCTCTTTGGTAGACTTAGAAACTAATGATCTAGTTACAGGTGGTTTAACTAATAAAGATGGAATTCTATTTATTGAAGAAATACCTTTAGGTAAATATGCAGCAGTGATAGAGTATATAGGATATGAAAAAAAAGAAATAAGTCCCATAAATTTATTCCCTGGATCTAGCGGTGCTATCCGACAAAACTTTGGCAAAGTAGCATTAAATATTTCTGCGGTAAATATGAGTGCAGTTCAAGTAATTGGAGATGAAAGCACTTTTATACAAACTATTGATAAAAAAATATTTAATGTTGGAAGAGACCTTTCTAGTTCTGGTGGTAATGGGTCAGATGTATTAAGAAAAGTACCCTCTGTTGATGTTGATATTGATGGAGTTGTTTCAATTGCAGGTGATGCAAATGTTACAATTTTAATTGATGGAAAACGAAGTGGAAGAACAGGAAGTGGTAGACGTGGTGAAGTTGATAATATTGCTGCTTCTATGATTGAAAAAATTGAAGTTATAACAAATCCCTCTGCGAAATATGATCCGGATGGAGTTGGAGGAATAATAAATATTGTTTTGAAACGAGGCTCTTATGATGGTTTTAATGGTACAGTTTCAACTTTGCAAGGTGAATATAATAAACAAAACTATAATGGTAACCTGAACTATAGAACTGATGGCATTAATATTTTTACAAATCTTAATTATAGTACAGGAGATCAAGTTGGTGATGGACGTAGAGAGTTTGGTTATATTTATCCTACATTTACAGATTCTGTTTATACCAATACTAAACGTGTAAAAACACCCAAGGATTTTGGTTTAAGGTTAGGCGGAGATTACTACCCCTCAAAATCTAGCACTCTTGGATATACCTTTGATATTTCTCAACATTTTGAGAAGGAACGGAATGAATTTGATTATGAAATCAATACGATTAATCCAGATTTAGAAGGAATCTTGATAACAAATGAAACGGATGATGGGATACACATGGATCATGTTATATCATATGAAAATAAATATGACTCAAAAGCACAATTATTAAAAGCCTTTGTTAGCTATTCCTATGAAACAGATGATGTACTTGAGTCTGGTGAAATGAACTCTGAAAATGGTGCAAATGCTTTTGGAAGTTTAACAAAAGCATTTGAAGATAATAACAATTTAACAGCTGCGATTGATTATGAAAATATTTACGGAGAAAATTTTGGATATGAAATTGGAGCGAAAGCTACCATTCGAGATTTTAAGAAAGATATGGATTACCTAGGAAGGACCTACGGAAATGATTATGAAGAAGATATTTATGCAGCATATCTCGTAACTAGATATAATTTTACCGATCGATTTGGTTTTAAATTTGGGGCTCGTACTGAACAAGTTGAAACCTTCGCAAAACTAGATAAAGAAGTAGTTGAGAATATAGATACGAGTAATGTCCTTACTCAACTTTTTGATAATGGAATTGAAGAATCTCCATTTAATAAGAATTATTTCAAAATCTATCCTAGCGCATTTCTACTTTATAATCTTACTGAAAGACAAACCATTCAATTTGGGTATTCAAAAAAAGTGAATAGGCCAACAAGAAGAACCATTAGTCCTTTCCCCAACAATACACAAGATATTACACGACTAAGAAATGGAAATCCTTTTCTTAAACCGGAATATAGTGATGTAATGGAATTATCATTTTCCAGCAACTCTAGAAAACTAAATTTGAACTTATCCACTTCATACAAAAATACTGAAGATGTAATCATGTATTGGGATAGAAAATATATTACTTTTGACACAACTTCGTATGAAGTAATGAGTGCAGGTAATGCAGATAATTCGGTAAGTCAAAATTTTAGTGCAAATATTATGTATCGTCCTATACCTATTGCCAGTATAATGATTTGGGGATGGGGTTGGAATGCTGAACAGAAGGGTGATAATGTAGATGGAGATGGAAAGTCTAGAGGTGCAGGGTTTGGAGGAAGGATGACATTGAATATCCCAAC
>CBFIBM010000016.1:16205-41986 GCA_965660855.1 uncultured bacterium | reverse complement strand
AAAATCAATGATTCTAATATTGAAGAGGCGACTAGAGAGGTGAGAAGAGCTTTATTAGAAGCGGATGTTAATTTCAAAGTTGTGAAGAATTTTGTCACTGCAGTTAAAGAAAAAGCCCAAGGTGTCAAGGTCTTGAAATCTGTAAAACCTGGTGAACAATTTATAAAAATTATACATGATGAATTAGTCGTCCTCTTGGGAGAAAATACAGAGGAACTAAACATTAATAAAAATTTTACTATCATTTTATTAGCTGGTCTTCAGGGTGCAGGTAAAACAACTACTGCTGGAAAACTTGCTAAATTTCTCAAGGATAAACAATTTTCAGTTATGCTAACATCAGCAGATATTTATCGTCCAAGTGCAATTGATCAGCTTAATATTTTAGCAAAAGATACTGGAGTTGATTTTTATAGTGATGTTCTGAAAAAACCAATCGCTATATGTAAAAAAGCGGTTGAAAAAGCAAAAAATAATAATAACAATGTTCTCATAATTGATACTGCAGGTAGGAATCATATTGATGATGAGATGATGGTTGAAATTTCTGAAATTTCAAACAGTATTAATCCAGATGAAACGATTTTTGTTTCAGATGGAATGACTGGTCAAGACGCGGTTAAATCAGCAAATTCATTTAATAAATTATTGCAACTAACTGGAATAATTTTAACTAAAATGGATGGAGATTCAAGAGGAGGTGCTGCCGTATCTATTAGAAATGTTACTGGAGTTCCAATCAAATTCATTGGTACTTCTGAAAAGATTGAAGGGTTAGAAAAATTTAGTCCAAAGCGTATGTCTGATAGAATATTAGGTTTTGGAGATGTTTTAACTCTTGTTGAAAAAGCTCAAAGTCTATTTGATGAAAAAGAAACTCAAAATATCCAGGAAAAAATATTAAAAAATTCTTTTGACTTAAATGATTTTAAAATACAATTATCTCAAATGAAAAAGATGGGCTCAATGACTGACTTAATTGGCCTCATTCCTGGAATGAACTCAAAAGTCCTTAAAAATATAAACATGGATGATCGTCAAGTTGGATGGACAGAAGCTATTATTAATTCAATGACAGATTATGAAAGAATATCACCCGATTCAATTAATGGAAGTCGGAGATTGAGAATTTCAAAAGGAAGTGGGAGGCCAGTTCAGGAAGTCAATTCCCTTTTAAAACAATTTTTTCAAATGAAGAAAATGATGAAAAAAATGGGTAAAATAAGTAATACTAAAATGCCTAATTTGGGTAATTTTGGACAATTTTAACTAAGGAGTGATATAAGTTGGCTACAAAAATAAGACTTAAGCGTATAGGACGTAGGAATAGACCATTTTATAGAATGGTAGTAATGGATTCGAGGAAAAGGAGAGATGGTGCTGCAATTGAAGAGCTAGGTTGGTATAATCCAATAGATAAAATTAATTCATTTAATTTAAGTGAGGATCGAATTGTTCATTGGCTCCAAGAGGGTGCTCAAACTACAGATGCCGCTCATAAGCTTTTAAGAAGAGCAGGTCTTGCTCACAAATGGCATCTGATTAAACAAGGTCTTGATCAAAATACAATTGATAAAGAAATGAAAAAATGGAATCTAAATAAGGAGGACGTTGAGAAAAAAAGATTGAGTAGAGAGAGGAAAGAGGAGCCGAAAGAAGCAGCAAAAGAGGAGCCGAAAGAAGCAGCAAAAGAGGAACCGAAAGAAGCAGCAAAAGAGGAACCAAAAGAAGCAGCAAAAGAGGAACCGAAAGAAGCAGCAAAAGAGGAACCGAAAGAAGCAGCAAAAGAGGAACCGAAAGAAAAAGTAAAAGCGAAAAAAAGTAAAAAATAGTTCTAATGGTAACTAATTAAAATATTTAATGGAGAATAAAATGCAGGAATTCATTGAACAAACAATAAAATTGTTAGTTGATAAACCAGACGAGGTTAAAGTTGAGGTTGTTGAAAGTGAACAGAGGTTAACTTACGAACTTACAGTTGGTGATGGTGATTATGGAATGGTTATTGGCAAGAAAGGAAGAAATATCTCAGCACTGAGGACTCTAATTTTTGCAATAAATGCAAAAGAAGGTGGAAAAAGAGCGAGGCTTGAAGTAATTGATTAAATGAAAGATTTTATTGAACCAATTGCAACAGTTACTAAAACCTCGGGTTTAAATGGCGATGTTAAATTAAAACCTCTTTCTAGGTATTTTGACGATTATATTATCAAAAATAAACTCTACCTAGGAAATACCACTCTTGATATAAACGATTGTACATTAGAAAATATCAAAGGTATTGGAAAAGGAAGAATATTTAAAATAAAGAACCATAATACTTTGTATGATGCAAAAAAAATAATAGGAATGAATATATATGTAAAACCTGATAAAAAGGATAAAATTAACTACATAAGTAAAAATTTGCTTGGCTTTGATGTTGTATCTGATGATGGATTTAAAATTGGAACATTAAAAGATGTCATGTGGTTGCAAAATAATGATGTTTATATTATACAAAATAATGAAAAAGAGATCTTGATCCCTGTAATACCAGAATTTGTAGAAAAAGTGGATTATTTAGAGAATAATATAGTTGTCAAACCTATTGAAGGTCTTTTAGATCATTGAAAGTAGCAATCATTACTCCAATCCCAGAAATATTTAAATCTTTTCTGGAGAAAACTATGATAAGGAAAAGTATTAATAGCAATTCTGCTGATATATCAATTATAGACCTCAAAAATTTTGGAGTTGGATCATATAAACAAATTGATGATTCGCCGTATGGAGGGGGAGATGGTATGGTTATGATGGCAGAACCACTGGGGAAAGCAATAAATAAGTCTATTGATATTGTAGGTGGAGTTGAGGATCTTCAGATTATTTTTCCAACACCCCAAGGAATTGAATGGGATCAAAAAGCTGTTTTAGATTTAAGTAAAGCAAAGCGATTAATTATTGTTTGCGGGCATTCAAAAGGTATTGATGAAAGGATAATTAAAAAATATATAACTAAAGAGATCTCGGTGGGGAATTATGTTTTATCGAATGGAGAAATACCAGCTATGCTAATACTTGATAGTATGGCAAGAATTCTTCCGGGAACACTAAATAATATTCAGTCTGCATTAACTGATACCTACTCTTACGGGCTTTATGATCATCCGCATTATACAAAACCAAGAATATTTGAGGATATGATTGTTCCTGAAGTTTTATTAAGTGGACATCATGGAAAAATTAAAGAATGGAGACAAAATAAGAGGGAAATTAGGACAAAAAAAAAGAATCCTAAATTATGGATGGAATTTTTAAAATTAGAACAACAGGAGTACGAGAATGGATAAAATACAACAAGCAACAAAAGAATTTATTAAGGAAGATATACCTGAATTTGGATCTGGAGATACTTTATCTGTCGACGTGAGGGTTCGTGAAGGATCAAAAGAAAGAATACAAAAATTTGAAGGGGTTGTAATCTCAAGACATGGAGGTAATGGATTAGATGCATCTTTTACTCTAAGAAAAATAACAAATGGAGTTGGAGTTGAGAGGATATTTCCTTTACATTCTCCATTAATTGCATCTTTTGATTTAAAAAGAAGAGGTAAGGTTAGAAGGGCGAAGCTTAATTATTTAAAAAATGTAAAAGGTGCAAAAGCAGCCAGAATTGAAGAAAAAAGATAAAAATCTCATTTAATTCTTTAAGCCCCTTTTTATTATATCTGGGGCTTTTTTTTTAATATTAGTGATGAATATTTTTTTAAATTAATTATATGAATACAAAATTCAAAAATTTGCCATCGGTTAGTCAGGTTTTATCATTAATACCTAAAAATTTAAATATACATGAAAAATTCTTAACTGTATTAATTAGGGAAGAAATTGAAAAATGTAGAAATTTTTTATTAAATGATCATGAAAAAATTTCTAGAGAAAAGATATTAAAAAATATTATAAAAAATATTGTGATGAAATCGGATTATAGCCTTAAAAATATCATAAACGGTACAGGTATTGTTTTGCATACGGGATTTGGAAGGTCCCCTTTCACTGGGAAAATATTTAGAAGAATATCACGTAGATTGGATGGCTATGTAAACTTAGAGTTTAATTTGATAAATGGTAAACGAGGCGATAGGCAGGATCATTTAAGAAATCATATAAGTTCTATTTGCAATAGTGAATCAGCATTAGTTGTAAATAATAATGCTGCAGCTGTTTTATTATCAATAAATGAAATAGCATCAAAAGGTGATGTAATTGTTTCCAGAGGGCAGTTAGTTGAGATTGGAGGGTCATTCAGAATTCCTGAAATTATTCAAAAAAGTGGTTCAAAATTAAAAGAAGTTGGAACAACAAATAGAACGCATTTATCAGATTATTCAAGTGCGATAACGAAAAACACAAAATTACTATTATGGGTTCATACAAGTAACTATGTAGTAAAAGGTTTTGTGAAATCAGTTCCTTTATCGGAACTTATAAAATTAGGTGAGCAGTATGATATCCCTGTAATGGTAGATTGGGGAAGTGGCTCATTTCTAGATATGAAATCTTTAAAAATTGCTGATGAACTTCCTATATCATCAATAATGAAATTAAAACCTGATTTAATTACATTCTCAGGTGATAAATTAATTGGAGGTCCTCAATCTGGAATTATAATAGGTAACAAAAAGATTTTAAAAAGAATTCAATCAAATTCATTATATAGAGTTTTGAGGTGTGATAAGATAACTATTGCTTTTATGGAAGAAATTTTAAAATCATTTAAAATAGATAAATTTTCAGAAAAAAATACTACACTAAAATTGTTAACAAATAAACGTAGTGTTTTAAGAAAAAGAGGAATTAAGGTTTTAAGCTTATTAAGTCAAAGAAAAATAAATAGCTATAGAATCAAACTCGTTGAATCTTTTGTCCAAGCTGGAAGTGGATCTCTTCCAGAAAAAACAATTGAAAGTATGGCTTTATCATTTAGCCCTAAAAAAAACAATTTAAACAATCTTGCTAAAAAACTTAGAACTGGTAAAATACCTGTTGTTGGTTATATCTCAAAAAATTTTTTTTATATTGATTTGAAAGCCATTTATAGTCATCAGTTGATAAAGCTAGTTAAGGCAATAGAATCACTATAAAATGTCTCAAATAGTTTTAGCAACGGCAGGGCACATTGATCATGGGAAAACATCTCTCATTTATGCACTTACAGGTATTTCAACCGATAATACTAAAGATGAAATATCAAGAGGTATAACTATTGATCTTGGTTATGCGCAGTTAAATGACAAGATTACTATTATTGATGTACCCGGGCATGAAAAATTTATTAAGAATATGGTTGCTGGTGCGGCAGGTACTCACTTTGCATTAATAGTTGTTGCAGCTGATGATGGAATAATGCCACAAACTATCGAGCACATAGATATTTTAATTGCTCTTGGAGTTTGTAAAGGTCATGTAGCTATTTCAAAAATTGATTTAATTGATGATTTAGATTGGATAGAATTAATTAAAGTAGAGACTAAGGATCTTCTGCTAAAAAAAAATTTTGAGGTATTATCAATCAATGAAATTGATAGTATTTCAGGAAAGGGAATTCAAAAAATAAAGGAAAATATATTAAATCTTACCCCAACAAAAATTAACAAAGAAGTTGCATCAAAGTTTAGGATGAATATTGACAGGGTATTTACAAAGGACGGATTTGGTCTAATTGTAACTGGAACAGTACTAAATGGAACAGCCCAAATTGGAGATGAATTAGAAGTTTTACCCAGAAAAGAAGTTTTAAAAATAAGATCAATTCAAACGCACGGGAAAAAGACTCTTAATGTTAAAATTGGTGATAGAGCGGCAATTAACTTAAAAAATAAAAAGAAAATACAATTAAAGCGTGGTGATATTTTAACATCGAAAGGAGTCTTAGATACATTTTTAGTCGCAGTCATAACATTAATAGTCAATTCAAATAAGGGATTTAAAATTAAAAATAGGCAACGAGTAAAATTTTATTTAGGGACATCTGAGGTAATTGGCCAAATAACATTATGTAATGCTAATATTTTAAAAGAAGGTGAATCTGATCACGCTATAATAAAATTAGAAAAACCATCTTCTGCATTTATCGATGACAAATTTATTATAAGATCTTATTCTTCTATGGAAACTTTAGCTAGTGGAATCATTCTTGATATAAAACAAAGTTCTTTTAATAAGAAGTTAAAATCAAAAGCTAAAAATATTCCTCTGAGCCCAAAAGAAAGGTTTAAATATTTTGTTAATTTAGAATGGAGAAACCCAAAAACAATAAATGAATGGAGGATAATTTTTTTAAATTTTGAGCATTTAATAAATTCATGGATAAAAGTTTTTAACCTAAAATTTACAGCAAAGAGTGATCTCATATATTCCATTGAATCAGAAGAAAAATCCATTACAGAGTTTGTTAATTTTTTAGACCAGTTTTACGTTAAAAATAATTTGATAAAATATGTTAATGATGAAATAATTTTATATTCATTAAAGTGGTCAAAAGAATGGTTAAGCCATATTAAAGAAAAAATGATTAGTTCCAACCTGATAAAATTTAATGGGAAAGGTATTTTTAAGATAGGTCATAAGGTCAATATTTCAAATTTAGATTCTGAAAATTTGAAAAATATTGAAAATTTGTTAGTTGCTTCTGGAAAAACTTCTTTAGATATTAGAAATATTAATGAAAATTTAGGACTAAAATATGAATACACTAAGAGTTTAATTCATTTCTTGCAAACCAAATCTTTGATAATAAATATTGGAGATCAATCATTTCTCCACATAAATACTTTTAAAACTGTAATTAAGGATTTAAATACTTTTTTTGACAAAGAGAAAATTCTTTCCGTTGCGAACTTTAAAACCCTGACCGGGCTTACAAGAAAAGTGGCAATTCCTTTACTAGAGTACTTAGATATAAATAGATATACAAAAAGAGTCGGAGATAAAAGAATAATTGGTGAAAAATTAGATGACTAATAACAATTCAAACACACCAGTAATGAAGCAATTTCTGGATATAAAAACTAAATATAAAAATTCTATTTTGTTATTCAGAATGGGGGATTTTTATGAAACATTTTTAGATGATGCTGTGGTTACATCTAAAATTTTAGGAATCGTGCTTACAAAAAGATCCAATGGGAAAGCTTCAAATGTTGATTTAGCTGGATTTCCTTATCATTCATTAGATAATTATTTACCTAAACTAGTTAAGGCAGGACATCGCGTTGCAATATGCGAGCAAGTTGAAGACACAAAAAATGTAAAAGGTATTGTTAAACGAGAGGTAGTAGAGGTAGTCACACCAGGCACCTTAATGACTGATAGAACATTAAATAATAAATCAAATCGATTTATTGGGGCATATATACTGTTTAAAAATGATGTAGGATATTCATTTTTAGATGCATCAACCGGTGATTTTTTTATTGGAGAATGTAATAAAAAAGAATTTAAGAGTGTAGCTCTTAAATATTTACCAAATGAAATGATTATACCTGAAGAAATTAATTATTCGAATTCTGAATGGTATATTGAATTTAAACCATTTATATCTAAAATAAATAATTGGATGTTTGAATATAATAACGCTTATAGAGAGCTTCTAGAACACTTTAATCTAAAATCTCTAAAGGGTTTTGGTTGCGAGGATTTAAAGTTAGGTATTTCTGCTGCAGGTGCTTTATTAAACCATTTAAAAACAAATCTTATTTCTAACCTAGAGCATGTTTCTAAAATCACACCTACTTTAAATGCAGGCTTAATGAATCTTGATATTTATACCGTAAAAAACTTAGAGATTTTTAATTCCCTTTCATCTCCAGGAAAACATGGTACATTAATAGATTGCATTGATTCAACATTGACATCTGGTGGAGGAAGATTGCTTAGAGGTTGGTTGATAAACCCTATTACCGATATAAAAAAAATTAATTTGAGATTATCGGTTACAGAGGACTTTGTATCTAATAATAAAGTTCTTGATAAGGTAAGGGTTTTAATGAAAAACTCTTCAGACTTACAAAGATCATTAGGAAAAATAAGTAATGGAAAGATCACTCCGCGTGAAATTATTGGAATTTCAATAACCTTAGAAAAAATTGATAATATTAAGTTTCTTCTTTCTTCTAGCAATGATAAAAACCTAAAAAAGCTTGGAAAATCAATCCTTGATACAAAATTTATTTCAGTAAAAATAAAAGGGACACTTAATGATCCTGCACCTGTAAATATTTTAAAAGGTGACGCCATAATTACTGGTTTTAATCATGAGTTAGATGAACTACGTAATATATTAATCCATGGAGAAAAATGGATAAATAAATATCAAGAAAAGCTGAGATCTAAATTAGAGATACCAAAGTTAAAAATAAGTCAAAATAGAGTTTTCGGTTATTACATTGAAATATCAAAGGTAAATAAAAATAAAATAACAGAAGGCTTTACAAGAAAACAAACATTAGTTAATTCGGAAAGATATATAACAGAAGACCTAAAAGAGTATGAAGAAAAATTATTTAATGCTCAATATAAAATATATGATTTAGAATCTCGAATTTTTAATGATTTATGTAATTATGTTTTAATAAAAAAAAGTGAAATACAAGTAAATGCACAAATATTAAACAAAATTGATGTATTGTCTAGCTTTGCACTCAATGCTATTGAGAACAATTACTCAAAACCAATATTAACAAAAGATCAAATCATTGAAATAAACAAAGGAAGACACCCTGTTGTTGAAAAATTACTCCCAATTACCGATAAGTTTATCCCCAATAATACAAATATGGATGTTTCGAAAAACCAAATTCATTTATTGACTGGACCAAATATGGCTGGGAAATCGACATATTTAAGGCAAATCGGTCTCATTGCTCTTATGGCTCATATAGGTAGCTATGTACCTGCTGATAGTGCAAGAATAGGGATCGTTGATCATCTCTTTACCAGAGTAGGCGCAAGCGATAATTTAGCCTCCGGAGAAAGTACTTTCCTTGTTGAAATGAATGAAGCTGCCAATATTTTAAATAACTCCACTAAAAAAAGTTTAGTTCTACTTGATGAAATTGGTAGAGGAACCTCCACCTATGATGGTTTGTCTATTGCCTGGGCAATAACTGAATATTTACATAACAAAAAGAATTCAAATCCTCGCACCTTTTTTGCTACACACTATCATGAGCTTACTAATTTAGAATTAACTTTGTCTAGGTTAGAAAATTATCATGTAGAAGTTAAGGAGTTTAAGGAAGAGATTATTTTTATGAGATCTGTTGTAAAAGGTGCAGCAGATAAGAGTTATGGAATCCAGGTTGCTAAAATGGCCGGAGTACCAAAACCTATTATTCACCGTGCAAAGCAAATATTAAAGTCTTATAGTGTATTGCAAAATAAAGAACAGTCAGTAAAATCAATAAAAAAGATTAATCAGATAAATATTTTTAATGAACAAAATGAAATAAAAAAGAAAATTGAAAAACTAGACATAGACAAGCTTACTCCAATTGAGGCGCTCTTAATTTTGAAAGATCTAAAAAATGAAATTGATAGTTAGGTTTGTAATTATTTTTTTGGGATTTTTATTTTCAAAAAATCTTTATGTCAATTATGCCTGGGAATTATTTGAATATACGCAATCAGCAGAGAACTCTGCACTTGGAGGTGCAGTTTATGCGTTTAATAGTGAATCCTCAACATCTATAAATAACCCTAATTTTTCTAAATTAAGAAAAAATAATTTTTCAATAACTCACCAAAATCGATATTCAGGAATGTTGGTTAATGATTTTATTTCATTTGATATTGATAATAATAAAAAAAATATAAATATTAATTTTATTTATGAAAATATTGGTTTGATTCCCAATACAGAAAATACTTTGCTCGATTGGGGGAATGATGGACAGTTTGGTACGAATGATGCTGGTGAAGGCAATGGAATCCTTGACCCGGGAGAAAGGCTAGATGCTGATAGAATCAGTTTTTTTAATCAGAGAAGATTAGGTTTTTATGGAGGATATTCTGGTTTTTTTATTAATTATCCATTAGGCGTTGGTTTAAAAATAATTTCAACAAAAATCGAACAAAAAATATCTTTTGGTATTGGGTTTGATATTGGGATTATCAGAAAATTTAGAAATATAGATTATGCTATAATTTTAGAAAATTTTCCAAGTTCAGGTATTTTATGGAATGATGGAGAAATTGAAAAAACTTCTCCTTCCTTAAAAATAGGTTTAAACAAATGTTTTAGTTTGAAAAAAATAAAATATAATTTACTTATTGCTAATAAAATTAGTTTTTCAGAGAGACATATAAATTCTCAAATTAGAATTGATAATTTATCTGTTGATTTTTTATTTGGTTTGCAAATATCTTTTAAAGATAAGCTTTTTCTTAGGTTTGGTCGTAATCATATTAATAATTTAACTGGCGGAATCGGCTTTTTATTTCGTGATTTCAAAATTGATTATGCATTTTTGAATTCTACAACCAACTATAACCTTGGTAGTCACCATATATTTTCATTTCATTTATCAAATAAGTGGATTAAAAAGAAGATTAAAAATTTATAATTTGTTTTTATATGATTGAGATTAAGAATTTAAACGATTAATTTATTAGTTTATGTTAAAGGTATTATGATTAAAAGTATGACAGGATTTGGCCGTAGTGAATACCTCGATAATAATTATAATGTTACTATTGAGATGCGTTCAGTTAATTCACGATTTTTTGATTTGAAAATCCGTGGATTCTCTGTAAATATGGAAACTGAGAATAATATTAGACACAAACTTGAAGAAAAATTAATTCGAGGTAATATTACTTTAAGGATAAATGTTGAATCTTTGTCAAAAATAAAAAAAGAATCTTTTGATAAAGAAAAATTCGAAATGATACAAAATATCTTGGATGAAATACATGTTTCATATGGTCAAAAAATAAATTTAAGCGAGATAGTTTCTCTTCAAGATCTTATGAAACCTGATAATTCTACTGAAATCAATTTTAATATTATTTTTATGACAGTCCTCAAGGCTCTTGATCAACTTGAAGAAATGAGAACTAAGGAAGGTGAAAGCATATTTAATGATCTTATAGAAAGAATTAAAATAATAAAATTAGCACTCAGTAAAATAGAAAAAATATCGGAAACATTCTCAGTTGTTAAAGAGAGAGAACTTAGAAAAAAAATTATCGATTTATTAAGCAAGGATAAAATTGATGAATCCAGACTTATTCAAGAAGTCGCTTATATTTCAGAAAGGTCAGACATTACAGAGGAAATAGTAAGATGTAAAAGCCATTTTGATCAGTTAGATTTTTATTTAAATAAAAATGAACCTGTAGGTAAAAGAATAGGATTTTTGATTCAAGAAATTAATCGAGAAATAAATACAATAGGTTCTAAAAGTCCCCAAACTAATGTTACAAATAATGTGGTTGAGATTAAAGCAGAGCTTGAAAAAATAAGAGAGCAGATATCTAATATATTATGATGAAAAATATTATTACTATTTCTGCTCCTTCAGGTACGGGAAAAACTACTTTGTGCAAAGCTGTACAAGAAAAATTAAAAGATATAAAATGGTCTGTGTCTGTAACTACTAGAAAAAAAAGAAAAAATGAAGTAAATGGTGTCGATTATAACTTTGTAACAAAAGAGGCTTTTATTGATCTATTAAAAAATAAAAAATTTGCTGAGTGGGAAAAAGTACATGGATATTATTATGGGACACTTATTGAATCATTAGAAAATGCAATTCAACAACAAAAGACCCTTTTATTAGAGCTGGATGTAAAAGGTGCAATGTGTTTAAAAAAGCTTTACCCTGAAAACTCTTTCACGATATTCATCATACCACCGAGTCTAAATCACCTAAGGGAACGCTTAAAAAAAAGAGGAACAGATTCAATAAAAAATATAGAAATCAGGCTACAAAGATTTGAACAAGAAATGAATTCGAAAGATTATTTTGATGAAATAATGATTAATGAAGATTTAGAAAGTGCTAAATTACAGCTTATAAATATTATAAAAAAAATAAAAGAAGGAGTATAAAGTGGGATTAAAAACAATACCATTTCGTGAAATTGAAAATCAATCTGAAAATATGTATGAGGCTGTGGCCGCAATGTCTGGACAAGCAAGGGTAGAGCTTCAAGAAAGAATTGTAAATAGAGTTATCTCCGAGCATCAGGAGGAACAAATAGATGTTTATGATGATTATGAAGAAAAGAAGCCTGAGGATTATCAAGAATTAGAAAAGGTGACTACTTTAGCTGTCAATAAATTTCTTGAAGGGAATGTTAATTGGAAAAAAGTAAAATTGGAATGATTATACATAAAAAACTAGAATCATATTTAAAACAAACCAAGATACTTTTTGGAGAGGAATTATATTTAAAACATAAAAATAGGATTAGAAATATTGATTTAATCGTAGTAACAGAATATCCTAATTATAATCATCTAACTAATAAAGTTTATAGTTTAAAATATGAAAAATTATTAAAAAAAATTATTAAATCTATTGGTATGCAGATTAATCATGATACTTTAATTTTTCCCATTCTAGAGCATACCCCTGAATTTTCTAGATCACCCTTAGAAAAAGAAGTTGAGGAATTTAAAACTAAACTAAAGTTATGTATTAGATTAAATAGACCTAAAATGATTATAGGTTTTGGTAAAACTGTTGGGAAATCTTTGATTGGGGAATCTGTTCCATTTGAAGAGATGAGGTATACAAATTATCAATTTGAAGAAATACCTATAAAAATTACATATGACCCATTTAGTATTTTAAATAATTCGGATTATAAAAGACCATTATGGATTGATTTAAAGTTAATTAGAGATTATTTAAGTTCAAAAAATATTGATGAATAATAAAAAACAAAGTTTAAATGTTCCGCCCCATTCTGAAGAGGCTGAACTTGCCGTATTAGGATCGATGCTATCATCTAAAGAAGCTGTAAGTAAAGCAATTCAGCATCTGAAAGAAAATTATTTCTATAAAAATGCCCATAGCACAATCTTTTCAGTAATGGTTCATCTTTTCGATAAAGGTATATCAATTGATACAGTTTCGGTTATAGATCTACTAAAAAAAAACAAAGACCTTGAAAAAGTTGGTGGGACTTATTTTATTACAGGCCTTGTTGAATCTGTCCCAACCGCGGCTCATATAGATAGATATTCCAAAATAGTCACAGAAAAAGCACTTCTTAGAAACTTAATTACCTTATCTCATGATATTGCTAAAGAAGCTTATGATGATTCTCAGGATATTTCTGAAATTCTTGATACAGTGGAACAATCTATTTTTGCAATAACAAATAATCGAATGCAAAAAGGATTTACTCAAATTAATAATGTTGTTGTTGATGCATTAGAGAAACTTGAAATAATTAGAGCCTCCGGCGGTTCCGTCATTGGAGTACCCTCTGGCTTAGTTGATTTAGATGAAATGACATCAGGCTTTCAAGATGGTGATTTAGTTATCATTGCTGGGAGACCTGGCATGGGTAAAACAGCACTTGCACTTTCAATGATAAGAAATGCATCATTAGATGCAAAAGTTGGAGTTGGGATGTTCAGTCTTGAAATGGCAAATCATCAACTAGCTATGAGGTTGTTATGTGCTGAAGCAAGGGTAGATAGTCATTACGTTAGAACTGGTAAGTTACCATCAAAATTATGGAGAAATTTAAGCGTCTCAGCTGGGAGTTTAGAAGATGCTCCTATTTATTTAGACGATACCCCAGCTTTATCAGTGCTAGAATTAAGGGCAAAAGCTAGAAGGTTAAAAGCTGAACATAACATAAACATGATAGTTGTTGATTACCTTCAGTTGATGCAAGGCCCCAAGGGAGTTGAGAGTAGACAGCAAGAAATTTCAGTAATCTCAAGATCCTTAAAAGCACTGGCAAAAGAATTAAATATCCCGGTAATAGCATTATCTCAACTTTCTAGGGCTGTTGAGCAGAGAGCAGACAGGAAACCTCAATTATCGGATTTAAGAGAAAGTGGTGCCATAGAACAGGATGCTGATGTTGTTATTTTCCTTTACCGTCCATGGATATATTCTCAGGAAGATGAAGATGAGGGTAAGGCAGAAGTTATTATTGCTAAACAAAGGAATGGACCTACTGGGACTATTCAGGCTTCTTTTATTAGCAAATATGCGCGATTTGAAAATTTTTCAGAATCAGAAACTCCCTTTTGATATCAAATCCATTATCTAAACTAGCGCCACATCTTTTTGGAGAGTATCCAAAAGATTTTATTGAATTAATAAAACTTGTTCAACTATTGCCCAACCAAAATTCGGATGAGGTAAAGTCTCAGATATGGTTAGCATACGAATTTGGTAAAAGGTATCATGAGGGGCAAAAAAGAAAATCTGGAGAGCCTTATTTTATACATTGTGTAGAGGTTGCTAAAACATTAGCCTCATGGAAAATGGATAAAACTACAATTATTGCTGGATTATTACATGATACTGTTGAAGATACAGATGTTACACTTAATCAACTTAAAGAAAATTTTGGAACTGATTTATCTAATTTAGTTGACGGCCTTACAAAAATTGCAGGTATTACTTATTCCTCAAGAAAAGAAAAGCAAGCTGGTAACTTTATGAAAATGTTACTTTCTGTTGCCCAAGATTTGAGAGTTATCATTATAAAATTTGCAGATAGATTACATAATATGGAAACTATAAGATCTATGCCTCAATTAAAAAGACATAGAATTGCTATAGAGACAAGAGATGTTTATGTACCATTAGCTAATAGATTAGGTATGTCTGCAGTTAAGTCACAGCTAGAAGACTTAGTTTTTAGTGTGCTTAATCCCTCAGGGTATAAAGAAATAAAAGAACAGGTAACCTCCACACAAAAGCAAAGAATTAAGTTTATAAAAATGATTACTAAGCCTGTAGAAGAAGAATTAATTAAATATAATATTGATCCAAGGGTTTACGGGAGAGCAAAGTCTTATTCCTCAATTTTTGGTAAAATGTTGAAACGTGATAAAAGTTTTAAGGAGATCTATGACTTATATGCAATTCGAATTGTTGTTGAGAAAATTGAACAATGTTATTTATCTTTGGGTATAGTTCATAGTATTTATACCCCAATCCAAGACAGGTTTAAAGACTTTATTGCCACTCCTAAATCGAATGGATACCAATCTATACATACGACTGTAGTTGGAAAAAATGGACAAAAATTAGAAATTCAGATAAGAACAAGTAAAATGGAGGAAACTGCAGAAATTGGTGTAGCAGCCCATTGGCTTTATAAAAATGATACTTCATCAAAAATAGACAAGAATATAAAATGGCTTAGAGAGCTTTTAGAAATACTCCAAAATGAATCTACAGATCCAAGTGAATTTATGAATCTATTAAAAATTGATCTATATAATGAAGAAATATTTGTTTTCACACCAGAGGGTGATTTATTTCAATTACCAGTTGGCTCGACCCCGGTTGACTTTGGTTTCCAGGTTCATACTCAAATTGGAATGCATTGCATGGGTGCGAAAGTAAATCATTTTCCAGTTCCTTTGAATACTAAATTGAAAAATGGAGATATGGTAGAGATCATAACTAGTAAGTCCAAGATGCCAAATTATGGTTGGCAAAAATTTGTTGTCACCTCAAAGGCTCGAAATCAAATAAATCGCTTTCTCAAACAGGTGCAAGATGAAGAAAGTATAAAGCTTGGAGAAGAAATTCTTACAAAAACATTGAGGCGCATGAAGCTATCAAATGAAATAGATCAATTTAAAAATAGCTTCTCCAAATTTGGATATGCGAACGTTAATTTATTATTAAAATCTTTGGGGTCGGGTATTTTAACTGTTAGGGAAATTTTTGAAAAAATTAACTCTAAGCAAAAACTTGAAGAAAAAGAAATTGTTAATATTAAAAACAAAAAGATTTTTAATTTTAATAGAATTCAAAGCAAAGGAATTATTCTTGATGGTATTGATAATATCTTGATACATTTTGGAAAATGTTGTAATCCAATACCTGGAGACGAAGTTATTGGTTTTGTTACACGGGGTAGAGGTGTGACAGTTCATCAGAGTAGTTGTAAAAGTTTACCTTTGTTGAATAATGAATCAGATAGATTAGTCCAAGTAGATTGGGATGTGAAATCTGCTAAAAATTTCAATGTTAGGTTGAAAATTACAGGAAAAGATTCAAAAGGATGGCTCAAAGATATTTCTGAATGTATATCAAAGCAAAATGTCAATATAGCTAGCGTAGATACAAAAACTAAAGATTCTTTTGTGGAAGCACATTTTATAGTACAAGTAAATAATAATAGACAGTTAAATCGATTAATTAGAAAAATGATTAAAATAAAAAACATAGATCATGTTGAAAGGACTAGCCGCTAATGAAAATAAAAACATATACTAAAAAAGATTTATCAGCTTTACTATCGAAGAAAAAAGGTCTCAGTTTAAAAGAATCAAAAGAGAATGTAGATGAAGTGTTTAAAATAATTAGGGATATTCTCATTGAGGATTCTCCATATGTTAGAATTGAAATTCGAAATTTTGGTGTTTTTGAATCAAAACCAACAAAAGCTAAACCAAGAGCAAGAAATCCACGCACTAATGAGGAAATATATGTCCCTGCTCATAAAAAAACTAGATTTAAACCAGGTAAAATCCTCAAAGAGCATTTAAAAAGACCTATTTAGATATGGGGAGGTTGCTAGGTATTGATTATGGTGACTCTAGGATTGGATTGGCTTTATCAGACCCATATAAAATTATAGCATCACCTTTTAAGACTATTGAAAATAAAGGGAATAAATATGTCCTTAGGTTATTAACTGAAATTAAAATTGAAAAACAGATTGAATCAATGATTCTTGGTTTACCAATTGGGTTAAATAATAAAGACACTTCACAAACAAAAAAAGTTCGATCATTTGCAGTTTTAATTAAAACATTAGATTTACCTATTATTTTTCAAGATGAAAGATTATCCTCATTATCAGCAGAGAAATCATTAATAATTCAAAATGTAAAAACAGGTCATAATAAAAGCATGATCGATAAGGCTGCTGCTGCAATATTTTTACAACAATACATAGACTCAAAAAAAAATAAAAATGAAAAATTCGAGATATCCTAACTGGATATTTACAGTTATTTCTTCAATATTAGTTGGAGTCTCTTATCATCCTTTGAGCTTAGGTTTTTTAGCATATATTGGATTCATTCCGCTGATACACGTATGGTTACAAAATAATTATAAAAAAAATTTTGTCCACGGGTATGTTTTTGGTTTTTTATATAATCTACTATCTAACTATTGGATAGGCGCAAACTCTGGAGCAGAGTTTATCGTTGTTATTTCTTCATTATTTTTTGCAGTCTGTTATCTTGCCCTATTCTGGGGTCTCGCAGGATTACTCATTGGTCTATTTAAAAATAAGGATTTTAAATATTATTTACCTTTTTTAGTTGTTTCATTAGAGTGGTTCAGAAGTTTCGGACCACTTGGTTTTGATTGGGGGATTCTTGCTTTGACTCAAACCAATTATTTACCTTTTTTGCAGTTAAATGATATTTTAGGTCCATATTTTTCCTCTTTTTTTATCATTTATATTAATTGTTCAATTTACCAAGTTTTAATTGAGAATAAATACGGATTAAAACATGCTTTAAAACTATGTCTTATAATATTAATTTTTTTCATTTATGGTAATTTTAAATTAAATAACAATTATAATGAAAAAGAATCATTAAGGGTTGCTGTGATACAGCCAAATTTGGATCCAAATGAAAAATGGAATAGAAAAACGAGAGAATCTAATATAGGTATTATAGATTCTTTACATAATCTAGCAATTAATTTATCACCAGAAATTATTCTTTTTCCTGAAACTGCATATCCAACATATTTAACATTAGATATCAGAGTAAGAAATAAAATTCAGGATAAAGTAAATAATTCTAAAATTCCAATTTTAGTTGGTACGGTAGATAGAGTCTTTGATGAGCAGGGTAAAAAATTGTATTTTAATAGTGCATTATTCATGACTCCTGGGGGAAAATATGAAATTTATTCAAAAATTCATTTAGTGCCATTTGCTGAATATGATTTATTACCAAAATTTTTACACCCATTAGTAAACTTAAATTTAAATATTGATAGAGGTGTATTCATAGGTGGAAATAATTATAAAATTTTCGAATGGAAAAATATTAAATTTGCGAATTTAATTTGTTATGAATCCAGTTTTGCGAGATATTCACGTAAATTTACGAATCAAGGAGCACAAATTTTGATGATTCAAGCAAATGATGGTTGGCTTGGTACGTCTTCAGGACCTTATCAACACTTTTCATCAGCAATACTAAGGGCTATTGAAAACCGAGTTCCTGTTGTAAGATCAGGGAATACAGGAATTTCAGGTGTAATACTTCCAACGGGTGAAGTGAAACAATATAAAGAAATCCAATCTCAATCTGTATTTATTGAAGAAATACCTATAAACCCACATAGATCTTTTTATAGTAGAAATGGAGATTTTTTCCCTTTGATCTGTTTTGTTATTTTTCTTTTTTTAGGACCGGTACGATGTTCAAAAAATTAATTGTATTAATATTTTTTTGTGGATTATCTTACTCACAAAAACTCAGTCCAGTATTTAAATCTGCAATTATTCCTGGTTGGGGGCAGCTAGAATTAGAAAATGATAAAAAACATAAAATGTTCATGCTGATTGAGTTTTCTTCTTTAACAGCATGTTTTGCATCTTATGGGTTCTCAAAGCACTTACAAAATAAATATAAATCATTTGCGGCAAGATATGCTAACGTAGAGTCTTCTGGGAAAAATAGAAAATTTTGGGTAGATATTGGAAATTATATGAATACCTCGGATCACGATGAGGAACATCTTAGATGGAGAGAAAACGAAAAATTATATAATGAAGCTTTATGGAGTTGGGATTCAGAATTAAATATGAAAAAATTTGAAAAAATTAGAATTAAAAGTGATCAACTTAATATTCAAGGAAAATTTATTGTGGGATTCATAGTAGTAAATCATCTAATTTCGTCAATAGATGCCTTTTATTTAAAAAAATTAAAAGAAGAAAAATCTCTTAAATTATTTCCATCAATGGATATTAAAAATCCAAGTATTAAAATGGTTTTTATCTTTTAATATGAATCCATTAGTTCGCTTTTTATTTTTTATTTTAATAGCTATTTCAATTTTAATATCAGACAATATAATAAATCTTTTTGCTCATATATGTTTCATATCTATAATTATTGCTCTTAATAGAATCTGGATAAAATGGAGCAAAGAAATAATGAAAATCTGGTTTTTTTTTCCAATTAGTGGGTCTTTTTTCTTTTTAATTTCAATAATAATTTCGGATAAAGAGTTATCGCATAACCTAATTGATGTCATAAAATCAACGATTAGATATTTTGGAGTTGTGAGTTTAATGTTAGCATTTACAATATTATCCAAAAAAGATGATATAATTTCTTCAATTAAAAATTTACAATATAAACTTTCCATAAAAAGTAAAAGTTTTGATCAAATGATTCTATTCCTAGATTTAGTAATAAGGTTTTATCCAGGAATAATAAGCCAATGGAAAAATTTAGAGAGAGGGCACAAGGCCTTATCAGTTTATGATGAAAAGAATTCAATTAGGAAAAAAATAATATCTTTATCTAAAAATATACCTGATTTCATAATTATAAATTTATCAAAAACAGATATGTTAACTAGGAGTATGGAAATGAGAGGATATGGCAAAAAATATCCTCGCACAGGCTATCCCTTCATCCCAATGAAATTATATGATTACTGCATACTTCTGTTTATGGTAATATTAATTTTTGGACTTCATTTTGTCTTCAAGATATAAATTAATATTCCAATATGATGGTACAAATTTTTCTGGCTGGCAATTACAAAAAAATAAAAGAACTGTCCAAGGTGTAATTGAGAATGCTCTCATTAGGATATTGAATTCAAATATTAGAATACCAATTTATGGTTCAGGTAGGACTGATACAGGCGTTCATGCTTGGGGGCAAGTTGTACATGTCGATTTAAAAATAAATTTGAATTCAAGAAATTTAATAAATGCTATTAATGCAAACCTCCCTAAAGATGTTGAATTATTAAATCTTACCAAGGTCGATAATGGTTTTCACTCAAGATTTGATGCTACTAAAAGATTATATGTATATCAATGTTTTACTGGAAAATCATTATTACATAGGAATCAATGTTGGAAAACACGTGATTTAAAAGTCTCAAAACTTAATTCCCTTGCATCCGAAATTTTAGGAGAGCACGACTTTCTATCTTTTAGTAAGTTTAATAAACTAAAATTAAATACAAATTGTAAAATTTTTTTTTCAGAGTGGAAAAAAAAAGATAGCATAGTATATTATGAAATAGTAGGTAATAGATTTTTACACCATATGGTAAGATATTTAGTCGGAAGTATGGTTGCTGTAAATGATAAAAAACTTACAAAATCAGATTTTTTAAAATTAATTAGAAAGCCTAAAAAAGAAGTAAAGATTTTTAAAGCCCCTCCACAAGGTTTAATTTTAAAGAAAGTATTTTATGATTAAAATAATAGTTATTCTTGTTTTTAATAGTTTTCTTTTTGGAAATAATATTAACAATTCAAGAGAGACAGCCATAACGAGGGCAATTAAAAAAATAGGACCTGCGGTTGTTAGCATTAATGTTGAGCAAAAAACTTCTAGTCTCTCTTTTGACCCTTTCTTAGGTTTTATGTATCCTCGTGAAATTTTTCCTATGAAAAGTTCCGGAAGTGGGGTTATTATAAGTCCAGATGGTTTTGTATTAACAAATAGCCATGTAATTAAAAATGCGAATAAAATTTCTGTTGTTCTTTATGGTGGAAGTGAGTTTGGAGCAGAGATTGTGGGTATTGATGCTACAACAGATTTAGCGTTAATAAAATTAAGTGGAGAGAATTTTCCATTTGCTCAAATTGCAAATTCTGATAATTTGATTATTGGTGAATGGGTAATAGCACTTGGGAATCCTTTTCAACTTTTTTCAGTAAATAATAAACCATCTGCTAGTGTCGGAATTATCAGTGCTACGAATATGGATTTTGGGGTTCAGAAGTCTGGAAGAGTATTTCAAAATATGATTCAAACAGATGCTGCTATAAACCCCGGGAATTCTGGAGGCCCATTAGTTAATTCAATGGGTGAAATAATTGGTATTAATACTTTTATATTTTCTGATAATGATTATGCTAGTGCTGTAGGAATAGGATTTGCTATTCCAATTAATTCTGCAATGAAAATTGCTGAAGAATTAAGAAGTACTGGGCAGGTTGATCGTGGTTATACAACAGGATTAATTGTACAAACTGTCAATAAAACAATTTCGAATTATCTCAATCTTCCTTTTCTTAATGGTGTTATAATAATTGAAGTTAATAATGATAGCCCCGCAGAAAAGATTGGTTTAAAAGCTGGTGATATCATATTAACTGTTAATGAGATTGGTATTAATAAGCCACTAGACATAAGAAATATAATTCTAGAAAATGATTTGAGAGCCGGAGATAAACTTAAAATTAAAATATATAAGGATAATAGATATGAAATTAAAGAACTCAAACTTGGTAAATACAAGCAATAAATCATACTTGAGTTTTTAAACTAAGTAAAAAATAATATTTCAATGACATTGTTTTTAGTATTGCGTATTACTTAAATTATTATTATTCAATAATGAAAAAAAAACCTAAACATCTAATACCTAATATATTGACACTATTTAATATGTTTATTGGTTTCCTTGCTATTGGACTTATAATAAATGGTGAGCCGGTGAAAGCTGGTGTTTTTGTCCTTTTTGCTGGAATGTTTGATATATTTGACGGGAAAATTGCTAGATTATTAGGAATCGAGTCAAAGTTTGGGATTGAATTTGACTCTATGGCTGATACTGTTTCTTTTTGTGTTGTTCCTTCCGTTTTGGTATACACACTTTACGTTGAAGGCCTTCATCCTTTGTTAGGAGGAATAATTGCTTTTATTCCCTTGATGTTTGGTTCCATAAGGTTGGCTAAATTTAATATTCAACAAGAATTTGGAAATAAAAAGTCTTTTACAGAGGGATTAACTACTCCAATTTCTACCATCACACTATTTTCATATCTTTTTTTTAACCACCATGTCTATGGTAATTATGGAGACCCGAGGACTGCGCTAATGCTAACTGCTCTTCTTGGATACCTAATGATAAGTCCAATTCATTTTGCTAAGTTTCCTCTTCTATCATTTAGATCAGGTAGGTCAAATTCACTTTTACTGGTTGTATTTATTTTGTCATTCATAGGAATGGTTATCCTTCGAGGTTTATTTCTTCTACCATTAACAATAGTTTTTATTAGCTGGAATACAATTCATTGGTTAATTTTTGTTAATAAAAAAAATGATCTTAGCTCGAAAATTCAACCATGAAAAATAGAGATATATCTTTGATTATTATTGGCCTTTTTTCAGGGGCGATGATTGGAGGGGTGATAGGAAATTTATTAGGTTGGCTACTTCCAAATGGAGTAGTGAAAGATTTTTTTTTGACAAGTTTAAATTTTAATATTGGTGGTGCAACTAATAGTGAAACCGGGGTATTAGTCCTTGATTTAAGTGTAATTGTCATGAAATTTGGTCTATCAATGAATTTTAATTTTACCAGCATAATTGGCTTTGCAAGTGCTTATTATATCTTAAGGTACTTTAGATAATTATTTACATAGAATAAAGTTAAGGAATTATATGTTTAATTTAGGTTCAGGTGAAATCCTTTTAATATTTTTAGGTATCTTACTCCTTTTTGGAGCTAAAAAGCTACCAGAGTTAGCACGCGGTCTTGGAAAAGGTATTAATGAATTTAAGGGGGCTGTTGAAACTGGTAAGAAAGAAATCTTAGATGCCAATACAGAAGTTGAAGAATCTATAAAAAGAAATAAGGATGAAAGTTAAAAAAATAATATATATTTGAATTTTATTAATTTTTGGAACAAATAGCCCTCTATTTAAGTAGAAAGTATTATTGTTTTAAATAAAAATTCATGTTATGGAATTTCAATACCCCCAATATCTATTCCTTCTAATACTTATTCCAGTATGGGTTTTATGGTACCAAAAGCGTGGTAAAAACAATGAGGCTGTTTTTCAAATAAGTTCATTGACGTTCACAAACGATAATATTAAGAAATCAGGACTAATTAAGAACTGGTTCTTAATTATTATCCACTTATTAGTTCTTGTTCTTATCGTATTAGGTTTATCAAAACCAAGGTCTATTGAAGAACTAAAAACAAATTCAATTGATGTAATTGATATTATACTTGTTTTAGATATCAGCTCAAGCATGTTAGCCGATGATTTCTTACCAAATAGATTAGAAGTAGTAAAAAAGACGGCAACTGAGTTTATAAAAAAAAGAATTGATGATAGGGTTGGAATAGTAGTTTTTGCTGGTGAGTCATTCATTCAATGTCCTCTTACTGTTGATAAAGAAGTTCTTGAATCTTTAGTTAAAGAAATAACTATTGTTCCAAAAGAATATGACGGAACTGCAATCGGGATGGCAATAGCAAATGCAACAAATAGATTGCGAAAAAGTGAAGTTGAAAATAAAGTAATGATTGTTTTATCAGATGGAAGCAATAACAAGGGTGAAATAGACCCACAAACTGCTGCAGAGTTAGCTGCGAGTTTCGGTATTAAAATATATGCGATTGGAGCTGGTACTAATCAATCTTTTACTAGAATTCCGGGTCAAGGAATTATTAAAAATGAAATAGACGAGGAAACGCTTAAAAATATTTCTAGAATTACAAATGGAAAATATTTCAGAGCGATTGATGAAAATGCTCTATTTGATATATACAACGAAATTGACATGTTAGAACGATCTGTTATTGAGGTTAAAGAATATACATTATACAAGGAATTATTTGGTTGGTTCATAATACCAGCTTTTTTTTTAGGATTTATTTTGTTTCTACTTAATATTTTTTATAAAGGAAATAATTAATGGAATTTCGATTTTATTGGGTTTTTATTTTTATTTTACTTTTAATTATTATGCAGATAATACTCTTTACTAAATTCAAAAATGCAAAATCTATTTTCCCGGGTATATCTGATAAATTAAATATCACTATATCTCAAAATATTGCCCCCAATAAAATTAGATTGAAAAAAAACTTTCTCTTTTTGGGGCTTTTAGCTTTAGGTCTTGCATCAACAGGACCGCAAATAGGAAAAAGTTTAAGACCAATTGAAAGGAAAGGGGTAGATTTAGTTATTGCTTTAGACATATCTACTAGTATGGATTCAGATGATGTAAGTCCTTCGCGATTAAAAAAAGCAAAATTTGAAATAGGAAATTTATTTAAAAACTTAAATGGTGATAGAGTTGCAATAATTGTCTTCGCTGGTTCAAGTCATCTATATTTACCTCTTACTACAGATTATGAAGCCGCTCTTTTGTTTTTAGATGAAATTGATACAAGTATGATTCCTTCTCAAGGGACTTCAATAAGTTCAGCTCTCAAAACTGCTATTAATTCTTATCAAGATGAATCAGAAAAACACAAAGTTTTAATACTGATTTCTGATGGTGAAAATCACGACGGTGAAGCTGTACAAATATCAAAACAAACAAATGAGTTAAATATGGTAATTTATACAATTGGAGTTGGCAGCCTTCAAGGAGGGCTAGTACCTATTAATACATCTAAAAAAAATAAAATCGAATTTAAAAGAGACAGTGAAGGAAGATTGGTTACGTCAATTCCTAATAGTCAAATTTTAAAAGATATTTCTAATAATGGAAATGGGAAAGCTTTCTGGTTCTCTAATAATGGAGACTCGCATGATGATATATTAAAAGAAATAAATAATTTAGATAAAATGGTAATTTCTACTCATGAATATGCAGATTATGAAGACAGATATCAAATTTTTGCATCAATATCTTTTTTATTTTTATTTACGTATTTAATTATTCCAACACGAAAAAATATAAATGAATAGAAAATATAAGATTTTATTCTCATTACTTTTTTCCTTTTCTATGAGCCAAGATAGGGGCTTAATACATTATGAAAAAGGTAATTTTAATAGAGCGAGAGATTATTACGAGCGACTCCAAAAAAGAAGTCCAAATGATGATAAAATTAACTATAGTTTAGGTACAACATCATACCAGCAAAATGATGTAACCACAGCCAGTCAATTATGGAATTTAACAAAAAACAGTAAGAATAATGATATAGCATCTAAAGCCTATTACAATTTAGGAAATATGTTTACAGAAAATAAAGATCTTGAAAGTGGTTTGAATATGTATAAAAAAGCTATGGAACTTGATCCTGAGGACTCTGATATTAAAATAAATTATGAATTAACGAAAAGAATGATACAAGAGCAAGAAGAACAAAACCAGAAAGAACAAAACCAGAAAGAACAAAACCAGAAAGAACAAAATCAAGAAGAACAAAATCAAGAAGAACAAAATCAAGAAGAACAAAATCAAGAAGAACAAAATCAAGAAGAACAAAATCAAGAAGAACAAAATCAAGAAGAACAAAATCAAGAAGAACAAAATCAAGAAGAACAAAATCAAGAAGAACAAAATCAAGAAGAACAAAATCAAGAA
>CBFIBM010000016.1:947-16105 GCA_965660855.1 uncultured bacterium | reverse complement strand
AAGAACAAAATCAAGAAGAACAAAATCAAGAAGAACAAAATCAAGAAGAACAAAATCAAGAAGAACAAAATCAAGAAATGAGATTACAAGCTGAGGCAATTTTGAACGCCTTAAAGGAAAATCAAAAAATAAATCAAAAGTTGAAAATTTCAAAAACTAAAGTAAAAAAAATGGTTAAAGATTGGTGATTTATAATTTCTTTTTATTTCTATTATTCTCTTTATTAAATGGGCAATCTATTCAAATAGCAGTTGATAAAAATAAACTCATTGAAGGTGATTATTTAACACTAGAGGTTGAAGCCATTAACAGTGAGGGATTTCCAAATCTTGATATAAATGTATTAAAATCAGACTTTGATATAATAGGTGGACCAAACCAACAAACAAATATTCAATTTTTAAATGGACAACGTAGCTCTACAAAAAAATTATCTTGGACTCTGAGTCCTAAAAAAACAGGTAAATTATTTATTCCAAAATTAAAAGGTTTTATTGATGGCAAAAGATTTGAGGGAAATACTATTGAAATTAATGTATTGAAACAAAAAGCAAAGAATTTTTCTGCTGAAGTTTTTATTAAAACTAATGTAAACAAAAAAGAATCATTCATAGGAGAACAAATTACTCTTTCCTTAATGTTATATAAAAAAGAAGACTTAAAAATAACATCCATTGATGAGTTCGTAATGCCAGATTTTCGAGGGTTTTGGGTCGAAGAATTATATAATCCTAAAAGATTAAAATATCAAAAAAAAATAGAAATAATTAATGGTGTAAAGTATCAAGTAGCAAACCTTGGGCAAAGAGCATTATTCCCAATGCCTGCTAAAGAGCATTTTATTTCATCAATTAATGTTAAAATTGGTGTGGAGGTTCAAAAAAAACGTAATAGGAGAGATCCTTTTTTTGATCCATTTTTCAGTTCATACTTTACAGATTCAGAGATTAAAATACTTAAAACAGATGAAATAAAAATTAGTATAAATGAATTCCCGATGGGTAAGTCCAATAATTTTACTGGTGCAGTTGGTTCATTTAATTTATCTACAAAAGTAGATGCAAAAACTGTTAATGTTAATGAAGGGGTTACATTTACAATTATGCTGGAGGGAACTGGAAATTTAAATTTTTTCAGCTTTCCTAAAATTGCGTTTCCAGATAATATCGAGGTCTTTCAACCAAATGAGATTTTTGAAAAAGATGCATTTAGAGATCAGATAACAGGAAAGAAATCCATAGAATATATTTTAATTCCAAGAAAATCCGGCGAATTTGTTTTGCCAAAAATTACACTTCCATATTTTAATTTAAATAAGAATAAATGGGATAAAGCAGACTCTAAAGAGATTAAGATTTTTGTTCAAGGAATAAATGGAAAAAACAAATTTGATTATATTTCTTTTAATAATAGCAAATCTAAAATTTTAGCAAAAGACATCCGATATATATCAAATGAATTGAAGATGCCTAATGTTTTTATAACAAAAAATATGATTTTATTTATTTACGTTTTATCAATTTTATTTTATATAATACCTTTCTTTTTTAATAAGATTGAATCTTTTAGTTTTTTTGATACAAATAAAAACAATAGAAAAAATGCTAAAAAATTAGCTCTTAAATTAATAAAAAATAAAGATCCACGGTTATATGATAGAATTAGTTCAGGTCTATATCTATTTTTAAAATATAAATTTAATTTATCCTCAAATAGTATAGATCAGGATCAAATTAAATTATTATTAAATGGACAGATTAAATCGAGTTTAATTGATGAGTTAATAGGAATAATTAACATGTGCGATGAAGTAAAATTTTCAGATAAGACACAGCTTGATGATCCTGATATTTTAGAAAAATCTATTTTAATCATTGAAAAATTGGATAGGCAATTATAATGAAATTATTTGTTTTAATTTTTTTAATATCAAATTTGGCATCTGCAAAAAGCTTTGATGAGATTTTTTTACATGCAAATTCACTAATGAAACAAGAAAAATATATTGAAGCAGTTAAAGTTTATGAATCAATAATGTATAATGAGCCTTTAATGAGTGAGGTGTTTTATAATTTGGGAAATGCTTATTATAGATTAGATTCATTAGGTTTTGCTGTATGGGCTTATTCAAAGGCTAGTTTAATTAGTCCTAGGAATGAAGATGTTATTTATAATCTTAATTTTGTAAATTCTAAACTCTTGGGAGAAATAAAACTACCAAATAAGTTTTTTTTTCAAACATTTTATAAAAACACAAAGGATAATTTTACTCTTGTCGAGTTCTTTTTTATAGGCAGTATCGTGACAATGATCTTCTTTGTTTTTAATTTTATTAAACAATATATTTTAAATCAAAAAGCATTTTATACTTACATAAATGTAGGCCTAATATCTTTATTCTTTTTAATTAATATCTTAACTTTGGATAAGTTTACATCATCGAAAAAGAAAGAAGCAATTGTTGTTGATAAGTCATCTAATTTATACTCACAGCCATTTTCTGTTGGTGGAAAGGTACTACTAGTTATAAATGAAGGTGAAAGATTAGAAATCATTGAAAACAAAGGTAATTGGAGCCAAGTGAGAATTAATTTTAATTCTGAAAAAGGGTGGGTTCAAAATAGTTCATATTTAGAATTATAAGGATGAAATATTATTCATTAATTATAGCTTTAAACTTAATTTTTTGCCAGGACTCTTTGTTCTGGTTTGATATGAATAATGTGATAGATTCAATTCCCGAAACTCCAAAGGTATTAGATAAAATATTTAACAAAACCCTGAATAAAAATTTTTCTGAAATTAAATTAAAGCCAGACGATTTAAAGGAGGGTTATAGACTTCAAATTTTTGAAAGCTCATCCGTTAGCAAGGCAAATAAAAAGATGAAAAAATTTAAGAAAATTTTAGGGGACTCGTTGTATATGTCATTCGAAGCACCATTTTATAAGATACAATATGGTAACTTTGCGAAGAGGGATGAAGCAGAGCGAGAAAAGAAGAATATAGCAAAAAGAGGTTTTAAAGATATATGGATTATACGAAGTCGTATATTTTAAGATTATAAATTATTCTAAATGAAAATATAGGATATTTAAAATGGCAGGTCACAGTAAATGGTCAAATATTAAGCACAGAAAAGGCGCCCAAGATGCTAAAAGAGGAAAGCTATTTACAAAGATTATTAAAGAAATTACAATTTCTTCAAGAATCGGTGGAGGTGACTTATCTTCAAATCCAAGATTACGCAAAGCAATTGATAATGCAAAATCAAGTAATATGCCTGGAGAAAATATTGAAAAGGCAATTAAGAAAGGTACTGGTGAGCTAGAAGGTACCCATTATGAAGATGTGGTTTATGAAGGGTTTGGACCTGGTGGAATAAGTTTGATTTTAGAGGTAATAACAGATAATAAAAATAGAACTGTTGCTGAAATCAGGCATCTTCTATCAAAATATGGAGGAAACCTAGGTGAAACTGGAAGTGTTACTTGGATGTTTGATAAAAAAGGAATAATTATCATTAATGTTGGAGATTGCGACGAAGAGGAAATTTTAGATAAAATAATTGATTTAGATATTGAAGATTTTATAAATGAAAGTGGATTATATATAATTGAAACCAAGCCAGGTAAAACAACTCAAATTAGTGAAGCTATAAAAAATTATGGATATAAAATAGAATCGACAGATATTCAATTAATACCAAAGGTTTTTCATAGTGTGAACAAAGAAGAATCAAGTTCTATAATTAATTTGTTGAATGATCTTGAAGAAAATGATGATATAACCAATTTTTATACAAACTTTGATACAAATGTTTAATAATATGATTTATTTATGAGGGTATTAGGAGTAGACCCAGGTTTGACTATCGCTGGTTTCTGTTTACTAGATGCCAAAAAACAAAATATATCTCTAAAGGCATATGGTGTTATTAAATCTAATAATAAAGATTCTCTTCCTAAGCGCTTAAAATATCTTCATGAAGAGGCTCATACTATAATACAAAAATTTAAGCCGGATGTTCTTGCAATAGAGGATGCGTTTTTTAGTAAAAATGTTAAATCTGCTATGACATTGGGGCATGCTAGAGGAACGATAATTTTAACAGCAGCAATAAATGATATGGTAGTACATGAATACGCCCCTCGCAAAGTTAAATCGTCAGTATGTGGGAATGGTGCGGCTTCAAAAGAGCAAGTCTCATATATGATCTCTAAAATATTAAAATTAGATCAAGAACTCAAGCCATATGATATTACAGATGCAATCGCAGTGGGCCTATGTTTTATTAATCAGGAGAAGTTTAAATGATTGAACGAATAACAGGTGAAATTAAAATTAAAAAAGAAACATATATTGTTGTATCTCTATATGGTATTGGTCTAAAAATAAGAATGTCAGAGCAAAGTATTAAGTCTCTTCCTAGTTCTAAAAAAGAAATAGTGATCTTTACATATCTTCATGTGAAAGAAGATGCTCTAGATTTATATGGTTTTTTTTCTGATATAGAACGAAAAACTTTTTTACTATTAATAACTATCAATGGAATTGGCCCTAAGCTTGCACTTACCATACTTTCCGGAATGAAACCTGATAGATTCAATCACCATATTTTAAATGAAGATGTGAAATCTTTGACTGCAATTCCTGGGGTTGGTTCGAAGACAGCTCATAGGATCATACTTGAGTTAAAAGACAAAGTTGATATTAATAAATTCATAAAATCAATTGATGATAATGACAATATAAATCAGCAATTATTTAAAGATTCGGTTAATGCTCTTATTTCATTAGGGTATAAAAAACACCTCGCAAATGAAGCTTGTCTCAAATTACAAAAAAATGATGAGTTGAAGGGGGAAATTCAAAATGTTATTAAAAAAGCTTTAGCAATTATTATATCATAACTTTCTTTCACATCCTTATAATTTTTTGATAGGTGAAAATAATGGAAAATAGTAAAACAGTCCTTTACGAAAAACATGTTAAAAATGGAGGGAATATTGTTCCTTTTGCAGGATATTTGCTACCTACTCATTATACTGGAATAAATAATGAGCATAATAATGTACGGAAATATGCAGGTTTATTTGATGTTAGTCATATGGGCGAAATTATAGTTTCAGGAAAAAAAGCAAAAGACTTTTTAAATAGAGTTACCACAAATAACATAGATAATCTTAATTTTGGTCAAGCTCAATACAGCACCATATGTAATCATGAAGGTGGAATAATTGATGATCTACTTATTTATCGTGAAAAGCATAACTTTCTTTTAGTTGTAAACTCTTCAAATAAAATTGATGTCTTAAATTGGTTGAATGAAAATTCCAGTGAAAATGTAAAAATTAATGATATAAGTAAGGATACAGGTTTGTTAGCAATCCAAGGACCCAAATCAAGAAAAATCTTAAGTTCTATACTTGATGAGAAAATTGAAAAATTACAATTTTATCATTTCTATTACACAAAAATAAATGGATTTGATATTTTAGTTTCACGGACCGGATATACCGGAGAATTAGGTTTTGAGATGTTTGCTAAAAATATATATTTAAATGATTTATGGGATCTTATTATAAAAAAAGGTAAGCCTCATGGTTTAATTCCAGCTGGTCTTGGATGTAGAGATACACTTAGAATGGAGATGAAATATTGTTTACATGGTAATGACATTAATTCAGAAACAAATCCTATTGAGGCAGGGTTAGGATGGATAACTAAATTTGAAAAAGGATCCTTTATTGGACTCAAGGCATGTCAAAGAATCAAAGAGAACATCAAAAGGAAATTGATTTGTTTTGAGATGTTAGAACGTGCAATTCCAAGGAAAAACTGTCAAATCTTTTGTAAAAATCAAAATATTGGGGTAGTAACAAGTGGAACAATGAGTCCGTCACTGAAAAAAGGAATAGGTATTGGTTATGTAAAAAAAGAATATTCCAAACTAAATCAGAAATTATACATTGATATAAGGGGGAAAAAGAAAGAAGCTATAATCGTAAAAGGACCATTTTACAAAAATGGCACATTGAATGATTAACCAATAAAGTATTATAATTTTGATTTTACTTTACAAAACAATACTTAAATTAAATCATGCTAAATAGTTTAAGTGAAGATTTATATATGTCAATAATTAAATTATTTAAATCTCGATTTAATACAGAAAAATAAATTAGCCATGAATAATGATCGTCGACTTGAGATTTTCGGAATACTCTTAATTTCTATATCAATTTTTATTTTAATTAGTCTATTGGGTTACAACTCTCATGAAGAGCCTCTAATATCATCAAAAATAAAGATTGAGAACCCTACGGGAATTTTTGGTGTATATATTTCACATACATTAATAAAACTTGGAATTGGATATATCTCATTTTTATTACCTATTTTAGGACTAGTATGGGGATGGTATATTTTTTCAAAAAAAAACCTGAAAAAACTATTCAGGATTACAAAATTCATTTTAATTTTAATGGTACTGGTGTCGTTTACAATTGCAACAGTAGTAAATTTTTTATTTATGGATGATAAAAGTTACTTAGCTTCTGGATTAATTGGTGGAAACTTAGCTGAGTTATCTATCTCTTTTTTTAGCTTTTATGGAACCGTTATTTTTATTTTTGCTTCGTACTTAGTATTAGTTAGGGCTTACTTCGACCTTGACTATTATGCACTGTTTAATATTTTAAATATTAGAATAGAAAATTGGAAATCAAAAAGAGAGGAATCTAAGCGAAAAGAAGAAATAAATAATACGAAAAGAAAGCATACAGAGAATCTAAAAGAGAGAATTAAAAATCAAACTACTGAAGATAATTTTTATATAAAACAAAATGGACCTAAGAAAAAATCACAAGAAGTTAGCCTTGAATTAGATAAAAAAGAATCATCAGCAATCACAGAGTTTGAGGAAGATATTGATGAACTAGAATTAAATAAATTACCAGAAAAAATAAATAAAAATGTTGAAACTGAAGTTGATGAAAAAGATCGACTGCAAAAACAAGATTTTGGCGAAGATTTGAAAATTGAAAAAATAATTGAAACAGAAGAGGTTGATATTGACGATGTAATTGAACGCGAAATTCCTAAGAAGAAATATAAACTTCCTTCCTCTGATCTTTTAGAAACTCCTGTTTCAATTTCTGAAAATTTAAGCAGAGATGAATTAGTTGACAGGGCAAACTATTTGACAGAATCTATGTCTACTTTTGGAGTAAAAGGAAGAGTGGTAAATGTTCATCCTGGACCTGTAATCACTCTTTTTGAGGTAGAACCTGCCGAAGGAGTCAGGGTGAATAAATTTGTTGCACTTGCAGATGATCTTGCAAGAGTTATGGAAGCTAGTAGTGTACGGGTCATTGCTCCAATACCTGGTAAATCTTCTGTCGGTATTGAAATTCCTAATCGCAACCCTGCGACTGTTTATTTTAAATCTGTAGTGAATAGTCCTGAATTTGCTGAAGCTAATTCATTACTAACTTTAGCAATTGGGAAAACTACTACAGGTGAAATAAGTACATTAGATTTATCAAAAATGCCCCATTTATTAATCGCAGGTACAACTGGTTCTGGAAAGTCAGTTTGTATAAATACAATAATTTGTTCTATCCTTTATCGAGCAACTCCAGATCAAGTTAAATTTGTAATGATTGATCCTAAGAAAGTTGAAATGACACTATATAAAAAGCTAGAGGGATACCACTTGCTCAAAATGGAAGATATTGATGAGCCTATAGTGACTTCAGTTGATAATTCAATTTTAGCTCTTAGAGCGTTGGAAAAAGAAATGGATCGTCGATATAATATTTTAGCAGATGCAGTAGTTAGAAATATTGGTGAGTACAATAAAAAAATGGGAAATGAGAAAAAATCTATTATGCCATACATTGTATTGGTTGTAGATGAGTTAGCTGATCTAATGATGCTATCAGCAAAAGATGTTGAAGCTCCCATTGCAAGGCTTGCTCAACTATCTAGAGCAGTAGGTATTCATTTAGTTATTGCAACTCAAAGACCATCTGTTGATGTTATTACGGGTGTAATTAAGGCTAATTTCCCCTCTAGAATTGCATTCCAAGTAGCAAGTAAAATTGATTCAAGAACAATTATTGATCAACCTGGAGCAGATAAACTAATTGGTAGAGGAGATATGCTTCACCTCGGTACTGGAAGCTCAGATGTCTTTCGAATGCATAATGCTTTTTTATCACTTGATGAAATAAATGCTCTTATGGAGCATATTTCAGATCAATCTAAAGGGGATGAAATTGTTCTTCCAACAGTTAGAGAGTCACAAATAAATGATGTCAATGGAGATAATTATTCAATAGATAAAGATGAATTGTTTAATGATGCAGTTTCACTAGTAGTTACTCATCAACAAGGGTCAATATCGCTACTTCAAAGACGATTAAAAGTAGGATATTCACGAGCAGCACGTTTAATTGACGATATGGAGCAAAATGGAGTTGTTGGTCCTTTTACAGGTAGTAAGGCAAGAGAAGTACTTGTTGATGAAACCTATCTAGAAATGATTAAAGATGATTAATAAAATAAGGTTCTCAGTATTGTCATCAATTATTTATTCAAACCTAATCTTTAGTAATCCTGTTTATACAAATTTTAAAAAATACATGGAAAATAGTATTGGGTCATTTTTTAGAGTTGAATATGGACATTCTCAATTTGGAGAGAGTATATCAGAAAAGGGTGAAATTTATTTTAAATCTCATGATAATGTAATTTTTGATAATACTGATCAAAGAATTTTTTATACAAAAAATTTTATCAAAACTATAAATAAAAAGAATAAACAAATTATATACGATGAACCTTTAGTTGATGAGTTGACTATTTTCGATTTTATTTTTTCTGGTAATTATGCAAATCAATTTAATGAAATTCTTTCTGATTCGATTTATTCCACATTTAATTTTGATTTAGAATCATTTGGTTACACTGGAAGTTTAAAAGTGCATAATATTTCAGGACAACCTAAAAAGATATCTATAAAAGGTTATAATTCGGATTCAATTATTTATATTATTTTTGAAAGTACTTTAGAAATACAATCTTTTAAAACAGATACTCTTGATACTCTAGGTTACGATTTTATAGATTTTCGTGAATAAATATTTAAAGCTCACAATTGCAACAATACTTAGTTTCACGGGAATCTACATTGCCTTTTTAGATACAAATGTAGAAAATTTATTTAATGAGTTTAAGAATGTGAATTATCTGGGATTAATTATTTCAACCCTCTTATTAATTTTTTCTTGTCTAATTAGAGCTTATAGATGGCAAATTTTAATTAACCCATTAGAGAATATTTCAATTAATAAAATTTTTAGTTCAACAATGATAGGGTATTTTGGTAATGGTCTACTAGCATTTAGATTAGGTGAATTGCTAAAAGCTTATAGTGTATCTAAAAATAGTAAAATAGATACGGCGCAAGCTTTTGGAACAGTAATTATAGAAAGATTCTTAGATTTATTAATGGTTTTGCTTCTTTTTATTGTAGTTATACCATGGTTTCCCTTTGATAATAAAGCTATAAAACTAGGCATAATGACATTTGGCATAGCTACCTTGGTTATTTCAATAGCACTTTTTTTGTTTTTAAAAATTAATTTATTATCATTCAATTTATTTAATAAGGATTCAAATTCAAAAATATTGAATTTCTTTTATAAGATAGTCAAAAATATTTATAACAGTTTTAAGATTATGCAAAATACAGACAATAAATTAAAATTAATTTTTTATAGTTTATTTTTATGGAGTATTTATATTTTAATTACAAAAATTATTTTAATTAGTTGCGACATAGAATTGAATTCTCCTGAAACTATAATTCTTTTTATCATTGGTAGTTTATCCTTAGGTATACCAGCTCTTCCAGGCTCTGCAGGTACATACGATGCGAGTGTTAAGTATGGATTGATGGCTATTTTCTTGATAGAGAGTAATAAGGCATTAACTTACGCTATCATATCACATGCTATCTCCTATTTTCCTTTAGTTATTATTGGGGCTTTTTATTTTTTTAGGAATACATATACTTTGAAAGATCTTAAACCAATAAAATCATAGATTGATGAAAAAGTATAATTGTATTTTCCTTGATAGAGATGGGACTTTAAATCTAGATCCACCCCCTGGTTATATTAGTTCTTTAAAAGATTTTAAATTTTTTGATGGTGCTTTAAACTCTCTTAAAAAAATATCAGAGCAAGGGAATGTATTTTGTATAATTACAAACCAATCAGGGGTTTCTAGAGGCTTAATTAGGATTGAGAATTTAAAAATAATTCACAAATACATCGAAGAACAGTTTAAAAGATTATCAATACCATTGTTAGGAATTTACTTTTGTAAAGATCTTCCAGATAAATCAACATTTAGAAGAAAGCCAAATGCAGGTATGTTTTTAGAAGCTAAAAAACATCATAACTTAGATCTTGAAAAATGTTTAATGGTTGGTGATTCAAAAGTCGATATTATTGCTGGGTCAAACTTAGGTATGGATACGATGCTAGTTTTGACAGGTAATGGGAATGAAACATTAAAGTTGCTTGATAAAGATTCTCAGCCATCTTTTATAGCCAAAGATTTAAATCATGGAGCAGAAATTTTATGCAATTGAAAGTTGGTGTACTGATGGGCGGGCTAAGCGAAGAGAAAGAAGTCTCCCTAGCGTCTGGAAATGCAGTTATAGATGCATGTATGAAAAATAATTTTTCAGTAAAAAAAATTTTTTTCGAAGGCGAAAATTCAAGTTTAATTAAAAGCGCGAGGAACGTTGATATTATATTTAATGCTCTTCATGGTGGAGCTGGAGAAAACGGGAAAGTTCAATCTTTTTTAAAAGCTAATAATATTAAGTTTACGGGGTCAGATGAAACCTCATCAAAATTGTGTATGAATAAAGAGAAAGCTAAACGTATTGCTCATATAATTGGTTTAAGAACTCCAAAATGGAAGCTAGTAAATGATTCTTCAATTATTCCTAAAATAGATTTTCCGTATATAGTTAAGCCAAATGAACAAGGGAGTACAGTAGGTTTATCAATTGTAGAAAATAAAGGTATGATAAAAAAATCAATTAAACAATCATTGAAATTTTCAAAAGATGTGTTAGTAGAAACTTACATTACGGGAAGGGAATTAGCAGTTTCGATTCTTGATGACTGTGCTTTACCAATTATAGAAATTATTCCATCAAAAAGGATATATGACTATGAATGTAAATACACACCAGGTAAAAGTAATTATTTATGTCCTGCAAATTTAAATCCAATTGTCGATTATAATATTAAAAAAGATTCAGAATTAATTTTTAAAGAGTTAGGTTGTAGTGGTTATGGGAGAGCAGATTTTTTGTTGGACGACAATGATAATTATTACTTTCTCGAGATGAATACTCTTCCTGGAATGACTGAAACAAGTTTATTACCAAAGTCAGCAGCAGTAGCGGGTATACCATTTAAAGATTTAATATCAAAAATAATAAAAAAAATTTTATAAATGACATTGCACATATATAATACGTTATCAAAAAAAATAGAAAAATTTATTCCTTTAAATAATAAAAAAGTTAAGATGTATACCTGTGGACCAACTGTTTATGATAATGCTCACATCGGAAATTTCAGAACATTTTTATTTGAAGATTTATTAAAACGCTGGTTAAAACATCTTGGTTATCATGTAAAGCATATTATGAATATTACAGATATTGATGACAAAACAATAAAAAGAGCAGCGGACGCAAAAGCGGATTTAAGTGACATTACCGTAAAGTATACAGCTAAATTTTTTAAAGATTCTGATTGGTTAAAAATTCTCCCTGCCACATCTTATCCCAGAGCAACTAGCCACATTTCTGAGATTATTATTTTAATTGAAAAATTAATTAAAACAGATTTTGCGTATTTGGAAAAAGATGGTTCCGTTTATTTTAATATTAGTTCAATATCAGATTATGGAAAATTAACTAATTTAGTCTTGGATAATGCAAAAAATAATAGTCGCCTGCAAGATGACGAATATCAAAAAAAATCAGTTCAGGATTTTGTACTCTGGAAAGCACATAAGGAAAGCGATGGAAGTAATTATTGGGATTCGCCATGGGGTAAAGGGAGGCCTGGTTGGCATATTGAATGTTCTGCTATGAGTATGGCTGAATTAGGAGAAACTTTTGATATACATTGTGGTGGTGTCGATAATATTTTTCCTCATCATGAAAATGAAATTGCTCAGTCAGAATCCATAACTGGTAAAAAGTTTGTGAATTATTGGATGCATTCAGAACATCTTATCGTAGATGATGCTAAAATGAGTAAATCAATTGGTAATATTTATACAATAAGTGATTTACAAGCCATGGGTTTCTATCCAGAATCTGTGCGCTATCAATTATTATCAAGCCATTACAGGAGTAAAGTTGTTTTCTCAAAGAAAAAAAAGATTGAAAGCGATAAGGTTATTTCAAGATTTGCAAATTTCCATAATCTTTTAAAAAGTAAAAATGCAAATAAAATTAGTGGTAAAACCTTGCCTCATCAATATAGGCAATTTAGAGATAGGATGAATAAGGATTTAAATGTTCCAGAGGCCTTGGCTGTTTTCTTTATTTGGATGAAGAAGGTGTTAAAGGATATTGAAAACAATATGATTTCAACTAAAGAACTTGGAGAAGCATGGAGGTTTATGATAGTCTTTAACGATATATTTGATTTTATTAATATTCATAAAGATAAGATACCTGAAAAGATATTGAATCTTTTAGACAAAAGATCTAAGGCTAGAAATTCTAAAAACTGGGAACTCTCAGATAAGTACCGTCAAAAGATTGTTGATTTAGGTTGGACAGTTGTAGATGCAAAAGATGGACAGAAATTGGTAAAAAAATAAAATAATTTATTTATTGAATTTTTTTATAAACTTGTATTAATTTACGAGGCTTTGCACTAAGTGATCTTATCTTCGTTATTAAATTTATATTTGAAACAGATAATTTTACGGTAAAGTTATTAAGATTGCCACTGTAGCTCAGTTGGTAGAGCAACTGATTTGTAATCAGTCGGTCGGAGGTTCGAGTCCTCTCGGTGGCTCAAAATCTGGTAGCTTATTGAAAAAAAATCGGGGAGATGCCCGAGCGGCCAAAGGGAGCAGACTGTAAATCTGCCGGCGTATGCCTTCGTAGGTTCGAATCCTGCTCTCCCCACGGTTTGCGAGTGTAGTTCAATGGTAGAACCCCAGCCTTCCAAGCTGGTGATGTCGGTTCGATCCCGATCACTCGCTCATTATGCCTGCGTAGCTCAGTAGGTAGAGCACTTCCTTGGTAAGGAAAAGGTCACCGGTTCAAATCCGGTCGTAGGCTCAGATTGTTTTTGTTTTGTTAAGAATTAGAAGTAGCAGAGAAGTAAAGTTTAAAATAATAAAGTTGGAGTTATGTAATGGCTAAAGAAAAATTTGAAAGAAATAAGCCGCATGTAAATATAGGTACTATTGGTCATGTTGATCATGGTAAGACTACGCTCACCGCAGCAATTACTATGGTACAATCTGCTCGTGGTTTTGCAGAGGCTATGGCATTTGATAATATTGACAATGCACCTGAAGAAAGAGAACGTGGTATCACTATTCAGACTGCTCATGTTGAATATGAGACTGAAAATAGGCATTATGCTCATGTTGATTGTCCTGGTCACGCTGATTACATTAAAAATATGATAACTGGAGCTGCTCAAATGGATGGTGCTGTTTTAGTGGTTTCTGCTGCAGATGGTCCAATGCCACAGACGCGCGAACATGTTTTATTAGCAAAGCAGGTTAATGTCCCTTCTATTGTGATTTTTATGAATAAAACTGATCAGGTAGATGATGAAGAGTTGGTTGAGCTTGTAGAGATGGAGCTTCGTGACTTATTAAATGAATATCAATTTCCTGGAGACGACACTCCAATTATTAAAGGTTCTGCATTGGGGGCTCTTAATGCACCAAGCGATGAATCTGCGAATAAATGTATTATTGATTTAATGTCTGCTTGTGATTCATTTATACCAGAGCCAGAACGTGATATTGATAAGCCTTTTTTAATGCCGGTGGAGGATGTTTTTTCGATAACTGGTCGTGGTACTGTTGGTACAGGTCGGATTGAAAGAGGTATTGTCAAGACTGGGGATGAGATTTCTATATTGGGTATGGGTAAAGATACAAAAACAACTGTAACTGGGGTAGAGATGTTTAGAAAGTTATTGGATGAAGGAAGGGCTGGTGATAATGCAGGTCTTCTTCTTCGTGGGATAGATAAAGAAGATCTCCATAGAGGTATGGTTTTAGCTGCTCCAGGTTCAATAACTCCTCATACAAAATTCAAGGCAAGTGTTTATGTTTTGAAAAAAGATGAAGGAGGGAGGCATACTCCATTTTTTAATGGTTATCGTCCACAATTTTATTTTCGTACAACAGATGTAACTGGAGTTGTCACCTTGGCAGCTGGTACGGAGATGGTAATGCCTGGAGATAACGTAGAATTTGATGTTGAGTTAATTACACCAATAGCGATGGATAAGGAGCTTCGCTTTGCTATTCGCGAAGGCGGGCATACTGTTGGAGCTGGTGTTGTTACTGAAATATCTGAATAAGGTTAAGTAAACTTAAATGGCCAATCAAACAATAAGAATAAGTTTAAGAGCGTATGATCATATTCTGTTGGATAAATCAACAGAGAAGATTGTTAAAACAGCGAAATCAACAGGAGCTATTATATCTGGTCCAATACCTCTTCCATCTAAAAGGTCTATTTACACAGTTCTGCGTTCTCCTCACGTTAACAAAAAGTCTAGAGAGCAATTCCAGACTAAGATACACAAAAGATTAATAGATATCCTTAATTCAACGCCTAAGACAGTTGAATCTTTAATGAAATTAGATCTTCCTGCTGGTGTCGATATTGAGATAAAGGTTTGATTATGCGAGGTTTAATTGGGAAAAAGATAGGTATGACAAGAATTTTTAGAGATAATAATGACGTCGTTCCTGTTACTGTCATTGAGGTTCTTCCTTGCACAGTTGTGCAGGTTAAAAATAAAGCTATTGATGGCTACGAAGCTGTTCAAGTTGGTTCT
>CBFIBM010000016.1:0-937 GCA_965660855.1 uncultured bacterium | reverse complement strand
TAAATTATATGAGTTTGAGTCGGTTCCTGGTTTTGACTACAAACCTGGACAAGTATTTAATGTAAGCCTTTTTCAAGAGGGTGATTATGTTAGAGTTTCAGGTAAATCTAAGGGAAGGGGTTTTTCAGGTGTTATTAAGCGACACAACTTTAGGCGCCAACGCAAAACCCATGGTAATGGGCATACAGAGAGAGCTCCTGGATCTATAGGGCAGGCATCAGATCCAAGTAGAGTCTTTCCGGGAATGCGAATGGCTGGTCATCACGGCGATGCTAAAGTTACAGTTGAAAACCTCGAAGTCGTAAAGGTGGATTCGTCCAATAATCAATTACTGTTAAAAGGTTCAGTTCCGGGTTCAAGGAATGGAGCATTAATTATATCAAAATAATATGAAATTTGACTTACATAACTTAAAAGGGAAAAAAATATCTGATCTTCAACTTGAAGATACGGTTTTTGGTATTGAGCCTAACCGCGGTGTCGTCAGACAAGCGATATTAGCTGAATTAACTAATATGAGGCAAGGAACACATTCAACCAAGAATAGAGCTCTTGTCAGGGGCGGTGGTAAAAAACCATTCAAGCAAAAAGGTCGTGGTGGCGCAAGAGCGGGTACGATTAGGTCCCCATTATGGAGGGGTGGTGGAACTGTTTTTGGTCCTGAGTCACATGTTTATAAACATAAATTGCCAAAAAAAATCAGTCTTTTGGCTAGAAAATCCATTCTTTCTGAAAAAGTAAAATCAAATGAACTATTTGTAGTTGAAGATTTAAATGTAAAATCCCCTAAGACAGCAGACTTTTATACGATATTGAAAGAATTAAAATTTGAAAAAAAGAAAATTACAATATTGGTTTCTGCGAATGATAGAAATTTAGATTTGGCAGTAAGAAATTTAAGGAATGTTTATTTAGTCGATTCAAGAAAAGCAAGTGC
>CBFIBM010000015.1:38029-42651 GCA_965660855.1 uncultured bacterium | reverse complement strand
CTATAGAATTTTGTTAGGAAAAAGGGGAAATTTTAATTTTCCCCTTTTCTAAGTTTATAGTTTAAATGTTAAAAATTTTCCACTTTTAAATTAGACTATGTTTAGAAAAATTTTAGAAAACTATTTCAAAGAAAAGAGAAAACACTCAATACTTTCTATAAATATTCGTTATTTTTGCCTATGATTATTTATAACCGCACTGAGTATAAAGCATTACGCCAGCAGCAGTATCAGGCTGAAAAAAAACGTCTGCAAGTTGAATTATTAAAACTTCAAGAATGGACGATGAAGAATAATAAAAGGGTTGGTATTGTTTTTGAAGGGCGAGATGCAGCTGGAAAAGGATCCACCATTAAGAGATTCATTGAAAATATGATGCCCAAATCTGTAAACGTTATCGAGCTAGGTGTCCCAACTAAAAAACAGGAGAAAAATTGGTTTCGAACTTGGGATAGAAGATTACCAAAGCCAGGTCAAATCAATTTTTTTGATCGTAGTTGGTTTTCAAGAGCTTTAATTCAACCTTCAATGAACTATTGTAGTGAATCTCAATATAAATATTTCATGAAAAATGTTAATAAGTGGGAGTATTCTCACATTGAAAATGGTTTAATCCTTATAAAATTTTATCTTTCTCTCTCCAAGGAAAACCAAGAATTAAGATTTCATTTGAGAGAAACAAGTTCCTTAAAATATTGGAAATTATCTCCAAATGATTGGGAGGCACACAAGAAGTGGAGATTATTTACTAATTTCAAAGATCAGATGTTCAACAAGACATCTACAAAAGAGTCACCATGGGTTATTATCAACTCTGATAATAAAATGATTGCCAGATTAAATGCTATGCGATATGTGCTTTCTTCAATTAATTATGAGGGTAAAAAGAAATTAAAAGCTAAAAAATGGAGTAAAGAAGACCCAATATATGAACTGGTTTTAAACAAAGTTCGGTTTAAAAATTTAACAAAAGAACAATATGATTTATTATACAGAATAAAGGCGAATGAGCAGTAATATTAAAACAGCTGGTGGAATCGTCATTCAAAATGATAGTATTCTTTTTATATATAAAAATGGTAGGTGGGACTTACCAAAAGGGCGTCTAGAAAGAGGAAATAGCAGTCGTAAAACAGCTATTATAGAAATAAGTGAAGAAACAGGATTACCACAAAAAGACTTAAAAGTCCTTAAAAAACTAATTCCAACACATTATCATAAAAAAGTAGACGGAAAGATAATAGTTAAAAAAACATATTGGTATTTAATAGAGTTTGTCGGTGATGAGAAAACACAATTAATACCAGATTTGAACGAGAACATAACGGACTGTAAGTGGGTCTCCTTTGATAAACTTGTTTTAGTTTTAGAAGAGAGCCATGAACGGATACGTTATTTAATTGAGTTCTTCCTTAATATGCCTTTTTATAACGATTATAGAATCAAACTAAAAAAACATTAATCCATAACATTAAATGAATTTACAGTAGACCCTTTCTTTTCATTGTCCGTCATAAGGATAAGCCGATTTTTATGAAAAGTCATTGCTTCGACTTTCTGTCTGTCTATACTTCGAGCGACTAATAGATTTTTTTTCATATTAAAATATCCATTATCATTTAGTTGACCAATAACATAGAGTTTTGTTTCAAAAGGGCCATCATTGCTTGGGTCTGAAGTAGCAGAGCACCAAAGATTATTATTTTTATCTATGGCTAAATCAGATATGTTTCGGCGATGAGAAGCAGGCTCTTTTACACTAAATTGGAATAGCTCAACATTAGTAACAATACCCTTTACGAAATCATAGTTTCCAACAAAAAGTGTGGATTCTCTAGTGTTAGATCCTCTATCACCATAGATTATTTTAATCAGATTATTTTTTGAATTTGAATTTTTATAAAGAGCAAGTCCTTCTAAGTTCATTTTTTTTGTCAATTTAGGAAGCTTAAACTTATTTAATATTTCTATAATATTTGTTTTTGAGTTAATACTAATTCTATAGCAATAGCCACGGCTTTCCATAATTAAAAACTCATTTTTGGTTCCTGGAATTAAATGTATAGCCTCTAAGTCAAAAGGGAGTTTCAATTCTGGCCAATCCAACAAGGTTAAATTGTTTTTTTGGTCTAACATGCTTACTCGTGCTTGATTTGCTTTTTTATTATCATGCACAATAATAAAGTTATTATAGAAAGGAGCAACACCGCTGATAGAAAACTCTCTTAACGGACTAATTTTTATCCATTTTTTTTCAACTAAATCCTTTGATATTAGGTTTCCGAACAAGAGGCTCATGAAAAAAATATATGATATGAAAACTTTTAATAAATAATGCATTAGATCCATTATAGTAAAATTATTTGGTTAAAGATAATTTAAAATAAAAACAAATAGAATAGTTTAAATAAACACAACCCTATCTTAATTCTAATGAAAAACTAATATTAGTTTTGAAATTTCTTCTACCAAAAAACAAGCTCATATGTAAAAAAGTCGCGGGTATTTATTTTCATTTATTGCTCCAACAATCAAATTGTTTATGAATTTACCCGCGACAATTTTCAACATCTAATCAAAATCTAATAAACACCAAACATAACCCTAATCTCACATAAATAATTTCTTAACGATCAAAAGATATATTGTGAGGTGTAAAATGATTTTTAAAAAAACAATGCTACTTGTAGTGCTCTCTTCCAATTTTATTATTGGAATAGAGGCAAGGAACATAAATGGTAAAGTGGTTGATAGTAAAACAAAAGAACCTTTAATTGGAGCAAATGTTTTGATTGTAGGTACAACAAAAGGCGCTGCCACCGATGTGAGTGGAAAATTCCTTATTCAAAATTTATCTGAAGATGTATTTGATATAAATGCTACATACATTGGATATAAATCAAAGACTGTTACAAACCTATCCTTTTCAGAACTTGATAATTTTGTAATTGAATTAGATTCAGATGTTATCTCTGTATCTGCAGTTCAAGTCCAAGCTGAAAAAAAAATAGGTGGAGAAGCATCAGCTATTGCATCAAAGCAAAATGCGATAGAAATGCAAGACAATATTTCTTCTGATCAAATTTCAAAAACTGGTGATAGCCATGTAGCAGATGCTGTTCGTAGAGTTACAGGTGTTACCATTATGAATGACAAATTTCTGGTTGTAAGAGGTCTTGGAGATCGATACAGTAGTGCTCAGATGAATTCAGTTGGGATGCCAAGCCCTGAAGCTGATAAAAGATCTGTTCCTCTTGATTTGTTCAGTACAGCTTTAATATCTGGAATAGATGTCGCCAAAAGCTATAGACCAGACCTTCCTGGCGCATTTGGAGGCGGAAATGTAAATATTAAAACGAAGCTTTATCCATCAAAAACAATATACAAAGTCAAAATTGGAAGTGGTTTATCGGGAAATGTACTTCCTGGAGATGATATACGCACTAATTCTCCAGAACAAAATTCTATTTTAGGTTTTGATGTGGATCAATCTAGAGGTTTACCCAATAGTTTTGAGAATGAATTGATCAGTTATGGGTCTATTCCTGATACTTTTAGAACCAACTTGATGACACCAATAGTTAGTAGTTTTACGGGAGATACAATTGGCTGGAATTCAAGTCCAGAGAGATATTTTTCCTGGTACCAAAAGGCTTATGAGAAAAACAGTTTACTCCCTAACAATTTCAAGAACTCCGTAACACAAGCAAAACTACCTACTAACACAAGCTTAACCTATGGAACAAAATATGATATGGGGGATGATTTTGAGTTAGGGTTTATTGCAGATGGTAGTTATTCCAGTAAACAGAAATATAATGAAGAAAGAATGGATCGCTATGTTGCTTTTAACGATCCGAGTGATCCAGGCACCATCTCCATTGGTAGTGATGGTGATACTTCAACTATATATAATAAGCTATTAAGGCCTGGTTTTGTTGGTTTAGATCGAAACATATATGAAAAATCCACAAATATGGGTGTTAACTTTAGTTTTGGACTTACTTTTAGAGAAAAATTAAGATTTGGGTTTCGAAATGTATATACTCATACTTCTAAAGATAATTTTACCCAAGCTACTGGATTATCTGGGGAACTAACGTATGATTATAAAGATTTACATCCTGGAGAGGATTTTAGTTTATTCTTTCTAGAGAATGGGGATTCTTACACAGGCGAAAACTGGGAGGATTTGAACTCAAACGGCTTATACGATATAGGAGAAGAATTCACTGATAATAATAATAATAATAATTGGGATCCTGGAGATCCGATCTCATTTTTAGATGAAAGCGGCCTTTTAATATCACAACGATACAATGAAAAGTCTATTAATCTTAGCACCTTTTCAATTGAAAATAAATTTAAATATCTAGTCGACAATCAGATTGATTTAAAATATACTATTGGTCGCTCAAAAATGTTTGAGCCTTTTGCAAACAAATCAGAATGGGAGTATAAACGTGATACATTGAACCCATATACAGGTGTTTATGACCTTTATTTGAGAAATGGCTCTGATCCTGGTGTCTCATATAATAGCAATGGAGCTGAAGAAATTTTTGGCTTTTCCTGGGACCATACTATAAAAACAGAGCAATACGGAGAGTTCAAATATGGTA
>CBFIBM010000015.1:35154-38019 GCA_965660855.1 uncultured bacterium | reverse complement strand
ATAAAACTAGATTCAAAGAAAAGAGATTTTAAAAGACGATATCTTTACTTGGATTATTCTGATTTTTCAATGAAAAACGACGATAGTATTACAACATCCGGATTAGAGGATCTTAATGGTGCATTAGGTGATAGTTATTGGGCAACCTCGAATGATTCGTTGGGTTTAATAAACGAAGGCTTATTTTATAGCGAAAAGACGAGTGGTTTTGATGCCTATAAAGCAAATGAAAAAATTGAAGCTGCCTATATTATGCATAACTTCAAATGGAATGGGAAATTACAAATAAGTGTAGGTGGAAGATGGGAAAATTATAGTATGAATATGGATCCCTATCATCCTGTTTTAAAATATAAACCATATACATTAGTGGCGAATGGCACTTATGATGAAACCGAAACTTTTGAAGATCTTAATGGTGATAACTCTTGGAATGAGGGGGAGCCTTTTATTGATGAGATGGACACCTCAATTATAGCATTTAAAAACGCTTCAAATAATTTTTTACCCGCTATAATTGCTAATTACAACTTAACTGAAAAATCTAAAATAAGGACTTCATTTTCTAAAACATTAGCACGAGCACAGTTCCGTGAATATGCACCATATGTGTTTCAAGAGTTTTTGGGAGCAGATGAAACTATTGGTTACCCCCACTTGAAAAATTCAACCATACAAAGCTCTGATATACGATATGAATATTATCCTAAGGGCATAGAATTAATATCTCTAGGTGTTTTTCAGAAACATTTTAAAAATCCAATTGAGGAATCTTTAATTGCTTCAAGTGGATTATCGTATACAAAATCATGGCAAAATGGTGAATATGCCAATATATATGGACTAGAAGCTGAAATTAGAAAAGGGATCAACTTTATTCCTGCTAAATACGGTTTTTTAACTTTAAACAGCAATATGTCTTTAAGCCAATCTGAGGTTGTGCTTCCCGACTCGGTATTTATTTATAATGCGGCATTGAATGCTGAAACTGGATTTGGGAATTTAGTTGATAGCGATAGTGGAAAAAGATCAAGGCCTCTCCAAGGTCAGTCTAACATTGTGTTTAACATGAGTTTAAACTTTAAAAGCCAGGTTGGTTATGATCTAAACTTAGCATATAACTCTTTCAGTAAAAGATTGGTCAGAATATCAAACGAAGTAGCAGGACATTTCTGGGAGCGGCCATTTCATTCTTTAAATATTGTTGCGAGTAAAAAATACACTGCTTTTAAACTGTCATTAAAAATAAGCAACCTTTTAAATCAACAAGTTAGAATCGCTCATTCTTTTAATGAAAAATATTATACAACGCAAAAATATAAACCAGGGCGATCATTTTCTATTGCTATTCAATTTAACAACTAAAAAAGGAGATCCTATGAAAATAAGGATACAATTAACAAGGGTATTGATGTCATTTTTGTTTTGCATGTCAATTGGGCTTGCTCAGACTACTATTACGGTCGAAGGCGAATTAACTGCGGATGCAACATGGTCATCAGAGAATACCTATTACTTAAATAACCAACTATTTGTTAAGGATGGTGTAACTCTTACGATAGAAGCAGGCACCGAGATCCTTGGTCGCTACGATGCAAACTATTCAGCAGATAACCCAGCACCATGCTTAGTTGTGGAACAAGGGGGTAAGGTTATGGCAGAAGGTACTGCAGATGCACCAATTACGTTTCGTTCGGAGCTAGATTCGGACCACGCTAACTATGGCAATGGCCGTGGTCTTTGGGGTGGAATTATTGTGAATGGTTATGCTCCAATTAGCACAACGGGTGGTACTAATACTGTAGAAGGATTAACAGGAGTTATTTACGGTGGAAATGATCCAGAAGACAACTCTGGAGTTTTACGTTATGTTCGTGTGTGGAACGGTGGATCTTCTATCGCACCAGACAATGAGATTAATGGTATTACATTAGCCGGTGTTGGTCGAGCAACCACAGTAGAGTTTTGCGAAGTAGGACTAAACTTAGATGATGGTTTTGAGATGTTTGGTGGAACGGTGGACCTTAAGTATTGCTCTGTAATTGCAGTTGGTGATGATGCTTTTGACACAGACCAAGGATACCAAGGTCGTGGACAATTCTTATTAGTAGTAAGAGCGGATGACAGTGATAAAGCACATGAGATGGATAATAAAACTAATGGAGACTTAGACAGCTCTCCGAGGTCTTTTCCAAGTTTTTCAAATGTCACAGTGATTAGTGCTCCGAGTCATGGAGAAGATGCATTACGATTACGTGAAGGAACAGGGGGAGATTTCCGGAACTATATTATTCATGGAGCGAACGATGGAGTTCGCAATGATGATAATGGATCTGAGTTGGTAACACAGGACTTAGCAGCAGCAGTTGCACATGGATACCCTGATTATCTATACATTTCCAGTAGCATTATAATGAATGGTCTTGCTGGAGATCCATGGGATGATTTTGATGAAGCAACAGATGGTACCTGGACAGGTGATTATGTAATGGAATCTGCTGGTTTATCAATGACAGTAGATGCCGATGGCCTCCCAGAAGCGATTGATTTAACTCCTTCAGCTGCTGGTTCTGCCTATGAAGGTGTGGACGATGTGATTGAAGATGATTTCTTCGTTCCTACATACTATAAAGGAGCATTTGGTTCTGCTAATTGGTTAGAAGGATGGTCCTACTTAGATGAAGCAGACCTTTTATTTGAGCAAGAAGAAACGGTTACTCTTCTTGGTGGCAACGTAACAGAAGATACTTATTTATCAGCTTCAGGGACTTACTATCTTAACCAGCAACTATTTGTTAAGGATGGTGTAACTCTTACGATAGAAGCAGGCACCGAGATCCTTGGTCGCTACGATGCAAACTATTC
>CBFIBM010000015.1:32703-35057 GCA_965660855.1 uncultured bacterium | reverse complement strand
GGTACCTGGACAGGTGATTATGTAATGGAATCTGCTGGTTTATCAATGACAGTAGATGCCGATGGCCTCCCAGAAGCAACTAATTTGATGCCAATGATTAACGGCCCAGCTTATCAAGGAGTAGACGATGTGATTGAAGATGATTTCTTTGTACAAGCAGATCACAAAGGAGCTTTTGGAGATGTAAATTGGCTAGAGGGTTGGTCTTGGTTAGACGTTTCTGGATTGTTAAATATTGAGGATAATATTGCATCTATTATTTCTGACAGAATAACTCTTCATGGAAACTATCCAAACCCTTTTAACCCTAGCACCGATATATCTTTTAACATCGGTCAGGATTATAAATCTGTTCAAATGACAGTGTTTAATATGGTAGGCCAAACAGTTTATGAAGTTAACATTCCAAAATTAAATGCTGGATATCATGCAATTAAATGGGAAGGAATAGATCAGAATGGGGCTAGTGTACCAAGTGGTTTGTATTTATATCGTATATCTACAAAAACACAATCTGTAATTGGTAAAATGACCTTATTAAAATAAAATTCTTGTGTCACCTCACAAGTTAGGTTCACCGATCATGAACCTCGAAGGGCGTCTAGAAATAGACGCCCTTTTTATTATTATCCAATCAAAAATATATTGAATTCTAATAATTAACTATTCAAACCCAATTAAAAATCAAATATTTCTTTCGAAAATTTCGTGGTAAATATTTTAATTAAATAATGGAGTTTATTAGGATGAATTTTATATCAAAATTATTTTTGGTTTTTTATGTTTCTTTTTTTAGTTATCTATATTCTGATCATGGGGAAAGAAAAACTCAACTATTAAGCACTTATGAAACTGGTTTATTTGATGAGGGTGCTGCTGAAATAACGGTTTTTGACCCAGCATCTGGTCATATACTCTTTGTGAATGCATACCAAAACAGTGTAACAGCTTTAGACCTATTTGAAGACGGTACTGTTTCTTTTGCATTTGAAGTAAGTGTAGAAACACAAGTCCCAGGGGGAATAGCGAATTGTTTAGCAGTTCATGATGGTTTAATTGCCGTCGCAGTAGAAGATGGTGTGTTTGGAGCGCCAGGAAAGGTAGCTTTTTATAGTGCATTTGATGGTTCGGTTGTTGGGGTTCCAGTAGAAGTAGGTGTAATGCCTGACAATATTCAATTTTCACCTGATGGAAGTAAAGTTATTACAGCAGATGAGGGCGAGCCAAATGATGACTATACGGAAGATCCTTTGGGGTCAATCTCTATTATCAATATTGTTAGTGGATCTCCTGCTTTAACTGCAACAGTATTAACATTCGCAAGTTTTGAAGGAACTGAATCTGCACTAGCTTTGGAAGGTGGAAGAATTTTTGGTCAGGTTCAAACTTCTTTGACTGCCCTAGATTCATCTGAATGGATAGTTGAGGCTTCTGCATCGGCAGAAAATACTCCATTGACTTTGGGATCTCACACTGCAGAAGTTCAAACAGTTGAATTGTTCTTTTCTGAATATGCCGAGGGAACAAGCAACAATAAATATTTAGAGATTTATAATGGTACAGGAGAAAATATCAACCTTGATAATTATGTAATTTTTGGAAACTACAATGGTAATCCTTGGAGTGAAGTATATACATTCCCTGTAGGAGCAACTATTCTTAATGGTGATGTATACGTTATAGCTAATAGTTCAGCTTCAGATGGAATACTAGCTCAAGCAGATGATTCTCTTGCATATGCAAGTCCATGGTACACAGCCGCATTCAATGGAGATGATGCCAGAGGTTTAGCTGTGATTAATGGAACAGATACTACCATTGTAGATATTATTGGTGAGCCAGGTCAAGGCAGTGAGGATGACCCGGGTTCCGGATGGGATGTTTCAGGTATTGTTTCGGCTACGGCAAATAATACTCTTGTTAGAAAACCTAGTATTACATCAGGTAATGATAATTGGAATGATAGCAGAGGACTTTACACTATTCAAAACACTTCGACTCTTTCACAAGACTTAGAACCTGAGTACGTTGCAGTGTCTCCAAATAGCGAGACTGCATATGTTGTTTGTCAAGAAAACAACATCTTAGCGGTTGTTGATTTAGTTACTCCTTCCGTAACTGCTTTGAAAGGTTTAGGGTATAAAGATCATTCCTTACCTGGCAATGGTTACGATCCAACAGATCGAAATGACGGTCAAATTAATATTGCTCCACAACCAACATTTGGCATGTATCAACCTGATGCTATGGTTTCACATAATATAGCAGGTGCTACTTATGTATTTACAGCAAATGAAGGAGACGCTAGAGATTATGATGGATTTTCGGAAGAAACTAGAGTGGAAGATTTAACT
>CBFIBM010000015.1:27667-32693 GCA_965660855.1 uncultured bacterium | reverse complement strand
CAACCTTACAACTTGTAACTGCATTAGGAAGGTTAAAAACAACTACTTCCCAAGGTGACACGGATGGAGACGGAGATGTAGACCAAATTTATTCATATGGAGCAAGGTCTTTCTCAATTTGGGATGCAGCAGGGAATTTAGTGTGGGATAGTGGAGATATGATTGAACAGGCTTTGATACCTTATTATATGAGTGGTTATAATGGTGTTAATTATTCTTTCGATAGTAGAAGTGATGATAAAGGTCCTGAACCCGAGGCGATCGAGGTTGCCACTGTAGACGATCAGGTTTATTGCTTTGTAGGGCTAGAAAGAGCAAGTGGTGTCATGATTTTTAATGTTACTGACCCAACTATGCCTTTTGTAGAAAGTTACGAGCCACCATCGTTTCTTAATACTCCAGTTGAAGGAAATGATAGAGAAACCGCACCTGAGTGCGTTGAGTTTGTCGCTGCAGCGAATAATATTACTGGGAAAGATTTGGTTATTGTAGCTAATGAGCTTACAGGAAGCATAAGTATAAATGAATTTAATCCAGGGGGATTTATTCCAAATAGAGCTACATTGACACTTTTACACCATTCTGATGGAGAATCTGAACTCTTGGCTACTGAGGTTGGTAACGACAGTCTAGTTGGCGGAGTAGCGTTATTCAAAAGTCATTTGGATTCATTGAGAAATAATGCGATTTCATCAACAGTACTAACCCTTTCATCAGGTGATAATTTCTTACCAGGCAATGTAGTAAGTGCAGGTTTAGAAATTGAAAATTATAGTTATTATGATGCATTAGCGTTGAATGCTATCGGGTATGATGCTATAGCAATTGGGAATCATGACTTTGATTTAGGACCAGAACATTTAGGAGAAATTATTGAAGCAACAAGTCCTACACCATGGTTAAGTGCAAATTTAGATTTTAATGGTGAGCCAAGTCTTCAATCCCAGTTAGGAGAAAATATTTTTGAATCAATTGTAATTGAGAAAGGAGGTCATCAATTTGGAATAATTGGTGCGACCACCGAAAACATTTCTTTTATTACAAGTCCCGGATTTGTTTTAGCGCAAGATGTTGTAAGTGAAGTTCAACATGAAATAAATATTTTACAAGATATGGGAGTAAATAAAATTATTCTTGTTAGTCATCTGCAAGGCATTGAAGAGGAAGAATATGTTGTTTCTCAGACAACAGGTATAGACTTAGTATTTGCTGGAGGTGGTAGCACACTTCTTGCAAATGATGATGCAGTTCTTCAACCTGGAGATACATCAGAAGGAGCATATCCAAGACTATTTACTGATTTAAATGGCAGGACAGTTTATGCTGTCTCATCTGATCAGGGCTATGTTTATATTGGGAAATTAATAGTTGAATTTGATGAAATGGGTGAAGTCTTGAGTGCTACTGGAAACCCTCATCGGATCGTAGGTGGCTCTGGTTTTCCAGATTCGGTAAATCCTGATTCAGGCTTAATTACCTCAATAATTAATCCTATCAATAACTATATTGAAGAATTAGAGAATACATTTATAGCAACTCATGAGGATTCACTTGATGGAAGGAGGGAGATTGTAAGAGGGCAGGAGTCCAGTTTAGGTAATTTAATTGCAGACGCTTATTTATCAGTCTCTAATGAACTGGTACAAGAAGCCGGTCTTCCAACAATTGATATATCATTTATGAATGGAGGTGGCATACGTAATGATGAAATTATGTCTGCAGGTGATTCAATTTCACTTGCTTATGTAAGCTCAATTTTAAGATATGGTGCAGATAGCTTTCTTTCTGCGGTTGGTCCATTGAATGCTCAAAATCTTAAGGAATTAATGGAAAATGCTGTATCTAGATTAGACTCCACTGGTTCATACCAGGATGTAGATGGTACTGGGCGATATGCACATTTTTCAGGAATGACTGTGGTATTTGACCCCTCAAATAGGCCAGCAGAAATGGATGGTTTTTTCGGAACTTCAGAGACAGTTGTACAAGGTGAGAGAATCATCAGTATTGTTTTAGATGATGGATATGTTGTTGTGCAAAATGGTGAGGTTAACCCAGGACCAAGAGAATTTTGGGCGGTTACAGGTAACTTTTTATCAAGAGGTGGCGATCAGTACCCGTGGGGTCAAGATGGTGTCAGCTATCCTTTAAGTCTTACTGAGCACATGGCTTTTACTAGGTACCTTGAGGAGAATTTAGATGGTATAGTATCTTCTCAGGATTATCCTTATGGTGGAGACGGAAGAATAGAAGATATGGATCCGAATTTAGTCTATTTTGAAACACCATATTACGCTTTTTCTGGGGATACAGTAGAGGTAGATGTTTATGTTGAAATAAACAATAATCCTTTAAGTTCATTTCAAATTGAAGGTTTAAGGATGCAAAATACTCAACCAATAGGCATTGAATTATCTGAAACACTTATTGAAGAGTATGCATGGGATATTCAATTTAATCAAGAAATAAATCATATTAATGTAGCTAGTGCTGGTTCAGATACTATTGGTGTCAATGGTTTTGGAGTACTTTTCAAAGTACACTTCGCTGTTAACCATGATACAAATTTAGCAGGGTATTATGGAATTGATTTTGATCATTTGATGTTTAATGAAGAATATTTACCTGCAGATATTTACACTGATGAGATAGGTTTATTTCAACGAGGAGATGTAAGCATAAATGGGGATGTTACAGCGATGGATGCATCTATCATACTAGAGCACGTAGTTGAAATTGATACTTTAGATACATTAGGTATGGTTATAGCAGATGTTACAATGGATGACAACATAACTGCTATGGACGCATCACTTGTATTACAGCACGTAGTGGGTGCTATTGATTTAATGAATTCAGCAGAGATAAATGTTCCAAATGCGACAGGTACTTTGAATATCCAAGATGATATTTTCACACCTGAAAGCGTTTTAGAAATTCCATTACAAATTAATGATAATGGAGATATATTTAGTTTTAATATAGAAATTGAGTTTGACAACAACTTAATAAGTTTTCAAGATTTTCAGTTATCTGAATTATCAGAAAACTTTTCTATAAAAACTAAGGTCCAAGATGGTTCATTAAGAGTTGTTGCCGCTGGAGCAACTTCATTAAATATTGATGGTGTATTAGGTAATGTATATTTTAATATTCCAACAATCGATGTTGAAGAATTAAATATCGAGTTAACGTCACTTCAGTGGAATGAAAATGTAATAGAAGAGGATGTTCTAGTTGCAACTTTTGCCAATTCAACATTGGGTACAGAAGGAGAATTGATACCAAAAACTTTTGCTCTTCATGATAACTACCCGAATCCATTTAACCCAAGTACTAGGCTAATGTATGATCTCGCAAACGAAACAAATGTATCTCTAATAGTATACGATGCTTTAGGCAGAGAGATTATTACTCTTGTTGATGGTTTTCAGAATGCGGGTTTTCAAAGTGTAAGATGGAATGGTAAAGATAAATTTGGTAGTAATGTTGCAGCAGGAATTTATATTTACACAATTCGAGCAGGTGATTTTATTAGTACGAAAAAAATGTTACTATTAAAATAATTGTTCTACATACCAAATTAAAAAGCCCCATTAAGGTGGGGCTTTTTAATTATGAATATGATGTTATTTTAGCATTAATCCTAATTGAGTCATCATTGAAATCATAATATAGTATTGTGTGGCCTTGATTATCTTTAATCTTGAAATTTAGTAACCTGGCAACCAATCATTTCTATTGATTTACCAGTAGCAGGAATTTTTGATCCATCGGGCATTTCCATATCTCCAGTATTGGCACCACTCATTTTCATTTCTGTTACAACAGGATCACCTGATTCTACATGGTTTAATACCTCAACTTTCATATTAGAAAATGTATTAGTCCAGTTCTCCATATCTGCTCTATTTTCATCAAGTCCTTCCATTACTTTACCTGTTCCCATATCATGATTGACACAGTTATCATGCATGACCGACATTGCAGAATCAATATCACCACTAGTCATTGTATTTGAAAAGAAAGTCTTAACTCAACTTATCGTTTCTAAACTATTTTAAAAAAGTTGGTTTGACTACTGTTGGATATGCAAATCTTAAAATACTTTTAGGGCGGGAATGCCACAGGAATAAACCCTTGGAGTAAAAAGACCTGTGGCATTTTTTGAGAACCTCTACATACTTAAATATTAAAAATGGTTTATTTGAAAAATATTTGAAACAAAATAAAAATCATTTACTTTTTGAATCAGAATTTGAATTGAACAGGTAATTTATATTTTACGGATATTGAACTCCCCTCAAATTCTGCGGGTTCAAAGTGCATTCTTTTTATAGCTGAAATCATTTCATAATCAAATGCTGGTCCAAGTGATTCGACAATTAAAATTTGAGATGTGGATCCATCTCTATTAACCATAAACTCCGCAATACTTTTACCTTCAATGTTGCTTGATTGCATTATTTTTGGATACTTGATTTCTATATTATTTTCAAGTTTAGGTTTTTTAATTGTTTTTGATGGTGATGCAGCTGTAATTAAAGAACTGATTATGATTTTTAAAAGAATTATTTGGTTGTATTTCATTTTTTCCTCGGTTGTTAATGAAAATTTTTATTGGTTTTTATACATTTAATTTTTTTACCAATAATTAGGTGGAAATTCAAAAAAAATGATTAGAATTAAGTTTGAAACAAGTTTATATTTAGTTTGAATGTAGTTTGGATGTCATTAGAAATTACCATCTCTAAATCTGCTGGCATATTTCACAAAGGAATTGAAGAAATAAACCATATTCATTACCTATAAAATACGCTACGCAACCTATCAGACATATGGTATATTGAAAAGGTTTGTAATAGTGTACTCTGTTCCAATTTTTTGGGTAGCAACCATGAACCAGAACAATCCCAAAAGTGGAATCTTTTTCATTAATTCCAAATATTCTATGCATTCTATTTTTCCAATTAATTAATAGATTAAATGCAAAGCATGAATATTTTATACAAATCTTTAACTAATA
>CBFIBM010000015.1:22144-27569 GCA_965660855.1 uncultured bacterium | reverse complement strand
ATTAATAATATAAAATGAATGATTAATTTTCAATACAAATACTCTAGAATGCTTAAAATAAAAACAAAACTAATTTCAGAGACGGTAGGTACCTTATTTTTACTTCTCATAGTAGTGGGTTCTGGAATCATGGGGGAAAACTTGACAGAAAATAAAGCAGTAGTTTTACTTGCAAATAGTATATCAACTGCGTTCGGTCTGATTGTGTTAATTTGGAGTTTTGGACCGTACTCCGGTGCTCATTTTAATCCTGCTGTTTCTATTTTAATGATGCTTTTGGGCAAGTTAACAAAACAAGAAATGCTGTTTTATGTTCTTTGCCAACTAATTGGTGGTATCTTGGGAGTAATTTTTGCAAATATGATCTTTGATTTAGACATTATATCCATATCTGATAATAGAAGGTTAACTAGGGGAATTTTTATTTCTGAAATTTTCGCAACTTTCGGACTTTTAATTACTATTTTATTAGTGGGCAAACAAAAAACTGAAATGGTTGCTGTTGCAGTAGGATTATATATAGGAGCAGCATACTGGTTTACCTCATCAACTTCTTTTTCCAATCCGGCTGTTACAATAGCTAGAGCTCTTAGTAATACTTTTACAGGAATTATCCCTTCAGACGTAATTCCATTTATATTTGCTCAGCTTATTGGAACAGTGATAGTTTATATTATTTATAAGCATGTATATGAATAATAACGTCAAAACAGTTTTATTTGTTTGTGTGGAGAATTCCTGTAGGAGTCAATTGGCTGAAGCTATTTCTAATCATTTTTTTCCTGATCAATTGAAAGCCTTTTCGGCTGGATCAAACCCTGCTAAAGAGGTCAACCCCAAAGCTATAATTTCTTTAAACAGCATGGGAGTCGCCCATAAGGGGAAAACTAAATCAATAAGCCAAGTAGAAGGGAAAAGTTACGATTACATTATAGGGATGGGATGCGGAGATGCATGCCTAATCATACCTGGAGTAGAAATATTAGAATGGAATATTCCAGACCCTAAATTATTTGAACCAAAAAAATTCGATAAAGTAAGAGATATGATAAAAGAAAAAATTGAGTCTGATTTACTTTAGAAATTAGCGGTTATCATTAAATAAAAGAAAGGAAGTGTTTTTTCATTTCCTTGATCAGGAAAATAAAAAACAGATCCTATTTCTGAAGAGAATTCGTCATTGTGCTTAGTTTTAAAGATAAAATCCACTTCATTACCATAATGGATGTTTTTTACAGCACTTCTAAAGTTGTGTAAAGCAATAAGCAAATTAGTTCTTTTAAGGATATCCATATTTGTTTTAACATTTATTTCATTTAGTCCATCATGTAAATGGCCAAAATATTTTTTATGTTCTTTATAATCATAAAAGCCATGGTGTTTATGACGTGCGCCAAAATATTTAGAGAATCCCTCTTCTTTGTCTAGGGTAGTTGTGTCATTTCCTGAGACTTGCTCGAATCCAACTGTTATACTATTAAAAAACTGATGTTTTTTAGGTTGAAACCCAAAGTTAATGGAAAATAAATTAGCTTTTATGGAATCATTTAATTGAAATGCAAACTCAGATTCTACTAGTAAAGTATTCCAATTCATTTCCATTCTAGATCCAAACATATTATAAGAATATTTTTCCGTACTATCTTGAGAAAACATATAATAAGCCTCTGTTGAAAGTTTATTACCTGGATTGGTTGTGAAATATTTGCTTAAATAAAGGCCACTTAACCAATTATCTTTTGAGTTATCATGATAATTTGAAATTTGCTCATGCAACGGAAGTGAAAATGCGTGGTAATATAAATCTAAAATTTCATAATGGCCTTTTAATAAGACACCCTCAAAAGAGCGACCAACGTTGTTCCAGTTGTTTTTTGCAATTATTCTTTGATTTCCAAATGCCAACTCAAAACGGCCAATAGTTAAGTTATACTTGTTTAATTTTAAATTAAAATAAGCTTGGTGAAAAAAAACTGGAAGGGTTTCTCTTGTGATCCCAGAATTATTTTTAGGTTCCCCAAGAGTTCTTGAGTCCTGAAGTACAAAATGTCCCATTGCATTATTTTTTATTATCTTTAAGCCAAGACGAGTACGTAATTCAGAGGAAGAAGAAATTGTATTTTTAATTACATCCTCAGATGTATCATTTTTTAAACGGTATCTAAAATTAGAATACCAACTATAATCTGTACAGAGTATTGTATCTATAAACAAAACAGACTTTAAAAATATTCCTAAAGAAAGAATATTGTATTTAATTTTCATTTTCCTGCGCTTTTTTTTTATAAAAGAGAGAGGGCGAATTTATAAAAATGAATCCTAAAAAAGTTTTATATTTTTTAAATTATTTTTTTGGAGGTTGTTTGTAACCAATATGCTCGTAAGGATTGGTTATTGTTGTTGTAATGTTCTTTAAATGTGCTCCAACTCTTTTTAGGTATCTAGAGTACAAAGAAACAACTGTTGATATTTGATTGCCCTCGAAAGTTAGATCACCTGATATACAGCCATTTACTATATTATCTGATGCTATCGCTATATCTTTTTCATAGGTATCTAATAAAACATACGCTTTTTTTTCACTTTGACTATCTATAGCTTCCAGAGTTTTCTTAAATCTTGTCTCGACGACCAATTCAATCTCTCTTAACTCCTCTAACAGCTCCTCGGATATAATTTTTTCTTTATAATTGATAGCTAAATCAAGAATATTCTTTGTATAGTCTCCTAATCTTTCAACATCAATAATGATACTTAAAAGGACCATTCCACTAGGAAAGTCTTCAATGTTTCTAGAAACAGAAAAATGTGTAACAACCTTCTTTCTTACCTCTTTTTGATAACTATTAATTTCTTTATCACGTTTCTTCAATTTAACTAGTTTTTTTCTTTTCACACCTTTTCTGAGATTAAAAATTGCCTCCTCAAACATTGCATGGGACAAACCTAACATTTCAGAAGTTTCTTCCCATGCTTGCGATAGAAGGTCTTCAGATTTCCATAGTTTTAAAATTTCTTTAAAATAGATCACGGTTTTTAATCCTTTGTTTTTAGCTACTTAAAAATATTATTGATAGAGGAATTACTATAAAAGTTATAAATAAGTAAATAATGGGTGTTAGTTTATTCTTTTCAGCATATTCCGAAATTATTTCAGCACAGTTTAATGGTATCTTTCGTAAAAATGGAATTCCATAGATTACTAAAATACCAATTATATTAAATATTAAGTGACTAATTGCAGTAATTAACGCTGCAACGGTACCCGTTAATGCAGCAAGAAGAGCAGTTATTGTTGTTCCAATATTTGCACCAAGAGTAAATGGAAAAATTTGTCTTAACGTTAATACTCCAGCTCCTGCTAAAGGAACAACCAAAGATGTTGTTATAGAACTGCTTTGGACCATAATTGTTAATAAAACCCCAAAAAGCCCTGCACGAATTGCTGTTTTAAAAATATATTGATCAAAAAACGCTTCAATTTTTTCCAAAACTAAACTTTTTAATAACTTAACAAGTGAATAAAGCATTAAAAAAGTAATTAAAACACTAATAATCAGAAAGACGATATCATTATCAAATGTGAATTTTTCAACAAACTTAGAACCAGATTTTACAGCTGCTTTAATTGGACTTTTAGCACTCAGAACATCTAAATCATACATTTTTCCAAAAATTAATCCGGCAAACCATTCTGATGATTTTTGTATGCCATGAAAAGTGATTTCTAATGGAAATAAAATAATCACTGCTAAAATATTAAAAAAATCATGAACAGTCGATGCTGCAAAAGCCCTTTTAAATTCTTGTCCCCTACTTATATGTCCTATGGAAACAATGGTGTTGGTAACGGTTGTCCCAATATTTGCACCCATTACCATAGGTATTGAACTTGAAAGACTAAGAGCTCCGCTACTTACCATACCCACAATTAATGATGTAGTTGTAGAAGAACTTTGGAAGAGAACAGTACTAAAAACCCCAATAAAGAGTGCAATAAAAGGATTTTTTGTTGCTGTAAAAATTGATTCAGCAACGCCAGAACCCATACTTTTTATAGCAGAGGACATTCCATTTATCCCAACTAAAAACATGTAGATAGCAGCAAAAACACTAATTATAGTTAGAAGAGTTTTATAATTTGCTCTGTTCATTCTGATTTTATCGTTGTTAATCCTGCAGTTTAATAGAAATATGTTAGTTTTCTATTTGAATGAATAATTTTTTTCTAATGTTTGAAGCATCTAGTACCCGTAAAAATCATAGCTATACCATATTCATTGCAAGCTTCGATCACTTCTTTATCTCGTATTGATCCACCTGGTTGCAATACTGTACTTATTTCTGAATCTTTTATTGCATCAATACTATCTCGAAATGGGAAAAAAGCATCGGAAGCTAAGACCCCTCCTTTTACTTCTTTTCCGCCTTTTCTTAGAGCCATATGAACTGCATCTACACGACTGACTTGTCCTGCTCCAAGACCGATTGTAGTATTGTTTTTTGCGATTAATATTCCATTTGATTTAGCATGGCGAAGAACCTTCCAAGTAAACAATGCTGTGTTGATATCTTCTTTAGAAGGTTTTTTTAAGGTAACCGTTTTAAAATCATCAGCTGTTAAAATTTTTGTGTCTACATTTTGTACTAAAAGTCCACCATCAATATTACGGACTTCAATTTTATTAGTTCTTTTTAGAATTTTACCTAATTCTAAAACCCTTAAATTTTTCTTATTTTTAAATATTTTTAAAGCTTTCTTATCAAAATTTGGAGCTAACACAATTTCTACAAAAACTTTAGAGATTTCTTCTGCTAGTTCTAAAGTACAAGTTCTGTTAAGAGCGACGATACCTCCAAAAGCAGACAAAGAATCTGCATTAAAAGCTCTTTGATAAACATCCTGTATGTTATTACCTGTAGCGACACCACAAGGATTTGCATGTTTAACAATGACACAAGCAGGATCGTCAAACTCTTTTAAGCAAGCTAATGCACCGTCTGAATCCATTATATTATTATAAGACAATTTTTTTCCTTGATGAATAATGGCATTTAAAATATTGTTTTCTTTATTACCAGGTATCGAAAAAGAGGCTGCAGATTGATGTGGGTTCTCGCCATATCTCATATCTGAATGCTTTTTAAATGTTATTGAAAAATCATTAGTGAATGAATCTTTTTTCAGATAATTATGAATAATAGTATCATATTGTGCTGTGTGTCCAAACGCTTTAGCGCAAAGACTTCTTCTTCTTTCATAAGATATAGTGTTATCCTTTGATAGCTCATCAAGAAGCAATGAATAATCATTCGGGTCGACAAGTGGAACGACCCAACCAACATTTTTTGCAGCAGATCTAATCATAGTAGGCCCACCAATATCAACATTTTCTAAAGCAAGAGCATCCGTACAATCAACTCT
>CBFIBM010000015.1:19865-22047 GCA_965660855.1 uncultured bacterium | reverse complement strand
CTGGATATTGTATCAGAAAAAGGATATAAATTGCAGACAACAAGGTCTATCCACTTTATATTATTTTTTTTTGCATCTGAACTATGTTCATCTCGTAGACCTAAAATACCTCCCTCAATCAAGGGGTTAATAGTTTTAACTCTGCCATTCATAATTTCTGGGAATTTTGTATAATCAGATACGTCAGTGGTAGGGATGTTAGAATCTCTAAGCGTTTTTGCTGTTCCTCCAGTACTTAATATTTCAACACCTTTTTCTATTAAACTTTTAGAAAACTCGACAACTCCAGTTTTATCATACACAGAAATAAGAGCTCGTTCTATCTTTATATTATTTTTATTCAGTAAAGGGTTTTTTATCATAATTAGATTTAAATTTTATTATTTTGAAATAAGTTAATTGCTTCTAAAAAAGCTTGACCCTCTAATTCTTGTACTTTTCTCTTAAGTGAAGAGGCCGTATCATTATTTTCAACAATACATTTTTTTTGAACTAAAATGGGTCCGGCATCTAGTTCCTCTGTTACAAAATGGATAGTACAACCGGTTTCGAGGTCCTTGTTTTTTAGTACTTCTTTATGAACATCATTATCCATCCCCCCAGCATATTTTGGAAGTAGAGATGGATGGACATTCAATATTTTGTCTTTCCATTCTGAGCAAAACTCTTTTGATAAAATACGCATAAAACCAATTAAGAGAATTAAATCTACATCATACTTTTTCAAGTATGTTGTTACTTTACTATCAAAATTTTTACGAGTTAAACCCTCATGAGAAATAAAATAATTTGGAATATTGTAATTTTGTACTCGTTTTAAAATATATGCATTTTTTTTATTAGAAATAACAACAGATACATCGGCATTTAAAATTTTTTCTGAAATGGCATCAAGGATAGCCTGTAAATCAGTGCCATTGGTTGACCCTAAAACACCAAGTCGGATCATCGAATTGAATTCATATGTTTAATTTTTTTATCAATTAATTTTTTCTTTCCTATATCAGATCGATGAAAAAGAGGTCCTTCTATTTTTAGCATTTCGTTTTCAGCAATTTTTTCTGCAGAAAAAATTGAATCGGCAACACCAACAGAAGCTACAGTTCTACTACCAGATTCAACCAATTCATTATCTTTAATATCCACAGACGCGTAAAAAAGGCTGTCAGGGTTTTCAATCTTGTTTAGATTAATAGGTAGGTTTTTAACGGGTTTATCAGGGTATCCACTAGGGACAGCATATTTACACACCGTAGCTTTATTTTTAAATTGAATTTCAACTTTATCTAATTTTTGTTCAGTTAATGATTCGCATATTTCCAGAAAGTCAGTGTCTAACAAAGAAAAAATGTTCATCGCTTCAGGATCACCAAAACGTGCATTATATTCAACTAATTTGACTCCATTTTTTGTAGCGATAAAACCACCGTATAATATTCCAATATACCCTTCATTAAATTCTTCTCTTAAAGCATTTGCGGTAGCAACGTTTATTGCTTTTGCTTCGTTAACCTCTTTAATCTTTAAAAAAGGGAGAGAGTGATCTACATCAGAGTATGTTCCCATACCGCCAGTGTTTGGACCGGTATCATTTTCAAAAGCTCTTTTATGATCTTGAATTATTGGCATGTGCTTTAAGGTTTTTCCATCGCAAAAACTCATAAGAGAGAATTCTTCACCAATAAACTTTTCTTCAATTACAAAATTACTTTTATTATTAATTAAATTTGAACAATGCTGTATAGCTTCTTCATGTGAATGAAGGTGCTCTCCAGAAACCTTAACACCCTTACCACCAGCTAACCCATCAAATTTTACAACATAATTGTGTTTTAGCTCTTGTAAAAACTTAGAAACGCCATCCATAGATGAAAAAACTTTATATTTTGGACCACCTGGTATTTTATATTTTTTTTGTAAATTTCTTGTAAATGCTTTTGAGGTTTCAATCTGTGCTAAAGATTTTTTTGGACCTACTACTTTTATTTTTGCATTCCACAAAGCATCAGAAACTCCTTCAGCCAGGGGGTTTTCTGGACCAATAATGGCTAGGTGTGCATTAATTTCTTTTGCGTAATCAACAACAAAAATAGGATCATTAAAATTCCCAATAATTATTTCATCACACAATTCTGCAATACCAGGGTTCATATTCGAAGCTATGCAAAAAAGTTTTTTTTCA
>CBFIBM010000015.1:17078-19766 GCA_965660855.1 uncultured bacterium | reverse complement strand
TTTATTGAAGAGTAGAGAGCTTTTGTAATGGCATGCTCTCTAGCACCAGACCCAATAATTAATATGTTCCTATTCAATTCTATTTCTATTTATTTTAATTAAACAATCATCGAGTAGAATCTAATCGACTATTTTCTAACTCTTCTAAAAACTTTTCACTTACCGTACCAGTACAATATTCCCCTGTAAAAACGGAATCTTCAAACTTATTGATCATAGGGTTCCCAATTTTAGCTGCACGTTTTAAATCATCTAAACTCTGGTATATAAGTTCATCTGCTTTTATATATTTTTTAATCTGATCAATTGTCTTGCCATGTGCAATAAGATCTTTAACTGCAGGCATATCAATCCCATATACATTTTGATGCCTAATCGGAGGAGACGCAGAGGCTAAATAAACTTTTTTTGCTCCACATTTTTTTACCATTTCAATAATTTTTTTTGACGTATTTCCTCTAACAATTGAATCATCCACAAGTAAAACATTTTTACCACGAAATTCTATTTTTATAGGACTCAACTTATGGGCAACAGACTTTTTTCGTATTGTCTGACCCGGCATGATAAATGTTCTTCCAATATATCTATTTTTTATAAAACCTTCTCGATACTTTGCTTTTAGTTTATATGCGACTTGCATTGCTGAAGTCCTGCTTGTGTCTGGAATTGGAACTACGACATCGGCTTTTAAATTAGGATAGTTTTCTAATATATTTTCGCCAAGAAAATCACCCATTCTTAAGCGGGATTTATGTACTGAAATAGAATCAATAGTGGAATCAGGTCGAGAAAAATAAACAAACTCAAATAAGCAGGGGCAATGATCAACTCCCCGTACAATTTGTTTAGTAACTAAAGTTCCATCTTCACTAATAATCACTGCCTCACCAGGAGCGACATCTCTTTCAAAACTATATCCTAGCGCAGTAAGGGCACCACTCTCTGATGCAACCATATAAGAATCTTTATTTTTTCCAATAACGAGAGGTCTTATCCCATGTGCATCTCGGAATGAAACTATGCCAATACCCGCTACAAGCATTGTAACAGCATATCCTCCTTCGCATTGTGCGAAAACATTTTTTAATGCTCTAAAAACATGGGCGGTAGTTAACTTTCTGTAATTCGTATTAAAAAGTTCATATGTAAAGAGGTTTAAAAGAACCTCAGAATCGGATTGTGTATTAAATTGACAAAAACGAGTTTTTAATAATGAGTCTCTAATCTTTTTACTGTTTGTGAGCGTTCCATTATGAGCCAAAGAGACATTAACAGGGTTAGAAGTATGGAAAGGTTGTGCCTCGCTTACATCGTCTTTTCCTGCTGTTGGATATCGTACATGGCCAACACCAATATTCCCATCTAAGTTAAGAGAGTCGTTAGATTTAAAGACCTCAGTAACAAGTCCTAGTTCTTTATATAAATACATTCGACTGGAATCCCAGGTCGATATACCAGCTGCGTCTTGTCCTCTATGCTGGACCTGGATAAGAGCGTCATATATATCTGAAGCAACATTCTTTTTTTTATGATAGATTCCAATTATTCCACACATTACAATATTTCCACAATTTTTGATGCGTTACCAGTATATCGATCTGGAGCGAGAGATAGTAATACTTCTTTATCATCTTTTGGTATATTTAGCCCTGAGACAAACTGTTTTATAACTTGAGAATCTATTTTTTGACCTTGAGTTAATTCTTTTAATCTTTCATAAGCACTTTCTTTTCCTGATTTTCTCAGGATAGTTTGTATTGCCTCTGCTAAGACTTCCCAATGTGAATCTAGCTCTGCTAACATAGAAATTTTATTTATAGTAACTCTACTTAATCCACTTAGAATACTTTGAGCAGCTAAAAGAGAATGGGCCATGCCAACACCCTGGTTTCTTAGGGAGGTAGAATCTGTTAAATCTCGCTGCATCCGAGATTTAGGTAATTTTTGGGATAAATGGCTTAATAGAGAATTAGCAATACCAATATTCCCTTCTGCGTTTTCAAATTGAATCGGATTTATTTTGTGAGGCATAGTTGAAGAACCAACTTCGCCTTTAATTTTTTTTTGTCCTAGAACACCTCTACTTATATACATCCATATATCTTGACATAAATCACTTAAAATAGAATTAATACGGATTATAAGTTGATAGCTTTCAGAGATACTATCGTGGGATTCAATTTGCGTAGTAAATAAGTTTGGTTGGAGATCACAAGATTTAATAAAACGTGTTGAAAACTTCAACCAATCTACACCTGGGTATGCTACAACATGTGCAGACCACGTTCCTGATGCACCACCAAATTTTCCAAGAAAGCTTTGTTTTTTTGCTTTTGTAACTTGTCGCTCAAGACGAGCATAGAAAACAGATATCTCTTTCCCAAACGTTGTTGGGGTGGCAGGCTGACCATGAGTAAGAGACAACATCGGAGAAGTCTTATATTGTTTTGCAAGAGCCTTTAGTTTTTTTAAAATTGATTTTATCTCTGGAAGATAAACTTGTTCAAACCCATGTTTCCACATTAAGGTATATGAGAGATTATTAATATCTTCAGATGTAAGAGCAAAATGAACCCATGGGTGAAGTGATTTTTTCACTTTTCTTTGGATATAATACTCAACTGCTTTTACATCATGCTTAGTTTCAGATTCTATTTTTTTTATTTCTTGTGCGGCATTAATATC
>CBFIBM010000015.1:0-16979 GCA_965660855.1 uncultured bacterium | reverse complement strand
AAAGTCTTGGTAAAGGTTTCTGAGTTTTTTTATTTCTTTTTGTGTAAAAACTTTTAATTCCTTAATGCTCTTCTCATTACTTAGAGCAATTAAGTATTCGACTTCAATATAAATCCGATACCGTATTAATGCAGCTTCGGAAAAATAAGGTGATAGAAGTTTTACGCTTTTTCCATAACGACCATCAAGAGGAGAAATTGCTCCAAGTCTACTATACACCAAATATCCGTTTAACAGCTAATGCACAATTTCCTGGGTCAATTACTGTGAGAACGGGAGTGCTACTAGGCATTTGAAGTGTAGAATGAATATTTACGAGCATGTCCGCCTTATCAGAAAATGGAGGGCATCCGATCGTTGGAAATTGAGAATTTGCAGCAACAAATCCAGATAAAGCATTAGATCTTCCGGCAATTGTGATATAAATAATATCATTATTACTTTTATTATTTTCTAATATTTCTAAGACTTTTAAAGGTTGTTTATGAGCGGAAGCCGCGTGCTGCTCCCATTTTATATTGTACTCATCAAGTTTATCAGTTATTTTTTTTGCATGTGGTTCATCTGCAGTTGAGCCCATAATTAAGATTGCTTTCATATTAAGTCCTTTAAGTTGTTTTTAATTCTATCATTTATTGAATTTTTTGAATCTGGAAAAGGGAAGAGGCCTCCAGTTATTGTTTCATACAAATAAATATATCTACTTGAAAGTTCAATAACCAAATCATCAGGGGCTTCTGGAAGCTCTTTATCATTATACGGATCACAATTATCTACAAACCATAGTCGTAAAAACTCCTTATCAATATTTTGAGGTTCTTCTCCTTTATGGATACGCTCTTCATATGATTCTGCAACCCAGTATCTACTTGAGTCCGGTGTATGTATTTCATCAATTAAAACAATATTTCCATTTTCATCTTTACCCATCTCATATTTGGTATCTACCAATATCATTCCATTTTCAGCTGCCTTTTTTTGACCAAAAGAGAAGAGTTCTAGAGCTTTTTTACTACAATAATCCCAGTCTTCTTGTGTCATCCAATTCTCACTAACAATTTCTTTTGGGGAGATAGGTCGATCATGTTCTACTTCTTTTGTGGTTGGAGTTAACATGTTTTGATCTAGCTTTTGATTTTTCACTAAGCCTTCTTCTAATTTATTTCCACAGTATTCGCGATCTCCATTTCTATAGACAGTCCAAAGAGAAGTGCTCGTACTACCGGTAATGAAACCTCTCACAACAAATTCAATTGGAAACACAGTACATTTTTTAGCCAAGGTAATGTTAGGATCTGGTATTTCAATAACTTGATTTTCAATAATATGTTTTGTTTGTTCAAACCACCATGCACTCGTAAGGTTCAGTACTTGTCCCTTAAATGGGATCGAAGCAAGGACGCGGTCAAAGGCACTCTGTCGGTCTGTTGTTATAAGGACGATTTTATTATCGAATTCATATTGATCTCTTACTTTACCAGTTCTTTTTACTTTAGCTCTTAAATTTGTATCTGTTAAAGTGTTTTTTAATTCCGATTTAATTCGATCTTTGTAGTGTTTAGTTGATTCTATAGCATTCATGTGATATTTTATTAAAAAGTATTTGAGTGTTAATTAATTCAGTTATAATAGATTCAAAATTACCTTTATTTACTGTTACATTCCAGACAACACCGTAATTTATTTTAGTAATTCCGTCTATTTTAAATCGTTCTTTAAGTGACTCTGTTTTAGATCGAGCCAAAATATCTTCTTTTTTTCTTACTAGAAAAGATATTGTATTTTCTTCATTAGTTAGTTTGCTTATAAACTCTTTATTTGAGTTATAAAGCTCCCCGCTTAAGTCAATGGATTGTAGGATAGACTTTGTATTTCCGACAACAGAGATTTCCCAATGATCCTGTCGTTTTATCGTAACATTAAAACCTTTTTTCTGTAATGCTTTTTGAACAGAAGAGGCTTCATTGTCTGTTATTATTTGGTCTACTACCCACTCTGTTGCCCCTTCCCTAGGTGAGAAAGAAGATATATGAGACTTTGGGACAAAAGAACTTAATTCAGAGTTAGGCAAATTGATTTTTTCTTGAATATATTCTTTCAAGGAAGAAAAAATTGGATCTCCATTTTTTGTTCTTTCAGGATGGGGCATTATTGCCATAACGTTCCCCTTTGAATTACATAATGCTGCAATATTATACAAGGATCCATTTGGATTAACGGGAAATTCATCAAGAGTTTCACCTTGTTTATTACAGTAGCGGAAAACGGCTTGTTCATTTTTTACCAAATCTTTTAAAACTTCATCGCTCATTATGAAGCGCCCTTCTCCATGAGCTAAAGGGATATTGATCAGTTCTTCTTTTTTTAAATGTCTTGTAAAAGCACATCGATTAGGTCGTATATCCATTTTTAAATCTGACCATGTATTATAATAACCCACTCCAACAATATTATTATTTTTAATTCTTTTATTATCAGTAAGTGCAACGCCAAGAGCATAATCCTTAAACCCTGGAATTAATCCAGACTCTACTAAAATCTGTGCTCCATTACAAATACCAAGAACTGCTTTGCCTTTTACAGACTCAATTTTTAATTGATCAATTATAGGTTCCAAAGATGCGATGACACCCGACCTTGAACGATCTTCGTATGAAAAACCACCCACAATAATATAACCATCAAAAGAAGAAAGTTTTTTTGGGTCCTCATTCCACAAAAATTCAATTGGTGTTAGACCTACACGTTCACAAGCCATGATAGTTTCTCTTTCCGTATTTGAACCAGGAAATTGAATTATTGCAATCTTTGGATTCATAAGATTTTCACACTATTAGTTTTATCAGTAACAACACCAATTTCATAAACATTGCAAATATTTTTAAGCGACTCTCTCGCTAATTCTATATGTTTATTCTCAACAATAAGGACCATCCCTATCCCCATATTGAAGGTGCGAAACATTTCATCGTCGCTTATATTTCCAATCCTCTTCATAATATCAAAAACAGAAAGGTTTGGCCAAGAGTTTTGTTCTATAAAAATTCCATAAGAGCCTGGAACTACGCGGGGAATATTTTCAATTAATCCACCACCCGTTATATGTGCAATTCCTTTTATAGGGATACCATTGTCTAATACTGTAAACACATGATTTGTATAATTAACATGAGGCTCCAATAAGGTAAGTCCAACTGATTTTGGAAGTTCATCAATAGTATCATTGACATTATATTTTCCTACATCAAAAAAAAGTTTTCGAGCTAAGGAATAGCCATTTGTATGTAGACCATTAGAAGGAAGGCCTAAAATAGCGTCTCCAGGCATAATGGTATCACCTGTGATAATTTTATCTTTATCAACAACACCGGTAATCACTCCAACTAAATCATGTTCTCCTGGTAAATAGGTATCTGGCATTTCAGCAGTTTCTCCACCAACTAAAGAAACGTTAGATTCCTTACAAGCTTTAATCATTCCAGAAACAATTTCTTCAATACGATTTGGCTTTAACTTGTCATTTGCAATATAATCAAGAAAAGTAAGTGGTCTTGCGCCCATAACTAAGATATCATTAGCACAAGCGCTTAATAAATCAATTCCAATGGTATCAAATTTATTTAATTTTCGCGCAATAATTGTTTTTGTACCAACACCATCAATACTCTGTACTAGAACAGGGTTTTTATAGTTTTCTAAAAGAGGCTTTAAATCATAAAGAGAGCCAAAGCTGCCCAAACCTGTTAAAACATTTTTAGAAAAAGTTGATTTTACACCGTCTTTAATTTTTTCAACAGCTTCGTTTCCGGCATCAATGTCTACACCCGCAGACTTATAATCAATTTTATTCATAGTTAAATTTCATCAAAGGTTAAAGCTTGTCTCGCAAACCTGATTCCCATGCTTGTTTCACGTGAATTAAGCTGATATTAATTTCGTTATTTATTTTTATTTTTTTGCTGGAGTTTGTTTCCCCAATGGAAATAACAGCAATATTATTTTTTTTAAATTTTTGTTCAACAACCTTCAAGTTTTTTTCTTCAACTTCAAGAATAAACCCACCTGTTTCACTGAATAAAAAAGCTTCTGACGAAAGGTTATGATTTTTAAAATTGATCGTACAGCCAATTTCATTTTTAAAGGTCATTTCTGATAAAGTGCTTGATAAACCGCCATCACTTATATCATGGCATGATATAATAAGTTCATTATCTATACAACTTGTTAAAGAAAAAATTTCATTTTTCACTTCTTCTAAGTCTGGTTTTGGAACATTTGCACCAAGTTCATTAAAAAGTTCATAATAAATGGAGCCTCCAAGTTCATTTTTTCTTTTTCCAACCATTAAAATTAAAGAATTATTTTTTTTAAAACTCATGCTGATAGATTTGTTAACATCTTTTATTCTACCTAGACAACTAACAATAGGGCTTGGAGGAATAGCACCAGATTTTGACTCATTATAAAAACTAACATTTCCTGCAATTATTGGAGTCGGCATTCCAGGATGGTCTTTTAAAGTAATAACTTTGCAAACATCAGAAATCCCCTTTGTGCTTTCAACAAATTCCCACATTTGCTTAGGTTTTTCAGGGTTACCAAAACACAAACAATCTGTTATTGCGTGGGGTGTAGCTCCTGATGAAGCAACATTTCTCATAGACTCAACAGTTGCATTAACGCCAACCCAATAAGGGCTTATTAATCCGTATCTTGGATTTTGATCCGTTGAAAGCGCAACACCAATATTTCTTATCTCAGGAGGATAATCTGAAGAATTAAAAGGAGAGAGCATTCCAGAATTTGATATCCCAGATTCTGTGTATGTTCTACCTTGAACCTGTTTATCATATTGTTCAAAAACTGGCTTTCTACTTGCCATATTCTCATGAGACATTATTTTGATTAATATTTCATTAAAGTTGGCAGGTGTTTTTAATTCAGGTTCATAAAAAACATTATTTGGATTCTCATAAGGTCGATTGTATAAAAATCCTTTTGTTACTTCTGATGCAACAGCATTAACTATTTCTTCATTTTTATCATGAACAATATATTGCCCATCTTCTCTAATTTTCCCTATTACCGATGCTTTGGCACCACTACTTACACTTGGGAGATCAAATGTTTTGTTATAATGATTAACAATAAGTTCTGTTATGGATGGTGGGCAAACCCACATAAATCGTTCTTGTGTTTCACTACACAGGTAAACAGAGGAGTGTAAGCCATCCATCCCTTTGTGTACTTTATCCATCCAAACTTCTGAACCATAACCAGAGGTTTCTGCCAGTTCTACGCTTGCGCAGGCGACACCACCGGCTCCTAAATCTTTAAACCCAACTTGGTCAATTAAGTTTTTACTCCTTAATATATTAAAAAGAGCATAGGTTGATTTAAGGAGATGTCTTTCAAGAAACGCATTTGGTTCTTGCACCGCACCTTTGTTTTTTTCTTTTTTTTCTTCTTCTAATTCAACAGAAGCAAAGCTAGCACCGCCAAATCCGCTATTATCAGTGGGCTTCCCAATTAAAATTAAATCATAGCCATTGGCATTTTTAGGTGCATAAGAATGTATTATATTATCTTCTCTGACAATTCCTAAAGTAACTAGTGTCACAAGGCAATTTTCATTATACCCTTTATTATAGTACAAATCACCTCCAATATTGGGAATACCAAGTGGGTTTCCATAGCCAGCGATTCCTGATACTACACCTTCGTGGATCCATTTTGTTTTGCTCTTGCTTATCTCTCCAAAGCGAAGAGAGTCCGTACAAGCAATAACTTCTGCACCCATGCACATAACATCTCTTACATTACCCCCAACTCCTGTTGCTGCTCCCTCATAAGGAACAATTTGTGAGGGGTGGTTATGAGATTCATGGCTCATAACAATACACCAGCGCTTTCCACTATTATCTGTTGTAACGGCAACAACTCCTGCATCTTCTTTCGCACCAAGAACTACATCGGGGCTTTCCGTAATAAACTGTTTTAAATAGGGCCGACTACTTTTATAGCTACAGTGTTCTGATCCTTGTATGGAGAATAAAACCAACTCGGAGATAGAGGGAGCTCTGCCCAGCATTTTGTTTTGAATTTTTTTTACTTCTTCTGAGGATAGAGATATGTTTAGGCCTGCAAGAGTTTCTTGGATTTCTCGATCATTAAGATCGCTAAAATCAACAATTTCTTTTGTAAATGCCATTACCTTATTATTGTTTCATGGCGCTGAGGACCAACGGATACAATTTTTACGGGACAATTCACTTCATTTTCAATAAAAGAAATATAACTTTTTAAAGTATCTGGGAAAAAGTCATACCCCTTATCCCATATTTTTTCAGGGATAATACCCCAGCCGGGTAATTCACTATAAACAGGAATAGCGTTTCGGTATTGTGTTAAACTAGCAGGCATCTCTTTTATTTGTTTACCATTAACTTCATATGCAGTACAGACAGGAAGCTTTTTAAACCCATCTAAAACATCTAATTTAGTCAAGGCTATTTCAGTTAAACCATTCACTCGAACAGCCTGTCTAATTTGAACTAGGTCTAACCAGCCAACCCTTCTTGGTCTCCCTGTTGTCGTTCCATATTCCCCACCTTTTTCACGAAGTGACTTTGCTGCCTCTCCATTTATTTCAGTTGGCAAAGGACTCTCTCCAACTCTACTTAAATATGCTTTCACAACGCCAATGACTCGATTAACTTTATTAAAACTTACTCCTGTGCCAGTAGAAATATGACCTGCTACAGTGTTTGAAGACGTTGTATATGGATAAATTCCATGATCAACATCAAGGCTTATTCCTTGTGCACCTTCAAACAAAATGGATTTTCCACCTGCATAGGCTTTGTAAAGCTGAACAGCGGTATCCTTAACATATGGCTTTAATTTTTTACCGTATTCAACATATGTTTTAAAAATTTCTTCTCTGGAAATATCTAATGTTTTTTCTAATGATTTTTCAATAAGACCTTTCGCAAAGTCATAGCCTTTTGTAAGTTTTTCATGGAATACATCAGGCTCTAATAAATCAATCATTCTTATGCCATTTCGGTACATCTTATCTGCATAAACGGGAGCGATTCCTCTATTGGTACTACCTGCTGCAAGGTCTCCCTGGTGTCCTGATAGTGCACCATCAAGAATAATATGATAAGGCATAATTACATGAGCTCTATCACTAACAAATAACTTAGGATTAACACCTTTGTTTTGAACATATGCTATTTCATCAATGAGAGCCTTTGGGTCAATAACAACACCATTTCCAATAATAGAAATTGGCTCTCCATAAACAATTCCAGAAGGGATTAAGTGTAGCTTGAATGTTATACCATCTACGATAATGGTATGGCCTGCATTGTTTCCACCATGAAATCTTACAACATAATCAGATTCACCAGCAAAAAAATCTGTTATTTTTCCTTTGCCTTCATCTCCCCATTGGGCACCGACGATTGCAGTAATTTTAGAAGCTGACGTAGACACTCAAAGCCATAGTTTAATTTCTATTTAATAAGTTAATGATGTCAAAATCTTAAAAATTGAAGTCCGAAATTATATTCAATCAAAACCAGATAAAAAGGCTATAATCAAATATTTTTAGTTTTATTTAAATATTTTTCCTTTAACCAAGATATTGTTTTTTTTAATGGAGGAAAGTAGTCTGAAAGGATAATTAATCCTGGAAGTCCAAAAACCCATCCTTGAAAAAGAGGAATAAGTCCTCCTATTAATCCAATTATTACTAAGGCAACCCCAAGACTAATTCTAAAAATAGATCTAAACATTTATTTTCGAATAAAAATTTTATCATTTAAATAATTTTCTAGATTTTCAGAATATCGATGATTTATTGTTCTTTCTAGAAATAAAAAAGAGATATCATTTACTAAGTTAGTAGAAAGATGACGGGGGTTTGAACCCACATCCATTACATATTTTATCAATGGTGAAAAAACAGGAATATCTGTAAAATCTAAATGCAAAGTATTTTTTATAAAAATATTAAACTTATCTGATTTTGAGTTCTTAATTAAGGCTGTCAATTTATCATAATTCAATGGGTAGTCTGAATTTTCCCAAGAGGGCCTCCCCAGGCAAAGAATAGGTATATTGATTCCCGAAGATAATACTTCATCTGGGAGGGGACTAAACCAACCATCTAATGCAATACAGCTAATTATTCTGTTGTCTAAGCTTGAAGCATATATTGCAGTTGCTCCTCCATATGAGTGCCCACCAACAGAAATTTTATTAAGGTCTAAGCTATTGTTTAATTTAGAGATTATCTTATTTTTTTGAATTTTCTCTATTTGATCAAATACAAAACTGATATCCTCTGCGCGCGTGTTTATTTGTTTTTTTCGTAACTGTAAACTGTCAGTATTACCAGTCAAATCAGATCGGTAGTCTGCAATAGTAGAGTCGGGGAAAATTGAAATATTTGCATCATAACTATGATCTAAAGCAAATACAACAATACCCTTACTGGCTAAGCTCTCAAACAGAATTTGATGTAAGAGTCTTGAACCAGTAATCCCATGGGAAAAAATCAAGACAGGTAGTTTTTCGTCTTTTTGTTTTGCAATATTAATATTTCTAAAGTTATTAGTCTTTACATGTTCTAAATGCGTTGGGAAAAATGATGGGATTTTTCCGGCTTGTGCCATTGTTTTTGATCGTAATTTTATGTAGTCTAAATAAGGTTCAGGTTGGCTCTGGGGCTCTTTTTTACCAGGATACCATGCCTGTACAATTAGTTTTCGAACATCCAGAGAATCTTCTTCTGTAAACCACTCTAATCTTGTCGTATCTTTCCAATAAAAGGTTTCTGTTCCAATGTCATGAGCTCCAGCTGGCTCAGGTAAAGAAAAAACAGGAATTAACACCGGAACTATTAAAGAGGTTAGAAACCAGATACTTGTTAATATTTTAAAAAAAAGAAAGCGATGGAATGAGAGTTTATATTGAAAGTATAAAAATGGTAGTAAAAAAAGAGCAAAATTTAGTTGCCAACGAAAACCTTCAAAATAATATTGAAAAATAATAAGTAGTATTGAAAAAAATAAAGCTGGTAAAAAGTTTTTTTCATCTTTTTTATAGATTAATAGATAAATTGATATACCAATAAAAACAAGACTAATTAGCTCAAGTGGTCTCATAAAAAATAACCTTACAAGTGATGTTTATAAACTATGGAAAAAAATACTAGTAAAAAATTTAAAAAGTTGATTTTTAAAAAAACATCTTTTGATATGATGGAAAAAGAATCAAGAAAATTCCATGACAAGATGTTGCTGCGTAGATCAGTACGAGAATTTTCTAGAGAGAAGGTTCCGATTGGATTACTTCAAGATGCAATAAAAGTAGCAAATTCAGCTCCATCTGGAGCAAATAAACAGCCTTGGCATTTTACGATTGTAAAAAATAATTTACTGAAAGAAAAAATACGAAAAGCTGCAGAAGCTGAAGAAAAATTATTTTATAAAGACCGAGCTCCAGGTTATTGGTTACAAGATTTAAAAAAATTTAAAACGACATGGAACAAGCCTTTTTTAGAGGAAGCACCGTTTTTAATCGTTGTTTTTAAAAAGAGATATGATTTATTAAAAAACAATAAAAGTAAAAATTATTATGTTAATGAATCTGTAGGTATCGCCTCGGGGTTTCTATTATCAGCGCTTCATTGTGCCGGGCTTGTCACCCTTACCCACACTCCATCACCAATGGGATTTTTAGAGAGATTACTAGAAAGACCTAAGAATGAAAAAGCTAGTTTACTAATACCAGTTGGCTTTCCTTCAAAAAAAGCTGAAATTCCAGAACTAAAGAAAAAGTCGTTTCATGAAATATGCAATACATTATAAAATAAAATGTCTGTAAGGATTTTAATTACCGGTGGTACGTTTGATAAAGAGTATGACGAAATAAAGGGAAAGCTTTTCTTTGATAAAACTCATATTGAAGAATTGTTGAAGTTGGGGAGGTGTAGACTTGAAGTAAACATTACTACCTTGATGCTTATTGATAGTTTGACAATGTCAAATAAAGAGAGGTTATATATTAAAAATTCTTGTAAAAAAGTTGATGAAAAGCAAATTGTGATTACCCACGGGACAGACACGATGACAAAAACCGCAAGAGTTCTTGCGAAAGAAAAATTAGACAAAACGATAATTTTAACAGGGGCAATGATCCCCTATAACTTTGGAAGTAGCGATGGCCTGTTTAATGTTGGCAGTGCTCTTGCATTTTCTCAAGCCTTACCAGTCGGTGTTTATATTGCTATGAACGGGAAGTATTTTGACTGGGATGCTGTTAAAAAAAATAAAGAAACAGGTGTTTTTGAAAAAATTTAAAACAATGGAAGCATATATTTTAGGTTGCTTCCATTGTTTATAATAAAATCGTTTTTCTAACTACAGGTTGTACTAATTAGAATTGCACAAACTTGGTATGGATCCATATTCGCAGAAGGTCTTCTATCTTCAAGGTATCCATAGCCTTCGTTTGCAGTTTGCATTGGTATACGAATTGATGCGCCTCGGTCACTCACACCATATCTAAATTCTTTTATACTGCAGGTTTCATGTAATCCTGTTAGCCTTTCTTCGTTATGTGCACCATATACTGCAATATGATCATCATGTTTTTTACTGAGTTTTTCACAAGCAGCCTTTATGACTTTGATCCCTCCGGATGCGCGCATAGATTTGGTGCTAAAGTTCGTATGGGCTCCAGCTCCATTCCAATCGCCCTTAACAGGTTTTGGATGTAAGGTAGCACTTACACCATAGTCCTCTGCAATTCGATATAAAAGCCATCTAGATAACCACATTTGATCTCCAGACTCTAAAGGACCGAGTGGACCGATTTGATATTCCCATTGTCCAGGCATTACTTCAGCATTGATTCCAGAAATTTCTAAACCAGCATCTATACATAATTGAAGATGCTCTTCAACAATATCTCTACCGTATACTTCGTCTGCTCCTACCCCGCAATAGAAAGGCCCTTGAGGTGCTGGATAGCCACCTTCGGGCCATCCCAATGGGTTCCGCCCATCAAAAAGAGTGTACTCTTGTTCGATACCAAACCAAGCTTCTTCAGATTTATACTTTTCAGAAATTTCTCTTAAATGAGCTCTTGTATTTGAATCATGAACTGTTCCATCCGCATTCATTACTTCACACATCACTAGCAAATCATCCCCACCTCTGATTGGATCAGGGACCTTATAAACCGGCCTTAAAAGGCAATCACTGTTGTTACCTTCAGCTTGATTTGTACTGGATCCATCAAAGCCCCAATCTGGTAAATCTTCAATAGATTTAATTGGGCCTTCTAAAACTTTTGTTTTTGATCTTAATTTTTGGGTTGGGGCATGGCCATCCATCCAAATATACTCTAATCTTATTTTGCTCATTTACTTACCTTATTAATGTTTATTGTCTAAATTAGTTTAAAAAATTCAATATATAACACAATAATATAAAAAAATTAAGATTTTATAAAAAATATTATTTTTGTTTAATGCAACAATTTTTTAAAACTTAAGGTTTTTAGCTAGTCCGACAGTGGAGTTTAGGGGAGTTAGTGTTTGCTATAAAGGTACAGTAGATCCAAGTTTATAAGAAGAAAGAATTATTTGAGTTTCTGTTCTAACAACACCTGGCCAGCTTTGAATTTTTCTTAAAAGCTCTTCAAGTGTATTTGAATTTTTTGTGATAACAAACAGCATATGTGAACCATTTCCAGTTGTGCTAAAGCATTGAACAACTTCCGGTGTTTCCTCAGCAGCAATTGTAACTTCTCTATAATATTGAGATGAACCTGAAATAATAGTGATTATTGCGGCAACATCTAAGCCAATTGAGCTGGGGTCTATGACAGTTTGAAATCCCAAAATAATTCCGCTCTCTTGAAGTTTTCTAATGCGCTCAGTTACAGTTGGAACAGAAACATTTACTCTTTCAGCTATGTGGCTTGCTGATTCTCGACCATCATTCTGAAGAGCTTTAAGAATTTGAATATCGGTTTCGTCTAGTTTCATATTTTTTTATTTTATTAGCTAAAATATACAAAAAATTTTATTTTTAAAAAATAAGAATGAATCTAATGGGTTTTTTTAAAAAAATTAAATCAAAGAGTGCTATATTAAGTTTCTGAAAATATAAAAATGAGTATAATTAAATGAAAAATATAATCATATATCATAATCCTCGTTGAAAAAAAAGCAGAGGAGCCGTGCAGCTCCTTAGAGAAAAGAGCGTGAATTTTACAATAAGAGAATATTTAAAAAATCCGTTGTCCATAACTGAGGTGCTAAATATTTCGGAAGAACTTGGGCTTGCTCCTGGACAATTTGTTAGGAAAAATGAAGCGGAATTTAAGGAAAACAAATTAGAAGAGTTTATTTCTAATGACCAAAAAATGGCAAAAGCAATTTCTAGATATCCAAAAATTTTGGAGCGTCCTATTGTTGTGGTTCAAAACAAAGCACTTGTGTGTCGTCCCCCTGAAAAAGTATTAACTTTATTGAAAAAGAAGGAGTCAAAATGAAGTTTCTAAACCTAATATTGTTTTCAATAATTATATTAAGCGGCTGTGATCCATTCGTTACTGAGTTTTCCCAGAAAAGTGATGCTGTTATGTATAAAGCTACAGAAATTCCAGACTCATTAAGTGTTTATGATGATGGACCCATAAAAGTAGTTACTTGGAATATAAGGTTTGGATCGGGAAGGTTTCCTTTTTTTGGAGATTCTTGCGGTGATGATGTTGTAGCAGATCAGAATCATATCAATTCAATTATGCAGGGTATCGCAGATACGTTAAATATGATTGACGCAGATATAGTTCTGCTACAAGAAGTTGATGTTTCATCTAAAAGAACGGGGTATCTAGATCAGGTTCAATATTTGCTAGATAATACTTATTACAATTACGCTTGTTATGCATCCATGTGGGAAGCTGATTTCATACCAACAGATGGAATCGGTAAAATAAATACGGGGAACGCTATCCTATCTAAGTATGAACTTACGGATGCTGAAAGAGTTCAATTACAATTAAGAACAGATCAAGATGATCTCGTACAATACTTTTACTTAAGAAGAAATATTTTGAAGGTAAAAATCCCAAGTTTGTCTCAAAATGGAAGAGATTTTTTTGCTGTTGATATACACGCTACTGCTTTTGCAACTGATGATACAAAAGAAAAGCATATAGAACAATATTCAGAAATTTTAGATGAGATTGTCGCAGAGAATGGAGATTTTGTAAGTGGCGGCGATCTAAATTCTGTCCCACCGGGATCGGTAATAGACTTTTGCGAAAGCGACAAATGCGATGATGAGATTTGTGATGGAGATTTCGAGAACAACGATGCTTATCAAGGCTCTTATTTTTCGCATTTTGATGGTGAGCCGGATATCTTGCTTCCTTTATACAATAGTTATAGTTCTGCAATACCCGCTGATGATGGATCTATATTATTACCTGAGAATCACACACATGCTCCCTCTACCAGCATGATAAATGACAGCACCTATACAAAGCATGATAGAAAACTAGATTACTTATTTACAAATGGATCTTGGTTAGAAGGGTCTGGGTACACTCATCAAGCGGCTTGGAAACTTAGCGATCATATGCCAGTAAGTGCAGTTTATATATCTATAAGTGGGAGAAGATAGATGAAACATATTTATTATATAGTATTATTATTTTCTATAAAGACTTTATTTTCGATGAACACTTCGTGGAGCTCTAATTCTGCTGAAGTAATAGCTAAAAAAAGATGGGAGATTGGTTTGTTTCAGCCATTTCGATACGGTTACTCTGATAAAACTGAATTTAGCACTCACCCCTTATTGTTTTTTGTGATGCCTAATGTTTCCGTAAAGAGAGCAGAAGAGAGGATTTGGGGTTTTAATTGCGCAAGTAAAATTTCTTTTCGATATCCAACCCCACTTTTAAATATTATTTCAAAAGAAGGAATAGGTGGAGTAATAGATCCAAATTTAAAAACCCCTCCTATGGTTGGGTTCTCATACTCTTGGATAATGACTAAACCCTTGAATGGTTTTGATATTACTATAAAGAACGGAATCGACTTTGCTTTGGTTTCTGAAGCTCCAGATAAAAGATTAACAATTGATTTACCTTTAGTTTATCATCGTCTTGCCTTATATAGTAATGGTTGGGGGTATCACAATGGTATTGATATTCAAAAATCAATTAACAAAAACTTTTCCTTTCTGGTGGATCTGGATTTTTTAATTTTACCTAAAATAGCAAAAATGCAATCGGATCCTAGTTTCAAAGATTTAAGAGGACTATTTTCATTAGAGCACAAATTTTTATTAAGCTGGGAAAAATCAAAAAATTTCAGGGTAACAACTGGATACAAGTTGGTTCGTGCAGAATTACCCTTTGGTAAGCAAACCAGGATTTTGCCCTATCTTCCTTTAATGGAAAGTTGGGTTCCTATTATTGAATTGCAGTGGGCGGGCGTAAAAAAATAAAATTGAAGGGTTTTCTATCAGGTTTTTTTGGGTCAATGAAAATGAAAACACGGGAAATATCAATCAAAACATTTATCTTGACTCATAACGATTCAGCTTTTAGGTTTACCTAATTGTTTTTTGGGATATAAAGGATCTGAACTGACTAATTTTTAATGATATCTAAATATTTGACTCAGAATATATTAGTTAACGTCGGAAACTTTTTTTTGTTCCCTACCAATTTTTTAATAAACTCTATTTTGGAGGCTATAAAATGAAACGGATTGTCTATTTAATATACCTATCAACATTTTTATCTGTTGGTTGGTCTCAAACTACTGGTAAGCTAACCGGCCTTGTTCAAGGTGATGACGGTTCAGCTTTGGTCGGTGCGAATATTATAGTTCTCGGCACAGGATCTGGTGCATCTGCAGGAGAAACTGGTGATTATACCATTTTAAATATTCCGGCTGGGTCCTACACTGTAATGGCAAGTTATATAGGATATGCTTCGCAAGAGATTTCTAATGTTCAAGTAATCTCTGGATTGAGTACTGAAATTAATTTTTCTCTTTCAACAAGCTCGATCGAAGGAGAAGTTGTTCAAGTAACTGCAGAAAAGCCCCTTATTCAAAAAGATGAAACTTCTTCTGTTAGCACAGTTACAAGCGAGCAGTTAAGAAATATGCCTATCAGAGATTTAAATTCAGTTCTTGCCACTGTTCCAGGTGTTGTAGTTCAGAATGATGAAGTCTATATTAGAGGTGGGCGTAATAATGAGGTTGCTTATTATTTAAATGGAGCAGGTACTACAAACCTTGGTGATAGGTCTAATCTAGTATACGTTCCTCAAGAAGCCGTTGAAGAACTTCAGGTACAAGTTGGCGGATATGATGCTGAAATTAGTGGCGCAAATTCAGGTGTGATTAAACGTACCATTAAACAAGGAACATCTGATTATTCCGGTTCCTTTTCAGTGCAAAATGATGGAGGAGGCACTGGTGAAAGCAGCGCTTTTGGAGATGGATATTCTTACGGTCATCAAACTATCGTTGCTTCCGTAGGTGGTCCGGTAATCCCCGGAAATGAAAGTATAAAATTTTATGGTGCAGTTGAAAGCAGTAAAGAGGAAGATTCTTATGTGAAAATTGCAAATGGTTTTGAGTTTTTAGGGCAAATTGATGAAAGAACAGATAATGCTGCTTATGTTGATCAGTTTGATTTAACCTGGAAAGATGGATCAACACCTGGACGTCAGGATGAGTTCGTTAATTTTACTGGTTCTTTATCCTACAGTGGTGGACCATTAAGAGCAACACTAGGTCTTGTAAATAACACTGGTACAACTAATCAGGGCGGTGGGATCATGTCTCAGCTTCAATGGGGCGGCGCAATGGTTAGTACTCTAGATGATACAGGAGCATACACAAATTCTTTTGATGTTTCTGAAAGATACAGAACAAATGAATATTCTAGTAATATGGTAATAGCTGAGTTAACCTATGCTTTGAGTAGCAATACAATTTTGAAAGCGAACGCTAGTAGTTTCGGCCTAGAGTATAATGCAAAAGACAATCTTCTAGGTACTGATTGGAAATTATGGGCTGACTCATCTGCAGTTCAGAGTAAACTAGGGTTTAATGATGCAAATGTCTCAGTACCCGTTCTTAATGATGATGGTGACACAACTGGCTATGAAACTACCAGCTATGGTTATACACCATTTCAAAGCAGATTTGTGGAAAAAGCAGATTATTTAATTAATGGTATGACTGTAACAAGACCAGGGACTATGCCAGGTGGTTATTATAAAGGTGCGTACTCTAAGACTGGTTTTTCAGCCAGCTTACAACATGTCATGGGGAACCATGATATCAAAGCAGGTTTTGACTACAGCCAGCACACAATGAGGAATTACTTTGCTAATCCAACCGTTATGAAATTTGCGCAGGATGTAGAAGGTTCCTATGGGTATACAACTTATGGGTCTTTTGAAAATATTCCAGCGTGGATATGGCGTCCATATATTGATGGTTTTGGGTATGACAAAGATGGTAATGAAATAGACGAAAGAAAAGAATATAGAGGAACTCCAGACGGGCAAGACGGTGAAGATATTTCCTATATTGATGGTGCTAAAACACCAACAGAAATTGGTTTTTATCTTCAAGATAAAATGGAGTTTGATGATATAATTGTAAATGTTGGTCTAAGAATAGATCAGCTAGACCCTTCTGAAACAGCTCCAGAAAGAGCGGATTCTTTAACTTTTTATGAAGTATCAAAATACATTGATCCATCTTCATGGAAAGAAATCGAACCATATACTGAAATTCAGCCTAGAATTGGTATTTCCTTTCCTTTTACAGATAAAACAAATGTATACGGATATTATGGTCGTTTTTCTCAGTTAGTTGATCTTAATTCTATGTATTACACAGCATATGATTA
>CBFIBM010000014.1:42613-47672 GCA_965660855.1 uncultured bacterium | reverse complement strand
CTGTTTTATTGGATGAAGATTATTACTATTACTACGGGGATGCTGGATATGGATCCTATTTCTATACAGATTCTATTTTAGTTGATGCATGGACAGAATATACCGATTCGACGATTACAGATACCTTGTTCACTAGAACGGATTCTGTAAATTTAGGTGGAGAAAATAAATTTTTTAGACATTCTATTAGACCAAAAATTAAATTTAAATTATTTGATGAAAATTTAGTTCTGGATTACAGGTTTTACTATAAACCAAGAATAGATGATTTTGAAGATTTTTTGTTAGAACATGAATTAAAAATTACCCTTTCAACATTTTATGAGGCTGTAAATGTAAATTTTAATTTTACTAATAAATATAATAGCAGATATGATCCCGCTAGAAACGACGATAAAGGAATTGCAAATTTATATGACATGAATGACCAGAACATATCGATTGGATTTGAATTTATGTTTTAACAAATCTATATTTTTTTTTTATTTTAAGGGATGTGAAGCTAATTTTACATCCCTTTTTTTATGAAATACGATCATCTGAAAATAGAATCCAAATGGCAGGACATTTGGGAAAAAGAAAAGACCTTCAAAACTGAAGATGATAGCAGTAAAGAAAAGGTTTACATTTTAGATATGTTTCCTTATCCTTCTGGATCAGGTTTACATGTAGGTCATCCGTTGGGATATACGGCTACTGATATCTACTCTAGATTTAAAAGATTAAATAATTTTAATGTTCTACACCCAATAGGGTGGGACGCATTTGGTTTACCAGCAGAACAATATGCTATTAAAACTGGAACTCATCCGCGATCTACCACAGAAGAAAATATAAAAAACTTTAAACGCCAGATTAAAATGTTAGGCTTCTCGTATGATTGGGATCGTGAAATTAATACTACTGATGAAAAGTACTACAAATGGACTCAATGGATATTTCTTCAAATGTATAAAAAAGGACTTGCCTATGAAGCTAAGGTTCCGGTTAATTGGTGCCCTGAGTTAAAAGCTGTTTTGGCAAATGAAGAAGTAGTAGATGGGAAATCTGAAATAGGTGGATACCCAGTTATTAGAAAACCTATGAGACAATGGATGCTTCGCATTACAGAATATGCCGAATCTTTGCTCTCTGGTCTTGACTCATTAGATTGGCCTGAAAGCATTAAAGAATTACAAAGAAATTGGATAGGAAAATCAACTGGTGCTAATGTCATATTTAATTTACCATCAATAAATAAAAATATAGAAGTTTATACAACTAGGCCCGATACTTTATTTGGAGCAACATTTATGGTTCTTGCTCCAGAACATCCATATGTTTCAGATTTAGTCACTAGTGACAAAATACATATTCTAGAAAATTACACAGCCGAATCACAAAAAAAGAGTGATCTGGATAGGGGTGAACTAAATAAAAATAAAACTGGATTTTTCACAGGATCATATTCTATAAATCCTATTAATAAAGAAAAAATACCGATATGGATAGCAGATTATGTTTTAATGTCCTATGGAACTGGAGCAATAATGGCTGTTCCTGGTCATGACAAGAGAGATTATGAATTTGCACAAAAATTTAATTTACCAATCATAGAAGTAGTTGAAGGGGGAGATGTTACAAAAGAAGCATTTGTAGATAATCAAAATGGTCTAATTATAAATTCAAAAAATAATCTAATTAATTTAGATGGATTAAAAGTTCCAGAAGGAAAAAGAAAAGTTATATCCTGGTTAAGGGATACAAAGAATGGAAGTGCAAAAACACAATATAAATTAAGAGATTGGCTTTTTTCACGTCAAAGATATTGGGGAGAGCCAATTCCAATATTACATGAAGATAGTGGTCTAATTACTCCGTTAGATGAATCAGAATTACCACTTCTATTACCTGAAACAGAAAAATATGAACCTGCAGCTTCAGGAGAGTCCCCATTAGCAAATATTAAAAATTGGGTAAATACTCCCAATGGGAAAAGAGAAACAAATACCATGCCTCAATGGGCGGGGTCATGTTGGTATTATTTAAGATATATAGATCCATTAAATGATAACGAAGCTTGGAGTAAAGAAAAGGAAAGCTATTGGATGCCAGTAGATCTCTATGTTGGGGGAGCAGAACATGCAGTACTCCATTTATTGTATTCTCGTTTCTGGCATCATGTGTTATATGATTTGAAATTAGTATCTACAAAAGAACCGTTTCAAAAGCTCTTTAATCAAGGTATGATTAGAGGAGAAGATGGCCAGAAAATGAGTAAATCGAAAGGGAATGTTATTAACCCAGATATTGTCGTAGATGAATTTGGTGCGGATAGCTTTCGACTTTATGAAATGTTTATGGGGCCATTAGAAAAGTCCAAACCTTGGAATACAAAAGGTCTTCAAGGATGTTATAGATTTATTAACAAAGTATGGCGTGTTTGTATAGAAAATTCAGATAAAATTTCTGATAAAGAAATTGATCTTAAAACTGAAAAAATACTTCATAAAACCATAAAAAAAGTTACGGATGACTTAAATAACCTTAGATTTAATACTGTCGTTTCACATTTAATGATATTTGTAAACCATCTTCAAACGTTAGATCATATAAGTAAAGATACCATTAGGACTTTTCTTATTTTAATGAACCCGTTAGCACCTCACATCACTGAAGAGATAAATGAAACATTGGGTTATGATAGGATTGCATCTTCAAGTTGGCCTACTTATAATTCAAAACTAATTGAAGAAGAAAAACAAACCATAGCGGTTCAGTTTAATGGTAAAACTAGAGGTACAATAGTAATTGATAGTGATTTAAGCGAAATTGAAATTTCTGATTTAATTAAGAAAGATAAAAAATTATCTAAGTATTTAAATGGTTTTATGGTAATCAAACTGATTTTAGTACCTAAGCGATTAATAAATTTTGTATTAAAACCTGAATAATTTATAAAGGTGGCATTATGTTCAAATCACTAATTCTGATAATAGTATTCTCTTGCACTTCACTTTATTCAAATATCAATGTGAATAATCCAATCGATAGTGATAAGGTAATCAGGAATATGGGGTTTTTTGGTCCTTTTAATGGTGAATTAGACTCAGACTCTCTTTCTCGATTATTTTCTGATTTAGATTTTAATAAACAATCAACTTTGACTCATAATGATGTGACTCAAAATGTAAAAAACTTCACTGCAATGGGTTCTAATGGAATGCATTATTTATGGCAAGCTTATAAAGAGGTAACTCCGGGTCAAAAAATAATAGGTTTTGCGAACGTTTTAAGTAAAAGTAAACAGAAAGTAGCTTTTAGTGGTGGAAGGGGAAATATTGATTTAAAGTTGTACGTTAATAATAAACTTATTGTGGACACAAAAACCTATTTTGAGTTACCTATTATTGTAAATTTAAATAAAGGTGTCAATAAGTTGTTTGTGGTTTTTGATTCGAAAGAAATTCCTTTTTTTAGTTTTCAACTAGAACCAAAATACTTAGAAATATTTGGAGTTATAAAAGACCAGAATAATAAAATTTCTCCATTCACAAATGTTGGCCTTTATGATTTTAAAAATCATAAAGCAATAGGATGGACAAAATCAGATGAAGACGGAAAATACAGTTCAATTGTAACCGGATATAAGGAAAACTCTAAATTTGAATTAAGGGCATTTAGTGGAGATACTTATGATGTTCAAATCATTGGTAAACTGAATGATGGACAAAAATTAAATATTAATCCCGTACTCAGAATAAGACCAGAAGTTTCAGGAAAGGTTTTTAACCTTGATGGAGAAAGTACCCAATCCGGTATTTTAGTTCAAGCAGTACCTTTTAATACAGATTATGATACAGAAAGGATATATACAGATAGAAAAGGGGAATTTAAATTTCCAAGATTAAAATTTGACAGATATTATTTAAGGATTCATGGAAAAGATAAATATCATTATTTCAAAGATCAAAAAGGAAATAATAGAGTATTCACGCTAAAGGATGGTAAAAAAGGATATAAAAATTTAGAAATTAGAATTGGAAACTTAGCAAAAGGTACATGGGAGCAAATTAGCTATATTGATGGAATTCAAAGTAATTATAGCAGAACGAATCTTATTGACGAAGAAAATCAACTATGGATTGGATCTTTCACAGGGCTGACAATTTATGATGGTCAAGAAATGCGAAATTTCGGAAAAGAAGATGGTTTACCAAACGCACCTGTTGTTCATCTTTTTCAGGATAAGGAAAAAAATATCTGGGTTTCCTCTTTTGATGGTCAAAATAATATTGGAGGTTTGTCTCTTTTCCAGAATGATAGCTTAATTGAAGTATTTGACTATGAAAATGGGCTTTCTGGTAACGTAGTATGGGCTGCAGACCAAGATATGAATGGGAATATTATTCTAGGAGGAAATGGTGGATTTCAGATTTTCGATGGAGATTCATTAATATATTATGATTATACTGATGGGGTTGCAAATGGATGGGTTACTTGCTTTTATGTTGAAGGAAATAATATTTGGATTGGAACTGGAGATGGACTAGTTAAATTTAATGGAAATCGGTTCCAGAATTTTACCACTGATGATGGACTCGTCAATGGTTATGTTACAGTTATAAAGAAGGCGCCTGATGGTAAATTATGGTTTGGAACAGAGGGCGGTGGAATTTCGATTTATGATGGTACCTCTTTTAAGAACTTAACATGGGCAGATGGTTTACCTGATAATAGAATTAGAGATATCTATTTTGATGAAACTGGTGATGTAATGATATCAACCCAACAAGGAATTGTTAGGTATAATTATAAAACTTTTATTCTACTATCCCCTAGATCTTTAGGTTATGATTTTTCTTTCAATAACCCCACAAAAATAAGTAAATCTCAGGATGGTATATATTGGATTAGCGATAATTTTGGTTCTGGTATCTTAAAGTATGATCCAAACTCTTTAATAAATATTACTGAAGTAGATAGCTTTCCCAGAGGTCCTATAAGAGAAGTTGTCGCTGATAAAAATAACAATTTATGGTTAGCATCTGCTAATCGTGGCTTGATCCATATTTATAAT
>CBFIBM010000014.1:0-42514 GCA_965660855.1 uncultured bacterium | reverse complement strand
GATAAGGTATTGAAGACCTTAACGATAAAAGATGGTTTAAGATCAAATCAGATTAACGATGTTGAGCTTGATATCTACAATAATATATGGCTTGCCACAGCAAATGGTCTTTCTAGGTATGATGGTAGAAACATTACAAATTTTACTACTAAAGATGGTTTACCTAGGGATAACATCTCGTCAGTTTATGCAGATAATATAGGAAATATTTGGCTTGGAACACCTGTCGGTTTGGTTAAATATAACGGTGAAACGTTTGAATTGTTTGATGAAAAGGACGAGTTATTCTCATTTTCAGGTGCTCGCGGTTTAAAAGTTGCTGGAAATGGTGACTTAATCTGTGTCGGTTCATATGGCTCGGGAATTTCAATTTTTGATGGTAAATCATTCAACAATTTATCAGAAGAGGACGGATTATCTGATACAAGGGTGACGGCATTAGGAATGGATTCCCAAGGGAATGTATGGGTTGGATCCGATGGCTCCGGTGTATTTAAATATAATGGGGAACGTTTTATAAATTATTCAAAAGAAGATGGTCTTCCAAACCCTGAGATTTTTTGTTTATATATTGATGATATGGACAAAGTCTGGGTTGGAACTTATGGTGGAGGGGTTGGTTCTTTCGATGGACAAAATTGGGGCACTATAGATACACGTGATGGTTTAATTATGAATGATATATCCTCTATCTCTAGTTACGGGGAAACTTATTGGTTAGCAGGTTGGAAGGGAGTAAGTAAATACAGACCCTCAAAAACCTCTGGATTTGTAAATATTAAAAAAGTTATTACTTCCCAAAACGAATATAAAGTTAACAATTCAATATTACCTAAATCTATAACAGGAAATCGAATCAGTTTCTATGTCAATGCTGCGAACTATAATACTCAAAAAGAAAAGCAAAAATTTAGATTTAGAATAAAAGAATTAGACAAAAACTGGAGCAACCCGATCAATAATAGTGTTATTGACCTTGTACCCACTCAATCTGGGATTTTCAATTTCGAAGTTCAATCTATCGATAGAGATATGAACTATTCTCCAATTGCTAGTGTTGAATATTTAATAAAAAAACCATGGTACTTAGAGGCTGCAACAGCAATTCCATTTTGGGGAATTATTATTTCTATATTAGCATTTTCTGGATATTCTAGAAAACGTTTTAATAATCAAAGAAAATATTCACAAAAATTAAAGGAAGAAGCGAGGATTAAAGATCAGGAAGTTCGTAAAAAGCTAGAATTAAATAATGCCGAGTTAATAGAATCTCAAGAAGCAGCAGAAGCAGCAAATGCTGCAAAAAGTACTTTTTTAGCAAATATGAGCCATGAATTAAGAACACCTTTAAATGCAATTATTGGATACAGTGAAATGTTAATTGAAGATGCTGAGGATGAGAACGAAGATTTTATCCCAGATCTTGATAAAATCAATAGTTCAGGAAAACATTTATTGGGTTTAATAAATGACATTTTAGATCTATCAAAAGTTGAATCTGGAAAAATGGAATTATACTTAGAAGAATTTGAACTTAGTAAAATTCTTACAGAAATTGAGGCCACTATAAAACCATTAGTTGAGAAAAATAACAACAAATTATCTTTAAATATTGATCCAAAAATCAAAACAATAAAAGCTGATATTACTAAAATTAGACAGATTATGTTAAACTTATTAAGTAACTCATCTAAATTTACAAAAGATGGAGAAATCACTTTTTCAATTGTCAAATCAAATTCGATGAAAAATGCCTATGATTTTATTGTATCTGATTCAGGAATTGGGATGTCAAAAGAACAAGTAGAAAAAGTGTTTAAGCCATTTACTCAAGCAGATGAAAAAACAACAAGGAAATTTGGTGGAACAGGTTTAGGGCTCACTATTACAAAAATGTTTGCTGAAATGATGGGTGGAGATATTAATCTAACATCCATTGAAGGGAAGGGAACTACTTTTACGGTTACTCTACCTAGAATTGTCAAAGACAAAAAAGATGATCCTATGGATTTAATTACTACTTCTGATCCTGAAAATCCATATACTATTTTAGTCATAGATGATGATGATAATGCTCAAGATATGATGAAAAAGTTTCTTGAGAAGAAAAATATTTCAATTATTCAGGCAAGATCTGGTGAAGAGGGTTTAAAATTAGCAGCTGAACATTTACCTGATGCAATTACTTTGGATGTAATGATGCCAGAGATGGATGGTTGGGAAGTCCTTGCGGCACTTCAATCAAATGAAGAAATTAAACATATTCCTGTTATAATGTTAACCATGGCTGATGAACCGGATATAGGGTTTTCTCTGGGTGCAACCGATTACTTAACTAAACCCGTTAATTGGAATCAATTATCCGAAATTCTAAAAAAACATCAGATTAAAATTAATTCAGAGTCCATAATGATTGTTGAAGATGATGAAGTAACTAGAGATATGCTTAGAAAAAGTTTGGAGTCTAATAATTTTAAAGTTAGATCAGCCGTTAACGGTAAAGAAGCATTAAGCAAAATAGAAAAAGCAAAACCGGGTCTTATTATTCTTGATTTAATGATGCCAGAAATGGATGGATTTGAATTTTCTGAAAAATTACGTGAGAATAAAAATTGGTTAGATATTCCAGTTGTAGTAATTACTGCAAAAGACTTAACAAAAGAAGACCATAATCGATTAAAAGGAAATGTCGAAGCTATAATGCAAAAAGGTTCCTATACTAAAAAAGAGCTTTTAAATGAAGTTGGAGAAAGAATAAAAAAACTACAAACTCAAGGTTAAATATGACAAAAATTTTAATAGTTGAAGATAATGAAATGAATCGAGATATGTTATCAAGAAGATTGGAACGAAAAGGTTTCAGTATTATTATGGCAGAGGATGGAAAAAAAGGTGTGGATATGTCAAAAAGTGAAAATCCCGATTTAATTTTAATGGATTTGAGTTTACCAGTAATGGATGGTTGGGAAGCGACATCTACAATAAAAAGAAACCCGGAGACTAAAAATATACCTATTATTGTATTAACTGCGCATGCGATGGCTGGTGATAGAGAAAAAGCTCTTGAAGCTGGTGCTGATGAGTATGACACTAAGCCAATAGAGTTTAAGAGACTTCTTGGAAAAATAAAGGATTTTATTAAATAGTCGAAAATTATTAATAGATCATAAAAATGGACCCTAGGAAAAAAAAAGTCTTTCTTGGCAAGGCCAGGCATAATCTAAAAAATCCAGTTAACGCAATACTAGGTTATAGTGAAATGTTAATGGAAGATTGTGAAGATGAAGGACTGTTAGATGTAATAGAAGACCTAGAAAAGCTATTTAAAGCAGGTAAAGAAATATTATCAGCAATAGAAAATAATTTTAGCGATCAATCACTTGACTTATCTACAAAAAAAATATCTGAAATAGGCATCCAAACAGAATTAGATATTCGAACTCCCCTTAATACAATAATTGGATACTCAGAATTAATAATTGAAGATAATCCTGAAATTAGAATTGATACTTTTGAATCAGATATCCAAAAAATTATTGATTCGGGACGGCTTTTAGAAAAAGAACTATCTTCAATCATTTCATTTCAGCCTGATTCTTTAAAATCATTAAATAAAAAATCATTTGTTAATGAAAATTTCAATTTATTAGAAGATGTGTTAAAAAGTATACAGCCATTAGATGAAAGTGATAAAAAAAGTAAAATACTAGGGACTATTTTAGCAGTTGATGATAATCTCAATAATACGTCTTTACTTAAAAAGCGCATGGAAAAAAAAGGTCATATTGTTATTACAGCTAATAATGGTAAAGAGGCTTTAGTCGAATTATTAAAAAATGAAAATAAAATCGATGTTATTTTATTAGATATAATTATGCCAGAAATGAACGGATTTGAAGTTCTAAAATTTATAAGAAATGATAAACGTCTATTTGATCTTCCAGTTATAATGATCTCTTCAATGGATGATACAGATAGTATTTTTAGATGCATAGAATTTGGAGCTGATGATTACATAAAAAAACCTTTTGATAACACTATTCTTGAAGCACGTATAAATACTTCCATAGAAAAGAGGCAATTAAGAGAAAAGGAAAAAAAATTATTAATCGAACTTCAAGTTGAGAGAGAAAAATCAGATAATTTATTATTAAATATACTTCCTAATGAAATAGCAGATAGATTGAAACAAGGAGACTCAACCATAGCGGATAAGCATGAAAATGTAACCATTCTTTTCGCTGACCTGGTTAGTTTTACTCCACAAGCTAAAGATTTAAGTGCACAAAAGTTGGTTGAAATTTTAAATCTAATTTTTAGAAAATTTGACACATCAGCCGACTTATATGAAATTGAAAAAATTAAAACAATTGGTGATAGCTATTTTGCTATTGGTGGGTTAAAAGAGGCTCCTGAAAAGGCTGCGGTTAAAGTCATCCAGTTCTCTTTGGAAATGATAGAAATAATTAAAGACATTAATAAGATTACACCTGAAATGAATTTAGAAATTAGAATAGGAATTCATACTGGAAATGTGGTTGCTGGGGTTATTGGAAAGAATAAATTCGCCTATGATCTATGGGGGGCTGCTGTTAATATGGCCAACAGATTAGAAACCACCTCTAAAATTGGAAAAATACATATTTCTAAAGAAACTAAAAATATATTAGGTGAAAATTTTACCTATATAACTAGAAAGCCTATAGATATAAAAGGCATAGGAAACACAAGTACATTTTTTATAAATAATTAGGAACCTCATAATGAAAACAAAATTTATCATACTAATGCTAATTTTAGTTGGATGTAGCGATAATATAAAAAATACCAAAGATATTTTTATAGATGATTTATTAGCTCAAATGACTGTTTTAGAAAAAATTGGTCAATTAAATCAATATTCAAGTTTTTTTGATGTAACTGGTCCAGCACCAAATAAAGGTGAAGATTCACTAAAATATGCCCAAATTAAACAAGGTTTAGTTGGTTCTGTGTTAAACGTATCTGGAGTGCAAGAGGTCAGAGCAATGCAGAAGTTAGCAGTAGAAAACTCTAGATTAAAAATTCCTTTAATATTTGCCTTAGATGTAATCCATGGTTTTAAAACAATAAGTCCTATACCACTAGCTGAAAGTGCTTCATGGAATTTAGATCTCATAAAAAAATCTGCAACTATGGCTGCAAAAGAAGCAGCATCAGCAGGTATTAATTGGACTTTTGCACCTATGGTAGATATTTCTAGAGATGCAAGATGGGGTAGAGTGATGGAAGGTGCTGGAGAAGATCCTTATTTAGGTTCAAAAATAGCTGTAGCAAGAATAAAAGGGTTTCAAGGAGATAATTTAAATGATCCTCTTACAATTGCTGCATGTGCAAAACATTTTGCCGCATATGGTTTTGCGGAAGGTGGGAGAGATTATAATACTGTAGATATGGGATATCAAACCTTACATAACATAGTACTTCCCCCGTTTAAGGCTTCAGCAGAAGCAAAAGTTGCAACTTTCATGAACTCATTTAATGAATTAAATGGGATTCCAGCTACAGGAAGCGCTTTTTTACAAAGAGATATATTAAAAGGAGATTGGAATTATAAAGGTCTTATGGTTTCTGATTGGGGATCTATCGGAGAAATGATTCCTCATGGATACTCAAAAGATTTAAAAAGTGCAGCAAAAATCGCAATCCTTGCAGGGTCTGATATGGATATGATGTCTTCAGCATATATACATCATCTTGAATCTTTGATTGAGGAAAAACAAGTAAGTGTAGCAATATTAGACGATGCAGTTCGAAGAATTCTTTCTTTAAAATATGATTTAGGTTTATTTTCAGATCCATTCATGTATTGTAATATTGATCGAGAAAATGAAAATATACAAAATGCTAAAAATAGAGCTACTTCCTTGGAAATTGCAAAAGAGTCAATTGTACTATTAAAAAATGACGAAAAACTACTTCCATTAAAAAAATCTGGTATTAAAATTGCGCTTGTCGGGTCACTTGCTAATGATAAAGATAGTCCATTAGGAAACTGGAAAGCAAATGGTCCTAAAAATTCTGCTATTTCAGTATTAGAGGGTTTAAGTAGAGGAAATACAAATATATTAAAATTCGAAAGTGGTCCGAAGCTAATTAATAAAGAAACTTTTTTTCATGAACATGTTGATATAAACAATAAAGATACTTCAGGTACATACAAGGCAGTAAAGTTAGCATCAAAATCTGATATAGTAATCGCCGTTCTTGGTGAGCATGGTCTGCAATCAGGAGAAGGTAGAAGCCGAACCAAAATTAATTTACCTGGTTTACAAGAAGATTTTCTTAAAAAGATTTATAAAGTTAATAAAAAGATAATTCTGGTTCTTATGAATGGAAGGCCTCTGGATTTATCATGGGTTGATGAAAATATTCCTGCGGTTATTGAAACGTGGCATCTTGGAACAATGAGCGGAGAGGCAATTTCCTCAGTAATTTATGGAGATCATAATCCCTCTGGTAAACTTCCAGTTTCTTTTCCTAGATCATTAGGGCAAGTTCCAATTTATTATAACTATAAAAATACAGGTAGACCAGGGCCAGGAGGGCATGTATTCTGGTCTCATTATAATGATGAAAAAAATGATCCTCTTTACCCATTTGGATATGGATTAAGTTACACTGAATTTAAATATTCTAACCTAAATGTTGAAAAGATCGGAGATAGATCTTTGCAAGTTAATTTTAAAGTAAAAAATATTGGAAGATTGCCTGGTAAAGAAGTGGTTCAAGTTTATTTAAGGGATCTTTTTTCATCTTATACTAGACCTGTTAAGGAATTAAAATCATTTAAAAAACTCGCATTTAAAGAAAACGAAGAAAAAAATATTTCCTTTATTTTAAATGCAAATGATTTAGGATTTTTAAATAATAATGGAGAATTAATCTTTGAAAACGGTGAATTTGAAATTATGGTAGGTGGGAGTTCAAATACTAGTATTAGTAAGAAAATCACCCTCTAAATAAGTGAAATTTTTTCCATCATTTATAGTGTTAATTTATTCTTTAGGCGCTCAAACACATTGGGAGACAGCTATACGTTCTAGTGACGAATGGAAATATTTAGTTCCTTTTACACAACCTAGCGACGACTGGGCTACAATAACATACAATGATAGTAGTTGGAATTCTGGTAATGGAGGATTTGGATATGGAGATGGTGATGATTTAACAATTATTCCTTCACCTCTTTTGTCTATATTCTTGAGGAAAAAATTTATAATAAATACTCCTAGTGATCTTAAGGCTGCAATTCTACATACAGATTACGATGATGGTTATATAGCATACATTAATGGAATTGAAATTTCAAGATCGTACAATATGGGAAGTCCGGGAGAATTCATAGCATATAATGAAGGTACTAATAGTATAGATCATGAAGCTCAACTTTATCAAGGAATAACCCCTGAAAGTTGTTTATTAGATTCAATGTCACTTTCAGAGCTAATTTATTCAGGCGAAAATATATTATCTATACAGATTAATAATATCCAAGAATCATCCTCTGACTTTTCTAGTAACTTTTTTTTAAGTTTTAAAATTGATAATGATACTTCTATTTTTAACGAAACACCTGATTGGTTTATTGATCCAGTAGATTTTAATCAATCAAACCTTCCTATTATAAAAATTGATACCTATGGCGAGACTATTATAGATGATCCTAGAATACCGGCTTACATGGGAATTATAAATAATGAAAATAATTTAAACCACATAAATGATCCCTTCAATGACTACTCTGGAGAAATAACAATTGAATTAAGAGGAAATTCTTCTCAATATAATCCTAAAAAACCCTATAGATTTGAAACAGTGGATGAAAATGGTGAAAATAATAACGTATCATTATTAGGTATGCCTAGTGAAAATGACTGGGTTTTATATGCTCCCTATCAAGATAAAAGCCTTATGAGGAATGTATTAGCATATAAGTTATCTAATGAAATGGGAAGATATACATCAAGGACAAAATTTTGTGAACTATATATAAATGAAGAATATTTAGGTGTATATGTTCTTATGGAAAAAATTAAAAGAGATGGAGATAGGGTTGATATCTCAAAGTTAGAACCAGATGAAATATCCGGTGATGATCTTACTGGAGGATATATTTTAAAATTTGACTGGGCTGAGACAGGTGATAATAATGGTGGTTTCTATAGTGAAAAAGATGGCAACCTATACAATTATCACTATCCTAAACCTAGCGATATAGTATCAGAGCAGAAAAATTATATAATTCAATATATCAATGATTTCGAAACAATAATGGATAGTCAATTTTTTTCAGACTCAGTTAATGGATATTCTAACTTTATAAATGTTGAATCATTTATTGATCACATCCTTTTGCAAGAATTATCTAAAAATGTTGATGCTTACAGGTTAAGTACCTATATATATAAAGATAAAGAAAGTATAGATAACAGATTAACAGCCGGACCATTGTGGGATATTAACCATGGTTTTGGAAATTGTGATTATGGTGAAACATGGTTATCAAATGGTTTCTTACTAGACTATAATCCTGAAGGGGGTGACCAAATGTCTTTTTGGTGGGAAAAGTTATGGTCTGATCAAAATTTTAAAGATCAAATTTCAGTTCGCTACACAGAACTTAGAGATAATACTTTATCTGTAAATAATATTTATTCAATTATTGATAGTTTAAAATTTGAACTAAGAACAGCGGCCGATCGTAATTTTTATCGATGGCCAATACTTGGTACTTACGTATGGCCAAATTATTTTATCTTCGATACATTTGATCAAGAAATTGAATATCTTAAAACTTGGATTGGTGAAAGGCTTAATTGGATGGACTCCCAAGTTTTATTAAAAACAGATCCTAAAATAATTTTTAATGATTATCTTTTAATAAACGCTTATCCAAATCCTTTTAATCCAGAATTAAACATTAACATAAAAATTAATACTCCAGATTTCTATGATTTAGAAATATATGATATAAACGGAAAACTAATTGAAACATTAGGAAAAGATATATATTTTGCAAAAAAATATAATTATTATCAATGGAATGGTAAAAATTATCACAGTGGAATATATTTTATTTTCTTATCAGGAAAAAATAGAGATCAGGTAATTAAAGTAACCTTAGTTAAATAGGCTTATTATCTAATTATACATAATATATATTATGCGAAACTTTAATAAGGTCTACTCTTTTAAAAATTTTATACCTTATTTAAATAAATAGTAAAATATTACTTGTTACTTATCTTCTGCTTCTTTTGCAATAGCTTTTTGGATAATACCTAAATCTTCTATCTCTTTAATACGCTGTTCTAAGCGAGTATTTGTTTGTTTTATATCAGAAACATTTTGTTTGATCTTTCTAATGGTTCCTTTCATTTCTGTGGCCAAATCGTCAAGATCACTTGTAAGATTTCTAAAGTTTCTATCTGTTTCTCTTTGAAAATTATCAAGTTTGAAACTTACATCATCAATCATTGTAGCTAATGAATCTGTATTCTTTTCTATAATTTCTGTATTGCTAACAATGTCTTTCTGGGCAGTTCTAATATGTTTACCTCTTCCATTGAATCTTAGATTATATACTCTTAAACTATCTGAAAATTCATTTAATACTTTATCAACATGTGATTTATCAGCCAAGTCTAATTCATCCATCCTAAGATTTAACTCGTCTGTCATAATTTGGAAGTAAAATGCACCTCCCACAAGAGCAATTAAAACTGCAAATATAAACTTTTCTTTTCCATTCATAGTAATTTCACCTTTTTATTTCTTCCCTTCTAAACGTTTTTCCCATTCACTCATTTCCGGTTTTAATGAGTCATCATTATTTTCGAATTGGTCAGGATTGATTTTAACATCAGAATTTTCCATGTTCTTCCCCATCATTAGATCATGTAATATTTGATTCCGTCTATCTGAACTATCCTTGAGGTTTCCCACAATACTCTCAAACTCTTCATTAAAGTCAGCTAATGTCCTTTCTAATCTAGTTACAAGTTCCTCAAGTAGGACTTGACCGTAAGTTTGGTTTATACCAGATAATAAATCATCTAGTTTATTATTTAAGTAGTCTTTTCTACTCTGCTCATTTCCAAATTCAATAGACATAATCTTTAACAAATTAATTCATAAATCATAAAACTAAAGAGAGAATTTGATAAAAGAAACAATAGTGCGCAACCAAGAAATCAATTTCTTTGCTTTAATTGTTTATAGCCTAATTTTTCTAACGGATCTATAATTTTTAAAAATGTATTTTTTTGAACACTATATGGTAACCTATCAAATTCTTTAATTTTTTGTAATTCATTAGGGCTTCCTAAATCTGATACTGGGATATCCATTTTTCCCATTCCTGTAATTTTAATTTTATCTGTTATATGGACAGCATATGCTACTAGTCTCCTTCCGGTACCCCAGTTATATTCTTTATAATCCGTGAATAAAAAACCATCCTCTGGTGCATATTCTAAGATCTTAAATTCATCTTTTTCCAAAATACTTCTTATATCTAGCAGAGCATCAGACTTACTATTCCCATAGGTAAAAAATAGAACCATTCTAGGGTATGTTGGACAAAAAGAAAAATTTAAAGTTAAAGTTGTTATCAGAAAGGAGAATAATACTCGCATTAGAGTTATTTTATTTTATACTTTTTCCAATTCTTTCCCATCTCGGTATCCATGTTTTTAAATTAAGTGAGAAATATGAAAAAACTGCTTCACCTAAAATAAAATTTTCTGGTACAAATCCCCAATACCTAGAATCTAAACTATCATCTCTATTATCACCCATGGCCCAATAATAATTTTGTTTTATTTTATATTCAGAAATCTCTTTTATTGGAACACCATTTATAAATAAAAAATCAAAATGCTTTTGGACTAAAGATCTAGACCAAGGGGTAATTAAATTTCCCTTTGGATAGTAATCTTTTAAAACCTTATCACTCTCTTTCCTTCTACCAATTTCATATTGGTCTTGAAGAGTGAATTCAAGGGTAACATCTTTATCTTTTAGAATAGCTTTATTACCTTCCATAATCATTATAGGTAATAAATATCTCCAATCTAAATCTGAATTTATAGATATAATATCATCTTTTTTTGGTATATAAATAGGTCCCATATTATCTTTATTAATATTTATTTCAGAGTTTAAGTAAATATCATTTTGATTATAGGTTCGTGGAATAGATTGAGGTATTATAAACTTACCATTTTCCCACATTGGTATCTTTTCCCCATTTACAAAAAGTTCTTTATTTTCAATTCTAATTGTATCTCCAGGGCCAGCTACACATCTTTTTACATATTTAACGTATTTATCTCTTGGATATTTAAAGATAAGGACATCGCCTACTGCTGGATTTTTAAATGCAGGAAACTTATAATAAGGTATAGAAAATCCAATATCAGTGTAAGGTATTCCAAGCCAATCTGGAGTTCTCATACCATAAACAAACCGGCTTCCAATTAAAAAGTCTCCTGTCATGATAGTGTTCTCCATACTACCAGTAGGAACAATATATGCTTCTAATACGGTTACTTTTATCAGTAAAACACTTAAAATGATCCATAATATTGCTTTTAATTCATTTATAATTTTTTTCTTATTCATTTTATTATTTTATATTGACTTCAAATAACTCAATATCTGGATTTGTATTAAATAAATTAACTAAACCACACATAAATTTATATTTTAAAGTTGTTTTAGTTTTATTTAAAAAAAGTACAGATTCAGCTTTTAATTTACTTATTAAATCTGATTCTACGGAGTTTTTTAAAAAATTTCTATTTCGATTTTCTCGATCTTTGATATGAAAAAAATAAATCACTTTATTTTTTTTCCCAATTAAATGAATAGAGAATTCTGAGATATTATTTTTATTCATTTCTAAAATTCTAAACCCTTTCTCTATTAATTCTAGTCCTATTAATTGAATTGCTAGCATATTTTCTAATTTATTCTCTTTATACCAGAAAACTGATGCTAGGTTCAATGAAACAGGTTTAAAAGTATTACGATGTATTGGTGAAGATTTATATTTTTTTAGGCCTTCCAGATGCTTTTTAGTTCCGTAACCTTTATTGTTTTCAAAGCCGTAATAGGGGAAAATTATTGAATATTCTTCCATGATTCTATCTCTTGTAACTTTAGCTATTATGGAAGCTGCTTTTATAGAATCAATTAAATTATCCCCACCTACAATTCCTTTATTTGGAATTTGTTGATTTTTTAACATTTCTCCATCAATATATGCGAATTCTGGAATAATAGATAAATTATGTAAAGCATTATTCATTGCCATAATGGTTGCTTCTCTTATATTGATTTTATCAATTATTTTCTCACTTACTCTTCCAATACCATAACTAATTGCATTTTTTATTATAATAGGAAATAATATTTCTCTCTTTTTCTTTGAAAGTTTTTTTGAGTCTTTCAGTCCATCTATATTGTGTTTCTCAGGTAAGATGACTGCGCAAGAAATAACAGGACCCGCTAGGGGACCTCTCCCTACTTCATCAACACCAGCAATTAATTTCATTTTTAATTAATAAAAAAAAACCCCGAATAAACGGGGTTTTTTTAAAGTAGAAAAGAATTTTATTGGAATCTATATTCTAAGTTCCTCTCTCCATCTATCACTAGAACAGTTCGGTTTAATACATCTGGAACAATAATACTTCCATCTTGGTTTACCTTAAGATCTTGGATATTAAATGCAACAGGTTCTAAATCCATACTATAATTGGTTTTGTCATATTTAAATAATGCTCCAGTAACAAAATCAATACCCCAGCCCAGTAAATTACTTCCATTACAACAACTAGCTATATTAAATGTACTTTGTAGAGCAAAAGTACGATCTTCATAACCTTTTAACTGAAAAGTTACATTAGTAGTTTTATTTCCTGGTCTTTTAACTGAAACAACAGCTGGTGTCTTTCCAACCTCTGCACCATTAATTAGGATTTTTGCTCCGTTTGGATTTGAGTTAAAAGTGATGTCATCATTAGATCCTGTTAGTATAGTTGCACAACTACTTAACATTAAAGTAGTTGAAGCTAAAATCAGTAACATTATTTTCTTCATTAAATTCTCCCGAATGGTTTTGTTTATGTTATCATAAAGTAAATAAAATAATCAATTAAATCTATAATTAATTAGCGATTTATTGCCCATATAATCCTTCAAAGCCATTCTCGATAAAAATATCGAACCAACCAGAAAGATACATTTTTGAATAAAGAGCTAGTGTAAACAAAAAAAATAAGAAGAATAAAATTTTAATAAATTTCTTTCCCTTCAAAATTTTTTAATTTTTATTTAAAAGATAATCTTTAGGTACTTTATCTGCGAAAATAATTGTCTTTAAAAGAGATTCAACGTGTTCTGTATTTAGCTTTTTATTTACAACAGAATCACCAATAAATGTTAAATATATAGGCTCATATTTAAAAAAATCTGATAAAACATTTGTCATTATATCAACTCTGGTAATATATTTTTCAATTGATTTTTTTTCGTTGGTAGATGTGTCAATATATTTTTTATGAACATCCCAGTTCCATATTTGTTCATTATTATTAGCTAATACAATCTTATTAAAGTTTATGGGTTCAGGATTGCTTAATGAAAAGATTAATTCCGTGTATATATTATTATTCTTTTTAATAATTCCTGTTGTGACAACTAAAGGAAGTTGACTTAGATTCTTTTTAGAAAATTGATGAGTGAGTACGAGTTTTTCATTATAAGGGTCTTCAATCTCCTTGATTCCAGAATAAAAATTATCATTACTAAGAACCGCTAAAGTATTAGAGCAATTTGAAGTAAATATTAGTAAAAAGACTGAAAATACTACCTTTATAAAATGTTTTAATTTATAATATCGCAAAAATTATCCTAATTATCACATAATTAACTTTTTAATTTACTAACTATAAAAAAAATAAAAAAAACATATATTAAATACTGGAAAAAAAATGAATAAAACTGATTTAAAACAAAGTGAATTGAATAAAAGACCAAAATTAAAAAATAATGTTTTTATTGCATCAGGGGCAAAGATTATTGGTGATGTTTCTCTAGATGATGAATCATCTGTATGGTATAATACTGTAATTAGAGGTGATATCAACACAATTAAAATTGGTAAGAAAACAAATATTCAGGACAATTCGGTGATACATGTAGAAAACGATCAAGGTGTTTTCATTGGAGATAATGTTACAGTGGGTCATAATGCTATAATTCATGGATGTACAATCGATGATGGTGTGCTTGTCGGAATGGGTGCAATTTTAATGAATGGTTGTACTATTGGAAAAGGATCTATTATTGGCGCTGGAACTTTAATTAAAGAGAACTCAAAAATACCTCCATTTAGTATGGTAGTCGGAATTCCGGGTAAAATAGTTAAAACGCTTGAAATGGATACTTTAAAAGTGAATATTCGTTGGGCAAAAAAATATACTAAACTTGCCAGCTTACATCTTAAACACTCAGATGAAATTATATACTAAAATGTCGGAGCGACAGGATTTGAACCTGCGACCCCATCAACCCCATTGATGTGCGCTACCGGGCTGCGCCACGCTCCGAATTAACTAGATAATAAATCTAAAATTGATTTTAACTCTATTTTTATTTTCGATAAGATTACTTTTTGCTTTTCATTTATCATTGAATGAGAATTAGAAGGATCAGACTTTTTTAAAATAGAATTTCTTGCCCCATCAATTGTATACTTTTTATTATATAGTAAATCCTTTATTTCTAAAATAATATCAATATCTTTTTGTCTATAAGTTCTATTCCCAGCTCTATTTTTGGGAGGTTTTAGAGATGAAAATTCTGTCTCCCAATACCTCAAAACATACGCTTTGAGGCTAGTAAGGTCACTAACTTCACCTATAGAATAATATAGTTTTTTTACTTTTGGCTGTACTTTTGACAATGATATTTACTTAAAGTTATACTTTAAAATAGCTGTGTCATTTTATTTCATCAAGAGAAATATCTATATTATTTTTTTTACAATAATTGAGTAGTAATTGTTTTAATATTTTTGGACAGAGCTTAATTTTTTCAGGAGGTTCTACAACTGCTAATCTCATTTGAAACTGACCAAAGTTTGGATTATTATAAAAAGATTTCATTGGTGCTAATAGTAAGGTATAAAATTTTCCTTTAATTAAAATTTTTCCTTCTGAAGCACAATAATTAGTGAATGAAACTGAATCAAAATTTTTATCAACTATGTGTTTAAAATCTAATATGAAATAAATAGCTGCTTCTGGTGTCGAAACAATTAAACCTGGTATTTCTTTTTGCAGATTCATTTTTAATTCTTTTATAATATTTCGATAGTATTTATTTTGCTTCTTATACCACACTAACAATTCATCTTTTTTTTGTTCTGCCAATACTCCAAAAATTTCTTGTCCTAATGTGTTCGCTGATAAATTTGCTGTATATTCAAAAGTAGCTTTATTATGAAAAGTTTTATTATCAGTCAAGAGTGCTCCGATTCTTAAGCCACAAGCGTTCCAGACTTTAGAACTTGATTCAATACTAATTCTTCTTCCAATAATACCTTTAACTTCTTTATCGCTTAAACTCCATATACTAGATGCTTTTTTCTCTCTTTGATAATAAAGAGATCTATAAGCTTCATCTGAAATTATCCATAGATTATGTTTAATACATATTTTCACAATTTTTATCAGAGAATCATGTTCAATCAGTTGTCCTGATGGATTATCATAGGGTATTATGATTAGACCTAATGGTTTTTCTTTTATTATCATTTGCTCTATAAGATCATAATCTAAAGGATTAAAATTTCCGTTTTTATTTAATTTTCTTTGATAGGAAATTGTTGGTATTGCTAGTCTTTTACTAAAATCAACATAATTAGTATAAGTTGGATCTAGCATCATTATTGGATTTTTTGAAGATGGCCCACAAACGCCTAATAGCATTAGTTCCATTGCTGCAGATCCACCATCTGTAACTAAGCATTCGACCAAATCCGTATTTATTTCTAATGAGGATAAAATATTTAAAAATGCTTGTCTAGTTTTTATATTTCCAATGGTTGGTTCATATTTTACAACACCATCTTCGAATACCTTGTGACCTAGATCTTTCATTTTTTGAATCATTTTTGGATGCATAGGAAGAGAAATATTACCAATAGCTAAATTAATGACCCCTACGGATTCACAATCATCTCTACCAGAAAAAATAATCTGTGCCTCTCTAATTGGGGAGGGATTTCTCTTAATATAATGATCAGAAATTAATGGCTTCATTACAGCTAAAAGCGGTGAAAGTCATTGAAATTCACCGCTCCTTTTTAAATTAAGAAAGAATTTAAAATCTTTTTTTCTTGAAAGGTCTTTTACCACCTCTGTCATTTCTAGGCTTTTTCGGTCTTTCTACATACCCTTCAGGCTTATCGAGTAATGCTTTTCTACTGAAATCGAGTCTTCCTTGATCATCAACTTTGATTAGCTTGACTTTAACCAAATCACCAGGATTTAGAACATCTTCAACCTTATCAACACGTGCCCATTCTAATTCAGATATATGAACCATTCCTTCTCTACCCGGAACGAACTCTACAAAAGCACCGAATGACATTAAGCGAGTAACTTTTCCCTCAAATTCCATACCGACTTCAGGTTCAAAAGTAATAGCCTTAACTAATTCCATAGCTTCATTACATTTTTCTGTATTTTCACCAGCTACTGTTACCATGCCATCATCATCAACGTTAACTTCGCATGATGTATCTTCTATAATCTTCTTTATATTTTTACCACCTGGACCAATTAAAGCACCTATCTTTTCAGGATTAATCATTATAGACATAATTCTAGGTGCATAAGGTGAAATATCATTGGGTTCTGGTAGTACCTTATTCATCTCGTCGAGGATATGTTGTCTTCCAGCTTTTGCCTGTTTAAGAGCCTCCTCCATAATTTCAAATGGAAGTCCATCTATTTTAAGATCTAGCTGTATAGCAGTTATTCCATCACTCGTTCCTGCTAATTTAAAATCCATATCTCCTAAATGGTCCTCCATACCTAAAATATCACTTAGGATAGCATGTCTCTTTCCATCAGTTATTAATCCCATTGCTATACCAGCAACGGGAGCTTTTAATGGAGCACCAGCACTCATAAGACTTAATGAGCCTCCACAAACGGATGCCATTGAAGATGAACCATTTGATTCCATAATTTCGGATACAATGCGTATTGTGTATGGAAAATCATCATAATCTGGTAATACGGGTTTAATAGCTCTTTGGGCTAAATTACCATGTCCTATTTCACGTCTTCCCGTAAAACCTATACGACCAACTTCACCTACTGAATAAGGGGGAAAATTATAATGTAAATAATATGACTTTTTATAATCATCATCCATGCTATCAACAATCATTTCGTCTCTTTTAGAACCTAGCGTAGTAACAACTAATGCTTGAGTTTCACCTCGCGTAAAAAGAGCAGAACCATGAGTTCGTTTTAAAATATCTGGCTCAACGGTAATTTTTCTTATATCATCAGTACTACGACCATCGCTTCTTTTACCGGTTGATAATATTTGTTCACGGAAACCAGCTTTAAACTTATTGTCTATAATCTCTTTAATTTCACCAGATTGATCTGGAAAATCAGTTTCACACGCTTCTAAAATAGATTCTACTAATTCAGATTTAGAGTTAGACCTTTCATGTTTATCTACAATTCTCACGATTTCCTCAATTTGATTACCTACTTCTTTTTCAATAGCAGAGATAAGTTTAGAGTTTGGCTCCGGAGAAATGAATTCATCTTTCTGAACATTTAGCTCTGAAACAAGTTCTTTTTGTAGTTGAATAATTTCTTTAATAACTAAATGTGCTTCTTTTAATGAATCGAGCATTTCAGATTCAGTCATCGATTCAGCTTCACCTTCAACCATAACAATTGTTTCATGATTACCTGATACTACCATTTCAAGGTCAGATTCTTCCATTTGATCACGAGTAGGATTTATTATTACTGACTCATTAATTCTACCAACTCTGACTGTGGCAATTGGACCATTCCAAGGAATTGTAGAGCACATTAAAGCCGCAGATGCACCAATGCCAGCTAGTATATCTGGCATATTCTCACCGTCACTTTGCAATACAGTTATCATAACCTGAACTTCATTTTTATATCCTTTAGGAAATAGCGGGCGAAGTGGTCTATCAGTGACTCGACTAGTAAGTACTTCATGCTCAGCTGGTCTTGCTTCCCTTTTAAAGAAACCACCGGGAATTTTACCACCAGCATAATGTTTCTCACGATATTCAACTTGCAGTGGGAAAAAATTGATATCTTCTCTTGCTTCTTTTGCAGCATTCACTGTTGCGAGGACCGTTGTTTCTCCATAAGTGACGAGAACAGCCCCATTACTTTGACGAGCTATTCTTCCTGTCTCTAATCGTAGGTTCTTACCTGCGATACTTTTTTCTTTTATTTGCATATTATTATTCTTCTTCTTCTTCTGTGAGTTCTCTTTATGACTAACCTCTTATGGATAACTCTTTAATTAATTTTACATACGAATTAGGATTCGAACGCATCAGGTATTTCAGCATTTTTTTTCGTTTTGATACTAGTTGTACCAAACCTCTACGAGTATGATGATCTTTTTTATGTTTTTTAACATGATCTGTCAATTCTCTGATACGATGTGTTAGTATAGCAATTTGTACTTCTGGAGACCCTGTGTCTCCATTTTCCTTTCCAAATTGTTCAACGTATTTCTGTTTTTCTTCTTTCGAGATAGGCATGCTTCTACTCTCCTATTTATAATTGCTCTTTAATTTGAGGCAAGTTTGTTTATCTAAATTTAATTGTTGTACTAGTTTTTTCGAGGACGGGAATTTTATCTCATTCCTTATTCTCTCTAAGAATTCTATCCTTAAAATTAAACCATAAATATCGTTTAAACTATTATGAAAAAAATGAACTTCTATTACAAAATCATCTTCGTTAAAGGTAGGTCTTATTCCTAAATTACACATTCCAAAGACATATTGTCCATTAATGCTTCCCCTAATTAAATAAACTCCATTTTTTGGTATAAGCTGGTTTTTTTCTATTGGATTAATATTTGCTGTTGGAAATCCCAGACTAGAACCTCGTCCTGACCCATGGACTACAATTGATTCAATGATGAAAAAAGATCCGAGTAAAGAACTAACTGTTTTCATTTTACCTAACTCAACATATTTACGAATTTTACTACTAGAAACCTTTTCTCCTTTATTATTTAATGATTTAACAATCTTTATATCAATATTATTTTTTTTCCCATATTTTAATAGAAAATTCTGATCTCCTTCCCTTTTATTTCCAAAATGATGATCAAATCCAATATATATTTTTTTAGGATTAAAAGTTGGATTAATAATTTTATTCAAAAAGTCTGCTGCTGACATTTTTGAAAATTTATTTGTAAAGTTGATGACATAAACATAGTCAATCCCTATTTTTTCTACTAAATCCATCTTGATTTTAAAACTGGTTATTAATTTTATTTTATTTTTACTTAAAATTTGTTTTGGATGCGGGTCAAATGTTACTAATACGGATGGTAGATGATTTTTTTTTGCAAAATTAACCATGAGTTTTAATAAACTAATATGCCCTAAATGCAACCCATCATAAGATCCTATAGTCAACGCAGATGATTTTATAGATCTATAGCCAATTTCTTTTTTTATGATTTCCATTTTTTTTCAAATGCGTCAATAGTTAAAGAATCGCTAAGTAGATATGTACTGACTCTCGTACGTACCAATTTGGTAAGATAACCAATGGTGCCAAGTCTCTCTGCTAAATCCTTACCTAGTACTCTAATATAGGTTCCTTTTGATACCGTTACTGATAAAATAAGATTTGGCAAATTATATGAAATCAATGAAAATTCTTTAATAGTTATTTTAACTGGTTCCCTTTTAATATTTATATTTTTTCGGGCAAGTTCATATAATTTTTTTCCATTTACCTTTTTTGCAGAAAACATCGGTGGAGTTTGAAAGCTTTCACCACAAAAGGAATTAATTTTATCAATAACTTTAGACTTACTTAAAGTTGGTATAACTTGTTTTCCTGTAATAGTACCTTCAGTATCTAAAGTATCTGTAGTAGTACCAAGATTCAAGGTAAAAATATAGGATTTATCAGAGGAAGTGAGGCTGGAAAGTTTTTTCGTATCCTTACCTGTACCTAATATGAGTACACCTTCCGCAAAAGGGTCAAGCGTACCACCATGTCCGACTTTTTTTTCACCTGTGATTCCTCTTATTTTCTTTACTACATCAAAAGAAGACCACCCTATAGGTTTATTGATGTTTAAAATCATTAGTCGTTCTTTTTATAATTCGTTTCCTTTAACAGTTTACTTATTTTTTCTTCGTAAATAAACTTTTCATCTAAGTAAAACGTTAAATCAGGGATATTTTTAAAAGCTAATTTAGGTCCCATAAATTTTTTAAATGCCTTCCTCCTTTTATTTATTTCAATTTTAATTTTTTTATTATTAAAGTTAGGATTAAGAATTGAAAAATAGACTTTAGCTGTTCTTAAGTCTGGAGCAACATCAACAGATGTAAATGTAATAAAACCTAATTCAGATAGGTCTATATTTTTCATTAAGATGTTACCAAGTATATCTAAAACTTGATTATTCACCCTTTCCATACGGCTGAATGGTTTCTTTGAATTCAATTTAATTTAGAACTAATTTTCTTTTCACTTCATTAATTTCATAAACTTCGATAATATCATTCTCTTGAAACTTTTTAACACCATCAACACCAATTCCACATTCTAAACCATCTTTTACTTCTTTTGCATCGTCTTTATGTCTTTTTAATGAGTTTATAAGACCCTCTATTAATAATTCACCATCTCTTAGAACACGAGCTTTACCATTTCTAATTATAAGCCCTTCGGTAACCTTACAGCCAGCAATAAAACCAATTTTAGGAATTTTGAATTGAGTAAGAACTTGGGCTTTACCAATACTTTTTTCTATTTTATCAGGTTCTAATAATCCCTCTAAGGCAAGTGTCAGTTCTTCTACTGCTTGATAGATTACTGTATAAGTCCTGATGTCGACACCAGCCTGATTTGCTTGAAGTCTTGCATTAGAATTGACTTGAACATGAAAGCCTATTATAATTGCTTTAGATGCTTCAGCCAAAAGAACATCTGATTCGGTTACCATTCCGACACTTTTATGTATAACCTTAATACCAACTTCATCTGTTTTAATTTTCTCAAGGGATTCAGCTAATGCCTCAACTGATCCATCAACATCGCCTTTAATAATTAACGGAAGTGTTTTCAAACCACCATCTTTTAAAAGGGAAGACATATTATCAAGTGAGAAGGCCATCTTTTTTTGCTCAATTTCCCTTCTAACTCTCTGTCTTTCACCAGATATTCGCTTTAACTCTTTTTCATTATCAACAACAGCAAAACGGTCACCAGCACTTGGTACTTGGTCATATCCTTGAATTTGGACTGCATCTGAGGGGCCAGCTTTTTTTAAACGCTCTCCTTTTTCATTAGTTATAGCTTTTACTTTACCAGGATAATCACCGCATATAAAAGGGTCTCCTATTTTTAAAGTACCTTTATTAATTAGTAAGGTACCAACAGGACCCAAGCCTTTATCTAATTTGGAATCGACAATAGTACCTCTTGCAGTACAGTCTTTATTTGATTTTAATTCAAGAACATCTGTTTCAAGCAATAAACTTTCCATTAAGGATTCAATCCCTTTTCCATTAATTGCACTTATCTCTATGTCTTGATACTTACCACCCCAGGACTCAGTTAAAACATCGTGCTCAGAAAGAGAGCGCCTGACTTTTTCAGGGTCTGCACCAGGCTTATCCATTTTGTTAATTGCTATAACCATTGGAACACCTGCAGCTTTGGTATGGCTAATAGCCTCGATTGTTTGCGGCATAACAGCATCATCAGCAGCAACTACTAAAATAACTATATCCGTAACCTGAGCTCCTCGAGCCCTCATTGCTGTAAAAGCCTCATGACCAGGTGTATCTAAAAAAGTAATATCTCTATTATTATAATTAACTTTATATGCTCCTATATGCTGAGTAATTCCACCAGACTCGCCTTCAGTCACTTTTGTATTCCTGATATAATCAAGAAGACTAGTTTTTCCATGATCAACGTGCCCCATTACTGTAACAATAGGAGCTCTTGGAGTTGCATTTTCCATGTCCTCTTTTGTTGTTTCTTCTATAAAAAGCTCCTCACCAACATCTTTCCTTTTCTCTGGGGTAAAATTAAAATGATCTGCCAAAAGTTCTATCACATCCCAATCAATTCTTTGGTTTTTTGTAACTAACATACCAAGCTCTATACATATTTGGATTATCTCACTAGATGTAACTTCAAATATTTTTCCTAATTCTTCAACATTAGAGAATTCAGCGATTTGTATGACAGGCTTATCACTATCTATCACTGCTGAAGGCTCTTTTTGACTTCTTGTCTTTTTGTGAACCTTCTTTTTAGATTTTGTATCCATTTGGGCAAGAATACCTTTCACTTTAGTTTTTACAGATTTTTGATTATTATCTTTAACTGAATTGTTTTTTACATTTTGCTTAGTTGATGAAGAACCTATTTTTGATTGTATATTTGATAAATTAAAAGACTTAAGTTTTTTTGTTGATTTAAATTTTTTCTTCAACTCTTTAGCTTTTTTATTTGGTACTTCTTTTTTATTATTTTCAGGATCTTTAATCTCTGGAAGGACTTCTTCTAAAGCTTTTTCTTTTTTTATTTGTAGATCTTCCTGCTTTAATTTTTCTTTTTTCTCTTTCTCTAACTTTGATAACTCTTCTTTTTGTTTAATCTCAGCTTGTTCTAATTGACGTTGCTCAGTAAGGGTGAGTAGTTTTAATTTTTTAGAGCTCTCTTGCTGTTTTTTAAGTCTTACATCATGAATTTCCTTTCTAACTTGTTCTTTTCTAAACCTTTCAACCTGCTCTTTATCTTTTGCAAATTCAGACATTATCATTTGATGAACAGATTCATTAACTGGACTCATATGACTTGAAACTTCTATTTTTTTTGATTTTAAAAAAGAGACAATATCTGTATGAGAGATGTTTAACTCTTTTGCAATTTGAAATATTCTTAGTTTAGCCATATTTTCCTAGTTAAGGGTTAAAGTTAATTAATTAATTCTTTTTCAGGTTCAGTAAGGTTTGTACTGTCATCATCTGTTACCTCAATTTCTCTTTCAACAAACTCTTGAACTGAAGTATATAAATCATCTAAGAGATTTTCTTCTATACCTTTGATTTTAAGCAAATTATTCATATCAGCATCAAGTAAATCTGAGACAACATTAATATTTTCTTTACTTAACTTGGTAGCAATTTTTTTATCAAACCCTTTAATATCTGATAAAAGTGTTTTCTGGTCTTGCTGAATCCTATCATATTGATTTATACCAAATGCATCAATTTTATAGTCAGTAATTTTTGAAGCAAGGTTCACATTCATACCATTTCTACCAATTGCTGCATCCAAAGCTTCATCATCAAATAATGCTACACAATATTTCTTTTCATCATCGATAAATAGTTGGGTTGGTTTTGCTGGTGATAATGCTCGGCTGATTAAAATCTCAGCCTGATCGCTGTAATTGACTATATCAATTTTTTCGTTATTCAACTCTCTAACAATAGCTTGTATTCTACTACCTCTCATTCCTACGCACGCACCTACTGGATCAATTCTTCTATCATTTGATTGAACAATGATTTTTGCTCTCTCACCGGGATATCTGGCTATTGAAGTAATATCAATAATTCCATCTTCTATTTCAGGGACCTCGATTTCAAATAGCTTATACAGAAAATGATTATCACTTCTAGAAATTATAATATCAGGACCTTTCGGGGTAGCCTCAACTGATTTAATAACAGCTTTAATTGTATCTCCACGCCTATATCTTTCGGAATTTATTTGTTCAGATTTAGGCATTCGTAATTCTGCCTGCTCTATATTTACAAAAACTCCATCTCTCTGTACCTGATGAACTACACCAATAATCACTTCACCAACACGATTGGCATAATCTTCATATATATAATTTCTTTCGACATCCCTTAATCGTTGAGCAAAAAACTGTTTTGCAGTTGTGACCAACCTTCTACCGAAAACTCTAGGGTCAATAACTTCCACAAAAATATCACCAACTACTAGATCTAACGCATCTGGTTCTTTAGCAATAGCTTCTTCAAGCAATATTTCGACCTTATAATCATCAATTTCCTCTACAATTGTCTTTTCCGCGTAAATTTCAATTTCACCTTTATCTAGATTAACAATGCAACTACAATTCGATGAGTCGCCATATTCTTTTTCAATAACATAAAGAAATAGCTCTTCTAAAATGGTCGCCAATTCAGAACGTTCAACATTTTTTTCTCTAGCGATTTCTGAAAAAACTTCTATTAGTTCTCTATTTACCACAGCCTCTCCTAATATTTACTTGAATGCGATCTTAACTTTCGCGCTTAAGATCTGATCAAAATTTAATTTAAAAATATCTTTCTTCATTTTTACTTTAAGAAAATCATCAGAAACTTCAATTAATTTTCCACTAATGGACATTAACTCATCTTTCTCTGTGTATTTTACGTTTAAATCTCTATTTATACTCTTCAAATACTGAAATTTATGTTCCAGCGGTTGACCTATTCCAGGTGTTGTAACTTCAAGTCTAAAACCATCAGGAAACAATTCTTGCATTTTATCTGAATCTCTAAGTATTTTGGTTAAAGTAGTGGTTTCCCCTAGAGTAACTGCATCTGGAGAGTCAATAACAATACGGACATAGTTTCCTCTTCCGCCAACACCATAATCCATTAAAACATGATTATCAGCTAAATTAGATTTTATAATATTTTTTAATTTTTCATTCATAATACACAAAAAAAAGCGGGTTTTCACCCGCTTTTCAGCCTCGAAAAATAATGAATATAAAGGAATATTACAAGAGCTTAGCTAGATATCTGGCCAAGTAGTTCCTCAGCTATTTGTTTTTGATTATTAGGAATATCTTTCAGGTTTAAGATGTTATTTAGTTTTTTCTTTGCATTATCAATCAACCCGCTCGATATAAGTAGACGAGCTTCATCTAATTCTAAGGAATTTTTTTGACTAGCTAAATTGACTTTTTTCTTTGAGTCTTTAATAAATTCGATGGCATTTTCAATATTATTATTTTGCTCTTCGATATCAGATAGCATTTTGGCTGATGCTACCAATAGCATTTCATTATTACTATTTTCCTTAAAAGTTGTTATATATTTTTTTGCTAAAACAAAATCCTCTTCCTCAAAGTATATTTTTCCTAAAAAATATGCAGCTTCGTAAGATGGTTTAGTATCAGAATAATCATTAAAAACAGTCTCCAACTGAAATTTAGCATTTGAGAGATCATCTTGGTCAATTGCAACCAGAGCATTCCCCAGAGCTGCATTCCCCTCTTTTATATGTACTTTATTCTTATTGGATAAAAACATAAATCCTGCAACCAGCACAAGAAAACCAGTTATAATTTGTGTATAAAGCGTTTTATTATGCTCAAAGTGAGCTTGTGCATTACCAACAGTATCTAAAAAAGGATCACTCTGGATCTCTTTTTTCGTATTTTTTTTCGTAGGCTTTAACATTAAAATAATCCTCAACAATTGAATTCTAATAAATAAGTTCAAAAACTATTTTGAAAGTTAAATATGTATGATTGATATAAAAAATCTAAAAAAATACTTTATATGTAGGCTCTTAAATTACTTCTAAACAGTGATATATAATATTTTATTATTAAAAATTTAACCTATACTGTAAATTTATTGATCTACCTTTTTCAGGCATAACCAATTTTATTCTAGATAAATGATTGTAATATTCCTGATTAAAAATATTTTCAATACCTAGAATTAATTTGTGCATCAAGTTATTAGAGTTAAAAGAATAACTAGTATTTAGATCAATAATATTATAACCATTCGTAGGGGTTTCAAATTCTCCAATTCTAGATTGTTTTAAAACTTGTTTATAAATAAAGTCTACCTTAAGTGGACTTAAATTAAACTCTGTGGCTAAAATAAGTTTATCAGGAGGCATGTAAGCTAAAGGTATATCATCTGACAAGTTTTTACCTCTAGCAATTGAGAAACTCGAAAATAATTTAATGTTATCCGTTAGTAAATAATCAAATTCATACTCAAATCCATATATTTGAGACTTCAAACCTTTCATCTGATATTTATAGAGCCAACCCGCACTACCACTACCCCACTCTATCCAATCAGCTCCAGTAATATATGTATTACCAAGAGCAGTACTGATATGGTAGTTGGGGCTATAATTATGATAAAATGTGAACCTTAAATCACTTTTCTCTTCAACTCGCTCAATGGAACCTTCTAATCCAAAAGTATTTTCAATTTTTAAATTAGGTTCTCCGATTTCATAAGAATAAGTCCCTAAGTGTGGACCATCTGAAAAAAGATGATCGATGCTCGGAGCTCTACTTGCTAGCATACCACTGTAAGAAATTCTCCATTTTTCTAAGTTTCTATATCCACCTAAAGCAGCAGAAAATATAGTAAAATTCCTATTGTTTACTTCATCCTCATTAATATTTGACAAAAATAAAAACGATTTTTCAGGCTTTATAAATAAGTTTTCAATTCTTGTAGAAATTTGGTATGTAGTTTTTTTTATTTTTTTCTGATACAGCCCATACATTGAAAATTTTACTTCTTCTGTATCTGGAGTCCAATAAAAGCCACCAGCTTTATATTCACGATATTGAAATGAAGATCCAATTTTCACATTATTGTTAGATAAAATACTTTGAATAAAATAAATATCCTGTCCCAAAGAAACAGTAGAGTAATCATTTCCATTTTCATATTCGCTGTGTGAGTATGAAATATAACGTTGGTCTATATCCATTCTTGTAAATCCAAAACTTTTGATATCTCTATGGAAGTTTAGTTTTTGAGTATGTTTAGTCATTTTGATATCGACTCCATCAATGTGACCCTCTGGGCTACCCGGTATTCCATAGTCCATATTTATTTTATCATATGAAAGTCTAACTTGGTTCTTTTTACCAAAATAAGAGTAGCTCCCAGCTAGCTCAGTATTGGTCAAACCAGTATTTGGCAATGTCTTTTTTGGTGAAGTTTGATTCTCAGCCAATCTATTTAGACCAGAAAATCGAATTTGATTTCTAGGATTAATTGGATAGTAAGCAGTTAAAGCTAAGTATTTTCCTTTATTTGAAGATTCATAACCGCTAATGGATTGAAAGCTAAACTTGTTAAAGATTGGGTTATCACCTGTTTCTCTAGAAACATCTATTACTCCTCCAATTGTATTAGAACCGAATAGTAATGTTTCTGGACCACGAATGATATTTATTTTGTTAAAGGACGCCATGTCAACACTAACGGCGTGATCAACTGATGTATTGGATAGATCTCCAATAGTAATGCCATCTTCTGTTAATAGAAATCTATCACTTTTATAACCCCTTAAGACAGGCTGACCTACAGCTTGCCCCATAGACTGGATTGAAAGACCAACCCTATTCTCAACTAGTTGAGCTAAGGTAGTTTTTAGGTTTTTATGATAATCATTGCCAATAAAATCGATATTTGATGCAAAACTTATTGGCTGAAGCCTTCCATGAGCATCAACAATAATTTCTTCAACTAACAAAGTATCTATTGTTAAATAAAATTTTCCAAGATCTACCAGATCTTGATTAATATATTTTACTTGCTCAATAGTTTCATATCCAATCATGGATATAGTAAAAACCCTATTACCAAAAGGAATATCATTTAACTTAAACTTTCCATTACTATCTGTGGTAGACCCCAAATTAAGTTTTTTAATGTACACCTCTGCCCCTTCTAGTGAATGTCCATCTTTATCATTTATTTTTCCTACTATTGATGCTTGCTGAGACCATAACAGACCACAACATAAGCACAAAAAAACTTTTATATTTATATGTAATAAAAAAGTTTTAATATGAGGATTTTCAATTAGGTTAAACTTCATTTTTATAATTATTCAGTTATAGCAATAAACGCTCCCTAGAAATACTAGGAAGCGCTTATTTTTTAATGTTACTGAACTGTGACGCTGACGTTATTTGTAGACGTGTAATCAGCGTGTCCATCATGCATTAGCTGGAGTTGGAAAGTTGTAGATCCAGTGCTTACTCCTATGATATGTAATGCATTACCATGTTCATCCTCCTCATCGTGATCTCCATCTTCTTCATCTTCATGAGATTCAACTTCAACGATTGCAATACTCGCATCTGCACCAGTCACTTTTATACCATCACCTTCTTCATCGTGATCCTCTTCATCATGATCGTGTTCATCGTGATCTTCTTCTTCATGTTCGATTTCATTTCCTTCGTGATCTAGAAAATGTACTGATAGCTCGAGTGTATCTCCTACGCCCAGAGTAACACCGCCAGTAACAGCACCTTCGAATTCTCTGTAGACCACACTCCCGCTGGCATCTTCAAGTATAAAACCATCAGCACCTGTGTGGTCCTCATCGTGATCATGATTGTGATCATCATCTTCACAGCCGGTAGTAAATAATAATGAAATAGTAACTAATATAAAACTGAGCGTTTTTATGAAACGCACGTAATTTTCCTGCATAATATAACTCCTATTAAATTTAAATTATTTACCTTTCATAACGTATGAAAGGTAATGTAAATACTAAAGGAGTACAGGTGGTGGTCTTGAGAGAAGGTTAGAACTTAAAAATGTTGTTTTTTGAAATTCAAACTTTGATAAAATAGAAGAATAATATTTATAAGATACTTTAGAGCTCGAACTAGTTAAAATAATATTGCTGTTATTATTTATACATATTTCACACTGATGATTATTATATTGGTGATCCTTTTCGCTACATTCAATATCGCAAAAGCTATATCCTTCGTGCTTTTCATGGTCATGCTCATCAACATGAAGAACAGTAAATAAAGAAGTCAAAATTATACTGTAAGTAATAAATGATCTTAGAATAAATATCATATCGAAAGTTGAGTATTTATAATTACTATTTCAATGATAATTAAAACATTTATTATTTAGAATAATAATGTTTTTTACTATTCTTTTGAATATTTTAATTTTTTTGAAAACATTAACATTCCAATACATAGAAATATACCTTTATATGCAACCTCATGTGCATTTATTATTGGAGCAATCCAATAGTTACCATTTAATAGTAGAATAATAAGGAATGGAGAAATCATAATAAGTAATATATTATATAAGTGTATGTAATTTAAAAAAGCACGGAAATTGGTATTAAAAAAAGTAATGACTATTAAAAAATAATATGCACTAAATGGAAGACTTGATTGAGTTTCATTAAAGTTTTCATTTAATGAATCAACGATCAAATCATCATGTTGAGAAGTGATGATAAATTCTGTTTTTAAATGATCAAACTGATGTAAATAAGGTAAAATAACATCAGTTAAAAATATACTTTGTATAGGTCTTATTAAACCAAAATATAGTATTACAAAGATAAAAAGCCTGAAGATGTATCTTAAGATTTGAATAATTTAATTTCTTCTTTATTGAGTGAAATAGTTAGGTACCAGAATAATAAAACTATTGGGTAAAAGAATATATAGGAACTACTATCGTGAATGATATTCCAATATTCTGGGTAGATAGAATTGAAATATGCAAAAAACGCAATGCGTAAAGAATTTGAAATAAATAATAAGAGTGACCCAAAAAATAAAAGAAAAGTTTTGAGTTTTAATGATATAGGATATGCAACAATAAATCCAGAGAATAAGCCAAAAAGTTGCAATCCATTACAGCCATTATTTATTTCTACTGCTTTGGATCCAACTATAGAAATTATTCTGTTATCTGTTGTAATGAGGAATCCAAAAAACTTAAGAAAACTCGCACCCAGCGATACGCCTGCGAGACTTAGAAACGTATCCAATCTTCCATCAGGTAAGAAATAAAGATCATAAGCCAATTGCCATAAAACAAATATGAATAGCGAGGTAAGTAAAAACCTTGCTAAAGGAGATACACCTCTTATTTTTTATTCCTTAGTTTTTTATAAGCCATTGCACCACCAAGAACGGCTAACCAGCCAAGCCCTCCAATAGGAGCTTGAGAAGGCGTATCTGGCATAGTAATACCTTGAGCAAGTATATAATTACTTGTGATTGCAATGAGAATAAATATTTTTCTTAAGTTGTTTTGCATAAAATTGGGTCTATTTAACATAGGTCACCTTCTTAGTAAAGGTTTGGTTATTAGTCATTAATTTTAAAAAATATGTTCCTGTAGGTAATGCTTGTGGATGCCACGTATAAGTATGCTTACCTGAAACCATTAATTTATTCAGTAAGGTCTCTACCAGGGCTCCTTTCAAATCAAACACCTGTAGCTCTACTCTACTAACTTCTGGGATATCAAAACGTACCGTAGCACTGGGGTTAAATGGATTAGGATAAACAGGGCTCAGTGCATATTCACTAGGTGTGACCTTTATCGGATCATTTTTAAGAGCACTATAGGTTATATTTAAAGTAAAGCGAGCATCTCCAATCATAGGATAGATGGATACTGCATCTTCATATGTAGCACTAAAGCTTCCCTTAGGCTCTGTGGTAAAACTGTGACTCATCTGATTGTTTAGGTAGACCATCTCACCGGTAAGATTGTCTACCAAGGTAAGATTAATATGATCTGGAAGGTTATCCAGGCTCCAGCTCATGGATACCTCTGAGGTACCTGTAACATAGTCGTTATCTTCTAAACTCAGAGACATTACATCCAGTGGAATGGATATCGTTTCCTCATGATCGAATGGGACATTATTAATATCTAATGAGTTCTCCCCATTATGAGTTAAAGATACCAAACGACTACTGGCCATAAGAGGCATTAATTTTTTTGCATCTCGATCATCTGGTCCTACCTCTCCGTCTTGTCGGAACGAAAACCAGCTCTTGCTGTATCCGCCTTCTGTATTGGAAAACTCCAGATAACTACTGCCCTCATTTACTTCTTCTAACATTCTGTAAAATGTTCCTGTAGAATTATTTTTATCTGCTTCTTGAATGGTGATGTACCCAGCACCACCACTTCCCTCCACAACGAAACCTTGAAAAGGTGCGATAAGACCATTAGTCAAACTTCCACTTGAGCCGTTCCAACTGATATATCCTGCTCCCCCACTTTTTGCATTATCATAAACTTGTATAGTTGCACTAACATTGGTCTTGGCTACATCATCCCAATCAATGGTCTGATAATAAGGGTTCCCCGCAAAGCCAAATCGAGTATCATCGATAGTGCCAAGCGCTGGATATCTAACATCCCCACTGCTTTCTGTACCGCTAACTGATAACGCTACAGGAAGATCATCCGTACCATCATTATTATTATCTGCAAAGGCATAGACGAGGATACCTTCACCTGCAGTCATAGTATTACCTAAGTTACTTACCACAGACCAGGAACCTGCTCCACCAGAGCCAACGGTCCATACCCAAACATTATCTCCACTGGCCTCAGCGGCATCACTTCCCGTCATTCCTTGGGTCCAGAGTTCACTAAGTATATCGGTGTATGTTCCATTCGATACCGGGGTAGATAGCATTCTGAAGCCTGCGTTACCAGAGATGGTAACAGCTTTGTGGCCATCCCAAGCTCCAGGGTCAAAACCATTCGATGTATAAGCTGTTCTACCTGCAGGCTCGCCATTGATTGGATTACTACCTGTATTTTGATCTACACCAGCTAAAAACACTTCTGAATCGCTCCAGCAATTCCAAGCATTACTTGTAGAGCTTGAAATTGCTGTAGTTTGGGTTGATACTCTTTCAGCTCTACCATCTTCGAATTCATGCCAGTTACCTGAACCATCAGTACCAGGGTTTCCAAAAACGTCGACTATGTCGTAGGTAACTGAATTCCCATGAGCAAATGTTTGACCAGATGCCTCTTTTACAATGGCCATATTATCATCTCCATTTGAATCGGCAGGTCCTCCTCCTGATGCATCTATTAAGGTAGCATTTCCCCCTACAGTAAACTCAAAATTTTCGGCATCCGGTGCAAAGATAAGAAATGATTTCGCTCCTATTGTATAACTACTTAAATTGATATTTGAGGTCGCACCTGCATTTCCATTAGTCCACCTAATAATATAATAGTCTGCTAATGAGACACTAGTGTTTCCGCTGTTATAGATCTCAATAAAGCGATTATGCACACCGTCATCAGGATCACCAATTTCGGTGATAATTATATCTGAGAAGAGACAATTAATAAAAAATGTACATAAAAATATTTTTGATATTTTCATTATAATTCTCTGTTTTTAATGGATATAATATAAAAGAAAAAAAATAAAAAATAATAAAAAATAGAATGATTATTTTATAAAAGTTACCTTTTGACTAAAAGAATGATTTTTTGAAACAATTTTTAAAATATAAATACCTGAAGCTATTTGTTTTGGTGTCCATACAATCTCATTCACACCACTTTTAGTAAGGTTCACGTTTATTGTCTCAATAGAGGTTCCATTCAAATTAAAAATAGTTAGTATTATTTCTGAAGAATTTTCTCCTTTAACCTCAACCTTAATAGATGGATTAAATGGATTTGGATATATTCTTTTAACTGAAAATCTTTGAGGAAGGTGGGGTTCTTTTTCAATATTGATATTGTTATTATCTAGAATAATTTGGAATCTAGAGTCATCTGACATAGGATATTGAGAATTTATCGTATTACTTTGATATGAAAAACTTCCTGACTCAAATATTTCAAAATTGAATGCACCAGTTGAGCCAATTGAATTTAAATTAATTCTTTCACCTGTGTAAGTATCAAGTAAATCGATTTCTACTGTCGAGATAAGATCGTCTATATACCATTTAAAACTAACTTCACCAGCCTGGGATATAAAATTATTCTCTTCTACATCAAAAATCATTATATCCATCGGAATAATAATTGAATCATCAAATGGATAAGGAAGATTATTTATTTTCAAAGGATTTTCTTCAGAGTAGGTCATAATTTCTACTCTAGGAGTAGCTTGTAGTGGTAGTATTTTTCTAGAATCCCCTTTATCAATATATTGAGACCCATTTTCTTGAAACGAAAAATAAGTAAAAGATGCTTGTCCTGCATAATTGACCTCAAATGATATATTCATTAATGAATCATGCTCCAATGTCCTTCCAAAAAATGTAGTTTCCGTTTGAGAAATATCAGAATCTTGAATTGTAATAGAACCTACTCCACCATTTGCTTGAATCCAAAATCCTTGATAAGGAGCAATCAGTCCATTAGTTAAATCTCCAGTAGAACCGTTCCAGCTTTTCCAAGAACTGGAAGCATCATCCCAAACAGAAACCACAGATGACATGTTAGTTTTACTCACTAGGTCCCAATCAATAGATTGTGTATAAGGGTTACCCGCAAGATAATAATCTCCATTATCAATGCTACTAACGGTTACATTACCTGTTGTTGAAGTTCCATCTACATATAATGTGATGGGTAAGTCCGAATCTCCATCAAAATCTATATCATCATAAACATAAAATAAAAATCCTTGCCCTGCACTTAAATTACTAGATGACATATTACTTAATTCTGTCCAAGATTGAGATGCCTGATTCAAAATCCAAATATTTGCAGTTCCATCTGTTCCAGCGTCTGAACCTGCGATACCTTGGGTCCATGATTCACTTAAAAGATCATTGAATATTGTACCGGATACTGGAGAACTGAGCATCCTGAAACCAGAATTACCTGATAGAGTTAACGATTGTAACCGTTGCCCAATATCTAATTGACCTGGGGTAGAATTTGATCCAGATGATGAAGATGTAGTTGTAAAAGTAGCAATTGGATTTTGTATTGTACGATTCCCGCTGCCCGCGGCTGCAGCTGTAGTTTCATCAATTAAGGTTCCATCATCTGTATTTGCGATTCCATCATTGGCTCTAATTCTCCATTTTCTTGCGGTTCCCGTACCAAAATAAAGACCTGTATTACCATCATAAAATGAAGCGGTCGAAGGAAATGAAGAAAAGCCACTAATAAAAGTAGATTCATTAGCACCACGGCTAATAACTAAAAAACCTTTTCCTGGAATAGAGACATCTCCCCCATCACCATCTGTACCAATATCAAAGACATTTTCGCTAGAGTTATCGCTTGCATCTACCATTATTAACTTATATCCAGTCAAGTTAGTACTTGAGGAATGGTTATTGTAAAGTTCAATAAATTCAGTGGTATAAGATGTTCCTTCAGATACCTCTGAGATATAAACACCTTTTGTAGTTGTATATATTTCAGCAGGGAATGACTCCCCATCACTATTATTAGACTTAACCCAGAATTTATATTTAGTATTTTTTGTTAAGCTGTTTATGGCTATTGATGTACTATTTGAATTTAAAGTTTCGAGTAACACCTCATCTTTAAATACTTTATAGGAGGTCTCATTAGTAGCATTATCTACCCAAGACAGGGAGAGAGAATTTTCAGATATGGATGTTGTTGCTAAATTTGAAGGAGAAAGAGGTCCGTTCCCCCAAATCGAAGATACGAATTCTGGATAATCAACAAATGGATTTCTATTTCCTTGGTAGGAATAGACCTCATCGTTCCGTGTTCTTTCTGTATCATCAACCGGATCATTAGTATGCCAAGTTATAAGAGTTGACAATTTTCCAAAAGTAGCGCCCGATGTACCTGTATTATCCACTAATTCAAGATCGTAATTGGTTCCATCAGTGTGGACGCCTGGATCATACCTTACTTCCATGTAAAACATCATTCTTGCAACATCTCCTTTTACTGCATCCCTTGGTTCCCAGCTATCAGAATCATAATTACAATCAGTTGCTTCACTATGTGCTGTCCCACCATTATCAAAGTCTTTATTTCCTCTGGAACTATTTACAGATTCATCAGCTGGACGTAGATGGTGAATATCAGTGTAGGCCGTATCACTTTCGTTGGGAAAACCATGAGACTTTGACCATACATGTTCTCTATTCCATCTATTATTTCCAGCAGTACTACTCTCGCCACTATTTTCTGATTTTGCTTGAGACCGACCGGTATACAATAAAATTACATTTGAAGAATTACTTGGATCTTCGTCAACATTTTTTAAAATATCCCAAACATCAGTATTACTACTTGTATAAGGATATTTAGTATGATTATTAATTATTTCATGCAATGCGCTTTGAAGTGAACTCCCAGATAATCCATTTGCAGAATTATAATAACCAGGTGGTATTTCTGATAGAATTACTGATAAAAAGAGAAAAAAATATGTAAATAATTTTATATTATTAATCAATTTTTAATCATTCTTTAAATTTCTTTAAAATTAGATTATCAATACTATACTTACCTGGTCCTGAAATAAAAATTAAAAAAGAAAAGGTTAAATAAATTATTGCCATCTCAGGCAATTCATATTTCATGAGATGTTTTAAAGTTGCTATAGTCATTGTAAATCCTAAAAAAGAAGCAGAAATTCGGGTTAAAAGACCAAATATTATAAAAATTGAAAATACTGATTCTGATAAAGATGCCATCAATCCAAAAAATAGTTGAAGAGATTCAAATCCTATAATGCTAGTAAGAGCATTACCTAATCGCTCCCATCTTTCAGGTCCGCCTAGAATTTTTCCATAACCATGGTTGTAGACCATAAAAAAACCAAAGACTATTCTGATAATTAATAAACCTATATCTACATTTGAATAATTTTTAAATAAATGATGAAGCTTTAACATGTTAAAAATTACTAAATCAAATAAAAAGTATCCATTTATTGAGATGAATATTTTTTGATTCTTCTATTCTTTAGTAAAAAATAGGAGCTGGCTCCAAATTTTAACTTTGGAGCCTTTGTAAAATATTTTTCTTAAATATTTTTAGAGATCTTCTGTATCGCCATTAACCCTTCCATCTTGCAAACGATCCCCGAAATATCCTCTATCATCTGCCTGCTCATTAGATTCATCACTACTGGAATAATACCACTTCCATTGTGAATCATCATTTCGTACATGTTTTATATAACCGTGACCATTCCATGATATAAATGTCCATTCACCTGATGAAATATCTTGATCTTCCCCAACATATCCATCTACATCCGCACCATCAAATGGGTTTGAAGGATATGATTTTCGTCCAGTATCAACAAATTGTTCCATAGCATAAGATTCTACATTTAATCGTAGAGCATCAAGAACAGCATCTTCAGCAGCGGCCTCAGATCTGTTCACTGTTCCCATAAACCTTGGAACTGCAATAGCAGACATAATTCCTAATATTACAGTAACTATAATAAGTTCAATTAAGGTGAAACCTTTATTATTTTTATTCATTTTACAACTCCTTTTTATTATTATTTTCAAAGTGTAAACCATAGTTACAAAAATTATGCCAAAGGCTGTATAATAAAATCATAAAAGTATATATTTACTATTTCTCGTCAAATAATATATGTTTTAGAAATTTTTTTTATTTAGTTTTTTTAGTATCAGATTGATACGACTGTATCGAAATACTACAAACAATTGTATAGTTTAGAATATTTCTAAAACCTTTATCAGTAACTATTAGGATGGTTTAATTATTTAAATAATCATTTAATTTTAAAATATCAATAAGGTTTACATTGGAATCATAGTTATAATCATATTCAATTTGATAAATACCTGCACAGATAAGCAAAATTAATGAGTTTATATCTGAGAGATTATTTTCACTATCATTATTAACATCATAATTAACATTTATCTGCGGTATGATTTTAATGGCTACAGGTCTATGATCTGATATATCTTGATCATATTCATTCCAGCCACCAGGTAGGTAGGTATCTATTTTTAACGTTGATGTATAGTGAGGAACTACTTTATCAAATAATTCATTAGTGATTAAAATGTGATCAAGATGAGATGGCCAGTTTGGAAAAGACCAATTATTAAAATCACCAGATGCGATATGATAGTCTGCAAACTTGAAATTCAATGAATCATTTAACACATTTTGAAATACATTATTTTCAGAAATCTCTGCAATATCATCATTTAAATCTCCGAGGACTATGACTTTGGATTCGCTAAAATTATTATCGATATAATCTTTTAATAAATTCATGGCAATGTATCTTCTATTTTCTTCATCAGAATTATCACTAAAATCCAAAATACCATCTCCACAACATTTAAAATGATTATTTATTATAATATAATTTTCCCCTCCATAGTTTATATCTAAAACCATCGGTGATCTCGGAAAAGGACTCCAGTAAGGAGATGTGTTATAAATTTCGTATATATTATTAACAGATATAGTAAGATTATTATATATAAATGCTAATCCTGCAAACCAGGCTGATTCATAATAACCGCTAAATCTTGGTAAAGAGCTTATCATCTGGTCAAATTCTTCGATACCATCAACTTCTTGAATAGCGATTATATCTAAGTTTAATTGGTCAATGATTTCTGATACTTTATCTATGGTTATCTGATTATTTTTAGGAAACCATTCTATATTCCATGTTGCAATATCTAAGGTATTGTTACTTCCGTAGTTTAAAACAACTAAATCTTGAGAAAAAAGTAAATTAAATAATATTATCCACCATAAAAAAATATTTAAAAGTATTTTCATACAACAAGTTAACTCATTGGTTTATGTTTATCTTTTTTTCTAGATAAAAACGTGCAAAAATAGAAAGGTTAACTCTAAAAGGTGTTAATATCAAAAATAATATTAATAAAATAACTGATATTGAAATTAAAAAATAAGGTGAAAGGTTAAAATAATAGCCTACTATGATTGGAAAAATAAACAGCGCTCTATCTATAACAAGAAGAAAAAACCAGTTATCTCCATTATTTTCTTGAAAACGGTAGTTACAAAATGAACATTGCTTTTTTATTTTTGACCATTTTATGTGAATCTTGTCTTGGTTACAGCTAGGACAATTTCCAGATATGAGACTTTTTATAAGCATTTATTTTAATTCTAAAAAATTAAGTATTTAATTTACACATCAATTAACATCATAAATAATTCAGGGATTCTTTATTTGTACCATATTTTAAAAAATAATAATTTACCGACCATTTTTTAACCAAATTATTTATCACTCTTAATATTTTATATAAAAATGTCTGAATCTATCATTGTCTTAAATCTAGGATATTTACTCACCTTTATCGCTTTGGCTATAAGAGAGGTTTTATGGTTACGTTCTACACTTACTTTAGCTCAAATAACTCTTTTTTCTTACCATTACTTTTATGCAAATAACAGTTATGCCGCTTTTTGGACAGCAGTTTTTGTCTTAATAAACTCATACAATATTATAAAAATTATTTTGGATAGGCGTCCGAAGCTCATACCGGATGAAATTAGAGATCTTTATGAAGATATTTTTAGAAGTTTAACTACAAGCGAGTTTCTTTATTTTTGGAATATGGGAAATATAAAATCGGTTACAGATGATTATTTTATACATTCTGGAGAAAAGCAAGATAATCTATTACTTGTTTTATCTGGAAATTCGAATGTTGAGGTAAACGGTAAAGCGATAGCAACCTTAGGGAGAGGATCTTTCATTGCAGAAATAAGTTTTTTAACTGGTGAACCTGCATCTGCAGATGTTCTTGCTGATGGTGAGGTTATTTTTATTTCATGGAGAAGTGAAAGATTAAAAAACCTTCAAAAAGATAATCCTGGATTTTGGATGAAATTACAACACGCGCTATCTGAAGACCTGATTAAAAAAGTTAAGCCGCAAGCAAAAAGAGAATCGCAGATAGAAAAAAATTAGGTTTTCAGTTCTTGATTCATTTTTAAAATTGATCTAATAAAATAATTAAATCAAAAATATTAATTGTACCATCATAGTTTAAGTCTGAATAATAATATGTGTCTTCAGATGGGATTTGATTGAAAATAATAGGAATCAAAGCTAAATAATCTAAATTAGTTATTTGGCCATCATTATTTATATCACCAATAGAATATGGATATATAACGCTAAATAAAAATGAATAAGAATCCTCTTTTATTGAATCAAAAAAATTATTTGGTCCATCAACCCATGTTCCATTAGATGTTCCCCAATATTCATGACCTTCGTTATTTTCAAAAATCAATGTATTTTCAATCCCTAATTCATTTAGGCGATTGGATAGAGGGTTAGAACCGTAGACATAGGGTAAAAAAAGATTTAATGTGAATGGGTAGCCTCCGTCAAAAGGAACAACTCCATCCTCAGTGCCATGAAACATAATAATGGGAGTATTATCGGATTCGTTTATCCAATTAAGATCACCAATTGCTCCCCAACAACTAATTACAGCGTTAACATTAGACTCTTGTTCAAAACTATTTCCCTCACAATCTATACAGCCTAGATCCGGATCTCCAAAACCACCATAAGTAGATTCAGGTCTTTCACTTTCTTGCATAAAATTTAAATGGAGTGCAACAAAAGATCCAGCGCTTGACCCCCAAACAAAAATCCTATCCGGGTTTATATTATATTCATCATGATATTCCCTTAGGTATCTAATAGCAGCACTTAGATCTTGTACCCCTCTGAAGACAGCTCTTTCACCACTATACTCACTTAGTACATTTAACCCTAATCTATAAGATAGACTTACAGCTAAAAATCCTCTTTTAGACGATTGGTTCGATAACTCAACCATGTCATCTACTTCGTTATTGCCAGTAAAAAATGCACCTGGGTGTATAAATATAATAACTGGCCTTTGATCTAAATCGTCTCCTAAAGGTTCATAAATATCCATTGTTAAATCTATATTAACCGTGTTCCATTCAAATAAAAAAATAAAAGGAAGATCTGGTGCATTCCCATAAATAACGTCTTCCGTTTTCACAACTTCATCAAAGATTGGATCTAAAAATCTGGTTTGACTCATTGAAAAAGAGATAAATAGAAAAAAAATTAATATACAGAAAGAATATTTATTCATGGATATCAAATTTAATTAATATCCATGAATAGTGTAGTACATAACCAAGGAGCACTACATACTGGCAGGACTAACCAATAAATTATTCCATAAAGAGGATCTTTTGTTTTGCAAATTTAAAATTATATGTCCTGATACAGAAAAATGAATGAATGGAAATGAGCGGTTTAAACGTTTTGATTAAAAAATATACTAATAACACTGTAAATTTGTTATAATTACGTGATTTATAGCCAATAAAATTTTTTAAAATAACTATTTATTAACTTAAGTTATTTTTTTTTAAGAATTATAAATTATCTATATGGTTAAAATTATTACTAGAGACAATAGACTTTGCTTCATCGGTATTAAACCACTGTATATCAGCTTTTAAGCCTACTCTCCTAATGTCTAATCTATCAGCATCCCAGCAACATGCAATTGTTCTATTTGAAGGTGTTCTTCCACCTGTATGCTCTGCGCATGCTTCATGTAAAATTTCTAATTGAGCATCATTTAAATTGAGAAGATGTTTATGTTCCATAGCGTAATCTCCACCTCTCATTCCATGTCCATCATCTCTATATTCATTAATACGCATACAATCATGAAAATATGCAAAATGAGATATAACTTGAGGATCGCCATTATTAAACTTAGCTAAATAAAGCCCATTTTTCTCAACAGTCCTCCAATGCTTAAATCCATGAATAGGACTATGAAATAATTTAGATTCTCTTTGAAGTAGGTTAATAAGAGCCTTATTTACTTCCCACAAATACTTAGGCTTTGGTGATATCTTTTGCATCTTTTTTGAAATTAAAAAATACTTAATAAAAAAAACACACAAAAATAAGAGTATGAGTAGATGAACTATGTATTTTAAAAATCTTGTGTGTCAAAAGTGTGTTTAAAATATTTGCTCATAATTCCCTTGGGGACTAGATGAACCTTTGTGTTTCAAAATCAGGTACTAGATGTAACTTTTTATGAATAGATATCCTATAAGACCATCCACTTATCAATCGACCCTTTCCAACCAGCATTATAATATTTAAGGCAAATATTTACCTAAACCTTCAATATCGCATAGATCTGGTAAATACAGATATATTTTTAGATCTACTATTATTTTAGATATAAAATCTTAATAAAATTGGTTAAGTTATTTAATTATAAAATTATAATATATAATTCTGTGAAAGATTACATTAAATCGATAAAAAAAGTTAAGTGAGAAAATTTTTAAAAAATATTTTGGTGAAAAATAATTTTATTTCTGAAAAAACTTTTTCGAGAATGAGAAAGCATTTGGTCAGAGTTGTTCCTGATGAAAAAATCATCAAATATCTAGATGAGATAAATCATGAAATATCAACAATACTAGAAATTTCGGGAGAAAATTGGAGGACAAAATTTCTTTCAAAAAAATATACTAGCCTATCATATCAAGAATTTGACATTGAAAAAGATCGAGAACATTCAGAAAAATATGATTTAATAATTTTAGAACATGTTTTAGAACATGTCTCTAATCCATACAGTTCTTTAGTAAATCTCTTTAATTTGTTAAATGCAGGTGGTCGTTTAATTGTAGTGACTCCTTTTTTAATTAAAATTCATCCCGCTCCATTAGATTGTACTAGATGGGCAGCGCTAGGTTTAAGCTTATTACTTGAAGAAGTCGGTTTTAAAAAAAGAAACATTAAAGTTGGTCAGTGGGGAAATAAAAGCGCTGTTAAAGCAAATTTTAAAAAATGGGTAAAATATAATCCATTATTGCATTCATTGAGAAATGAAGAAAATTTTCCAGCTGTTGTATGGTGTTTTGCAAGAAAAAACAATTAATATATTACAAATTATCAACAAGATGATAACTACCATATAATATGAAAGTTATAAATAAGATATAAAACATTATACTTTTTAAGTAGAGAAAAACACACAAGGTATTAGATGAACCATGTGTGTCACGATTTTTGTGTGTCAAAAGTGTGTCAAACGTATAAACCACCCCCCCCTTCAAAACACCTTGATTGCCACATATACTAAATAAAAAAAGAGCATATTTTAGCTCTTTTCTAGATCGTTATGAGCGTTTTATTTTTATCGTGCCCTCGGCAGGAGTCGAACCTACATCTAATCCTTAGGAGGGACCTATTCTATCCATTGAACTACGAGGGCGATATTCTGATAACAATTAACTGAATAACCTTTATCATTTATTAAA
>CBFIBM010000013.1:0-52720 GCA_965660855.1 uncultured bacterium | reverse complement strand
GGTAATCGTTTTTCAGCAATATTCAGATTTGATAATATTTTAATTCTTGTAACCAAACCACTTAAGGAAGATACAGGAGGTGTCATTATTGTCTGGAGGACACCATCTATTCTAATTCTTACATAAACTTGTTTTTCCATAGGCTCAATATGAATATCAGTAGCTCTTTCTTTTATTGATTCAATGAAAATCAAATTAACAAGCTTGACTATAGGAGCATCTTCCTCAGATGCTTTATCTGGAGATAGATCTACTACTTCTTCAGACCCTTCTTCTCCAGATACAACAGTAATACTATCTATAGTTTCGGCCACTTCCGCAGTTTTTTGAATTTCGCCATAAACCTTATCTAATGATTTTTCCAAAAGAGTTGGTCCTGAGACTAATATATCAGGATTTAAATTAGTTAACCTTTTTATTGAGTCAATTGCAACTACGTCTTCTGGATCTTCCATTGCAATAACTATTGTCGATTCATTTTTACTAATTCCTAATACTCTATTTTCTCTAGCAAAATCTTCTGGGATTAATGCAGCAACGCTTGAATCGGCTTCTAATAAAATAAAATTATCTGCTTTTCTGTATCCTAGTTGTTGGCTATATGCATTTGTAAAGTCGTCTTCCTCAATAAAACCCATCTCAATTAAAGTCACACCTATCTTATCACTAGTTGTTTTTTGTTGAACGAGAGCTTCATTTATATTACTTTCTGTGGCTTTACCATTATTCACTAGGATTTCACCTAATTTAGAAAATTGAGGATTAAAATTTGAATTCATATTATTTATCCAATTATTTATTTAACTAATTTCACTCACACGGAGCTGGTGATCTAACAAGTAGTATATCTAAAGGATCACTTGAGGTAATTTCTGGAATTAATAATGTTGCAGAAAGAGAAGCAGTAAAGTCATCATAAGAGCATGTACTTGGATCTGTTGTATCATCAATATTCGCTAAAGTACATATAGCTTGATCAAATTCAACCATAATCCTGGCGTAACCATCTGAATCGGTTTTCACAACAGGCTCACATCCTATCATAGAATAACCATTCCATTTTCCATCACCCTCACCTTCGTCAAATGTACCAGGTATTCCATCTAAGCCAAAATCATCAAAATTTTCAGAAACCTCAGAGTTCTCTAATACTCCAAGTGAATCTAAAAAGGAATCATGATCATCATTATTTGAACCTTCATCTACAGTACTAGGGTCATCGTCCTTTCCATAATCACGCCATGTGAAACATAGGTCCCCTTCTCCCTGATCTTCTGTTGCATCTGTAGTATCTATTCCGAAGTCTTCATAAGCCTCATATCCAATCTCATAGAAATTATTCACACCTGTACCACTAAAAGAAACTGGAGCACCAACAACAGGATTTCCATAAAAATCTATCACTAGCGCACTAACTTGAATCAAGGCTGGATTAGGATTTAAACTAAAATCGTAATATGTAGAATTGGATAACAAAGAAACCTGACCTGGTAGAAAAAATAAAGTGGCATCTCCTTCACCTTCATTAACAAATGATACAACGGAATCACCATCCGCACCAAATGTAAGTGCTCTTACCTGACCGATTGCACCAATTGCATCCGTTGAGTAAACAATATTTGATCTTGCTACCCCTGATGTAGACGTTCCACTTAAAACACCTGTGTTATTTGTAAAACTAACACCTTCTACAAATGCATCTATTCCTTCTGCAGGAGGCAATGGAGAGATGTTCCAGTATACATAAGTTGAATCCTCAACTGGGTTATACCATTTATCATACACTATAGCAGCACATTCTGTCTGATAAAATCCACCTCCAATTGCTTCTGTACTATTTGGATCATATTCAGCCTCTATATAATATGGTGCACCAGATGAAATAATTACGGGAACATTGATACTTTCTAGGTCATCATTTAGTGTATCACAGACCGTTGTTTCAGTAGTATTTGTGGTAGCAATTATTCTAACAGGCCCTGGCTCTGTTCCACTATTTAGGGATACAGTTGCAACTCCGTTAACAGTTTCTACAAGAACTTCCGTCATTCCTGGAGTATTTAAATAAGATCCTGCCATAACAGGCTCTAATCGAAAGTTAACTAAAATAGGAGTATCTAGTAAATTTCCATTATTATCGTAAACCTCTGCTTTAATATCAGTTGATTCTATTCCACCTCCATCTTTTACAACGATAGAACTCGGGTTTGATGAAGGGAGTTCTATATAAGAACAAGATCCTACAGCAGTCTCAGTTCCTATAATAATTTGCTTAGGTTCGCTTACACTATCAGCAATAGCTGGATGATAATAAGAAGTAATTACTGATCCAAGACCGATATTCTCACTAAAACTATAAGATTCAAATGTTGTGCTCACTCTTCCAGTTGCATCTGTAATGCATGAGTCAGCGCACTCCACAAAACCATTTTCTGAATCTATATTAATTTTTACTCCATTAAGTTCTTCTCCGTATGCATTTTCTAGAAGCACGATAAACGGTGTTTGAGCTCCAAGATCTACCTGTGCATTTGAGGTAATATTCATCGTATATGGCCAAACCTGGGTATTTTCATTGTATACAGAAAACTCTATATTATCAATTATATCAGTAGTTTCACCCTTTGTATCTAGGAGTGCAACTTTAATTATAGCGCCAGAACTAGAAGATGTTTCTATCTTTTCTTGCCCATTCTCAGGAGTAAATCTTGCATAAGCATATCCATTCCCACTTAGTTCAGGATAACCAAATCTTTTGAAGTTTGATTCATACTTTGTTGTGTACGTTTTACTGGTAATATCCCAATCACCCTCTACACCTTCTTCTTGAAAAGAGAGGACTCTATCGTTTACACCTTCACCATCAGTATTTAGAAATCGTGCCATAACAATAATCGATGTTTGAGCCTCAGATATAACTTCCCCAACTATGCTAGGGTTATCATTAGATCCATGCACATATACATACGAAAGTTCTAGCGATCCAGACTCAGTAACAGTTGCTTCTTCTGAGCTAGATGGCAACCGATCATCGCACGACCAATTCATGATAGAAAAAATCAATACAAAAAGAAATAAAGTCAATTTTATGTTTTTCATGTTAATTTTCCTCACTTTTTTCAATTTTCACTTTTTCAGGCTCTTCATGCATCTTAATCGAGGAGCCTTTGGTGACATATTCTTCATACTTTATCATCTCATCAGATTTAGTTATACCTGAATACTCATCAATTACTATTTTGGGTGTGATTTGAATTATTAAATCTGTTTTCCTTTCAATTACACTCTTAGATGTAAAAAACTTTTCACCCACCCAAGGAAGCTTATGAAAAAAAGGTAATTTATAGGTGGTTTGCTTTTTGTCATTGCTTAATAAACCTCCAATAACAATAGATTCACCATCTTTTACACGAATTGTTGTTGATGAAGTCCTGCTTTTAACTCTTGGAATATTTGCATCTGGCCCTATAAACTCAAAAATTGTTGAAACTTCTGGCTCAACCTTAACAGTAATATATCCATCTGTATTTACAGTAGGTGCGATATTAAGCTTAATACCTACTTCCTCTTTTTGAACCTGGACTTGACCTCCAACACCTCCAGAGCTTAATATATAAGGCACTATATCAACAAGTTTGATGCTTGCTTCCCTACCATTAATAGTAGTCAGCCTAGAATCTGCTAATACTTCTGCCTTATTATTTCTGAGCAACATGTCCAAGGTTAAGTCGAAGGCTGTCAATTGCCTACTAAAATACTTTGGAAGGATTCCAGTTTTATCTTTTTTTGTAAGCTCGCTTAGCCTATTGAATGGCATGGTCGCTGGAAGACTACCTATCGTTTGATCATCTGGAATTACAGAACCTCCTCCATCAGTTATAGGAACACCATTTTCAGCTAAGATTGTCGAATAAGATGATATTTTAGACCAATCTAAACCAATCTTATCTTCAATATCTGCTGCGACTTCAATAAGTCTTGTTTCGAGCATTATTTGAATTGCTGGTACATCAACCTGTTCTACGACTTGGATAATTTCAGCAATTTTTTTTGGGGAAGCATGCACTAAAAGCTTATTACCTGGTACATCCACCTGAACTTGGTCTGAAATATCTTGTAAAAGATTTTTAACATCTTCTGCAGCAGCATATTTCAGAGTGACTACATAGGTAGTGACTCCTACTTCCTCCTTCAGCTTTTTTGGGTCTGCTACTAAGAATGAGTTACCAACTACCTCATAACTTAATCCAACTGCACGTACTACTAAATTGATTGCCTGTTCAATCGGAACTTCATCAAGGTGAATTGAAACTTTATCTTGCTTATTTACATTTGGATCAGTTACAATATTATAACCACTTTCCTTAGCTAAAATTGCAAGAATACTTGGTAAAAAAGCATCCTCTGCATGAATAGTTATTAAGGTATTATCCTCTTCTTCTTTTAAATTTTGTGAAAATAGAACAAAATTCATCGTACCTATAATCAGAAGGTTGACAAAAATCTTTTTAAAAATCATAATTTTAATTTCCTTAAAATAAATTCAAAATATTTTTCATTAACTAGCTTCATAACCTGGTGCAGGGTAAGACTTAACATTTCCATTTGATTTAATTTTAACTTGTGAACCATCAATCAATGTTATTTCTCCAATATTTGGAATTGAGTCACCAACTATTACAGTAAAAGCTTTACCTCGATAATCTATTTGAGCTTGGAATGAGTCTTGTCTCTGATAAATAAAAGCTACTCTTATTGCATTTCTATTTCTTTTTACTCTTCTTCCTGATCCGTCAGCTAATCCCAAGACATTTGTGAGTAACATTGGAGTTTTTTCAACAGAAAATTGAAACTCGCTTCTATTTTCTAATCTATCCTCTAAAAATGTAATAATATTCTCTAATTCTTTGTCTGTACCAAACTGAATATTTGCAGATCTTTTCTTTAATTTACCGTACTTGGTATTCATTGGAAAAAGTTTAAAGCTTATCGCTAAAACTGAAAAAATAGTTGCGCCTATTAGCAGGTTCCAAATTGTTAATGATCTATCACTCATGAACTGACCTTTGATTTAGATTTTACTAGTGTAATTGTAGATAGATTTACTGAAAACTCTTGGAATATTAAATTTTCTTCATCCGTATTAGCCTTAATGCGCTCAATACCATTTTTCACCTCAAACTCATCAACTGTTATTAATCTCGGCGATCTCTCGACTTCTGCTAGAAATTTTCCAAATTGATCGAAAGTACACTCCAAAGTAATGACATATGGAGCCTTTAGGTAAGTCATTTTATCAATTCTTGTTTTTGGTTTAATCCCTAATAAACGAATGTCTAAGTCATCTAACATATCAGTAAGATTATTTAAGAATGGAAGGTTGGCATCATCAGCTAAGGAATCTGCTTTTGAAAGTGCGAGATTTTCTTGGAATAAAGTAAAAACTCTATCTAATTGACTTGCCAAAATTTGAGCACTGATGAGGTTTTCATTTAATTCTTCCTGCTCTTCCTCAAGTATTTGAATTTTTAATGGTTTATCATCAATTAAAATTGTAGAGCTTATCCAATAACTAATTGTCAAAAAGATTAAGGATCCAAATAAAATAATATTTCTTTTTTCTGCCATTTTATATCCTATGAGAAAGATTTTCTACTATTTTTTTTTACGTTAGCTTCAATTTCGAATCTAATAATTTCTTGACCACGAATACTCACTTTACTATGCCCAACATATTTAATCCGACTAAAATCGTTAGAAAACTCTTTATTGTTTCTAAGGGTTTGAACATATTCATCAATTATTTCAAAATCTTTCCGGTCTTCAAAAGTGAGAGCAATTCCCTTGATAACTAACTTATTTCTTTTAAATCTAAGACCTGTGATTGATATATCTCCGGGTGTAAGCGATCCCATTTTTTCAAGATTTTGAGCCCATAAAAACCTATCTTGTTCTAAATCAGCAAAAGATAATATATCATATTTTGAAAGATTTTTACCTTCAGACTGAAGTTGATTAATTTCACCTTTCAACCTGGTAATCTCTTTTTCTTTTTTATCGATAATACCATTATAGCCAATGCTTATTGTCCAAACTCTAATATTCACACCAAGCAGTACTGCAATTAAAAGACTAAAAACAATCCACCGTGCTCTTTCTTTACCTCTTTCAATTAAAGTTTCAGCGCTTTCAGCTTTATTAAGGTTTATTATAAAGTATTGCTTATTCAACGCTCATACCTCCTCTAATACCAAGACCGAGAGCCGTAGTAAACTGGCTTTTATTAGTGATAGATAATTTTTCAGAACCATTCAAGTTTTCAAATGGATCCAATATTGCACATTCAATATTTAATTTTTCAGTAATAAAATCTGATAGCCCTATAGTTTCAGCACCTCCTCCAGTAAGGAAAATCTTGAGAAAAAAACTTTGCCCTGTCTGCTTACCATAAAATCTTAAAGATCTTCTTAAATCTTCAACTAGATTGTCAAAAACTGTTCTTTCTGCGATACCAACTACATCAGTTAGGTTTGTTTCATTATCTTTTTTAAGAGCATTTAAACCTTCTCTAAACAATAGATCCTGTGCATCAGTATATGAGATTTCTTTTTTATCACAAACTTCTTTAATAAAGTTATGACCTCCAATTGGCAAATCACGGGTAAAAAATTGCTGACCTTTGCCATAGACTACTAAAGATGAAGAAATAGCGCCTATGTCAAGCAACACTACTAATCCATCATCAGGGATATCTTTAATAAAAGAAAAGACATTACTCATAGCAATTGGATTTACATCTATAACACCTGGTTTTAAACCGCAGTCCTTAATTAAATCTATATGGTTATTAAGAACTCCTTTGGTACAAGCTACTAATCCAACATCAATTTTATCAACTTCTAGTTTGTTTGAACCTAAAATTTGATAATCAATTACAGCATCGGTACCATCCATAGGTATATGCTTTCTTGCTTCAAATGTCATCGCCGATTCAAGTTCTTCTGAAGGCATTTCCATGGTTGTGATTTGCTTTACACTTGCTAAAGACCCATTAATTCCGGTTATAAGACCTTTTACTTTTTTTGGATTAAAATTTTGCTGACGAAATAACTCTTTCACAGCCATTACCCAATGTGATTTGTCTATTTTTTCAGGATCATAAGTTGTGTTTGGTTCAGGAACCAATCTCAAACCAGCGTCTATAATTTTATAAGCTTCTTTATTTTTATCGACGGCTACCATTTTTACATATTGGCGACCTATATCTAACCCTAAATACATTATTTAAATGCCTATTCTTGTGTTTGTGTTTTCGCTTCTCCATAAGAAGCCATTTTTAAGATCACAGTATTATTACTGCTTTGTAAATCAGGAAAATATGGAGGGGGTTTTAATTGGAGGTTCCAATCATAATGATAATTCTTATCGTAACCCACTCCCGGGGATGTATTATATGGTCCTGGATAATTTCTTTTCATATACCCTCTTTTAAATTGGACTACTGAACCCCACAAATTAACTGTACCTCTATCATCATCATTTCCAGTGTAAAGCCCGCCTGTATTTTGAGGTCTAAAATAATTTCTATGACCGCCTCTTCCATCAGCAATAACCCCATAAGACAATCCATCATTCCAATTGTGATAATCTGCAAGAGAGTTTTGCCAATAATGAGATAAAAATCCACCATTCATAGCAAGTATCGCTGCATTAATATTTATATTCGCTCCATACTGGCCACCTCGTGCTCCATTTGGTCGAGTATTAGCTATAATAACACTGCCACCAGCAATGAGACCCATGACATTGTTTGATCCTCCATCCATTGGATGAATAACCGAACCATTAGAATAAGAATCAGAAAAAACTAAGTCATCTATAAGCCAAATATTTCCCCATACTCTGTCAATAATTTCTGGATCGTCATGCCTACGATATTCAGTAAAATCATCCGTAACAATAGTGAATTGCCCATCAACTATTCCCCTTACTAATACTTGTCCACCTTGCACATATATTACCTGCGGTGAATTTCCTGTGGGGAAAAAGGATCTAGACATATGTACATACTCACTGTTGTATATTAAATCAGGACAAGTAAATATATCGCAATTTGTTCCTCCTGCAGTCCAATAATTAAAATCAAAATGTTGAATATCTCCAGCTCTACAAAAATCATTATCATTATTGTAATGATTATGAAAATAATTCATAGCATTCCATTCAACATCTTCATCTAGTCCGGTTGGTGCACTTTCATTTTTAAAGGTAATTGCTTCACCTATCGCAAAACCTTCTATGGCTGCATTTGGAGCACCAGGTGGATTAGAAGTGAAAAAATTTGAAAAAGATATTCTAAAGTTTGAGTCATTAAATCCTCCCACACCAATAACCTCGGCTCCACAAACAACACTTCCATCTGCATTGCTAAGAGATATAATATCACCACTTTCAAATAAATCAGTAGAAACTGTTATTCCATTTAAATCCGGAAGAGAGAGCATTAATATACCACTTTGATTAGGCATAGTATATCCAAAACCAGATTCAAATCCAGGTGCTGCACCAAAAAAATTTATTGTTCCAGGTGTGGTCAAATCACCAACAGCACCCCAAGTAAAATCGAATTCAACTGGTGGATTGCCAATCGGGGGTATATTATATAGCCACTGTGCGGCCCAATAACCTCCTTCAACAAAATTTATTTCAGTCATAATCAAGGTATCTTTTTTACCGGACCTAAATAACTTAGAGTCCGCAACAAATGTTTTTGTTGCATTGGCACGGGCAGTTTGGGCAGAATTATCGGGTGGAAAAATAATAGTTGAAACTGTATCTAAAATAGTATTCCCATCTTCATCCTCAAAAATACCTTCGTCACAACCACCCCAACTCCCTATACCTCCACCGTTATCAACTGCTTCTTTTGTAATATTTACTTCTCCACTAAACTCAGGGCATCCATAATTACTAAAAGCCATATTCCCATTGGTATGTACTTTCCCTTCAAGCTGATCTCCTGATCCGAAATTTACTACACCTGTATTCCCTGGGCCAATTGGCTCTTCGACGTCAGTAAAATACATAAACTCTTCAAATCCTTGAGGAATCATTGTTGTATATACTCTTCTTTCGATACTAACATTAGTACCACTAGTATTTATGTATTCTGAAATACCCGTTGAATAGGCTTTGTATTCTTTTCTTGTTGAATTTGGTATCAATTGAGTGGAACAAGCAATGTTTTTATACAAGCCAATTGGTTCACCTCTCTCATCTTCACCATAGTTAACACCATTTGCTAATAAAAGGGTATCCCCAATTATATATGGCAGAGCTACTATTCCGACATCATTTAAACCCGCTTCAGCTGAATACAATGCTTTCCATTCAGCATATCTATATTTCTCCATGGCAGATTGACTAAAAGAATTTTTAAGATATGCTACTGTAAAAGACATGCTAACTAAAGTAAATAACAAAGCAAGCGGAGCAGCACTCCCTTTATTTTCTTTATTAAACATTATCATTACCCATTGCATTTGTAATTTTTGACTGAATATATGCTGTACCTAAAAATACAGTTCTATGGTAAGTATGCAGTTCTTTTACAGGCTGTGATATCTCATCCATTACATCAGTCTCCATCGCTAAAACTAATGTAAGGTGTATGTAAGAGTTCTTAAAAAGAGTTAGGCCTGGACTACCTTGTGTTTCATAATTGACCAAAAAATCATCAACGTATACAGTTCTTTGATTGTCTCCTCTGAAAATACCCGTACTTGGAAAGTCTAATACTCCATTAACAGGAACTGAATTATTAAATTTTATTCCCGTTCTTTGATTACATGAAATTGCAATTAGTGGGGATATATCAGTGAAATACTCATACAGGTTTATTGTGGCAAAACCATTTTGGCTTCCTATTTCTACTTTTTGAGCAAGGTTAAGCTCTCTTGTTATTTCTCTCATTATATTATTGCCATATTGTCTGATATCTTGTCTAACAGTATCAGACTGGTAATGAAGCATAACAGCTTGAGCACCACTCGTCATTCCTATTGCAATAATTGCCATTACAACAATTGCAGCTGACAATTCAAGTAATGTCATTCCTGGGTTACTTTTTCTTAAAATCTTTTTTATCAAAGCTCAAAAACCGTCATGATAGTAGAAATCTTTCTCTCTCTTTTAATATTGCTGGAATATCTTGAATTCGGGGATAAAAATCTATCAGACCACTTAATCCAACATTTTAATTCATAACGGGTAAAATCAGTCGAACCAAAATCATTAAAATCACTCAATCTTCTTAAATCGTAATATAATTTTGCTTCAATAGAATTTTTCTGATTCAAACCACCAACTAGATAAATTGAATCTCCATCAGGATCACCAGCACGTTCACTTGGGGATAGTCGACCGTCAGCTACTCTTCCTTTCCAAAACTCCATATAATTGAGCAATTCTTCTGTTGCTCTTTCTTTTATTTCTAAGGAATGCAGTTCAGATCTTGCATGTACAACTCCCATCATTAGCCCAATACAAGCAATAGAGATAACAACCGTAGCAGTCATTACCTCAATAAAACTAATACCACTATATGATTTCTTGCAGTTGATCACAACGTATTTTGGGCAAATAATTTTGGATTCTCAGCGATACTTTGAGCTATTTTTCTTTCAATTTCACCTTTTGATACTAGTCTTTGAAGATCTTGATCAAGGGATTGCATACCTTCAACACCTCCAGATTGAATAATGGATGGAATCTGATAAATACGATCTTCCCTTATCAAGTTCCTTATGGCAGTGTTAGCGATCATCACTTCACATGCAGGAGCTCGACCTTTTCCATCTTTTGTTTTTAAAAGCTTTTGAGCAACTACAGCTTCCAAACTTTCAGCTAACATAGACCTAATTTGACCTTTTTGTCCAGAAGGAAATATATCTATAATTCTATCTATTGTTTTAACTGCACTTGAGGTATGAAGTGTAGATAAAACTAAATGACCTGTTTCAGCAGCAGTTAAGGCCAAAGAAATCGTTTCTAGATCTCGCATCTCCCCTACTAATATTACGTCAGGATCTTCTCTTAATGCAGATCTCATTGCATTCGCAAAACTGTGTGTACTAACACCTAGCTCTCTTTGATTGATTAAGCTCTCTTTTGTTTCATGGTAATATTCTACGGGATCCTCTATTGTGATTATATGACATTGTTTTTGGGTATTTATATGATCTACCATAGCTGCAAGAGTAGTGCTTTTTCCAGATCCAGTGGGACCTGTCAAAAGTACTAACCCTCTATTAATCATCGATAAGCTTTTTAAAACAGGTGGGATACCTAAATCATCAAAATCCTTTACTACCTCGGGAATTGTTCTAAATACGCCAGCATATCCTTTGATTTGATTAAATATATTTACACGGAATCGACCTTTACCCTCTAAACTAGCTGAAAAGTCAATTTCTTTTCTCTCGTCAAATATTTTTATTTGCTCAGAATCCATACATTGTTCTATGATTGATTGCATGTCTTCCTGAGCAAGTGCATCCATATTTAAACGTTGCATTGTGCCATTTATTCTTACCATTGGAATGGAACCGACACTTAGATGAAGATCTGAGGCTCCACTATCTACAGAGTAAGATAATAACTTATTTAGTTCCATTTACGAACCTATTCTCCTTCTGGAGAACCATAACCTGTAAATTTCCCTAAATCAGCATCATAAACTACCTGTTTACCTGGTCCGCCTGACATTTCTTCTGTACTACTTGCGGTAATCCTACCACCTTGATCATTAAGCTGAAGATCAAAAGTCCATTTTAATTTAGTAGAGCGACTAACGTCAAGTTGACCTGCTCTTTCGAGCTCGTCTACTTCAGATGGCCATTCACCTCTAGTTTGATAATACATTTTCGATGCATTATTAATATTTGACATTACTGTGCGAGCTTCAGATGCATATCCACTCTCTACGTAAGTTAAATAAGTTGGTAAAGCAATCACTGCTAAAATAGCAACTATCACAACAACAACCATAATTTCTATCATTGTAAAACCAGATTCTGATTTACGCTTGAGATTCATTTTCAACTATCTCCTTATTTCTAATTAATATGTATTTATTGTTTACCGTTTTATAAATTTAAGGTGTAACCGACTAAAAAGATAAACGAAAAGAAGTGTGATAATACTCACATTTTGTTAAAACTACTTCAAAAAAAGTATCTTTTTTGTATCAGAATAAGAGTCCGATGAAAGTCGGACGAAATACATACCACTAGGTATATCTTGACCATAGTCATTTTTTGCATTCCAATTTAAATAATACCTTCCCTGCATATACTCTTTACTTGTCAATACTTTGACAAGTTTACCATTTAAATCAAAGATTGATAGATTGATAATATTTTGTTCGGGAACATCAAATTGAATTTGAGTTATGGGATTAAATGGATTCGGAAATGGATTTTTTAAAGCATAATTAGTTGGTAAATTATTTTTATCCTCATGAGATGTTAAAATTTCTTCTAACGTAAAAACTATATTATTGAACTCTAGCTCCTCAACACCAATTAAAGTATCTGATCCATCCCTATTGGGCACTAGATCAAGAACTACATAGGAAGAATCTAGGTTAGAATCAGGTGGTATAATTATATATTCATCTCTCTGACCAACATAAATTGAACGATCAATCCCAAACATACCATTAATTATATCATCACCTTCCATTCCAAAAAATTTATTATCACCATGATTACCAGCAATGAAATTATTATGGTAGTTGCCGTATAAACTAATATCTTGAAAACCTGATGATTTAATATTCCTCAGATATTGCGATTTGTACGTGTATATATTTTGAGGATCAAAGTTTAATGAAAACAAATCATTAAACTCATCTGGTAAGACAGGTGTATACAGAAAACTATCACCAAAAAAACCTTTAATAATATCATGAAGGCGTGTGTCCCCTTCCTCCATTAAATCTCTTGTATTAAATGCATATTCGTTTTCGCCAGAATATCCATTTCCTAGAGGGTTATGAGCCCACAAGCCAAAATAGCATTCTAAACCCATCGCAAAATATTCTTCATCAAAATCTTCAACGGGTAAATCATCTTGAGGGTTATAATAACTATTTTCTAAAGCCATATTCATTGCCTCTAACAGTTCTGACTGCATCCAAGGAGATGAAGGCTGAATACCATAAATATGTATAAAATGTAGAAGTTCCTTAAAGACTACACTTCTTTCTGTGCTTTGATTATATTCATAAACACCTTCGGGAAAAATCTCTGTCGCAAATAAGTCTTGACCTTTTACTCCAGCTTCTAAAAGAGATTCAAAATTGGGGTTTTGATATTCTTCTTCACTATTTAATAGAAATAATATTGCGTTATTTGATGCAATAGAATTTGTTATTGGAGCTTTATTTGATCCCCATTGTGAATTTGGTAAATCCATTAAAAAAGATGACAAAATATCTCTAACATAAACAACCATCTCTTCACTGAAATCATCTTGTATTAAAAATGGAATAAAACCACCGTTTGGAGTTTCTATATGCGTATAGCGATTTCCAACATTAGTAAATACTGTGTCAACATTATTTGGTAATGTAATAATTCCGTTTTCAGATGAAGATATATCTAATGGGGGTAACATAGGAATAGAGACACCATTCGTAACATTCAAATTCACAGGTATAGATTCCGAACCAGCATCAGACGAAGCTATATTTATAGCAGCCTGATATAATCCAGGCGTTAAACCATTTGCAGAAATTTGTAGATTGAAGTAGCTAGTTTCCATTCCAGCTAAAGAACCTGTAAAGCTGTTTGTTTCAGATGTTAAATCAGCCCAAGGTATATCATTGTCTACTGCATCTACAACAAGCGACATATTGCTAGTTATATAGTCTTCATTAGCAATAATTTGAGTACCTTGAGTTCCATCTCTATTTTGAAATCCTACTGTTCCAGAATTTAATGTACCATCCATATTCCTATAATTAATATCAAATGATCCATCAGAATGAAGGATTATTTGGAAGTCAAATAATCCCCAATCAGTAGTATTCCATCGGACAACATTATTAAACCAAATCACAGCTCTTGAATTATTAACATGGTAATATACATTGCCTGAAGAGTTAGAATTTCCATTATCATTATAAGGATTTAAATCATCAAAAAATCCAAATATTGCAGGCCTGGGTAATGTTACTGATGGTATTTCATCATTTAACCATACATTCTCATTCAAACTTTCCCATCCAACCCATCCATTCGCATTCACCTGTAAATAATCATAAGACTCATCAAAAAATCTAAATTCAAAGGGTAATTGAATAATTTCCGAAGAGAATTGATCATTGTGGTTTAAAATTAACTCAGTAGCAAGGCTTTCAATATCTACCCATATATTGCCTATTTCAGGGCTCTCGTCATTAACAGAAGTCCAGAAATAACCACCTTGATCAGGGCCACCTTGTGGATTTTGAAATGGAACAGCTCCTCCAAGGCTTGCTTCAAAAGTCATAACTGTTTCTAGGTCCCCTGTATTCATTACTTCTACAACCTGATTAAAATTATCTCCATACTGTAAGTCTAAACTTATTATGTTTGGGTTAACAGTTAATTCAGGTATTCCAAATGATACTGTAAACGAAATTGTTTCACCAGATTCAGTTATATTATAGATATTCAGCCCACCATCAATTTCGTTGCCATCATTATACAAAAAACATGCTGGATCTGTATTATCATTAAACTCTGTAGTACCATAATCTGCGCTAAATGGAGCAGTCTCAAAACTTCCATTATTATTGATTGAGCCACCTGGTCTATATACATAAAGTTCATCTGGAGGGCCTTGAGCATTTCCATTTCCAGCATTTGGATTTACTCTGTAAATAATTAAACCAGATCTATTCCCGGGTAAATTTTCTTCATACATACCATCCTGAGTTCTATACTCGAGAATAAAATATTCTGTGTCTGAGTTTGGAGAGAAAATTTTGTAAGAATTTCCTTCAGGGGTATTTAAAGGATGTAATGTATAAGTCCCACTTTCTGTTATTTCAGGAACTGCACCCCAGTCGAAGTATTTCCATTGTGTAAATGCACTTGGTAGCTGAGGAGGGTTTCCATTCGATGCCATAACATCCCAACCACCAACAGGAGTGGGAGCGCCAGTTGAAGAATAATGGTAGTAATCTGGAGCACCTAAAACATGACCAAATTCGTGACATAACACTCCTACATTAAAATACCATGACTCCGACAACATAAACAGATAGTCTGAAACCTGCGCACCATTAATGCTAACATTTTGAGAAAACAGACTCCATCTATGAGGCCACAATAAGTCAGACCAATCACCTGGATTACCATAAACGACAAATGAAACTGCATCTACATAACCATCATTATTAGCATCTATATTCAAAAGGGAGGATATATTTGATGATACGGAGTTTAATGCATTAGCTAATAAATTATGTTCTCTTTGAGTTCTTTCTGCATCTCCATTGTAACCTTGAGTATTTGCTGCCGTATAAGGTTCGTAATAAGCTCTATTATAAGAATCAACGTATGCAGTATTCGCACCAGTAAATGTACCAGGGTAATGATAGGTATTTACCAATAATGAATCATGAGATATATCTAAAAAATAATGCTTAAGGGAAGGCTCCTCTTCCTCTGTTTGAAAGATTTCATCATAATAGGATCTAGGCTGAGGAAAGTCCGGATCATCAGCAAATCTTATAAAAATATTAATTTGGCTGATCTCACCTGTACTTGGTGCATCTCTTCCATTTCTACTACCATTTGGATTATTATAAAATGTTTTCCTCTGCAAATAATCAGAATGTTCCACTTTCAATCCTTTCTCAATATCTAACTCCAAAGGATTTACGGATCCAACTTTGAATGTAGAGGGAATTAATTTATCAATTTCATTTTTTTCAGCATAATAATAAAAGCCATCTTCTTTGCTTTGAATAATTGTATAATTATTTTCATCATGCAATCTTCTTACGTATTGATCTCCTGTCACAAAACATCTTATTTTTTCGCCATTTGGCTGTGTAATTACCCTGGGAATATTATCAAACCATGTAGCGTGAAGTTGTTGAGTCGTCAGAAATAATAGTATACATAAAATTTGTAATATAGACATGTACTAATATAAAACAGGAAAGCAGTGCAAAATAAACCTTATTTTAACAATATCATCCTATTTTTATTAATGATTATTCCATCTTTCATCAGAACACTAAAATAAATACCACTAGACAAATTTTGACCATGATTGCTTTGACCATTCCATTCAAGTTTGAATTCTCCATTATTTAGAAGACCATTATATAGTGATAAAACCTCTTTACCTTCGATGTTTAAAATTTTTATTTGATAACTACCAGTTTTTTCAATAGTTACTTTTAATTGTGTTTTCGGATTAAATGGATTGGGGAAATTAACTATTGAAGAAAACTGACCCGGTATTACATCTCTTAGGTTTAAGCTTGCTCGTTCTAATCTAATTTGATGATAAATATTACCATCAATAGACTCATGCACAGCTAATAAAAAATCATTTTCAAATTCTAAGACATTATATTTTATTTCCTCATGGCCAACTACTCCAAGTGGAGTGATAAATCTTCTTAAAAAAGTAATTTGGTTTATGTTTTTATTAAAACTATTGTAATGATAAGCCCAATCTAAGTCATCGTTATATAAAAAATCTGATGATGAAGTGTAAATTAAAAATCCTTCCCTTTCTCCACCCTCATTAACGTGTAAGGAGATATTGCGATATTCATATGAAATATTTGGTGAATTCAGATCTTCTGTTCCAATCCAATGACCTAGTAAATCAGTAGAAGATTGACCAAATAAATTAAAATAACTAAGAATTAAACTTATAAAAACAGTGGGTTTTAGCTTAATAATTCTAATTTTCATAAAATCTCTCATTATACAAGTTAATGCAAACTCGATAAAAAGAGAACTAATATACCTAGCTAAGTGCTTTATGTCACTATTTTAGCAATATCATCTTTCGTGATTCTTTGTGACTCATACTTTTTAGTACATAAATATATGTTCCACTGGGTACTTTTAGGCCATTGATATCTCTAGAATTCCATTGTACAAAATGATTTCCGGGCCCTTTAAATTCAGAAAAAAGAGTAAGGATTAAATTGCCGCTTAATCCAAAAATTGATAGCTCATACATGTCTCCATGCTGAATGTGGAACTTAATATTAGTAGATGGATTGAATGGATTGGGAAAATTTTGAAATAAACTAAATTTGTTTAAAATAATGTTTTTATCAACAGAAAGTATCGCATCACAACTTATATTGTAAGACCCAATTATTGCACCAGATTCTGATAAGGTCATACACTCTGATGTCTCTTGCAGATTATAAATCGATTGATTCTCATCACAAAATTGAGGTTCAGTTTGATAAATATTTTCTCCAGCAGTTAAGAGGATCGAACTCATTTCTTCAAGTATTTCGATTCCATCTTCTAAATTTGTGAATGAAATTTCTAATGATGTTACTCCACTTTCGGGAGGTGCATAAAATAATAAGCCCGTATTGCTCCACATTATTGAGTTCGAAATTGAAACATCTGAGCTATGCATTGAAATAGCAGATCCAATACCAGCTTCATTTCCAGCAAAAGTTATTTGGTCTAAATTAGATGTGGCTTGATTAACGACTATACCGGCACCATAATCATAACCTTTATTATCCTCAATAGAAGTCCATAATATGTTCGATATTCCTCCATTTTGATATAAAGCTCCACCTTCAATGAATGCTTCATTCTTTTTTATACAAGAATATATAAGATTTAAATTTGTATTTTGTGAATATATCCCACCACCCCAATAAGCAATATTATCTTCCAACTTCAAGTTATTAAATATTGGATTACCACCAGAGATATATATTCCACCTCCAAGATTAGCACCATTATTTCTTATTGTAGAGTTAATGAATTCAGAATCTGAATCAGAAAGAAAAACTCCTCCACCAATCTCTGCATTATTATTTTCAATTATAATATCCTCAAATTTTGGAGAACAATTGGAGATTACTAACCCGCCACCATTTGGCTCAGATCCTCCTCTAAAGGATAATCCTCTAATAGTCGCATTATTATTTGAAGGATTATTCAGTACAAGACAACTTCCTCCTAAAATTCCAGGCCCGAAACTTGTTTCTTCAATAAAAATTGAATCTTGAAGAAAAAATGCCATAGATTCTAAAACTAAATTTTTATATTCAAAATCTACTGCTTCAGTATAAACCCCTTCATTTAATCTAATCGTATCACCATCAATCGATATGTTAACCGCTTTTTGAATTGTTGCAAAAGGAGCATCAAGACTACCATCATTATTATCATCACCAGAAGCATCTATATACCATACAGGTCCTGAATTAACAGGTCCACAACCTGGTTCAAAACAACCTACGAGAGTTCCTTCCTCACCACCATATAGACATGGTGAATTTTCCCGAATATAATAATCGCCTATTGCCGTATTACAAAAATAAGGTTCCTCATCAAAATTTCCATCACCCCAAATAAGATTACCATTATCATTTTGAATAATTCCCTCCTGCAAACCTTGGATTAAACTATAGTTTATTTCGACCTCAACTTCTTCTCCATTTGATCTAAAATACAATTGACTAGAGCCATTACCCCAAAGTATTGAATTTTTAAAACTTAAATTACTATCGTCTCTTAAATAAATACCTTCGCCATAAAGACCTGCTGCATTATTAGCTATTGTTACATTTCTAAAATCGACTGAAGAATTATTTCTTACATAACCTCCTCCTCCAGAAGAAGACAAGTTATCAGCAACAAGTAAAAAAGTAAATGTAGGGTCCGCGTTATTTATATACAATCCCCCACCAAGCCCCTCTGCTTCATTTCCAACAATCTCCACATTATCAGCAAGAAGATCTGCGTTATCTTTTAAAGATATACCTCCACCTGAATTATTCGCTAAATTATTTTTAAAAACTACATCATCCATAATAGGAACTGATTCGTTTCTTAAGTAACACCCTCCACCAAATTCCGCAGTATTTTCTTCAAAAACACAGTTGTAAAATTCAGGGTTTGAATTTTCTCTGGTATACAATCCACCACCAACATCATCAGTATTATTACTGGAAATAATAGAATTATAAAATTTAGGCGAAGCATTGTAACAGAATATGCCACCACCACCACCTTGGTCTGCAGTATTATTTTCTATTATGCAGCTTTTAATAATCGGGCTACTTTCTTGGCAATAGATACCACCACCATAGGTATAAAAGGAACCATTTTCATCTGGGTCTTGATTATTTCCAATTCCATTTTGCAGAGTAAATCCTTGCAAGATGGAGTTATTTGTTTCATTATTTTTAAATGTCGCAACGCTTCCATCTTCACCGGCATCTATTATTGTTAAACCTATTATGGTAGAATCATCATTTGCTTCAAAAAGTGAAGTAACCACAATTTCTTTACCTAAAAAATCAATATTTTCAGAGTACAGCCCCGGCGAAACAATAATTGAATCGCCATCAATCGATGCTTCAATCGCTACTTGAATAAGGTTGTAATCATCAGGTACTAAATAAGTAGTTGAATATCCCAAATTCAAAATAATTGATATGATTAGTAATATTTTTTTCATTTTTTCCATTATATTTGTTAATAAAGCTTAAGAAAAAAATACAAATTATTTCAGGGTGAAATCTGGAATGATTGGTATTAATTTCCTGCCTCAGATTTTAGAAATTATATAAAAGAAAACGCACATGATTGTATTTATACCTAAAGAAAATAATAAAAGTGAAACTCGCGTTTCAGCCACTCCAAGCTCTATAAAAGATTTAATCAAACTAGGTATAGAAGTGCACGTTGAGTCATCAGCTGGAGAAAAATCATTCATTTCAGATGAAGAATATTCAAAAAAAGGTGCAACTATTGTAAAAAATCCATCTGATTCATTTTCTAAAGCCGATATTGTTTTAGGAGTTTTAGCTCCAGAATTAAATAATGTAAAAATGATGAAAAAAGGCTCCTCTATTATTTCGTTATGCCAAACAACTAGGGAATTAGATTATGTTTCCACATTAAGTCAACATTCAATTAATGGATTTTCTATGCATCTAATACCAAGAACTACGCTAGCACAAAAAATGGATGCTCTTTCATCACAAGCAAATATTGCAGGGTATAAATCAGTGCTTATGGCTGCCAATAGACTAAGTGTATATATGCCTCTCCTTATGACCGCAGCTGGTACCATAAGACCAGCAAAAGTATTGATTATTGGAGCTGGGGTCGCTGGGCTTCAAGCGATTGCAACCGCAAAACGATTGGGCGCTCAAGTTGAAGCATTTGATGTAAGACCTGTGGTAAGGGAACAAGTAGAATCTTTAGGAGCTAAATTTATAGAAGTTGAATCCGAATCTGATGATGGTGTCGGTGAGGGTGGATATGCAAAGGAAACTTCTGATGAATACAAAGAAAAACAACAACAATTGATGCACAAGCATCTCCAATCAGCTGATATTGTTATTACAACAGCGTTAATACCAGGGAGACCCGCCCCTTTACTAATTACAAAATCGATGGTAGAGACAATGAAACCTGGATCAGTCATAATGGATCTAGCATCTGAAAATGGTGGAAATTGTGAGTTAACTAAAAAAGATGAAATAATTGAAATTTATCAAATCACAATTGATGGAACATCAAATATACCAGGAACTATGCCAGTTCATGCTAGCGAGCTATACTCTAAAAATATATTGGCATTTTTAACTTATTTGATAAAAGATAAAAAATTAACCCTTGATCTTGAAGATGAAATAATTTCCGGCGCACTTTTTACAACTGATGGTAAGGTTACTGATAAACAAACTTTAAAAGCATTAAAAGGTAAATAAACATTATGGATGTAAATATACTGACAGTTTTTATTTTGGCAATCTTTGTTGGAGTAGAAATTATAACGAAAGTTCCTCCCACATTGCATACCCCTTTAATGAGTGGCTCAAATGCAATTTCTGGAATTGCTGTTGTAGGAGCTATAATATCCACTGATTTAAGTGGAAGCATTGGAACATATTTAGGACTATTTGCAGTAATATTTGCAACTGTAAATGTTGTTGGTGGATTCATGGTTACCGATAGAATGCTTAAAATGTTTAAAAGGAGATAGTTTAGACATGCTTATTACAAACTTATCTTATGTACTAGCCTCTGTTCTATTTATCTTTGGTATAAAAAAACTAAGTCACCCTAAAACTGCAAGAAAAGGGAATTTTATTTCAGCAATGGGAATGCTAATAGCAATTGTTGCGACTCTAGTTTCAAATGGTCAAATTGATTTAAAACTTATTTTAATCGGTATGATTATTGGATCAATTATTGGGGCACTCTTCGCAATTAAAGTAGAAATGACTCAAATGCCCCAAATGGTTGCAATATTTAATGGTTTTGGCGGTGGTGCTTCAGCTTTAGTTGCTGCTGCAGAATTTTTAAAAGGAGGTAGTATAAGCGTATTTACGATCACTATAATATGTATCTCAGTTTTCGTTGGAACATTAACACTTACCGGAAGTTTTATTGCATTTGGAAAATTACAAGGCTTTATAAGTGGACAACCTATTGTTTTTCGTGGTCAGCAAATCATTAATGCACTTTTAGCTCTAGCATTAGTTGCTATTGGTATATTTTTATCTACTTCTGATACTTCAAATGTAAAATATTTTTATTACCTTATTGCTCTTTCTGCAGTTTTAGGAATCACACTGACCATCCCAATTGGTGGAGCAGACATGCCTGTAGTTGTTTCTCTTTTAAATTCATACTCTGGTGTAGCTGCAGCTGCAACTGGATTTGTATTGATGAATAATGGTTTGATAATATCTGGAGCACTCGTTGGCGCTTCTGGATTAATATTAACCAATATTATGTGTAAAGGTATGAATAGAAGCCTCTCTAATGTGATTTTTGGTGCTGTTGGACTACAAGAAGAATCAAGCGTAAGTGAAACTGGAAAACAAGTTTCAATAAAAAGTTATTCTACTGAAGAAGCCGCTATGATTTTTGATGCGGCTGAAAAGATTATTATTGTTCCTGGTTACGGCCTTGCAGTTGCTCAGGCTCAGCATGCTGTAAGAGAAGTAGCTGAGTTTTTAGAGAAAAATAACAAAAAAGTTTACTATGCAATCCACCCTGTTGCTGGAAGAATGCCTGGGCATATGAATGTTCTTTTAGCTGAAGCAAATATACCATATGAGCAATTAAAGGATCTTGATGAAATAAACTCTGAATTCGAAGATTGTGATGTAGCCTTGGTTTTAGGTGCCAATGATGTTGTAAATCCTGCAGCTAGACATGACACGTCCTCACCCATACACGGAATGCCAATATTGGATGTAGATAAATCAAGAACTGTTATAATAAATAAAAGAACAATGAATACTGGCTTTGCTGGAATTCAAAATGAATTATTTGGCTACGAAAATTCTATTATGGTTTTTGGAGATGCTAAAGATATGCTTCAACAGCTGCTAAAGGATCTTAAAGATTTATAAAGTTCTCAAGTATTAAATAAGAACTAAGTACCAGTAAAAAAAATCCGGTTACTTTATCCACGTACTTTTTCTTCTTTTGCATGTAATTTATTAAACCACCGCTTTTTGATATAGAAATTGCTACAAAGACATACCAGGTCATATCGATAATTCCAGCAATAAATGCCATATATATTTTATCATTTATTTGCAAATCAGCAGATATAAATTGGCTGAATACAGCAGTAAGGAAAATCAGTATTTTTGGATTTAAAAATGAGATCAAAAAACCATCAATAAATCCTTTTTTATTCTCATTTTTTTTTCTTTCATTTCCATTTATTAAATCTTTTTTTAAAATCAGTTCAAGAGATATTTTCAATAAGACTACTATCCCAAAAAATTTTATAATTTCTAAAATGTAACTGTCTGGAATGATAATTGATGTTATGCCCATAATTGCTACGAAAGCATATATAGTCAATCCTACACCATGACCAACACCTGTTAAGATACCTTGTCTACAGCCTCCTGCAATTGTATTTCTTATTACAATAGCGAGGCTAGGACCAGGAGTTATTGCTCCTAAAAAACAAATGATTGACATTGTTAAATACGATTCAAATTGCATTTTATAAATATTTTAAGGATATATGTTTTCTATGAATCAGTTGGGTGAATGGATTTATTATAATTCCCTGAACTTAATTTTTGATCAGCATATTTAACAAAATCATTACTAAATGCACTCTTAGTCAAATTCCACCATTGAGCTGCACCTCCATTTGCTAGTAATGATATAATTGAATATTCAAAACCCTCTATCCTTATGGGGTCAATAGATCCATATTCCATTTGCACAAATATTGCTTCAAATCTTCTTATGGCAACTAACATCCAAAAGTGAAATCTTAATTTTTCAACAGGATTCAATTCATCTAAATTATCTTTAGCTTTTACTAAAATAGATGCTAGCTCTTTATTACTAGATATAGCATTTGCTGTCAAACTCATATCCATACTACTTTGTTGAAATGTTTGGGACCTTAAAGCATTTGTATTTTGTTTTAACTGAATAGCTAAGTAGGCAAGAGTTAAAACAGTAGCTATTGCAGCAACTAACTCACCCAGATTCCCTAAATCCGCTAAGGACATAAATTTTACTCCTATGAATATTATACTATAGCTTGAAAATTAATTCAGCAAATTGTTATACTGAATATTATTCATGATTCTATTAGCTCTATATTTAATTATTATTTTTTAATAAATATGTTTTTTCTACCATTCTTTTAATTGATTCTTCAGAATTATAATCAAGAACCCTATCTAGCGGAATCCATTCAACTTTATGAGATTCGTCACTGATTTTAATCTCAGATTTATTCATTGAAGTAATCAATAGAAAGCGAATATCATAATGTGTGTGTGATTCTAGATCTATTTGGCTGGGAATAATATGTATATCTATATCAAAAATTTCATGACTTATTGTAGTGAAATTTTGAAGCCCTGATTCCTCTTTTGCCTCCCTAATTGCAACTTTTAATAAGTCAATTTCACCATTTGAGTGTCCCCCAAGCTGAAGCCACATATTTAATTTTTTATGATGAGTCATAAGAACATGATTCATCTGTGAGTTAACAATCCAAGCTGATCCTGTAAAATGTCCATTAGTATCATTTTCATCGATGGATCCGCTGTATTCTAAAAAACTTAAAACCCTATTAATAGTGCCATCATCTGGGTATCTAACTTTGTAATCTTCTAAAAGTTTTTTTAATGGGACCATATGTATATAACTTTAACTGACTTGATTATAAATCAGGACCTACTATTTTAAAAAGATCATTTTCTCCATCGATGTAAAGTTTCCAGAATGTATTTTATAAAAGTACATTCCTGCTGCAACTTTATCACCGTTATTATTTGTTCCATCCCACACTAAACTATATCTACCAGGAGCATGGTCTTTATTAATTAATAGCTTAACTTCAGAGCCTTTAATATCATTTATTACTATACTTACCGAGCTATTAAAAGGTATATCATAATTAATTTTCGTTGTTGGATTAAAAGGATTAGGATAATTTTGGTGTAATTTAAATTCAAATGGTAAAGATACCTCATTTTGATTATCTAACCATTCCACTGAAACTGATATTATATCTGAATATTCACTTTGTATTCCATAGTAGTACGATACACGGTAAAACATATTAACATCATACACCAATTCAGTATCTTCAAAATAATTTGAATTTGTAATTTGTATTTGTATTGAATCTGTATTCATGAAATCTTGATTTAACGATCTTTCAATTACATAATATTCAACTTCTACATCAGTGACAGGATTCCATGTTAATATAACTGAGTTCGTCTGCGGGTATAATACAAAGCCCGTAATTGATGGTAATACCCCTCCTTCTATTGCTCCAATATCTGGCGCAGAACCATCATAATCTATTAAATCATCTATACTAAAAGCTCCCATATTAGAACTACCTGCATCAACGCATGGTGAATCTGGACTTAATCTAAAATCTAAATTTTCAGGATCATAAAATAATGGATCTTCATCAATATTTTCAGTTCCAGAATTTCCAATATTCTCAATATTATTAAACGAGGTAAAAACTGCACTATTATATGCAAGTACTTCAGCTCCGTAAAAGTTGGAATTCCCTCTAATAATAGTATTAATAATTCTTGCAATACCAGAGAATGCGACATCGACGCCACCGGATCCATTTACATTATTTCCATTAGGATTATTTATGATTGTACAATTAATGATTTCACTACTTCCACCATTAATATTTATACCACCACAGTAATTTGAAGATTGATTATTTACTAAAATATTGCGGAAAAAAGTTGCTCCATCTGGTGGTCCCCAGAGTCCAGGTTTACCATAACCTACAGCAGCGCCATCAATTGAGGTATTACCTTCAAAAAAACAATTATTAAATATTGGATAAGATCCCACTAAATTTTGATTTGCAAACCAATTCCACTCGTTAAAAATAAATGCACCTCCACCATCACCATTTGGTGCTGAATTATTTGTGATGGTACAATTTTCAAAAACTGGAGTAGTCGTACCAATAGATAAAGCACCACCTCCTTTGTCAAAAGCAACATTCTCATCAAAGGTAACATTTATTAATGTTGGAGAAGCGTTATCAACAAATTCAATTCCTCCACCTTGATAGGAAGCTATATTTTCACTTATTAAGGAATTACTCATTGTCCATGTATTAAATGATCCTGTAGTAAAAATCCCACCACCAATAAGTGCTGTGTTATTTGATATAACAGCATTTTCAATTGTTCCATCAATTAGACCAGCAAGCATAAGTCCACCACCATGAGCCATATTACCAAATCCAAAATTATAACCTAATAATTCATTATTAGAAGATTCGATATTCTCCATATCCATCACTGAACAATAAACAAATATTCCACCACCATTAAATGTTGCAATATTATTTCTAGAGATAACATTATTCATCGTTGCACCATTAATTCGCCAAAATGAAATACCTCCTCCATTATGGGAATGATTATCTTCAACAATTAAATTTTCAATGATCGCTTGATTCTCCCTTATATCATAATTATCTTCATTATCCATGTCATTAGCAGTTACTAGTAACCCACCACCGCCAGAGCAACCATGTCCCTCCGAATAACCACCTGTCAAAGTAAAATTTGCTACTTTAACATTTTCACATTCAGGGATTATCATTACTGCAGCTTCTTTTTGCTGGTTTGCTTGTGCATCTAATATAGTAGTTGTTCTATTACTTCCTAACAAATGGACATTGTCAGGTAATACAATTGGAAAAATTTCACCATTTTCTTGGGGTGAATAGGTACCCTCACCAACGTAAATAGTAGTGGTTATTTCAGCTTGATTTTTCACAAAAGAAAGAGCTTTTCTGATTGTTTTTAGGGGCTGTGACTCTGTTCCTGTATTACTATCATCTCCCAACTGACTTGATACATAAACAGTATTATTTTCAATGCAATTACCAGAGATATTTAATTGTACATAATCTGCATTATCATCAATAGATTTTAAAACAAATTCATTTACACTTGATGTTTCACAATCCATATTTTCAAAAATACTTCCACTAATATTAATTGCTCCATCAAAACCATGACAGTAAAAACTTTCTCCATTTCCACTGCTATTACCTTCGAAATAATTATTAGTAATATTAAGTGTATCTGGAATGGTTCTAGTCAAGCGATCGCTGCCACTTAATCTTGATCTGTCTTCATCAAATTCAACATCCTCGTCATCATATAATCCAATAGCACCGCCATCATTGACAGAATTACCAGTATTATTTGTTCCAGCACTAAAAGTTTGACCATTATTAATAAATCTATTGTAGGTGATGGTGGGATATGCTTTATATAATAAAATCGCTCCACCTGATCTTGAATTTATATCAATTCCACATGCAGTTTTTTTCATTTTTGTTCCGGCTCCGTCTTGAAATGTGAAACCTAAAATTGTTGGATTGATATTACCACCTTCTATAACCAAACAACTTCCATAACTAGAGTTTGCTGGCTCTTCTGATGCACTTATTATTGTTTGATGGATGCTCATATTTTCTGACCAATTTTCATCCATATCATCCATAATTGCATTACTTGCTAAAGTAATTTCCTTATCTAAATATAATGTTTCATAATAAATCCCTTCTGAAACTAAAACCGTATCACCATCATTAGATGCATTGATACCTAATTGTATCGTTGAATAATCTCCAGGAACATAAATTGTTGCAGAAAAAACAAATGATATTAAAAGAAAAGTGAATGAAAAAGTTCTCATAGGTTCCTCCAGTTTCTATTATGAATATAATTACTAATTATTTTTATTTTTTTATAAAAAGTATATATACCAATTTGAATTTGAAGATTATAAGTACTATTTGCAATTATTTTGATAAAAAAAAGTTAATCAACAAATTTGATTGTATAATTAATTTATTTGATTTTATCACTTACTATACGAATCAGGTCTTGAATTTTTTCATAACACTTAGGTAATGAAACGTAACTTGAGACTAATGGTTCATCAACTATATTCCAATACAATACATTTAATGGATCCAGATTAGAATTTAACTCAACCATTGGCTTGTGCTCTTCCTCATCCATACAAATTATCATATTATAATTATGAAGATCAACATCGTCTAAATGAATTGAATATTCTTCTGCTCTTATAGGTTTTATATTTAACCGATTAAGCTCTTCTAAAGCTGGTTTATAAATCTTTCTAGTTTTATAAGAGCCAACCATCAATCCAGCTGAAAAAGCTCGGGTAGATAAATTATTTTTAATAGCTATATGATTGTATACCTCTTCGCTAAAACGACTTCTATAAATATTTGCAGTACAAACAAATAATATCTTATACATATTTTACCATTAAAATAAATTATTTTTTTAAAGTGATAGATATTGGAATTTCACCATAATAAAAAGAATTTGGATCTCCGTATTCTTTTAGGGAATTCTCCAATACACTTTTGTCTCTTTTTACCATACCTTCAAAAATTATTTTGTCCTTGTATTTAACTTTAACTAGTTGATTCATATTTACTAATTCATCGTTTAATTGAATAATAAAATTAGGAACAGAAGATTCTTCAATAGTGATAGTTTGATCATATATTTTTGCAATTATTTCCGAGTAAGCTTCAGGGTTCTCAACTTTCAACCAATAAAATCTTTCTTGCAAGATATCATCCTGTCTCCAAATAACTTTAGCAGGGTACGGATCTCTTGTATATTTATAAAGCCATGATATTGCTGAGGTATCTAGCCCCCCCATCCAATGCCCTTTGTCTTCATAAATTTCAACATGATGATCATAACCATCAAAGTCATTATCTTTTAATATTTTTAATCTATCTCTCCACTCAATAGCAACACCATTACGATTATAAGCTGAATCTTGCCCACCCATAAAAAGTGTAAAGCCAATATTACGTAAGTTTAATGGGCTAGCATCATTTGGATGACCAGCCATCATAGCTGCTGCTGCAAACCTATCTGCCATTCTTGGTGCTATTTGATAAACACCATCACCGCCTGCGGAATATCCCATAAGATAAATTCGATCTGAATTCACACCATAAAAAGCTATCATATTTTGTATTAATCTATTAAAAAATAAATCTATATGATCTTGATGCCACATATTCCATGTATTTGTAGGTGACCGTGGTGTTAATAAAATTCCATTTTTTAGTTTGTATAAAGTTTTGTGTCTAATCCATGCATTTTCATTAACCGAATCTTCAGTTTGACCTCCCCCATGTAGAGAAAAATATAATTCCCATCCATTTTCAGGCTTCTCCCCAAAAAATTTGATATCAAATTTCATTTCCATATCAGAAATATTAATTTTTTTATTGTCCATCTCCCTCTTTCTATTCATTTGAAGATCTAAAAGATATTTTTCAAAAAATTTATTTTTATGATCTAGAATATTTTTTTCTGTATAATTGTTATGACTTTTATTCTGATCACATGATATTAAAATAATTAGAAAAAGGGTAAATAATTTTAAATTCATTTGAAGTGGGATATGCATTATACTTATGAAATTTTCAGCTGAAATATATATAATTTATTTTACAATAATCATTCTTTTATTGTTGAATGTAGGCAGTTTGAATTTTCTAAATATTATTTAAACCCTAAATTTATTCTGGTTTATTATTAAAATTACGTTTTAACATAATCGCAATTGCATTTTATGTTTATCAAGATTTTTTCCGTATCCATGCTTAATTATATTTGTAGTATTGAATCCATACTTTTTATAAAACTTATGAGTATGTTGACTTGTATCAAGGATAATTATAGACTTTGGGTATTTATCCCTGATTTCACTTATCCTATATTCTAGTAAAAAGCTGCCAATGCCCTGACGGTGATATTCCTTATGCACGAGACCCCATGTTAATCCAACTATATTTTTTAGTTTGTTAAAAGCATATCCTCCACATGCAATAATTTTTGATTTTTTCATTAAAACAAAATACAACTTCTTTTCTTCAAGAAATTTTCTATATAATATTAATTCACTGGGATCTATATACTTGTGAGTATTACTTGTTGCTATATCGAGACAATTTTCAAAATATTTAGGTTCATAATTGATAACTGTATAATTGGACATAATACCTCAATTCAGCAGTAACATCTTCTTTGTATATGTTTTATCCCCAAGAATAATTTTATAAAAATATACTCCTGATGATACTGGATTATTTTGGTTATCGGTAGAATCCCATTTAATCATTTTAATTCCAGAGTTTTGATTTTCATTCAATAAATTTTTTATAGTATTGCCTAATATATTATATATAGTAATATTTATATCAGATCTCTCTTGAACTTCATACTTTATATAAGTAAATGGATTAAACGGGTTTGGTACATTATTAATTACATTTGATCCATTTGTTTTTTCTAACTTCATAGACACATTATGATCACTAAATGCTTGTGCTCCATCAAGTATTTCACCATCAAAATCAAAAAGAGCTTGATTCTCCCATGAGCTTCCATATGTATCTGTCGAAATCCACTCCGGAGCCCAATAGCTGATGCCTAATCCAAAATTATTATTTTTTATTAATGTTATAACATCTTGAATAAATAGAAACTGACCTATCTCGCTTGCATTATAACCTTCCAGAAGTTGTGATTCTAAACCTAAAATATTATTAATATTATCATTCCAGTTAAGAGTAAAAGGATATGCTGTTTCTGCGATTAATATGGGCTTTTGAAATTGAATTGATAAATAATTTATATCTTCATTTAAATCATTCAATGAACCATGCCACATAGGATAATAGGAAATTGCGAGTACATCAAAATCTAAACTATCACCAATGAGATTATTAAAATACCAGGAACCATTATGACTAACATGCGATATGATTTTTAAAGTATCATTATCAAATAAGGGTTGATTAATACCCTTAATAGCATGTCTATATAATTTTTTTAATTGTCCCCATTGAAATTCATTATCTGAGCTATCACAAACATAACCTTCTGGCCACAAAATACCGCAATCTGTTTCATTACCGATTTGCACATATCTAGGGAGAGTATTCTGTTGTTTTAATTTTGAGATAACATGTTGTGAGTATAGCTCTATACTGTCACATAAAACTTGGAAAGGAATACCCTGCCAAGCAATAGGCTTTTCCTGATTAGCCGGATCTGCCCATGTATCTGAATAATGAAAATCTAAAATTAAATCTAGACTTTCACTTTTAGCTCTCTCAGCAGAAGAAAGGACATCATTTAAGTTACTATATCCTTCAATAGGATTGTGCCAAAGTCTTAAACGAACTGTATTAATACCATATTGTTTCAAAATTACTACTGGATCAACTTGGTCAGAATCTTCGTAGAAGACAGCTCCACTGTCTTCAACTCTATTTAGCATTGAAATATCGACACTTTTTATGAAATGATCATTTTGAGCAAAGGGAAATGAAAAAATAAAAAAGAATATATAGATTAGTAAAAAAAGACTATGATATTTGTTTATTTTAAAAATGCCATTTTCTTCACCATTCTGAAGTTATCAGATTCTAAAACATAAAAATACATACCCGTTCCTACTGAATTACTCAGGTTATCTGTTCCATTCCAACTAATTGTATAATATCCAGAATCCTTAACCCCATTGAATAATTCTTTCACTTCCCTTCCAAGAATATCATAAATTGTTATACTCATAAAAGATTGCTTAGGGACACTAAAATCGATAGATGTATTTGGATTAAAAGGATTCGGATAGTTTTGTTTTAGAGAAAATTCTTGTGGTATACTTTCAAAATAATAATTATCGTTTACACTTAGTGAAGCACCATGAACAACTGGTATGGAAAGAGTTTCGAACGCCGCAGTTAAATCAAGAGTCATATCACCATAATTCCCTTGATTATTTAATATACTAATATCAACAGGCATATTATATCCTGCATCTATCCATCCAGCGTAAGGATTAACGGCTACGATTTCATTATCATCAGCAATATGGACAGTAAAATTATCAGCACCTACCCCCAGAGACCAATTCCCATTACAATCGGTGTAATATAATGCAGCAATAAAAGATGTTTCTCCAAATACAGATTCAGTTATATCGTACATTTTTGATTCCCAATTAAAACCTGTGGACATTGTAGAGTCAATGATAATCCAATTTCCACCAAAATCAAATGAGATCATTAAAAAAAGATCTTCGCTGAATCCTTCTCCATTAATTCCAGCATCAGGCGAAGTACAAGAGCCATAAAACTGTGGGAAAAATAGATCCATTGTCAAAAAGACCTTATCATTTTGAGTTATTGATATTTCTTCAGTTATTAGATAGGCACTTTGTGCACCACCAGCAGAACCAATTGCATCATCATTAATAAACGCAAAACGAGAACTATCTAATGAAGGGTCAAATTCAAAAAAATTAGAACTCGCCCCAGTTGCATCACTAATTGTCCATAGTCCTCCAAAAAGGCCACTTGGATCATACATATTCGTAAAATCATCTGTATTAAATTGTGATCTAAAGTGATAAGAATTATCATCAACATTTAACATGTTTGAGGATTCAATTTTAAATGGTGTTGTAAAGAAAAAGTCTTCATTTACAAAAATTGAAAATTCTTGATGTAATAAATAATTATTTACTAAAGTATCCATTTCTACTATGAATGGATAAAATTGGACGTTATTCCATGGAACCGCACTAATACTAGAAATTGAGGACATACCTCCTTCATATACAGCTGAAACACCTAATTCATATTCTTTACCTACATCAAGGGTATCAAAAATAAAATAATTAAGATTTGTGAAACCAACTGAGTCTTGATCTAGGTAAACAATATAACCTGTTTTACTATAACAATTACGATATATACAACTACCATCATCTTCATTTGCTAGGGGATTAAAATTTACAGCTGTTGGATCTGTACAACCCAGAGTTGGTCCTATAAAAAAAGTTTCAAAATATTGCGTACCATTATCAAAAGTAAATGAGGTCAATATATTTCCTTGAGAATCGGTAATGGTAATCACAGCACCATTCCAACCATCCCCCCATGAATCGTAACCTATAACAGTATAAGTGCCATTTTCAAGGCATAAAGCTTGTGGATCATCCGTTACTCCAGCTGCAACAGAAATTCCAATTGAGTCTTGAATTTCCCAGCTAACTTCAGATGGCCAATCTCCAGGAGAACAATAAACGAATACTTCATTGTTAGTACAATTCTCATAACTGCAAGATCCATCATCTACATTTGCAAATGAATCATAATTACTTGCAGTCGGATCTGTACATCCAGGATTGATACCTAAATAAAAATAATCTGAACCTTCCGCACCTTGATTTAAACTATAATTTAAGAATACCAAATCATTATTAACGTCTTCTATAGTTAATACAGCATCATTCCAACCATCTCCATAACTATCATATCCCGTCAAGGTATAAAATCCATTTGGAATACATGTAACTAAACTCTCTGGGGCAACTCCTGTTAAAATTTCTTGTCCAATAGAATCAGAGAGAACCCAAGTTATCTCGGATGGATATTGACCCTCTGTTACGATTAGAGTTATTTCAGTTTCATTATCAGGGTCAGAACAAGTACGATTATTGGAAATAATATTATTGGATAATTTAGATGCATATTGAGTTTGAACGGATGGCAAAAAATTTTCTGGCTTAAAAATACTTCTATCAACTCTTTTTTCAGAAGCTTTATTTATAATTTCATCTCTGTTAATATAATTTAAATTATTTAAAAAATCATTATCTGTATATTGGTTAATACCATTAAAAAATACAAGTTCCGGTGAATCACCTCTATAAATGCCAACTTGATCGACAAGCCAAGCCTCAGTAAAACCCTGAGAACAAATATATCTAAAACTTATATGAATAGTTTCACCATTATAATCATTAAGACTAACTAAAGAATTTTTCCAATTTGTTCCAACACTCTCACCACTGGAAATCAGAATTGTTTCCCAATTTTCTCCAGAATCAATTGAAATTTCAACTAGATTTTCATCTACTTGATACTCTGGATCAATGTAAGCTTCAAGAAACTCTAATTGAATTGAATCAGAAGTAATTTCAAATGGTCCAAATATCATTCTGCTATCAATAGGAGTATTTTCATTAGACCAAGCTGCAACAGCTGAATATGCAATATTTGAGGGGTCTAGATCACAATCATATCCAAAAAAGCAATACTCTGATCCAAGTCTATCTCTAAACCACCCTCCACTGTTATTATCAGTTAAATGCGTTATAGAGGCTGTAGCAGGAACACTGCATTCTGTAAAACATTCTAAAAAAAGGTTATTATTAGGTTCCTCCGATAAAATATCTTTCCAATTAAAAAGTAATGAACCATTTGAATTTTGTGTATTGAGATCTAATGGTTCACAAAGATCTTGACTGAATACAAATGATAGGAAAAATATTATTAATAAAAATGTATTTTTCATTGTAACTCACCTGGAAAATTTTCATATAAAAATCCATCAGATGAAGGAGTTATATTTAAATTATTTATCGGAGTGTTTAAACTTTGAAATCCATATTGAGATGAATCAATTATTGTAAATGTGATTGGTGAGTTTAATGCCTCTACTCGACTAATATTATCTGTTGATAGAATACTCCATTTAAAATTTACTTCTGAAAAGTTAAGTCCTGAAAAATCACTTTTTATAAAGCTAAATAGGTTATTTAAATATGAAGCAGACATCATTGTATTTGTAGAAGACGTTGTTGCATCAAAATAATTAGTCACTACATAAGTCATGGGCTTAGAGGTTGATACAGTTACATCATCAAAATACACTGAACCCGATCCTCCCTCAAATTGATTGTATTTAAAAAGTACACCCGAATTCGTAGTGTTAGGAAAGTAGGTGTTTTCTCCAATCGTCATTTCCACTTGAAATGGGTGCCATATATCTGGTTCAGAATCACTATTTATAACAGGACTATTACTTGTAATCCAATCCCCCGTTTGACAATATATTCCAAGAGTTGCTGTATTATTTCCAGTTAATGGATCTCCACTCGGTGTCATCAAATACCCATTTACCGTGATTTTTGTACCGGGTTGCAATCTATCTTTTTTAAGGTTATCTGCTACCTGCGAAAGTCTTAACCACAAGGTAGTGTAATGAGTTTTATCTATAGAATTTACATGTCCCATTCTTAAACTATGCGATCCATTTTTAGAAATAGAGTCAGTAACCCACGTAGAAAAATATGAAGACCAATCTGATTGGAATTGAATGTAATTTCCAGATCCATTCCAAAAGTTGAGCGAATACCCTCTCGGCATTTTGTAATCAAAGAATTCATTTGTTATGGGGTTTACTCTTTGCAAAATCTCAAAATCTTCAAATCCATCAGCAATCGGAATATCTTCTGTTGGAATTTCTGCTACCATTCTATTTGTATAGATAATAGTATCAAGATCAGTAGACTCCTCCCAGCGAAAGGGAATTGTTTGAAAGTTAATAATTGTATCTAAATTAAATATATCACCGTTATTTGGGTAGATTATATTAAAATTTGATGGAGATGGATTAATATTGTTTTTTACAGAAATATTAAAATTATCCAAATAAAGGATAATTGGCCTTTCTCCTTCATAATTTTCATCAAAAACAGACCATTCTTGCAAACCAAGTCGAAAGTATTGCCCTTCACATTCAGTATCACTATATGCAGATTTATATGTTATAGGCCTCCATGAACCATCCGCAATGATTGAAAATTCTAATTCTTCATTACCAATAAAGTATTCCTCATCTATCGTAGTTGGAATAAATGCATTATTGTCAGAATCAACACATCTATTTCGAATTTGCAAATGAAATGCAGGAGAATTCTCTACAATATTAAGCGTTTCTGGTATCATGTAGTAAAATGTGTAAATAAGTGAATCTCCTGGGATATATGAAAAATAGCTATAAATTCCGGTCCATCCATTAGAAGATTGAAGATAACTGTTTCCTACAAGTTTAACGGAAGAAATATCATTTAACAAAGAATTTTGTACTAAAACAGTTGAATCAATAGAAATATCAGAATTTTCATTTGAGAATGCACCCCAAGAATTAAAATCATCTGCAAAAGTACCGTTTGGCCATCCATTATTTGGATCGTTTAGTTTATTATCTGTATAGTCTGAATATTGGTCTTCACTTTCAAATATAGGCTCCATACATGAACTCAAAAACAAGGTTAATCCAAGCAACTTATATAAATCTAAAATATATTTCATTATTCTCTCTATTTTAATATTTAAAAATAACTTCAAAAATACCATTCCTCCTGATTGGAGGTGTTCCAACAACACGTGGGCCATCTTGATCCAATAAGTTGTTCATTTGAAGTTTAAACCTAACCCGATCATTTAAACTGTATTGTAAATGTAAATCAAATAACCATCCACCTCCTATGGGTCCTTTATTTTCATAAATACTATTAGGGGAGAGACTATTTAGATTTCTATTTGAAGTTGCAACATGGTAACCGCTGACAAAATCAAATTCCTCTGTGTAATTACCAGTTAACTGAACCCATAATTTCTCTGTAAAAACACCATCTTTAGATATACCAAAAAATCCTTTATTTTTAGGAGCGTTAAAATATAATTGTCCTGGTTGAAAAGAAAAACTTTGTAAAGAATTCTCAATAAAATACTTAAGGGTATCATTTTTTATCGAATCGATTTCTATAGCTTCATAAAGATTGCTCTCTACATCATTTACATCATCAAATTCAAGATCATCATAAATTGAAAGACCAATTGAAAGCACTAAATCACTAAAAATATTATATTTGACCATTATATCTGTTCCAAAAACTGATGCTCCAGAAGTAGAAGTATAAGAGTATATAACATTTAAATTTCTAGAATTTACATCGTAGATGAAATCGTCCCCGATTGAAGTTACCTGTTCTGGAAGATACGGTGCATTTGATGGATAAAAATCATGAAGTATCCTGAGAGGACTTATAAAGTTTTTATATTTTGAATAGAAAAAAGAAGCATCTAAGAAAAGGTTACCAAAAAACAATTTCTTTAAGCCAATTTCGTAACTTTCAACTGTTTCGATATCCAGAGGAGGAATAATAATAGTTTCATTAATTGTAAATCCTTCTTTATTACCACGAAATTGCGTCTGCATTGATTTAAAAAACAAGTCACTATATGCAATTTGTTCATTATTGATTTGCTCTTGAATTAATGGGTCGTTTATGTTTACGACGAGGTCGGCCCAAGTTCCAGGATCAAACATAAAAGGTAATATATTTCCTCCATCTTCTCTATTAAAAAACTTTAGCATATGTAAGTTAAATATACTAGGAGTTTGAAATGCTCTGTTATAGCTAAATCTAATATTACCAGAACTTAAACCATTCCATTGAAGTGCATATCTAGGACTAATTCTTGCGTCATAATAAGAATGTTTATCGTATCTAATAGCAGTTACAAATTTAGTTTGAAATGGTAATGTGAAAGTTCCTTGTAGATAAGAACCATATTCTTCTATTTCAATCTCCTCACCTCTTGTAGAATCGGCTAAGGTTATACTTTCATTCCTTGATACTGGACCTTTATCATCTAAAAATTGCCTGTTACTATTAGGTCTATAGATAGCAAAGTCGCCCCCAGCAATGAAATCAACATTTTTTAAGGTAAAGGTATTTTGGAAGTCTCCTCTTAATACATCAGTAACTACAAAATCAGTAATTTTTGTTTTATCAACAGATTCCTCAAGGGTCATATCCCTTCTCATCATATTTAGGTATGCACCATCAGAATTCCAATACTCACTTCCTGTAGATTTTAACCAATGTAATCTTGCAAATGAATTTTTCCTTATTAGTTTTGCCCAAACTGAACCCATTGTATAATCAATAAAATTTAAACCAGAATCAAAAGGCTGATATCCAGATTGAAAATAATGTTCATGACCAATCGAGACCTCAGTTTCAGGGGTAAGTTCGTAAAATAATTGTAAATTAGCTTTAGTATTGGTCATATCTCTTTCAAAGTCTGAGGTCATCACTTCTATTTCTTCAACGTGATCCCATTGCCCATCTTGATTTTTATCATCCCAGATCTCCGGTACAGTATCATCCCAAAAATTCCATGATAACACTCTTTCGTGATCTTCTTGCGATGTTATCTCACCATCCATATTGTAATCCTGTCCAAAAGTCCTGGGATACTCCCAATCCATGACATTTACGTTTTCAAGAGAAAATTTAAATGACAAAGGACCATTTGCCCGCGCAATTCTTGCACGCAAGGATCTGTATCCACTTGAACCAGATCCAAAGGCAATACCAATACCTTCAGAATCTCTAGGATGTTTTGTTATCACATTAAGCAAACCATTATGTGCATTAGGACCGTATAATGCAGAACTTGGTCCGAAAACAACTTCGAGTCTCTCAATATCCTCATTCACAAAAGGTAGTGTATTTCCATATGCAATATAAAATGTTGGTTCCATGTAATTTAAACCATCTACAAGAGATACAAATCTTCCATTAAAAGCACTCATAAAACCTCTGACGTTAAGCGCAGTTCTTCCCATACCTACTTGGTAAGTTTCTACACCTCTAACTGTCTTAAGCATTGCACCTAAATCTCCACCAGCTGTTTTACGGATCTGCTGCTCAGATACCACAGCAATTGTAATTGGTGCATCTATTAATTTTTCTTTTTTCTTTGTAGCTGAAACAACAATTTGTTCCGTTTCTAATGCATCTTCTTTCAATGAAAAGTCCATATTTTCATAAAATGATCTTTTTAGTATTCCAAAATCTTCTTCATCGAATTCATCCGTACTCTCGCCATCTTCAAGTCCCAGTTTGGAAGAAAAATCCGTTCTTAGTTCCTGAGAATCCTCATCTGAATCAAACTCAGAAATATATAAATCAATTTGCTCACTTTTATAGCCAATATAAGTTATCAAAAGAGTATACTTTCCAGGATCGATATTTTCAATCCTATAAAAACCATTTTCATCAGAGGTGCTACCCAAGTAAGAAGGTTTTAAAATTACATTTGCTCCAAATAATGGAATGCCATTTTTATCGGTTATTTTTCCAGAAATAAAATGATTTTTTTGAGTGGATTGAGATAAACAAAATTGAATAAGTAAGGTAAGATATATTATTTTTTTCATGTTATATATTAATTATTATTTTTTTAATTAGTTAGTCATAGATAAAAAATCTAGATATTTGTTTAATTTAGATTAATACTATAAAGCTATCATCATTTTTTCTTTATTATCACAAATGTCATATCGTCTTGTAATTCGGCAGTATTACCAAGCCATTCATCACACATTTCGACCAATCCATTTTTTATTTCTTCAGCGGATTTATTAGACATTGATCTAATCAATTCCAAAGTCCTTTCATATCCAACCATTTCACCCTCTGAATTTTCTGCCTCGGGAAGACCATCAGACATCATAACGAAAATGTCACCCTTATCTTTAAACTTGATTTCTTGTTCCATATGAATTGCACTTTTAAATGAACCCAATGGCAATGCACCGACCAGAACCTCTTCAACTTCATCTTTTTTTGCAGAAAAATAATATGCCGGTGGCATACCTGCGGAAGAAAATCGGATTGAGTCTTCACCAAGGTTTGCAATATTTAAACACATTCTATTTAAACCAATATTCATTTTAAGAAGTGTTTTATTTAAAGAATCTAAGGTTGGAACGGGATCCTCATTAACCAATGAACTCATAGCAGTTTTTGTTATCGAAACTACATTTCCTGAGGTTAATCCATGACCAGTCGCATCCCCACAAATTCCAATCCATCTTCCATCATCTTTTTGGACAAAATCATAAAAGTCACCACCAACTTCAGTTGCAGTTTTTTGAAATCCTACCATTTCATATTCATCTGTAATAGGCATTTCCTTAGGAAGCATAGCCTGTTGAAACTCCCTAGCTTCTTCCATTTCTGCTTGCTGACGTTTTATTTCAGCATCTCTCAGTTCCTGTGCTTCAATACTCTTTTTACGAAAATTAATATATGTAATTGATGAGAAACCTATTAAAAGGATAATACTTCCCCAGAATGGTACCGCAGTTATTGGGTCCAAGTACCATACTCGGCCTAATTTAAATGGAATAGATAAAACTTCGGAAAATGATATCCTATTATCTATTGCTTGGATTTCTAAATTATATGCTCCAACAGTCTCTGGAACATATGAAATTTGAGATGAAGATTCAAGATTTGACCACTCCCCTACATTCGAATTATTTGAAATAACCCTTGATCTAAATTTAATTTTTGCACCGGTTGGATTATAGATCATTGGATTTAGAGAAATTAAAAATCTATCTTTGATTATTCCTGAGATAGGGTTTATATCTTTATTAAATAAAAGTTCCTCAGAGGGCGTTAAAATATTACTTATACTGAGCTTAAACGCCTCTTTTTTCAACGACAATATAGAAAGCCCGTTATTACCACCGACTAGAACTTTATTATCCTCCAAGAGTATAACAGCACCGATGGTATTACTGTTCAACCCATCAGATTCTCTGAGAGTAAACCAAATACCTTCGTTAAAACAACTTACTCCACCTCCAAATGTTCCAGCCCAAACATTACTTCCATCGTATGTTAAAGAAAACATTTCATTGTGACCCAGTCCGTCGGAGTCACGAATCATTTTAAATGTATTATTATCTTTTAAAATTGCAAGACCAGCTGACTCGGTACCAGTCCAAATCTGTTCATCAGGTCCAACTGTGACTAGAATTACTCTTTTATCGTCTAGACCATTATCAAATAGTTTAAATTTATCATTATCAAATTTGACCACTCCAGCATTGTAACACGCTATAATTAAAGAACCATCATCTGATTGAGTTATATCTCTTATAGAATTACTAGGTAATCCATCTTGTTTTGCGAATGTAAAAAATCCCTTCTTATCAAAGCGTGTTAAACCTGAACGTTCAGAACCTACCCAGATTTTAGAGTTATCATTTTTATCAACATGAACGGCTGTGACTAATTTTGCAGGTAAACCATCTTTTCTACCATAATTTTTAAAACTATTTCCTGCATATTTTGAAAGTCCATTTGTGGTCGCTAACCAAAGTACTCCATCAAAGTCAACATCCATATCTAAAATTGTATTTGATGGTAACCCATTACTTTTGGTTAGGTGATTTTGAATTTCACCATCAAAGTAAACAAATAGCCCGTTTCGTGTTGCAACATAAACTTTATTTTTATATGAAACCATATCATAAATCATGCCACCTACATCTAATCCACTTTTTTTACCAATGGTAACAAATGTACCGGGATCATGTAAAAAAAGACCCATCCCGAAAGTTGAATACCAAATTTCGTTCTCAGAGATTATTTCAATATCCCGGATAGCTGTCTTTGCTAATTTTTTAGTATCAGTTATTTCTGGGGTAATTTTATTAACTATATTTTCGTTTAAAGAATAAAGTCCTCTTTTTGATCCTATAATTATATTGTTATCATTAAGTTTTTCAAGACTCAAAACATTAATATTCGATAACAATTGAACTTTTCCTTTATCAATTCTTGACCATAGCCCTTTATTAGTACCAAAATATTCTTTATATCCATCAATTAAATAAGCTTGAATAATTACATCAGAAGCAGAAAAAGGTATCTTCTCCGTTCCAAAACCTTTATTTTTCTCAAAAATTATATGATCATTATAAACAAACCAGTTTTTATCACCATCTGTAAATACATCACGCACTTTAACATTTGGAAAACCTCTGCCCATAAACGAGGTCTTTGTCCCATTGTACATTATATTTTCTATACTCGTTGAAATAAAAACTTTATCAGAAACTTTTTCCATTGAAAAAACATCAGTCCCTTTAACAAAATCAACTTTTTGAAACATATTATTTTTCAAAGTATAAATACCTTGATTTGAAGTAGCAGCAAAAATTTGATCTTTATAAGAAATTATTTTTATAATATTTGCGGCAGGTAAACCATCTGCCACACCATATTTAGTGATATTCAGGCCATCAATTAATGTAATTCCATTTTGAGTTCCTACCCAGATTCTTAGTTTATCATCTTTTTCAACATCAAAGATATAATTACTAGATAAACCATCTGTATATATATATTGTTTCCATTGCCCATCGGAGGTCTTACCAAAAGCTGGAATAAAAATAATAGAAAAGAGTATTATTAGTTTTAAAGAAAAGTTATTCATTGTCGCATTCCATTTAAATTTCTATTGATGTTTTTAATCAGGTTTTAATAAACCTTCTAATGCATTTTTATCTTCGGAATAAAATTCAGCATATGCAGCTAGTCCCATCATTTTTAATTTTTTTTCAAGATGCATATCTAAATTTGTAAAAACTAGTTTACCATTTTTTTCGCTTATAGAACCAACCAAACTAATTAAAACAGAAACTCCATAATTATTTACTTCAGTACATGACTTAAAGTTTATGATAAAATGAACAAATTCTTGAGCTAGAAGATCATTGATAATCTCAATCACCTCTTTAGCTTGAAAATCATTAAAAGGCCCACTGATCTTAAGAATCGAGGTCGGCGCTATTTTTTCAACAGCTGTAGTTAATGTTTTTGTAGACATAGTATTAGACTTTATTTTACGTAGAAATGAGCATCATTTCTACAAAAATAACAAAATTTTCTTTAAATTAAAAATTTTAATGCATTAGTGTTCACATCAACAGTATAAAAGGATCCAATTCTTAATAAAATATAAAAAATCAATTAAAAAAAGCCCCCTAGTATTAGGGGCTTTTTTTACTTCATGCTAAGTCTATTTAAGTAATAACATTTTTTTTGTAGAGTTGTATTTTCCAGCCTGGATTCTATAAAAATACATACCTGCACTTACTCCATTACCGTATTGATTAGTACCTGTCCATTGATAATTATATTGTCCTGGATTCAATTTCTCATTAACCATCTCTTTTACCAAATTCCCTAATAAATCGTAAACTTTTAGATTCACTTTCTCAGTACTTGGAAGAGAAAATTTAATTTCAGTGGATGGGTTAAATGGATTAGGATAATTATTGTATAAAATAAATTCATTAGGAATTAAATCCTGGTCTAATCTCAAAGATCCATTCACAGTTAAGTTGACTTCTAGAGTATCCGATAAGGATTGGTAAACATCTTCAATAATTATATCAGCACTATATTGACCATCAATTAGATCTTGAGTAGATACTGAAAAGTCAAAGGTTTCTATTGCTTGATATTGTATAATTCCAGAAGACGAGGAAGAAATCCAAAGGGGAGTCACTCCAATTTTAATATTATCTAGTGCAACTCCTGAAGCCCAATTACCATTATCATTCGAATGAAAAGCTATTGCAATGGAGCCACCAGAGTACTGATTGAGGTCTAAGCTCTCTTTTACCCATTCAGTATTACCATCAGAGTAATCAAGATTGAGAATCTCATCATAGCTTTCCCAATTATCAACTGAGACATAAACATGAAAAGTTTGACTAAATCCTGCTGTAAAAAACCTCAGAAAAGATAATTCTATCATCCCTTCAGGTATACTGATTTCATTAGTATAAAATATATCATTGCTTCCATCACTGCTACCTCCACAAGCATCATCGTTTGTGGCAATGTAATATCCATCATTAGAAGGTATAGTAAAATAAGAGCTTGAAGCATCTTCAGTAATAAACCAGCCCGGGTTATCGCATTCGGCATTTGTTGTAGCAGACCATCCGGAAGGAAAAATACCATCAGAAAATGATTCATTGCTCATATTTTCTTGTCCAGTATAGGTTATAAAACTAGCAACAGAACCTTCCTCCCCATCATTCGTAACCTCCACAGTGTATGTTTCATTTAAATCATTTCCTAATTCAATATTTATTAGAGATTCTGATAAAGAAAGTGAGGGAACATTATTATTTTGAATGGTGATAGTACCATTATTAATATCAAAAAATACATTTTCTGATGCTTTAAGCATTAATCTTCCTGACATAGAAGGTGGTATTGATGGTATTGTAAAAGCGTAAGAACCATTATTGGGTATATTTTCAGCTAAGATGAAGTCAAAGCTCTCTCCATTATTAAGAGAAAGAAAAAGATCTAGGGATTGGCAATTTACACTATCTGGATCATTCGTATTTGCAACATCCCAAGTCACAGTTTGTTCAGATCCAACTTCCCATATAGTAGAATCTAATTGCGAGGTAACTCGAAAAGGACCTGCCGTTCCAGATACATAAAATTGTAAATTTTTATGGTTTACTGATCCTGCATAAGGATCATTTGTTCGTACAATCAATCTCATATTGATCTCTCTTGATGCAAAAGGAAGCTTTTCTACTGTTAACATAGTACCGTAGTCGTTTATTTCAGTATCGTAGACATTGTTCACTAATGATTCGAGTGAAGGGAAATACCTTTTAAAGCCCCGTGGAGTTGGATCAACTGTGGAAAATAAAGGTCCTTTATTAGGCAAAAAGAATGGTAAATCGTTATCTAGTGGGTTCATAGAAAAACTTTCATCGGATGCATCATTTTGTTCCCAGCTAAATGTATACTCAGAATAGAAAGGCGAACTCGATCCCTCTAGAACGAAAGGTGTTTCTTTTGGAATTATAAACCCCCCGCTTGGAACAATTACTTCAGGAATAACGTTCCCTGTTTCTTCAAAATTTGATCCAGTAACATAATCAGCACCCCATATTCCGATATTTTGGTAAATCATTGGATCATTTCTATAATTCATCGCAAGTTCAATAGAATGAGAAGAATATTGATCACCGCTAAATCCATTAAGAGTTCGAACTCTTGAACCCATAATAGTTCCTCCTATAGTACATCTCCAACCAGTTTCTATTGAAATATTGTGAGGCGATCCTAAGTTATGCCCAAGTTCATGATTAAATACCTCATAATTAGGATTGTTTGTTGAAGTAGATCCTGGCATATATGCGACCCCTCCATTATAGCGTGTGTCAAAATGAGCACCATATTCCCATTTTCTATCACTTAATGGGGAATTATCACCTCCTGGACCAATAACAGATTCTAGATAGGGTTTAACTTCACCAAGTTCGCAGTATTTAGGATCTCCTGACGAATGACATGATGGATCCTGCTGAAAAACTGTTGGAGCAGGATTATCATCTGTAAAAATAAGTTGATCACTTTCTTCAACCATTTCAAGCTTAAAACCTAATTCCCGTACCCATAATAAATTTATTTGATTAATCATTGAAACCATCCATGCGAGACCTCCCTCAACAGTGCCATCAGAAACTTCATTAGTAGCACGCTCAGACATAATACCAGCAAATCTGTATGTGGTGAGTGTAGATCCAACAGGGTAACATGGATCATCAGCACCAACACAATTCCAAAAGATATCATCATTAAGATCACGCAATGCTGTATTTTGCATATTGATTTCACAGTAATCATCCGATGGACCTTCAAATGATTGTAAATCTCCAGATATAATTGTCCTTTGATTTTCATCAACTTTAATATATGAATTTCCATCTTTGTTAATCACTAAACCAAAAAGACCGCCATTAAATAAAACAATACTTGATCGATGGGATGGATTTTTTACTCCAACTCCCATATAACTCTTGATGTCAGGATATTTTTCTTTTAACGCAATTGGCAATACATTTGTCTCAAAAAATCGAAAATCATCCATATAACCATTTTGTGTTGGAATTTTTAGAATAATGTCAGAAGTCACACGCGAATTAATATTTGGTGCTAAACCTAGATATAAAGCTAAATGGTCTCTATTAAGATCAGCATATAAAAATTCTTCCTCAAAAGAAAGATTTTGCCAAAAATTTTGATTTGTATCTAATTGATTTGCAGATAATTTTAAGCAGGAAATATAAATTAATAAAAAAAAGATTTTTTTAAAATTAAATATCATCTAGTGAACTCCTATTTTTTTGTAAATTTTATTAATATTTTATATTATTTAGACTACTCCTTTAATACTCATATTTAAAAAATTCAATACTCCACATCATTCCTTTGTTAAAATAAATCGTATTAATTTGATTGAATTATTTTTTTTAAAAACCCAAAAATATTTTTAACTAATTCATAAAATAATAAGAATTAAAATATGATTCTCTCCTTTTAGGAATAAGCTGCCTATCATTAGAATCGAATTCCTAAGATATTAATTCTAATTATCATCATGAAACTCAAAAAATAATCCCCCTCTCATTATCATGCCTTTTAATAATTTTTCACCGACTGTATAACCATTTGTTTTATAACCTATCTGAAGTGTCAGCCCATAAAGATGTTTATTCTTAACCATTTCATATTTTATAGTAGTTATTAATTTTCCTCCTAAACCATCTACAAATTTTAATTTATCATTATGATAAAATTGAATTTCTGGTTGATGCCAAATTTGAGCTAAAAAATTAAAGGATAGTTTATTCATAGATTTTATATCCCAAATGTTTGCAGCAATTCTCCAAGAGTCTGGTAAATTAGAATCTGAGTGGCTAAAACTAACCTGCAAGAGTGTAGAGTCGAATTTAAAGTAATTCTGATATACTAATTCTGGGCCATATGGAGTGTACTCAAACCTGAATCTTGGCAAATACTTAAGCCTACTATTAAGGTTTATCATATCTACTTTAGAACTATTTTCTCCTTTTATTAGATAATCATAAAAAACAGATTTTAAAGCATAAAAATTCATAAGATCAGTGAAAAGCGCTAAATAAGAATAATTTCTTATCTTTGTTCGAGTTAATACACTTTTCCCACCACCATATAGAGTATTTAAACTTCTTCTATAATTATTAGGGTCTGAGGCTGGTTGTGTAACAAATGCAGTATATCCAGGCATATCGTTGCTACTATATAAATAAGAAAAACCATAGTTATACTTGAACTTATTATCTAGTAAAATATTTTTTCGCATAATATCTGAGAATACCAGGTTACTTTCAGAACCACCTAGATTTATCATTAACCCCTGCTGTTGTGTAAAATTTGTTGGCCAATTTAAATTTATATATGAGAATTCATTTGTAAATGGCGGTGGCATATTATAGACAATTTTTTCAATTGTACCACCAGCTTCTATCATTCTATAGCCATGACCAAGCTCATGATTCATTGTAAGGACATAATCAGTTATTAAATAATTTGTAAAAAATAATTTACCTAATCGGAAAATAGGATTTATGATATTGCCAAATTTATTTTGGGTAAGGGGAATTGTTTTTGGTATGAATAGTGAATCTAAATAATTAAATAAGTAAAATCCTGTATTAAGATTTTCTGCTAAAATATTCTGATGAAATTTCTTTTCATAAACTATCTTGTTTGTTGATTGAGCATTGCTGGAATTTCCAAGAATAATAAATAAAATAATAAAAGCCATTTTTTTGCCATCATTAAAGATGCCATTTTTGTCTTGTCCATTGTGAAGGTTACTCTGACTTTTACAATAATAATATATTGTAAAAATTATATAGTGATTAATTACCCTATGTTAATGTGAAAAATATTTTAGGATGATGTATTGCCTCTGCATTTTGATCAACAAATAAAAATCAGCAAAAATATGGGTATGAATAAGGAGAGAATTTCTTCAAATTAACTTTGTATTTCTATTTCAATGTTCAATTTTGTTTTCTGTTTGTCTATACCTTGTTTTTCAAGCATCCTGTTTAGCTCCTCTTCTAGTTCTTTTTTGGTAAAATCACCTTCGCCTTTTATAACAACATTTGTATAATCTTCACCATTTTCAATAGTTCGTTCAATACTTACTTCAATATTTTTTTCTTGGTTTACATCTACTGCTGAAAAAGATATTTCATTATGGATATCACCCAAAAGAAATAATATAGAAAAAACACCAACAGCTCCCAAGGCAACACCAATAAACATACTTTTATATTCTACTTTCATTTTACAGCCCCCATTTTATTTTTAAATTTAATTATTACATCAAAAAATATTAACCACTAACATAGAAAAATTTGATACTTATTTTTCTATATATTTTATATATGATATTTCAAAATAAAATTAAATAAGTATAAAAAAGACTTTTTTACTTTATTAAAATCATTTTCCTTGTTTGACTAAATTTACCTGCCTGAATTTTGTATAGATAAACTCCTGATGATACTTTTTCACCTTGATTATTTGTGGCGTCCCATTGCACTGATTTAATACCAAAGTATTGATTTTTATTCACAAGGTTATTTACAACATTTCCAAGCATATCATAAACCCTTAAATCGACATATGAACTTCTATGTAATTCATATTTTATTTCTGTATAGGGGTTGAATGGATTGGGGTAATTTTGACTTAGGGAGGGCTGCAATGGTAATAATCTACTACTTTCTTGAATCGATAAGGTATTTTGAATATTATTCAATTTTAAAAATCCAAATTGACCATTATCTATAGCGATAATAGCCCCTCCATCTGAAGTGAGATCAATATCCTCTGCTGCCCAATCATAATTCTCATCCCCAATATCAAGTGGTGAAAATATTTCCTCCCATATTATCAAACCATCTGAACTATATTTAATAATATATGCATTCCAAATATCCGAGCACACATCATCAATGCATTCTGAGTAATTACCATACTCGTCTCCAGTACCTGCAACCGTTACACAACCACCATCAAATGTAGACTTAACACCCCAGGCCTCATCATGAATATATAATGGATTAAATCCTCTGGGATTTCCCGTTTTATTCTCCCATAGGATTTCGCCGTTGTTATTCAATTTTATAGTATATACATCCCAATTATCTGTATCTGATCTTGTATGTCCAGCTAAAAAAATCTCACCTTCTTCATTCATATCCATAGCAAAGCAATGGTCGTCTCCAGAACCACCATACTCATAATGCCATATAATTTCACCAGTTAAAGACATTTTTATCATTTTATAATTTAATGCTTCATCTGTAAGCCCAGAAATATATAGCTCATTCTCAAATAAGATTATGCGATAAGCATGACTAATATAGTCACCAATTGAAAAGCTTGTAATCTCATTAGCTTCATTATCTAAAAAAGATATAAATCCTTCACCTTCTGCATAAAAGCTATTAAATGGATCCTGAGAATTAATGTAACCGACTGCCACTATTCCATTTGATGTCTCTACTCCATTCTCGAACGCATCGCATCCACCATTATCAAAGCTCTTATTGAAAATAATGGTACCATCATCTTTATTTAATTTTATAATCGAACTATTTTGATCAAGAGCTCCAAATATTAAAAATCCATTATTGGTTTCCAGAACACTATTCCCAAGATTATGTCCACCTATATAAATTTCATTATCCCATAGTTTAGATCCATTACTATTTGTTTTAACAACATATAGTTTTGTGGAGACTGGATTATTAAAAAAGTAGGTCTCACCAACCTGTAAAAATCCACCATCTTCACATTCTATGATATAATGTCCAGTTGATTCTTCGCCTGAGCCACCATAATTCACAAACCATTCAATAGATGGTTCTGCATTTAATAATGTAACTATTGTAAGAATTAATCGAAAGTTGGATATTTTTTTCATTTTAGATACTTATTTTAAGTATTCAAATTTACAAAAAATAAAAATATGATATATTTATTTGATATTTGTTTTAATTACAAGAGAATCCCAATGAAAATGATATCTTAAAACTTGGTTTTTAAATAAAAGATCCAAGGCCTTCCAATAATTCATACAAAGAATACAATAAATTATTTAATTTTCAATTCAAAAGATGAAGCTGGAAACCCATCACTATTAAAAAGTGTAGCTTTTGGAGTGTCAGACCAGGCGTATCTAACGTATAAAGGTTCCTTCACATACCGAGATGATAAAAATAAAGCAGAACTATCAACTAAGACATTCGCCTCAGTATAATTCATAGTTGAGTCGGAAATTTCAAACTGACTAATTTCATGATTTAGATTAATTAATCCTGATCCAACATGCTTAAAACTTAACTTTAAAGAATTTTTTACAACCTCACCACCAATTAAAATTGGTCCTAGTGGGTTTAAATTGAAATTATAATCATTAACTAGAGCTAGCCTACCAAGCCTTTTTCCTACGTCCTGCTTATTTGAAGGATGTATGTTATTAAAGTCTCCTATATCCAAAGTTACTACCATGCCTGTTTTAGACACCTTTAATGTTGTTCTTTGAGCCTCTCTTAATTTTTGTGATACATTATTCTTAGGATCTTTTGTATATCTGAAAGGTGCAATTTGAACATAGTAAAATGGAAATTCATTATTCCACCTACTTCTCCAATCTTCGATCATTCCAGGAAATAAACTAGAATACTGATTATGTCTACCAACATTTTCTTCACCCTGATACCATATCGCTCCTTTTATCGTAAAGGGAATTAAAGGATTAATCATGCCATTAAATAGTACATTTGGTAGTAAAGGATTCAATTTAATAAAATTTGGTCGATTTTTGATTTGGGATTTTGGTCCGTAAATGTAGAATTTATTTTTATAAATTTCAGCTACGGGGTGGTATTTCCATAAACCTTTAATTGTGATAGTTTCCCCAGAATCATTTGATAAATTCATTTCTCCTTTTAAGATTCCTGGACCTCCTGTATCAATAGCCCTAATAGCAATAGTGTTTTTTCCTTTTTTTAAGTATGATTTTGGTATTTTATATGTTCTTTTTTCATTCCAATACCCCATGCCAGAAAGTCCGCCGATATAATTTCCATTGATATAGGTTTTATCCATATCATCTATATAGCCAATATTTAAATTATAACCAGAGGTAATACTATCAATGTAAATATCTTTTCTCAACCAAATTGCGCCATCAAATTCATCTAATTTTAATGTATCAAACCTCCCAGGAAGAATAACATTTTCCCAACTATCATCGTTTAATTCAAATTCGCTTAGTTTATCATCTGAGAATTGAAGGTTCTCATAATAATCTTTAAGTGCACCCTCTTCATAGGTTTTCTGAGGGATTTCAATAAAATCAAATTTATTAAACCAAGTATCAACAATATTTTTGGAACTACTCTTATCAATATTTTTTAAAGTTTCATTGAAGAACTCTAATTCTTTTAATTTTATTTTACTTGTCCAAGCTTCGATAGGAGTCCCCCCCCAACTTGAATGAATAATACCAATAGGAATCTCTAGCTTGGTATGAAGTTCTTTAGCAAAAAAATATGCGGTTGCAGAGAAGTTTTTTACTTTTTTGGGAGATGTTATAATCCAAGATCCAATTAACTTATTTGAAGGTCTTACTGCCATACTTCTTTTTACTGTGAACATTCGAATATTTGGATAATTTGCATTCAATATTTCACTTTTTGAATTTAATATTAATTCATTTGGAGGAAAGCCCTCAAATGTCATCTCCATGTTTGATTGTCCCGATGCTATCCATACTTCTCCAATTAATATATCTTTGATATTAATTCTCTCATCGCCAGAGCTTACATTCATGGTATAAGGACCTCCTGCTTCTGGAGTAGGTATCTGTCCAATCCAATTACCAATAGTATCGGACTCTAATTTTAATTTTTCGCCCCATTCGGTATCTATTTTTATAATAGTATTTGGAGTAAATTTTCCCCAAATACTAATGTTTGATTTTCTTTGAAGAACCATGCCATCTGAAAATAGTGGAGAGATCTCTAATTCATAAGATTTATTAAAACAAGAAACAAATAAAAAAATTATTGTTAGTTTTAATATAAAATTTTTCATGCCCTAATCTACAAAAATAGTAATACAATATGTGAGGCAAGGAACTTGGTTAAAAAAATTGACTTTCTTTTGAATTACTATATGTGGAACTCGATGTTTGAAAATAGGAATTACTGTGAAGTGCGCTGAAAACGACAAGCAAAAACCTTAAGAATATGCAGATATAGAAAACGCTAGAAATTAAAATTCAGGCCTACGAATGGAAATGCGCCAATATCAATGCCTTCATCAGCAAAGCCTATTAAACCAAATCCTCCCAACTTAATTTTAGCCCATTTCCCCAAATTATATTCCAGTGATGAAGACATAGTAGACATGAATCCCATAAAACCCAAATGAGCTATATATTGACCAGAAACTACTGAAGTAATACTTAACTTAGACTTTCTATAGTAATGTTTCCAACCCACTGTACCAGTAAATGCTAATAGCATTGTTCCCACACCAATAAAATATTCATCCTTAGTAGTTTCTTTTATATTATACGTATATCCGATGAGGCTCAATCCAGTTCTATCATCAAACATCCCAAATGATATGTTATGTTTATTTGGGACGCTTTTTTCTATAGTAATAACTTTATTACTATCCTTTTGGACTGTGCTCAGGTCAAATTTTTTTCCAAAAGTCAACCCAATAAATAGTAGTAGTGGTAGGTGTTTAATCATTTGGTAACTCTGTATTATCGAATGCAATCAAGAGACCACCAATTAATAACATTATGTATAATAAGTCTGTATTTGATTTTGATTTATCAGTGAAATCTTCAATTTCATCTAATGTCATATCATCACCAATAGTTCTCTGATTATTTGTATATAAAATAATACCTGATAATCCAATTAAAGCACCACCAATACTTGATAAACCAAAGGAATTTTTATACCTGGAATAGTCAAAATCAGTAATCTTCCCCACCAATGGGTTTTCATTTTTTACAGCTTCACCATTATTTTCAATTATTACTGTTCCATCAGCAGATATTAGTTTTTTTATTATATTACGCTGGATTTTATTGGAAGAAGTCCAATTTTCAAGCTGAAATTCAATATATTCAGGATGATTATTAATAATTTTTCCTAAATAAATCTTTCCTTGTTTAGTGATAAGTGTGTCTTTTTGAGCAA
>CBFIBM010000012.1:59762-62046 GCA_965660855.1 uncultured bacterium | reverse complement strand
TATTAGGTTTTCCTCACTAAAAGCAGCAGATTGAAAACTTAAAATTTTTTGATCAGTTGAGCATGATATAGAAGCATTTAATTTTGCATTCAAAACTTGTTTTGTATACCTATTTTCGCTATTTAGAATTATATCAGGAATAAAAGGAATATTTAGCCTCGCGGATAACCTTGGTGCAAAATCTCTAGTCTGATAGGTATGACCTAAAACTATATTTTTTGGAGATTCTTCTTGAATTACTTTTGAAATAATTTCAGTGTACCCATCAGCATCATACGAATCAACAAAATTATTTTTAACTATTAAAATTTCTTCTAATTTTATATTTGCAAGTCCAGAGACAACTGTATCAGCATCTTTTCCTAAAATAATCGCTGAAACTTTCCCACCCATACCCTGTGCTGCAACAATTGCTTCTTTGCTTAGCCGGTGTAAAACTCCTCGACTACTTTCTAAGACTACAAGTGTATTCATAATCTAAACTACCTTAATTTCTTTTTTCAGTATATCTACAAGTCGTGTTGCAATTTCATCTGAGCTTCCTTCAATATATTCAGTTTGTTTTGAAGTTTCAGGTAGAAATACTGTTTCAATTTTCTGCATTGAAGAACTAACAAAGTCATTAAATGAAATTATTTTAATTTCTTTCTTTTTTGCACCCATGATCCCTTTTAAGGAAGGATATCTGGGAGTATTCAAACCAGATTGAATGCTTATTGATGCGGGTAAAGGTAAAGTTACCCACTGAAACCAACCAGATTCGAGTTCTTTTTTAACTTTAATATTAGATTCCGTGCAATCTGTTTCAATGACAAGAGTGGCGGTTGACATTTTTAGAAGCTCCCCAATTAAAACACCTGTTTGCCCCATACCAGTATCATCAGATTGGAGTCCTGTGAATATCAAATCAAATTTTTCATCTTCTAATACAGATGCAAAAACTTTACTGAGGCTTAGAGGGTCTTTCTCAAAATTATCTCCCTCCTCAATATGAATTCCTCTATCTGCTCCTTTTGCCAGAGCTTCACGAATCACTTTTTGTGATCTTGATGGCCCCATAGAAGCAACAACAACTTCTCCTTTGTTTAATTTTTCTTTTATCATTAGCGCTTCTTCTAATGCAAAATTATCCGGTGGATTCATTACAAAAGTTGTAGTTGATTCATCAATCCAATTTTTTCCATCTCGAATAGACAACGAGGACTCTGTTCCGGGTACTTGTTTTACTAAGACAGCTATTTTCATATGATTTTATATTTACGAATAAATTGTTAATTTCAAAGTACAAATTAAAACGAAGAGAGATATATATCAAAGAAGATGAGTGACTTTTGGACAAGGATAATTTTAGAGGTAGTATTTATTACTGGAAGTATAATTACATTATATTGTCTATACATATTGTGGGCTAAAAGAAGCTATCGAAATTCCAAAAAACCTTATGAATGAAATTCCTTTGATGATAGGTCAATCTTGTTTTAGTTTCTCACTCATAGGTTTTAACTGTTTAGAGCCTATCAATTAAACAACAAATTCGGAGCAATAATATGAAAAAAATGTTACAGATTTCACTTGCTTTAATTTTCATTGTACAGAGTTTATTTTCACAATCTGTACAAGGAAACTGGCAAGCCGTAGCTGCAGTAGTAGAATATACTTATGTAGCCAGAGATTCTTCAGAGAGTCCTGATGATGTAAATTCAACTTTATCAACGACCATGTCATGGCCAAGTTCTGCTTCGCCAGCTCCTGGAGCAACATTTGAAACAGCTAGTTTTGAAGTTGGAGACACCATTAGTGTTCAATTAGTACCTTTAGTTAATCCACAATTATTAGCTGCAGTCGGTGTTGATATGAATGTTGATTTTAATGATGAAGGAACTTTTACAATAAATGATGGAAGTACTTATCCTACAACAGAGGAACAAAATTGTTCAACATATTCTGTAGTTCCAGCTGTAGCAGAAAATGGAACATGGATCTCTGCCCCAGGTTTTGATCTTCCAGATGATCCAACAACTCATATAATGGGATGGGGAATTTCTCTATCATCCGTTTTTGCTCAATTTAATCCCGCAGATTTAACCGGTACTTATGGTGTCGACTTTGGTCCAGGAACGAATATGCCTAGCTGGGGACAAATTGAAATTGGATATACAGATGAAGCGCATACAACACCAACAACATTAGAGACATACTGGGAAGCACTTGATGGTCCAGGTAGTGGCTTGGGTGTCGATGATAATGATCTTCTAAACTCTTTCTTAGGTGTTTCAATTGCACC
>CBFIBM010000012.1:0-59663 GCA_965660855.1 uncultured bacterium | reverse complement strand
CGCAGATACGGTAACTATTAATAACACAGAATTATATCTTGCCTATGTACACCCTGATACAAATTTGTGGTATGACTTAGGATGGACAGGTGGTGGTGAACAAGAATTAACTTTCCCTATGGTAGGTGGACCTGGACAAACCATTGATCCAGATGATGAAGATACTTATGAAGTAAATCCTGCTACAGGTGATACGACACCTGCTGGATTAGTTGCAGCTAATCATGTCTATTACTTTGATCCTAATGGAGATGATGGAATTCCATTTAATGGAGATGAAGGTTTTGCACCAACAGGTTATTTTCTTACCTATAATATGTATGAAGCGGGAGGAGTATTTTCTCAAGTTTATGCTGCAGCATTTGGAGCGACAAGTGATGTAGAAGCATCAATAAGAGCAGCTGCAGACTCTGTAGCTACTATTTATGTCGATGATGCTGTTGCAGATGTAATAGCAGATGGAGTAGCTTCAGTTTTAAATGCTGAATTCTTAGAATGTTTCACACAAACTGGTGATGCTACCCTCTGCGGAGCTATTGTACAGAAAGGTCCAACAGCAACATTATTAGGGGTTAAAGATGCCTGTGCTGGTGAATGTGGAGTAGATGACTCTGGTTGGGACTACAATGACGAAGATGAAACCGGAAGACTAGTATTAGAGGTTGACAATGCATGCGTTAGAGATGTAACCACTCAAAGAGTTCTTGTTAATTGGGTAAACACTCAATTTGTAGAAGTAGATGAAGATGCTCCGATATCATCTGAATTCAAGTTACATGGTAATTATCCAAACCCATTTAACCCTTCAACTAAAATTAAATTCTCAACAGAAGTGCTATCTAATGTTAGTCTTAATGTATACTCTCTTACTGGAGAGAAGGTATACACCGCAGATCAAGGTATGATGAATGCAGGTACATATGATATTTCATGGTACGGTGTTGATAATGCTGGAAATAAAGTATCTTCCGGTGTTTACTTTTACGAAATACGATCAAACGATCGTACCGTAAATGGTAAAATGTTGCTAATGAAATAAATCAAATCTATGCTAAAAATAAAAGCCTTACTGATGTAAGGCTTTTATTTTTATGAAAAATTATGATAAAATATTCTTCCGCTCTCCTATTTATAGTAAATATAGTATTAAGTAATAACTTCCAAATTTCTGGTAAAATCTTTGATTCCACCAATATGAAACCGCTTATTGGTGCAAATATTATCATTGAGAATACGTCTCAGGGTGCAGCAAGTGATGTTGATGGTAATTTTATTATTAAAAATATTAAACTTGAAAAGAATTTTGTTAAAGTCCAATATATTGGATATGAAATATATAGAGAAGAGATTTTTATTGGTGAATCTGGAGAGAAAATATTAAATATCTCTTTAAAACCTGAAGTCTTAGAGCTTGAAACTTATATTGTTACAGCGTCAAGAAGGAAGGAGCGTATTGAAGATGCTCCGGCTGCAATCTCTGTTATCACAAAGAGTGAGATTCGAAGAGAAAGTAATACTAACTTAGGAGATTACATTAAAGGGACAAAAGGAATTGATTTCACTCAATCTGGAATTGATAGTTATAATATTACAGCAAGGGGATTTAATTCATCTTTTAGTTCAAGAATGCTTACACTTACAGATGGGCGCATGGCAAATGTACCATCTCTAAGACTAACCGCTTATAATGTAATACCAGTTTCATTTGAGGATGTAGAACAAATAGAAGTAGTACTTGGTCCCGCCTCTGCTCTTTATGGACCCAATGCGCATAGTGGTATTTTAAATATTGTTACGAGCTCACCTTTACGGTCTCAAGGAACAAGTTTAAATATCCAAGGTGGAATGCTTGACCAAAAGAATACAAGTTTATTAAAAAAACTTACTTTTCGAACAGCTCATAAAATTGGAAATTTTGGCTTTAAAGTTTCGGGAGTTGCTCTATCCGGTCAAGATTGGACTCATTTTAATGAAGATGAATTTGAGGGACATGACCCTGTTTTTATAGGTAGACCTAATTTAATTCATAACAGAGTTGATGACGGTGGAATACTTGGGGAATCTGGAAGTCCGATATTTACAAATGAAATGATAAATTATGTTGATGGAGCAAACGAAGATTGGGTAGGAAAATATTGGGGTGATGGTATATCTCAAAATGGAGAGGCTGCATCTCCATTAATTACTCAAGAAATGATTGATCTTGCTTCTAATGATCCTTTTAATAGATATACAACAGAAACTGGTGTAATGCTATGGTACGTTACGCAAGACCGTTTGGGACATGCATACGCAGATGGTATTGATAATAATGGTGATGGTGCAATCGATGAACTAATTGATAATGGAATAGATGATCAAGCTGAGGCTTGGTATGATGGTATCGATAATGATGGTGATGGTATTATTGACGAACCTGATGAGCTCGGGTCTGCCTGGTTAGATCGATTTGAAAGTAATGCACCTGGAGTAGTAAATACCTCTCAATTTTTTAGTCCTGATAGCAGCTATGAAGCAACTGATTTTTATCATAAATCTGGGTTTGGGGATTATACCTACGATTCTGAAGGTAATATAGTTTTCGATACGAATGGGAATGGAATATTCAATGATAATCTTGGGAGTAATGGCCTTGATGATGATGGTGACTGGGGTTTATACATAGACTCTCAGTATAACCCTTTTAGTATCCCAGAAGAAGAGTTTATTGATTTAAATGGAAACGGTAGTTTTGAAGCTAATGTCTCAGAAGCTTTTATTGATTCAGATGGTGACGGTTCATGGGATAATCATGAACCTTTTGAAGATCTAAATGGGAATAATACCTGGGATGAAGGTGAAGCTTTCACAGATGAGAATGGAAATGGTATCTGGAACCCCGCAGAGTTTTTACTAGATTTTGGAATTGATAGAGACAATGGTACTGGCGACTATGGTGAGGGTAACGGCGTCTGGGATGGAGAATCTTTTACTGATGTTAATGGAAATGGTATATGGGAACAGTTTATATTTAATGACCTAGATGGAGATGGACTTCCTAGTCCAAATGAAGTAGGGGTTGATGAGAGAGACGAGCAAGACTTTTCTGTGAACTATGGAGGATTACCTAATAAGTATAAAGATGCTAATGATGATGGAATTAATGATTATCCAGAATTCAATGTTCGAAATTTAAGATATGATTTACGCCTTGATTGGGAGCCTAATGATGATGCAAGTATCAGCTTATCTCATGGATATGCTTGGGCAAGAAATATAAATATTACCGGAATCGCTCGATATCTTGCAGATGGTTGGGTATATAGATATTATCAAGCCAGAGCACGTTATAAAAACTTATTTTTCCAAAGTTACTTAAATAGTAGTTATTCAGGAGACAGCCAAAGCCCGACAAGAAATCTAGCTACAGGAAGTATAATTTATGATCGTTCAAAAAAGTTCAGTGCTCAATTACAACACGTAAATACTTTTTTTGAAGATAAAGTAAGGTTTGTGTGGGGTCTTGATTATTTTTTAACACTTCCTGATACTCGTGGGTCTATTTTATCGGATAAAGACCTTACTGACCGTAAGGATAATAATAATAATGGTGAAGCAGGTTCCCCTTATATATTTGATGATAAAAACGATAATACATGGTATGATGATGGAGAAAGATATACAAAGTGGAGTACGAGTAATGGTACCCCTACTGGGACATTAATTGATTCAATTGATAATGTTTTGAATGCTATAGCAGATGGAATTGATAATGATGGCGATAGTGATGATTTTGAAGATTTAAATAGTAATGGTATTCCAGACTATATTGATGAAAATCAAAATTCTACCTATGATGAAGGTGATATATTAGAACCTGGTGTAAAGTGGCTTGGAGGTCAAATTTTTGTGGTTTTTGCAGATGGAATTGATAACGATAAAGATGGAAAGATTGACGAAAATATTGATGAAGGGATCGATGAAGCCTCTGAAGATAATAAATATACTGTAAATGAACTTGGTGCTTATTATCAATTAAATTGGAAGATAAATCCTAAATGGGAAATCATTCAAGCTACCAGATTGGATATTCATGATCGGTTAACAAACTTAGTAGAGTTTAATAATCAACAATATGGTTCTGGCTATAGTCCTTTGGATTGGAGCTTCAATTCAAAGGGGACCTCGGGACTTCAGGTATCACCAAAGGTTGGATTAGTATATCGTCCAAAAGACAATCAAAATTTCAGACTGACTTGGGCAAAAGCTTTTAATACACCTACTAATCAAGCACTTTTCCTTGATCTATTTGTAACAAGAGTTTCAATTTTCAAAGTCTACGCCAGAGGAGCAAGCGGCGGCTATGTTTTTCCACGAGATACTTTGGATAACCCTTATTTTTATAGTACAGAAGAATTTATACATAAACCAGTTGATACAGATGAAAGTATTTATTTTTATCCTTCGACTGATCCTAGAATTGATGGATTTTATAGTAAGAGTGTCAAAGATCTTCCCGAACTAGAAGCTGAGGTTGTGACATCGTGGGAACTGGGTTATAAAGGTCGTATTAACCCACTTTTATATGCTACTTTGGATGTGTATACTAGTCATTATTCAAGCTTTATAAGTCCTGTAACATTTATTACACCTATTGTAGTAGAAAAAGAAGTTTTAGAGACAGACTACAATGATAATGGTATTATCAATACTATTGATGATCTTGATAATGATATTATTAATGACAAAGAAGATTATGATGAATCTTTTGATAATTGGAGAAATGGAATTCAAGGAGTAACTGCCATGGATACTATACCAGGGTTTGCACCTCCAGTTGTTGTTGGATATATTAATTATGGAGAAGTCGATATGTGGGGTTTTGATGGAAGTTTAACTTACCTCTTCCATCCTGAATGGACTATAGATCTAAACTATTCTTATTTAGGAATGACCGAGTTTTATAATCCGGTAACTAAAAATAAAGATCCAATTAATGCCCCAAGACATAAAGCTGGACTAAAACTTAATTATAAACCTCGAAAATGGCCTGTTACCTGTTCATTAAATACTCGTTACGTTGATGGCTATCAATGGTCTTCTGGAATTTATTTTGGAGATATTAAACCCTATTTTATAAATGATTTACATCTTGGTTATGAAATAAATAAAAATTTAAAAATCAACTTAACTATTAATAACCTTCTAAACCATTACCATACTGAGATTGTTGGTGGGCCAAGTCTAGGTAGAGTTTCATTGATTCGTTTACAAACTAGCTTTTAATTTAGCTCAACTAATTTTTATTAGTTCCTTCCCTCTAAATATTTTTTTTTCGTAAATAGAAAGAGCGATCATCAGTTCATTATATTTTTTAAATATGAGTATAAGATTTAGGTTAGATTATAATACAATAATTTCAAAAAATATATTCTATGAATAAAACTAACTTAAATAAGATTATATCAAAAGAAACAAATGTTCATGAAGTTTTTAAAATTGGAATTTTGGGATCAGGACTAATGGGGCATGGAATTGCTTTTGTCTCTGCTCTGAATGGCAATAATGTAATTATGCTAGATTCTAGTCAAAAAAAAGCTGATGAGGGCCTTGGTTCTATAAAAAACATACTTAAAAATGGTGTAAAAAATGGGTTTTACGATTTTCAAATATCAAAAAAAGTACTCTCTAAAATTTTACCAACCTCAAATTATAGCCACCTTAAAGAATGCGATATAATTATTGAAGCAGTGTTTGAAGATTATGAAATAAAAAAACAAGTAATAATGGAAGCTGAAAAAGTAATGAAACCTCATGCTATTTTTGCCTCTAATACATCTACACTACCAATCACAGAATTAGCAAAGAATTCTAAAAGACCTGATAAATTCTTGGGACTACATTTTTTTTCTCCTGTCCATAGGATGAAATTGGTAGAAATTATCAAAGGTAAGAGCACAAGTCCACAGACTCTTTCTCAGGCCTATAACTATGTTGAAAATATTGGCAAAACCCCAATAATTGTCAATGATGGTATCGGGTTTTATACAACCCGAGTATTTGAACGATATACTTGCGAAGGTATGGCTCTACTATATGAAGGTGTAGATCCAGAAAGAATTGAAAATCTTAGTAAAAAAGCTGGATATCCTACTGGTCCACTTGCTATTTTAGATGAAATAAGTATTTCTCTTGCTGCTAAAATAAGATCAACGCTTCGAAAAAAATCAAAAACAGTCAATGCTTCTTGGACTCAAGTGATGAGAATTATGATTGAAGACCTTAACCGGACTGGTAGATTAAGCGGTGGAGGTTTTTATGAATATAATAAAGGTAAGAAAAAATTTCTATGGCCAGAATTAAAAAGATATTTCCCAATTTCTAACAATAAATTATCAGATAATGACATTACTGATCGTTTATATTTCTCACAGGTAATTGAAACAATTCGCTGTATTGAAGAAAATATCATAGAATCTATAACTGATGCAAACATTGGGAGTATATTAGGATGGGGATTCCCTAAAGAAACAGGTGGCATATTAGAGTTTGCTAATAAATATGGTTTACAAGACTTTTTAGATCGGTCTAAATATCTTGAAAAAAAATATGGAAGAAGATTCTCACCTCCAGAATTACTTCAGAAAATGATAAAAAATAAAAAATCATTTAAAGATTAAATTTCTCATGATGCAGGGAAAATAAGAGAATGACAAAGGTAAAAAATAAAAAAGTGAAAATTGGATGTGCTTCCGGTTTTTGGGGTGATACTTCAACAGCCGCAAAGCAGCTTGTGGATGATGATAATATTGACTATTTAGTTTTTGATTTTTTAGCTGAGGTTAGTATGTCTATTTTAGCAGGTTCAAAATTAAAAAATCCAAATCTAGGATATGCTACTGATTTTGTAACACAGCTTACTCCATTACTCAAAGACATTCATTCAAAAAAAATTAAAATAATATCTAATGCTGGAGGGATTAACCCTGAAGCATGTAGGTCAATACTAGTCGAGGAATCAAAAAAAATTGGAGTTGATTTAAAAATTGCGATTGTTTTTGGTGATGATTTAATAAATAATCTAGATGAATTAAAAAAGTTGGATTTAAGAGAAATTGATACAAATGAAACACTAGCTGAAAATATTTTAAGTATAAATGCATATCTTGGAGCGCAGGGAATAGCCGCTGCATTAAAAAAAGGTGCTGATATTATTATAACTGGTAGATGTGTGGATAGCGCGATGGTTTTAGGACCGCTTATTCATGAATTTAAGTGGAAATATGATGACTATGACTACTTGGCACAGGGAAGCCTTGCTGGACATATCATTGAATGTGGTGCACAATGTACTGGCGGTAACTTCACGGACTGGGAGGAGATAAAAGGTTTTGAAAATATTGGTTTCCCTATTGTTGAGGTAGAACACAATGGAGAATTTACGGTTAGTAAACCACCTAGAACTGGAGGTCTTGTTAGCTTTGGAACTGTTGCTGAGCAATTTTTATATGAAATAGGTGATCCATCTAAATACCTCCTTCCGGATGTTATTTGTGATTTTTCTGAAGTAACGATTAAAGAAATTGGTGATAATATTGTTCAGGTTAAAAATGCAAAAGGACTACCTCCTTCAAATAAATATAAAATATCTGTTACCTATATGAATGGGTATAATGTTATTGGTAAACTTGTAATTGGTGGATTAAAAGCAGAAAAGAAAGGTCAAATTATCGCGGAAGCAATTTTCAATAAAACTAGTAGAATCCTTAAAAAAAACAATCTTGATCCATTTAGTGAAATTAAGTTTGATTTAATTGGTACAAACTCTATTTATGGTCCCAAGAATGTAAATAAAAACTCAAAAGAAATTGTTCTAAGAATAATGGCAAAACATCTTAAAAAAGAAGCTCTTATCCTTTTTTCAAAAGAAATTGCCCAGGCGGTGACGGGAATGACACCCGGAGTTATGAATTATATGGGTGGAAGGCCCAAAGTTTCTCAATCTATCCATTTACAATCTTTTTTACTTGATAAAAACCTAGTGAGTATGGGTTTTGATATAAATAATGAAAAATCTTTAATACATCCTTATAAGAAAAATAACAAAATTATAATTAATAAAACTAAGATTAAGTTTAACTCAACTGTGGAGGGTCTCAATCTTGATAGTTCTGTACCATTGATAAAATTAGCTTATGCCAGAAGCGGTGATAAAGGAGATCATGCTAATATAGGCATAATAGCAAGAAAACCTGAATATTTACCTTTTATTAAAAATGCTTTAACCTCTACTAACCTCTCTACTTATTTTAACCATGTCTTGAAAGGAGATATTAAAGTTTGGGACGTTCCAGGAATTTCAGGAATTAATTTTTTATTAAAGCATTCTCTAGGTGGTGGTGGAATGGCAAGTTTAAACATTGACCCACAAGGAAAAGCTTATGCACAACAAATCCTTGAATATGAAATTCCTATCACTAGCCATTTAGCAAGTAAACTATTTTAAAAAAGAAGAAGAAACATGATTAATGAAAATTTACCAGATACTAAAAATCTTATACTAAAGTTAGAAAATAGTTGGTTGAATATTTGGTTTAATAGACCTGAAAAGAAAAATGCATTATCTGAAGATCTTATTAATGACATCAAGCTTACTTTATCCTCAGTCGAACGAAACTCTACAATTCGGGGAATTGTTTTCAGAGGAAAAGGTGGTATTTTTTGTGCTGGAGCTGATTTAAAAAATATTAAAGAGATTACTGAATCAACAAATAAATCACACACTCTAGCTTTAAAAATGAGTACGCAAATTGGATCTCTTTTTGAACAAATCAGCAAGACTCCACAAATTACAGTATCGATTGTTGAAGGGGCAGCAATGGCTGGAGCATTTGGTATCGCATGTGCCTCTGATTTCATAATAAGCATGAATGATTCTAAATATGCACTCACGGAGACTAAGTTAGGTCTCATACCCGCTCAAATTGCACCTTATGTCCTAAAGCGAATTGGGTTTACAAGGGGAAAAAATCTTTTATTACTTGGGAATGTTTTTGATGGACAGAAAGGATACGAAATGGGAATGATAGATTATTTAGCCAAAAATAAAAAAGATATAGATCAACACTTAATTGATATTAAAAATAGTGTGAATAAATGTGCCCCTGGATCAATTTCTTTAACAAAAAAATTTATTGCTTCTGGTGAAGAGATTAATATTGAAAAAGCAGCAGACCTTTTTTCAAAGAGTATTCATAGTAATGAAGGAAAAGATGGATTAGCTTCTTTTTTTGAAAAAAGAAAACCATTTTGGGATAACGATTAGTTTAATGCCAAAAGTTTTTCAAGCACTAATAACATCTTGCGATAAGAATGGTAATTTCATAAACCAAGTTGTAGAAAAACCTATAAATGATTTACCAAAGCATAATACTTTAGTTAAAGTTGAATATTCATCATTAAACTATAAAGATGCTTTATCTGCAACAGGAGTCCCAGGTATAACAAAATCTTATCCGCATACTCCTGGTATTGATGCAGCAGGAGTTATTGAAGAATCCTCAAATAATTCTTATCCCAAAGGAACTAAAGTAATTATAACAGGCTTTGATTTAGGAATGAATACAGCTGGAGGGTTTGGACAATATATTCGAGTACCGGATGACTGGATAGTAAAATGTCCTCCAAATTTATCTACAAAAGAAGCAATGATAATTGGTACAGCAGGACTCACTGCAGGTCTTTCAATAAATTCAATTAACCAAAAGTTACAAATTAAAGATTTAGATATACTAGTAACTGGAGCTTCTGGAGGTGTGGGTAGTCTTGCAGTAACTATTTTATCATCCCTTGGAGCAAATGTTACGGCAATTACTGGAAAAAATACATCACATGATTTTTTAAAATATCTAGGTGCTGCTAATATTATATCACGTAGAAATTTTTTAGAGAATACTAAATCCCCATTAAATAAAAGTTTATATGATGCTGCAATTGATGTAGCAGGCGGTGATATTTTATCCTCAATATTAACAAAAATGCGTTATAAAGGAATAGTTATAGCATGTGGTAATGTCTCAAATCCAAAATTTAAAACAACTGTTTTCCCATTTATTTTACGTGGTAATTCATTGATTGGGATCGATTCTGCAGAAGCAGCTTTAAACGAAAAAAAGACTGTATGGGTAAATTTTTCTAATAAATGGAAAATAAAAAATTTAAAAAAACTATGTAAAATTGTAACTCTTGATAATTTGCTTCCTGAAATAAATAAAATTTTAGTTGGTAAACAGAAAGGAAGAGTAATTGTCAAACTTTGATAACACTATATAAATGATAGAAAAGATTAATATTTTAGATCATAAAATTCTTCTATGGGTTCATAAATATTTATCTAACTCAATTTTTGATATATTTATGCCATTCATTACCAACGAAGACAATTGGATACTCCCTATAGCTTTATTAATAATAGCCTTATGTACTTTCGCTAAAAAAAAGGGAAGAGTAACACTCATAATATTAATAATAACTCTGAGTTTAACAGACTTTGTTTGTGCTCAATATATTAAACCATTTATAGAAAGAGTTCGCCCATCTCACCTCGAATTAGATGGATTAAACTTATTAGTTAAAAAAGGAGGAAAATGGAGCATGCCTTCAAACCATGCTGCAAATATGTTTGCATTTGCAACAATATTATCTTTCTTTTACAACAGATCTAAAACAATTCTATTTATTCTTGCATCATTGATTGCATTTTCAAGAGTTTATGTTGGCGTTCATTTCCCTGGAGATGTTTTACTTGGAGCACTTATAGGATATATAATTGGTTGGTTTATATTAACTATCTGGAACAATATAAAAGTTAGAGAGCTAAAAAAAGGTAATTCATGGGTATGGTACGAAACAACCAATCCAAACTTCAAAAAGTTAATTCGGTAAACCTTCGTCTGATGCTTTAATATTAAATGGAGGTAATCCTTCATTTTTTTTTGGCATTGAAATCTCACCATGTTTTGATTCGAATTTCTTTATATTTTCATTTAATGCACCGAGAAAGGCTTTTGCATGCTGCGGCGCCATGATAACTCTTGAATGAACTTTTGCTTTAGGAACACCAGGTAAAATTCTTGTAAAATCCATTATAAATTCAGCTTGCGAATGTGTTACAACAACAAAATTTGAATACTCACCAGAGCTAACTTTTTCATCTAGCTCAATATTAATTTGTTTAATATTTTTTTTATCTTTATCCATTTTATATCTAAGTGCTTTTTGCTGAAGTTTCTCTTTCATTGAATTCTTCCCAATCATCATTTATTCCATCAAACTGGGTGTAATCTTTTATACCATCATTTTCTTCAACTTTATTAGGATGAAGTTCATTTTCATAAATATTAAATAGATCTTTTTTCTTTTCGTACTCGCTAGGATCACCTTCTTCAGTTACAGTTTGATCTAAATCTTCAACATCATCACTGTAAACCTCTTGATCAAAAAAGTCTAAGTTTTCAACGATTCCATTAGCCATCAAAAATTCAAGGAAATCTAAATATTTCCTATCCTTTAAGTCAGTAGAACAATGAGGACATTTGAATGAATCCCTCAAATCTATCTCTTCAATAGTATTTTCACAAGCTGGGCAGATTAAGCCTTCTAACATATATTTTTCTCTCTAAAACCGGCGGACAATATAGTTTAGTGTTTGAGTGTTGGCAATACTTTTCAATATAAAATATAATTTAATTGTTAATTATTTTTCCAAAACATGAAAATTAATACTTAAATATTAGCCATGATCAATATTTAAAAGATTTTCAATCATTTTATAATTCTTTTCTAAAAAACTTTTTTTTGAAGATTCTACTATTAAAGTATAAAGATTATCAGCTAGTGGCGATTTAAATCCAATCCTAATAGGTATATCTAACTTTAAACAAATTAATGATATCAACCTGTTATAATTTTGGTTCAGGTCTACTAAAGCATCATAATTTTTTTTATTGATTTGATTAATTATTGATGTTGTTTTTAAAATACCAAAAAAGTTTAGATCATCATCATTATAGATTATTGAATCACCCAAAATATTCTCAGAATAGTATTCAAGAGCTTTTTCATGAATAAAATAATTTCTTTCAATATTATTTTCTTTTTCAGATTTTTTAATAAAATATGATGCTAATTGTGCATTTTTCTTTTCAAGCGGAAGAAAAAAAAGTAGCTTCTTTATTCCTTCACCAGATTTATGAATTTTAAAAATTTCATCGTTAGGAATTTTGTAATTAAAATCGAGATACCACCAAAATAAAAATCTCATTCTCCATGTAATTTTCATACATAAATATAGTAACTTACTAAAAACATAAAAACTGGTTCACGATTCTCCAATTAACAAATTAATTTGCGTAATATTTAAACGTATTAAAAAAGGTTTTATATGTCATTAAATAAAAAATTATTTTGGAGTGGCCTAGGTTGGGCTTTTGGTGGGCCCATAGGAGCAATCTTTGGTTATACAATTGCATCACTTAGTGATGAACAATCTAATAATTGGTTAAATAGTGATCACAATAATGCAAATAGATCTAAAACAAAACCAGCAGATTTTATTATATCTATACTTGTCTTATTTGCAAAGGTAATGAAAGCGGATGGGCAGTTATTAAAATCTGAATTAAATTATGTTAAAGAGTTTTTAAAACAACAATTTGGTTTACAACAGGCAAAAGAACTTATGCCAATATTAAAAGATATATTAGATCAAGATTATCCCCTTAAAGATGTTTGCAAACAAATACAACGTTCAATGGATCACCCCAGCAGATTACAACTAGTACATGTGTTATTTGGCCTTTCAGCAGCAGATGGTCATGTTCATCAGGATGAAATAAAAATAATTTTTACAATATCAAATTATTTAAATATTAATCGAAACGATTTTGAATCAATTAAAGCAATGTTTTTTGATAATAAAAAATCTGCTTATAAAATTTTAGAAGTTAGTCCTGAAGTAAGCGATGGCAATCTAAAAAAAGCTTTCAGAAAAATGGCGAATAAATATCATCCGGACAAAGTTTCTCACCTTGGCCAAGAGATGCAGGTTCTTGCTGAAGAAAAATTCAAATCTGTGAACGATGCCTACCAAAAAATTAAAAAGGAAAGGGGAATATAATGCCTAAAAATGCGCCAGGTGATTTCCCATTTAGAAGAGGCCTCTATAAAAATATGTATAGAGATAAGTTATGGACTATGCGTCAATATGCAGGATTTACTACAGCAGAAGAATCAAACAAAAGATTTAAATATTTACTTAAAAATGGTGTAAAAGGATTATCCATAGCATTTGATCTTCCAACTCAAATTGGATATGATTCAGATCATTATTTAGCAGAAGGTGAAGTTGGAAAGGTCGGAGTTCCCATTTCTTTTTCCGAAAATATAGAAGATTTATTTCAAGACATACCTTTAGATAAAGTATCTACATCAATGACAATAAATGCAACTGCGCCAATCATACTTAGTTTTTATATTTCACTTGCAGAAAAGAGAAATATAAAAATCAAAAACTTACAAGGTACATTACAAAATGATATTCTCAAAGAATATTTTGCAAGAGGAACTTATATTTACCCTCCTGCACCATCTTTAAAAATGGTAACAGATATTTTTGAGTTCTGTGAAACAAATTTACCAAAATGGAATACTATTTCAATTTCAGGATATCATATTAGAGAAGCTGGAAGTAGCGCTGGACAAGAATTAGGCTTTACTTTTTCTAATGCAATTGCATATGTTCAAGCTGGTATTGATAAAGGATTGGATCCTAATATCTTTTGTCAAAGAATATCATTTTTTTTAAATGCACATAATGGCTTCCTAGAAGAAATAGCAAAATTCCGTGCTGCAAGAGAAATTTGGGCAAAAATATTGAAAGATCGTTTTGGTGTAAAGGAAAAAAAATCATTACTGTTTCGTTTTCATACTCAAACTGCTGGATCAACACTAACCGCCTCAAATATTGAAAACAATATAATAAGAACTACGATCCAAGCTCTTTCTGCAGTAATGGGAGGAACTCAATCTCTACATACAAATGGGATGGACGAGGCACTTTCTTTACCTTCAGATAGGTCTGCAAAAATAGCTCTTAGAACACAACAAATAATTGCCTACGAGTCAGAAATAGTAAATCATCCAGACCCATTTGGCGGAAGTTATTTAATCGAAGAGATGACTGATAAATACGTTAAAGAAACATTTAATATTATTAGCGATATTGACAAAATAGGAGGAGCAATTTCTGCAATTGAAAATGGGTATATCGAAAATGCAATTTCCTCAAGTGCATATGAATATCAAAAAAAGATTGAAAATGATGAAAAAATAATTGTTGGTGTGAATAAATATAAAGATCATGACGAAACAGAACCTACTTTGCAAAAAATTGACTTAAAAAAAGTAAAGACTCAGATAAAATCTCTTAATCTATTCAAACAAAAAAGAAATAATATTCAAGTAAAAGAGCGACTGGAAAAATTGAAAAAATGTTCACAAAATGGTGAGAATATAATACCCCCAATAATTAAGTGTATTAAGAACGATTGTACCTTAGGCGAAATTTCAGATAGTCTTAGGTCTATTTTTGGCGAGTATTAATTTATTATTAAGTATATACAAAAAATTGCAAATTTATTTTCACTGATTCTTCATCCATTTATTGTTGAATTAAGTACTTTTTTATTTCTTTCTTTCAGTTTATGCAAAGACAATTTTTTAATTATTATTTTATCAATAATTCCAGCTTTTCTAGTTTTATTTTCTGCAATCTATCTAAAATACATTGGTCAACTCTCTGATTATAATGGAAAAATTAGAGAGGAGCGATTACTTCTAATCTCATTAGGTGTAATATATCATGGTTTGGGTTTCTTATTATTACAATTTTTTAACACACCTTTAATTATTCAGGGACTAATGTTTTGCTATTCATTAAATACAGCATTGGTATGGATTATTACTAAAAAATGGAAAATTTCAATTCACATGATTGGTTTAGGAGGTCCCTTAGTCGCTTTATGGCTAAATGGTATACATTATCCAATTTCCATGTTTTTGTTAATACTAACATTATGTCTGTCAAGATTATACTTAAAAGCACACACGCTAATGCAAGTATTGATTGGTACATTATTTTCAATTAGTTTTGCTTATTTTCAATTGAGATACTTATTTTTAGACATATGATATTTACCAACCTTATCCAAACAAATCTTAGAACAAAGGTTTTTGGTAAGAAAATAGAATATTACCAAAGAATAGGATCGACGAATGAAGAAGCCTGGGAATTGATTAATACTGGTGAAGCTGACCACGGTACCATAGTAATAACGGATAATCAGTTCTCTGGAAAAGGTCGTGATAATAATGATTGGTATATGAGCCCAAGTAAAAGTCTCGCAATGTCTATAATTATTAAAAATGAAATTACAATTGAACAAGCTTTATTAGTACCTCTCGCCGCTGGATTAGCTGTAGCAAAAACTTTAAAAAATAGAAGTTTTAAACCTCAACTAAAATGGCCTAATGATATATTATTAAATAGTAAAAAATGTGGTGGAATATTATGTGAAAGTCGAGTCCAAAAGAATAAAATAACAGAAATGGTAATTGGTATTGGTTTAAACGTAAACGATCAAAAAAGCGATCTCAATCAAGGTATCCAAAATATTGCAACTTCATTATTGATTGAATCAGGTTATCCAAACCAACGAGAACTTATTTCTGCAATAATTACTACCTATTTTGAGCAGGTTTTTAATAACCTTTCGTCCGTTACAAATCAATGGTTAGACTATTGTTATCACTTAAATAAAAAAATTAAGTTTAAATATATGAATGATTCTGAAAGCGGTGTTTTTAAAGGTATAAGCGATAAAGGATTTGCTAAAGTTGAAATTGAAAACCAAATTAAAGAGTTCCCATCAATTACTATAGATTATACAACTTAGACTGAAACATTTGACTAGAGTTACTTCTAATTTTTAATTTTAAACCTAAAAATTAGTACAAAACAATGTCTTCAAGTAAAAAAAGTTATAAAATTGATAAACTCCTTAGTATTTCAAAATGTAATAGATCTCATCTATTAGATAAACTTAAAAACCATGATTTGTATCATCTTCTGAAAGACATTCAAGATATCCGTTCTTTTATGGAATCTCATGTATTTGCTGTTTGGGATTTTATGTCATTATTAAAATCGCTACAAAATAACCTCACAGGGGTAAAGTTACCATGGCTTCCTAAAAAAAATGCAAAATTAACTAGATTCATTAATGAAATTGTTCAAGTCGAAGAAAGTGATTTAGATATGAATAACATACCTAAAAGTCACTTTTCAATGTATTTAGAATCAATGGATGAAATAAATGCTGATAGAAAAAATATAAATGAATTTTTAAATTTTTTAGAACAAGGTCTAGATGTAGAACAAGCATTAAATAGAATTAAAGCGGATGATAAAATAAAAGAATTTGTGAATTATACATTTAGTATTATCAAAAAAAATAAACCTCACCTCACTGCTGCAGCTTTCACATATGGGCGAGAAGATGTTATTCCTGAAATATTTATTAAAATTATTAAAGAATTAGATCCAAAAAATAAAAAGTACTCAAATTTAAAATACTACCTTGATAGACATATAGAAATTGATGGAGATACACATGGCCCTTTGGCACTGGAAATGATGCATGAGTTGTGTGGCGATGATATTAACAAATGGACAGAAGCCCTAAAAGTTGGAGAACATGCTCTCCAGTATAGAATAAAATTATGGGATTCGATAAAAGAGAATATTGAGTTGAAAAACAAGGTAATTGGTAAACTTAAGAAACAAGTCAAACATACAATTTCGCAACCTCAAATTATTTGAGCATTCCATTTACATTATAAATTTTATTTAACCCATTTTTAGATAAAGCATAATCAAAATTCCATTTTAAACAAGCAGCACCAACTTCACCATCTTTCCTAAGAGCTATGTATCCAATTTGAAAATCTGGAGAACCATTGTGTCTTTTTATTACTCTTTGCAGTGCTTCTTCACATGCTTCCATAGGGCTTCTACCCTGTCTCATTAATTCCACAACAAGAAAACTTCCATTTGTCTTTATCACCTCTTCCCCAAGCCCTGTTGCCGCGGCTGACCCAATTTCATTATCAACGAATAAGCCCGAACCAATTATTGGACTATCTCCAACACGACCGTGCATTTTATAGGCCCATCCACTTGTAGTGCAAGCTCCAGCTAAGTCCCCTTTTTTATCTTGTACAAGCACTGAAATTGTGTCATGAGTTTCATGTGGCGTCATTTCTCTTCGAGTTTTGAGCCATTTTTCCCATTCTTTTTTTGATTTTTTCGTCAATAGGTCAACCTCTTTAAAACCCTTTAAAACTGCAAATTGACGAGCTCCTTCACCAACGAGCATAACATGTTTTGTTTCTTCCATTACTTTTCGGGCTACTGATACAGGGTGTTTGATATTTTGCAAGAACGCAACCGAACCTGCATTTCCTGAAGAATCCATAACACATGCGTCCAAGGTTACATTTCCTTCTTCATCAGGTGCTCCTCCAATGCCAACTGAATTATTTTCTTCATCTGACTCAGCATCCATTGCAGCTTTTTCAGCTGCATCCATTGCATTTCCACCGTTTTTCAAAGCTTTTTCAGCCTGGACATTTGCCTTTAAACCAAAGTTCCAGGTTGAGAGTATAACTGGGCTATTTAATGATGTTTCTATTCGATTTGCTTTAATAATTGATTTATGAGCTGCTAAACCTATTGCACTTGCTTTAAAAAAATCTCTTCGTTTCATGTTAAAAGCTAACTCTGAAAATTATTAAAATCTATCAAACTTTACTTTTTAGGCGAATCAGAGTTATTTCTGAAGGAACACCTAATCTCAAAGGTGGTCCCCAATACCCGGTACCGCTATTAACATATATTTGTGTCCCATTATGATTATGAAGTCCAGACAAATATGCATTTACAAGGCTCGTGGGATAGTTAAACGGCCAAAATTGGCCTCCATGAGTATGCCCAGATAACTGTAAATCTGCACCTGCTTTATTTACGGCATAAATACTGTTTGGTTGATGAGCTAATAATATTTTAATTTTATCATTTGGGATGTTTTTTAGTGCTAATTCCGGATTCGACCGATGACTTTTTTTAATTTGGTGTGCTCTATAATCTGTTATACCAGCTAAAACTATTTCTGAATTGGTTTTAATAATTTTTGTATTTGAATTAACGAGGTTAATCATTCCAAGTCGGTCAGTTTCATCAAGCCATTGATCTACTCCTGAATAATATTCATGGTTTCCTGTAACAAAATAAGTACCATATGGTGCAGAAAGATCCATAAATGGTTCTAAATCTTTCTTCAAATGATCAACAGATCCATCAATCAAATCTCCAGTTACTGCAATCATGTCAGGATTAACTTTTGATATTTCATTTAATACATTTAATACATATGGTTTTTTAATTGTAGGACCTACATGTAGATCTGAAATTTGTGCAATAGTAAAGTCCTCAAATTGTTTTGGAAGGTTTTTTAAAAAAATTTCTTGCCTTTTTATTATGGGACCTTTCCTACTATTATAAAAACCACATGCTGTACCAATGCTACTGGAACTTAGTATCGCTAGGCTACTCATTTTGATTAAGAAGTCTCTTTTTGTATGATCTACAGGTAATGAAACTTTGAAAAAATTTTCAATTATATTTATAATTATGATAAATAAATCTCTGAAAAGAAAAATCATAAAAGTAAATGAAAAAAAACCAAAACTTGTATATCCGATTAAAGAGAATTTATCAATGGCTCTATTTTCAAACCCCATCATCCTTAAAATAGGAGGGAGTATTGGCAAAAAGCTTACTACCGCTGTAATAAAAACTAAAAGAATGGAGGGATTGTTATTAAACCCAAAGATTGGTAAAGTTCTAAAAATTACATACCCGTGTATTGTGAATAAGACTAGGACAACAAAAATAAGAAACACGATGTTAGGCCTCTACTGACATAAATTATTTTGTTAATAATTAGTATTTAATACTTAATTATCGTACGCTGGAATACCTGTTATCTCTTGACCAAGAATAAGAGTGTGCATCTCATGAGTGCCTTCATAGGTATAAACCGATTCGATATTCACCATATGCCTTATAGGTGAATATTCGCCCATAATACCATTACCACCTAAAATTTCTCTTGAAGTTCTAGCTATGTCTCTTGCGATAGAACAATTATTTCTCTTTGCCATTGAGACTTGCTGAAAGGTCATCTTATTTTCATCTTTTAGCTGCCCTAATCGATATACTAATAATTGAGCTTCAGTTATTCTAGTAGCCATGTCCGCTAGTTTTGCTTGTGTTAATTGGTAACCAGCAATTGGTTTGGAAAATTGTTTCCTGTCTTTAGCATAATTTACAGCTATATTATAGCAGTCTGTGGCTGCACCAACCATCCCCCATGCTATGCCATATCTCGCTTGAGTTAAGCAACTTAATGGTCCTTTCAATCCTTCAATATTTGGCAATCTCGAAGAGTCAGGAACTCTTACATTATTAAATGATAATTCAGATGTAATAGATGCTCGCAAACTTAGTTTCCCATGCAAATCACTAGAAGAAAAACCTTCCATACCTTTTTCAATTAAGAAGCCTCTTATTATTCCATCCTCATCTTTTGCCCAAACCACTGCAACATCTGCAATTGAACCATTCGTTATCCACATTTTACTACCATTAATGATCCAATCATCTCCATCTTTGACACATCTAGTTACCATACCTCCAGGGTTAGATCCATAATTAGGTTCCGTTAAACCAAAACATCCAATTTTCTCACCCAGACCTAAACTTCTTAGCCATTTTTTCTTCTGGTCTGTAGATCCATATTGATGAATGGGGTACATTACCAAAGCACCTTGAACGCTCGCAAAAGACCTCAAACCTGTGTCTCCTCTCTCTAATTCATGTAAAATCAATCCATAAGCAATATTACTTACACCAGATCCTCCTGATTCCTCAGGTAAAGCAGAACCAATCAGACCTAGCTCACCTAATTTCGGTATTAACTCAAATGGAAAAGTTCCGTTGTCGTGATGTTCTTGTATTAATGGCATAAATTCATTTTTAACAAATTCATATGTTGTTTGCTGTACTAATAATTCTTCAGATGTTAACAAATCTGTAATATTATAAAAATCAGGTCCGTAAGCTTTCATAATTGTCCATATTTATTTGTTAATATTAAGACTAAAATATAGTTTAAAAATCAACGTTTATTCATTTTAAGGTAAAAAAATGTGTGAAAATGATATAAAATATATGCAAGAAGCTATTTTAGAGGCTAAAAAATCAGGTCCGGAAGTGTATCCGAATCCTAAAGTTGGCGCTATTATTGTTTATAAAGATTCAATCGTGAGTAGAGGACATACCCAAAGATACGGTGGCGATCATGCTGAGGTCGATGCCATCAAAAGGTTAGATAAAAAATATAAAGGCTGCACCCTTTATGTTACTCTTGAACCCTGTTCACACAGAGGGAAGACAGATCCTTGTACTACTATTATTGATAATATCACCTTCAAAAATATTGTAATAGCAAATAAAGATATTAATCCCAAAGCTTCGAATGGATCTAAATTGTTATCAAAGAAAGGAATCAAAGTCTCTCACGGGGTTTGCTCAGAAGATGCAAGGAAGATTAATAGACGATTTTTTACATTTTTTGAAAAGAAAAGACCATATGTGATTTTAAAAATAGCATCAACATTAAATGGAAATATTGCTGAAGAAGATGGTTTATCAAAATGGATAACTAATAAAGATTCGAGGAATTCAAATTATAAGATGAGGTCTAATTGCGATGCAATAATGGTTGGAACTAAAACAATATTGGAGGATAATCCAACACTTACAAGTCATGGATTTGGAAGAGATCCAAAAATCGTTATAATAGATATAGGTAAAAAATTAAGTAAGAAAGAAAATGTATTTAACCATAATCCAATAGTATTTTCTGAAGATATATTAGGTGAAAATCCTTTAAATAACGTAGAAATTATATTAAATATGCTTTACAAAGAATCAATCCAATCTTTATATATTGAGGGTGGTGGAGAGACTATTTCTCATTTTATTGATTCCAATCTATTTGATGAATTACAAATATATTATGCTCCTAAACTTATTGGAAAAGGGCGTACACTTTATAAAGGTTTCAAAGGCATAAATGATAATATTAATTTAAAAGTAAATAGAATTGAAAAATTTGGTGATGATATAAAAATCACTTACCATAGATGAGAATATGTTTACTGGTATAGTAGAAGAAGTTGGTGTAATTAAAAAAATTACACCTAATTATGATGGTCTAGAAATGACAATAGAAGGTTCATTAGTCATATCTGATTTAAAAATTAATGATAGTATTTCCTGCTCCGGCATATGCTTAACCGTAACGGGAATAAAAAAAAAATTATTTAAAGTTCAACTTGTTAATGAAACTCTTGATAGAACAGATGCAAAAAATTGGAATGAGAATACATTAGTCAACCTTGAAAGAGCACTTCTGCCAACATCTAGAATGGGTGGACATGTTGTCCAAGGTCATATTGATACAGTTACAAAAATAATTGACATAAAAAATAAGAATAAATCTTCAGTTTGGAAGTTTGAATTGAAAAAGTCTATTGAAAAATATATTGTTAAAAAAGGTTCTATATGTTTAGATGGGATCAGTTTAACTATTGCAGATAAAACCGAAGATTATTTTTCGATAGCACTTATTCCACATACCTTGGATATTACTAGTTGGGATAAAAAAGAAGTTGGTGATGTTATTAATGTAGAAGTAGATATTCTTGGTAAGTACCTAGAAAGTCTAACTGGAGCTTAATAATGAAGTTTAGTTCTATTGAATCGGCAGTTGAAGATATCAGAAATGGTAAGCAAATAATAGTTGTAGATAGTAAAGATCGAGAAAATGAGGGCGATCTTGTAATGGCTTCTGAATTAGTAACTCCTGAAAAAATCAATTTTATGGCTAAAGAAGGTCGAGGTTTAATATGTGTATCTCTTACGAGAGAACGTGCTACAGAACTCGATCTTGAATTAGTTCAAAATAAAAATACAAGCTTACATGAAACTAACTTTACAATAAGTGTTGATGCTAAGGATAATACAACTACTGGTATATCAGCTTTTGATAGATCTGAAACAATTCGAGTATTAATACATAACAAATCAAAAGCAAAAGATCTCGCTAGACCTGGCCATATTTTCCCAATTATTGGAAAAGATGGTGGTGTTTTAAGGAGAGCCGGTCATACAGAAGCTAGTATAGACCTCTCCCTATTAGCAGGATTAAAGCCAAGCGGTGTGATTTGTGAAATAATGGATGATGATGGATCTATGTCTCGTGGTAATTCTTTGCAAAAATTTGCAGCAAAACATTCTCTGAAGATTATATCAATTGATGACTTAATTCATTTTCGTCGCAAAACACAAAAACTAGTAGAAAAAATAGAAGAAATAAAATTACCCACAAAATTTGGAGACTTCCAACTCCATCTCTACGAAGATATCTTTGATAACTATTCCCATCTTGCGCTGACTAAAGGTGATTTTTTATCAGAAGAATCAGTCCTAGTTCGAATGCACTCTGAATGTTTAACAGGAGATGTGTTCCACTCTCTTCGATGTGACTGCGGGGATCAACTAGACGCAGCAATGCAATCTATCAATGAAAATGGTTCCGGTATTATAGTCTACCTCAAACAAGAGGGACGGGGGATTGGATTAAAACACAAAATTAAAGCATACAAGTTACAAGAAGAGGGACTTGATACTGTAGAGGCAAATGAAAAGTTAGGTTTTAAGCCCGACCTCAGAGACTATGGCGTTGGCGCACAAATTCTTAAAAACCTTGGAGTCACAAAAATTACAGTTTTAACGAATAATCCAAAAAAGCTTATTGGTTTGAAAGGACATGGTCTTGAAATAATTTCTCGTGAGCCAATAGAGATTACAGCAAGTGCAAATAATAAAAACTACCTCAATACAAAGAAAAATAAACTTGGACATCTTTTAGATCAATGATCGCAATAATTAAAAGCACTTTTAATTCAACTGTAACGACTGGCTTACTTGAAGGTTGCATAAAAGCGCTTGAAGAAAAAAATATTTCTGAAAATCAAATTAAAATATTTGAAGTACCCGGAGCATTTGAAATACCAGCCACTACAAATTTATTAGTAAAAAAACAAGAATATGAAGCAATTATCACACTCGGGTGTGTTATTCAAGGTGACACAGACCATTATAAATTTATTTGCGATGCTGTTTCTAAAGGTATGATGCAAATTACAATACAAAGCTTGATTCCAATTTTATTTGGTATTTTAACTTGCCAAACTAAGGAACTTGCAATACTTAGATCGATGAATGATAAAAATAATAAAGGTTATGAAGTTGGTCTTTCAGCCATAAAACAAATTCAAACTTATAAGTCTATTTAATCGTATTGACAAGCTTAATTAGCTCTTTCTCAGACCAATTATTTTTGTTTGTAAACGATTTTATTTTACTTAATACCAATCTCAATTCTTTATCGTTCAATATAAAATCAAGTAGCCTAAGCTTTTCTTTTAAAGTAGACAATCCCGTAAACTTATTAATTTGTATTTTTCTTTTCCTATTAATTATCTCCGGTGGGAAAGGCTCATAAGTAATGGGGTTTTTTAAAACACTGCTTGTGTGAAGACCTGCTTTATGAATGAAAGCATTTTTACCAATAATTGGTTGATTAACTTTTGAGTTATAGTTGGATATCTTTTCAATATTATTTGTTAATTCTGGAAGCATTTTGAACTTCCAATTTTTACCTTCAATTTTATAGAGACTTCCTAAGGCTGTCACAACCTCCGAAAGAGGAGCAATTCCGCATCTTTCACCAAGTCCATTAATTGAAACATCAACACATTGAGCCCCACTTTCAACCGAAGAAAGAGAATTTGCTGTTGCCATACCGAAATCATTATGGCAATGTACATGAATTGGTATATCAAGTTCTTTGGATAATCGTGAAATTATAAATTTTATTTTTGTTGGAGTTAGACATCCTACTGTATCTGCAAAACTAAACCTATCAGCACCTGAATTTTGTACTAAAGTTCCTATTCTAATTAAAAAGTCTAGTTCGGTTCGACTTGCATCTTCGGCTGTGAACCTTACTTTTAATCCTTGATCTTTTGCATACATTACTGCTTTTTCAATTTGCTTAAGACACTCTGATTTATTTACGTTGTATTTATATTTTCTACTTAAAGATGAGGTTCCATAAAATATACCAATCCATTCAATTCCTAATATCTTCGCATCGTTAATATCTGATTTCGAACTTCTACCATGTGCTATTTTATTTGCTTTTAAGTTCAACGAGTTTAGTGCTTCAACAGCCTCATAGATGTCTGGAGAAACTGCAGGATGTCCAATCTCAATAAAATCAATACCAAAAAGATCTAGCTCTTTAGCAATTTTTACTTTTTGATCTATTGTGAAGAAAACACCTGGTGCCTGCTCACCCTCTCTTAAAGTTGAATCAAGTATTTCAATATTTCTATCTTTTAAGATAAATAACTCCTTTGTTTTTTATCCCCCATAGAAATAAGAAATGGTTTTTGTTTTTGTAATTGGATAAAGCTCTCTTTTGATTTGATATTAAGCCAATTATTTTTGATTAAGGTTTGTCCTATTGATCCACCCAAAGTATTTCCAGGCCCTAGTAAAACTATATTATCTGGGCAAAATTCTTTTAATGCGACTTCAATAGAGACTGTAAAATTATAGGGTCTTAATACTTGATTTGTTAATGTATAATTTCTCAATTCATCTCTATCTGCGCTGTAAGGCATATAAATATGTCCCTGCCCATTAATCAAGGGTATTTTCGGTTCTTTAAAATAAGATAGTGGAATTTTTTCTAAAGCAATTTTTGAAACTTCACTCATTAAAGGTGTATGGAATGCAGCATGAAGTGGAATCTGAAATGGAAAATCATCTATTGAAGGAAGCTTTTTTAACAGCATGTCTAATGCTTTTTGACTTCCACCTATGACAATATAGCCTCCTAAGTTAATTGATACATAAGCACCTGATTCATTAATTAGTTTTAAAACTAAATCTTGTTTATTTCTACTGATTATCCAGTTTTCATCTATAATAGGATAAATAATTTGACCACCTTTAATATTTTTTTCCATCATTGATCCCATTCTTTGAATTAAATAAAATCCATTTTTTATTGAAATTGCTCCACTTAAAACAAGAGCGGTATACCATCCCATAGAGTTGCCTAGAACTCCAACAATTTTATATTTTTCCCGATCAATAGATAAAAAATCAGATAGGCTACATCCATAGATTAAAGTAGATGCATTTTCTCCTAACATATGTATTTTTGTTTTAAAAGGTAAACTATCAAGTTCGGTTAATGATCTATATCCTTTTTCTGACCTAATATTGTCCATCCATTTTATATCTGGCTCAGCTGTCTTTCCATATTCATTTAAATAACCTGACGTTTCTCTGGTATAAGCTCCTCGGCCAGGTGCGATAACGATTATTCTAGTTCTACTCATTAATAAATTTAATAGCTATTTTAAATATTGAGTCTTTACTGGGTAATGTTACTGTAGCAGATTCACCTAAGGGTATAAAACTATTTTTTGCTGCATGAAGTTTAATTTTAACGTCTCTATTTATTCTTTTGTACAATTCATAAAACATCCCTTCACCATAAGACCCCTTCCTACGGCATTCATCCACAATTAAAATCTTTGTACAGGTACTTATTTCATCAATAAGTACTGAATAGTTGATATCTGATAGCCACCTTAAATCTATAACTTTTATTTTTTTATTTAATTTTTCTTCGATTAACTTTTGTGCTTGAAGTGATAGATATAAACCGTTTCCATAGGAAATAATTGTTAGACAATTTCCTTCACCGTATGATTTTAAATTTCCTAATGGAATCTCTTCATCTGGTTCAGGATATTTAAAAGTCCATTTTTTATCCTTAGGTTTATATAGATCTTTAGTCATATATAGAGCAATTGGCTCGATAAATACAACTATTCTTCCATTTTTTACAGCTTCTTTCACAGATGTTCTTAACATTTTTACAGCGTCTGATCCATTCGAAGGAACCGCAAGAATAACTCCAGGTATATCTCTAAAAATCGTTAATGAATTATCATTGTGAAAGTGACCACCAAAACCTTTTTGATAGGCTAAACCAGGAATTCTTAATATTATTGGGTTTGTGAATTGACCTTTAGAAAAAAATGGCAATGTTGCAGCCTCTCCCCTGAGTTGATCTTCAGCATTATGAAAATAAGCTAAGAATTGAATTTCAGGTATTGGTATAAAACCATTGTGCCCAAAACCTATTGCAAAACCAATAATTGAAGTTTCATCTAATGGACTATCAAAAACTCGTCTTACTCCAAATTTTTTATGAAGATCTGATGTAACATTATAGACTCCCCCTTTTACGGCAACATCTTCTCCAAATATTACTGTATTAGAATACCTAATTAAAATATCATACAAAGCATAATTAATTAACTTAGCCATATGCTGTGGTGTTTTTATTCGAGAATATTCTTTCCCAAATATTTTAACTCTTACTTCTTCTTTTGGTTTCTCAGGTATTGGATTCGACTTCTTATTTTGAATAATCGAACTCATTACTTCCATAGCAGTTTTTAACTTTGGTCTACTAATTGAATAATTAAAAACATGCTTAATTTGATTTCTAGATTCTTCATAGATGTCTAAAATATCATTTTTGCTTAATATTCTATTTTCAATTAGTAGTTTAGCCGTATGGAGTAATGGATCATTAAACTCTATTTCTTCAATTTGTTTTAAATCCTTATATCCGGATTCTACATCTGATCCGGCATGCCCCATTAAACGAACTGTTTTCATATGTAAAAAAACAGGTTCCCTCTTAATCCTTGATATTTTTTCTGCTTTATAAGTTTGTAAAATCAAATCAAATATATTTAAACCATCAGTTTTAATATAGTTCAATCCTGCTTTATTAGAAAAATTTTGTTCAATCCAGTGTTCCTCTGTCTTAACAGAAATTCCTGTCCCATTATCTTCACAAATAAATATTATGGGTACATGCCCACCTTTATCTTTTATCCAACAGGCGGTATTAATCGCACTTAATGCCGAAGCATGATTAGCACTTGCATCTCCAAAACTACATAAAATAATACTATTAGGATTAAGGTTGTTTTCTTTAAGTCCTAAATTTAATCCTCTATCAATCGAATAGGCAGTCCCAACTGCCTTGGGCAGATGACTGGCTATAGTGCTGGTTTGTGGCGGGATATTTAATAATTTACTTCCGAAGACTTTGTGCCTGCCTCCACTTATAGGATCTTCAGAAGATGCTACAAAAGAAAGAGCTAAATCATAGATAGGAGTGGAATTATTTATTTGCCTTGATCTTTCAATAAAAAAAGGACCGCTTCTATAATGTAAAAAAGCCATATCAGTATAAGGGAAAATATGACCGAATACCGCATTTCCTTCATGTCCTGAGCTTCCTATGGTATAAAAGCAATCACCAGCTTCTTTCATTATACGTGCTTTTAGATCAATATGTCGACTTGAAATTTGAGATTCAAATATTTGAATTATTTTTTTTTTATTAAAACCTAAATCATTATATTTTACATTAATACGTGACTGAGGAAAATCATTGGAATTTAACCTCCGCGTGAAATTCTTATCTACTATTTCTGCGCGATTAAACAATTAAAAACCCATCAATAATATGATTTATTCCAAATTATTTTAAAGAGTTTAACTTTTCTTTAAACTCTCGTAATTCACGAACATTACCCGTTTTAACTTCGCCAGATTCCCATTTAAGGTTAAAATCTTCTAGAGTATCTGTTCCGCCTTGTTTTTGATATAAAGGGTAAAGGTCTCTTTCTTCTCTTGGTTTATTACTGTGAATTGATGCTGTAATTTGATAATCAACATCTCCAACTAAATCATCTATTACTCTATTAGGTAAATTTTTCTCTAAAATTCCTTGCTCAATTCTTGAAAACCTTAAACCTCTCACTGCATAGTCTTGATATGCTTCCCAAGCAAATGGAGCAACTGCTTTTATTGATTCAGCCATTGCATCTGAGAAAACACGTATCTCGTATTGTGCATGACTATCTGATCGTAAACCTACAAAGTGCAATAAATTATGCAAATCATTTTTCCAATACCACTCGGTATAAAGATTCACAGGTAATAATGCTCTTGCAAGTTCCCTCGCAACACCTGCTTGATTCAGCTCTGAATATATTTCAAAACTTCTATCTGAAATTTCTTGAAAATAATCTTGTACTTTATTCTTTAATTCATCTGAGACAGCACCCATTCGACCTTGTTTATTTAAAGTACTCTGAAATTGTATATGCTCTTTATTTGGAATATAAAATTCATCTCTAGCCTCGGAATACCTTAGCGAGTACTCATTTATATTTGCAGTTCTGTGCCTTACCCATTGCCTTGCAACAAAGATTGGCATTTTACAATGAAACTTAAACTCGACCATTTCTAGTGGTGTTGTATGACGATGTCTCATAAGATATCTAATTAAACCTCTATCTTGAGATACCTTACTAGTTCCTTTTCCATAACTTACTCGTGCCGCTTGAACAATCGCATCATCTCCACCCATGGAGTCTACAAGTCTGACAAATCCTTTATCTAAACACTTTATAGTATTATTTGAAGTCTCTAACATTACTTTTCACTATCCTATTTTTCTAAAAATCATTACGCCATCACGTACAGGTAATAATAGCGGTTCTAAATTAGGGTTATTTCTAATTAAAATTGCGGTTTCTCTTAAAGCTTTTGCATCATCATCCACTGGTGATAGAACCTCACCACTCCATAACATATTGTCGAAGACAGCTAAACCACCTAATCGTAATACATCTAAACATTTTTCCAAGTAGTATGGATAATTAATTTTATCGGCATCAATAAAACAAAAATCAAAGGAATTCAGATTAAATTCATTTAGAGTCTTAATAGCTTTACCCTCGTGAATAATAATTTTTTCTTTCAAATTTGATTTTTTTATCCAAGTTTTTGCTGTTTGAATATAATCGCTATTCTCTTCACAAGTATGAATAAAACCCCCTTCAGGAAGTGCTTCTGCCATTTTTAATGCACTGTATCCTGTAAACATACCAATTTCAAGAATGTTTTTTGCATTTGAAATTTTAATTAATAGCTGGAGTAAACCACCAACTAAAGGTCCTGAAATCATCTGAGGAAATTTTTCTGACTCCCAAGTGCTTTTTGTTAAATCTGATAAAAGTTTAGAGTCATTCAAAGAATGTTCACCGCAATAGCTTTCAATATCTTTTGAAATAAATTTCATTTTCCTTTTAAAATATTTAATGTTTTATCAACAGCAGATTTATCTCCAGCAATTAATCCTGGAGTAATCAAGGTATTTAACTGATTATATTTTCTTTGTTTACCATTTAAATCGATTAACTTTCCACCAGCTTCATCAATAATGCAATTCCCAGCACAAATATCCCATTCATTTTTAGGCCTTAAAGATGCAAAAATATCAGATTTACCAGCAGCTGTAAGACCCAGTTTGTAGGCTACCGATCCAACTGCTTTTAAAGAACCAAAAATATTATTAAAGGGATCCCATAATCCTCTTTTACTTTCTGAACGACTATTCAAAATAACCATATCAGAAATATTCAGGACTTTATTACATTGGATTTTTTTCCCATTTAAGTAAGCACCTCTCTCTTTTATCCCTGTAAAAATCTCTTTTGTTACAGGGTTGAATAAAACACCTAAAATAGTGTTTTCATTTTGTACTAATCCAATACTTACAACAAAATTTGGTATTCCTTCTATGAATTCTTTTGTTCCATCTATAGGATCGACAACCCAAACATATTCTTTTGTTAATCGATCAGGGGAGTCAACTGTTTCTTCAGAAAGCCAACCATAGTTGGACCGCTCATTTAATAAAATCTTTTTTAAGACTTCATTTGAAGCATGATCTGCAGTTGTAACAGGGTTATGGTGAGACTTTTCTCTAACTTCATATTCAGATTTGTAATATTTAAGAATTACTTTTCCAGCCTCAATTGCAGCTTTAGTTGCTAAATCTAAGTCTCTATCCATTCTTAAAATTAACTATAAAAAATCATCATAATTTTTTAAAAATAATTAACTTTTCCTTGTTCATCCTTGACGATACGGATAATTCTGGAAACTCTTCTATTTCTACTTCCCATAGGTTCTTAAAATAGGATTTTACCTCTTTGACTGAAGTTCCATATGGTGGACCTCCTTCTGAGATTTTTTTATTTAACGGTAACCATAAGCCGATCAATCTACCATTTTTTTTTAGAATATTTGTTACTAAATGAGCATAATCCAACCTACGAGTTGGATGAATAGCACAAAAACATGTTTGCTCAATCACATAATCAAAATATTCGAAGAATTGTTCTTCTAAGTTGAAAATATCTTCTTGTAAAACTGTTAAGTTTACTTTCTTTTTATTTATAAGTTTATTTAATGATTTAATTGCCTCAGGAGCAAAATCTACTGCGGTGACCTTAAAATCATTTTCTGCAAACATTACAGCATCATATCCTCTTCCACACCCAAGGATACAAACTTTACCTTTAGAGATAGTTTTTGATATTTTTTCAAAGACTGGTGTTGGTCCATCTAAATCCCAACCTGTATTCTGAGATACATACATTTCATCCCAAAACTGAACGGTGTTTTCTTTATGACTCATTCATTCAACTCATAAATATTCTTGGAAAATATTTAATAATTATTCATTTCAATGTACTGTTTAACATTAAACTTAGATTTACATCCATTATAATTCATAAATCTAATTTTTCCAAATACAGGTCTTTCAAACCAAGCTCTGTCATGAACACCCCCTATACTCCATGCAACTCCTGTATAACCACTTGGATCCCTTCCATCTAGTTCATATTTATCATTTAAATCAATTGCAATTTGCATTGCAATTTCGGGGTTGGGTGTCCATTCTAATATTTTTTTGGCCCAATACATCCTCATATAACCATGCATTTTTCCCAAGTGAACCATCTGATTTTGTGCTGCATTCCATAAAGGATCATGGGTTTTTGCTTCTTCAAATTGTTGGGGAGCATATACATATTCTCTTTCATCGTTTCGATGTTCATTCAACGTTTTTTGAGCCCAAGGATGAAATCCCTCAAAAAAATCATAATTATTTTCATATTCACAAAAGTTATCTGCTAATTCTCTACGAATTATCATCTCTTCAAGAAATGTATTTTTATCTTCTTCTGGAAGATAAGAATGATAAATTTCATATGCGACTCTCTGAGGTGAAATGTGCCCAAAATGAAAATAAGGGCTTAAATTACTTAAACCATTAATTGTTGGATTATTGCGCTTTAGGTGATAATCCTTTAGTGATGTTATTAATTTCTTTAATCTATCAAATGCTTCTTTTTCACCTGGCTTTATCCAATCAACTGATTTTATGTTTTTGTTAATATTTAATTTTTCACTTAAAGTATGCCATGAAATCTTATTAAAATTATTTTTTAATTTGATCGGATGATTTACTAGTTTTGGAATATCTGATAAGTAATCATTCAATCTACTATTTATTTTTTTCCGAATTGTATGTGCTGCAAACTCTTTTTTATCAGAACTTATCCATACAGGTACAATATTGTGCGTGTCCACTTGGCATACAGGTAGAGAAAGTTTTTCTAAAACCCTTTTGATTCGTTTTTTATAAATTTTCAGTGGGCTATAATCAACAACCATCGATCCAACTGATTTTTCATTAATTAACTTTGGTAATACTTTATTAGCAGGTCCTTGTAATAAGTAAAAATCTATGTTATGTTGGTTTAATAATTCTGAGGTCTCTTTTAAACCTTGTAACAAAAATTCATATTGCCTCAAATTACCTTTTGGGAAGTTTCCAATATATTGATAACAGACTATAAGAGAAGCATTATGCTTAATAGCTAAATTTTGGGCTGTTAAAAGTGCGTAATTATCATTAGCTCTTTTATCTCTTATCATCCAATATAAAACTGATTTACCTGAATGAATGCCATTCTTTAGAATCCTAATCCTACTCACAATTTAGTTTAATTATGAATTAGAATTGGTAAATACGTTTTTTAAATCAGAAAATGTGTTGAAAGTAAGGCCTATCTTATTTTGGACATTTGGCATCAAATGAAGGCCCGACCCACCAAAGATTACTTGGATATCATCAAATTTATTTACAATGGAGATGATATTTTCCACTTGACCTTCAGTTTTTTTCATATTTTTTTGAACAGTAGCCATGCAACATTGCATATCACACAAATAAAATAATATAAGATTTATATCTTTTTTCTCTATTACAGTTTCAAGATTTCCAAGTTCAGCATGAGAGCCAGTATTAAATACATTATAACCAATATGTCTTAAGACAGCTTCAGACATTACAACACCTAAATCTGGTAAATTATCTTCGAAATTGACACAAAGCGCATTCTTAGAGTTTGATGAATCATTTGGTTTATTGATATTTAAAATTTCAACACTACGGGTAATCATTTTTCTGCTAATAAATGCTTCAGCGTGACTAAGATAATTTTTTCTAAGAGCATTTTCAACTATCATACTACCAGGTTCAATGACTTCATCACAAATCATTTGAACGGATGCCCCTTTCATATACAATCCATTAATAATTGTATTTACACTTAATTCATCTGACTCAATGCTAGAGTCAGCTAAAATCTCTGCTAAATCTTTGTACTTTTCTTTATTGATTAAATCAAAGATACGTTTGTGTTTTAATTTTTCGAGACCTAAACCAAGATTCTTTGTTGACTTTTTATTAGTTTTATAAAACTCTCTAACATGTTTCATAGTAAACTTTCTATGCCCACCAGGCGTTTTCGTACATTGTATCGTTTTGTTATCTGTCCATCTTTTAAGGGTAGAAATATTTACGCCTAAAATTTCTGCAACATCATTTGAACTTAAATATCTCATATTAAAATATACAACATAATCATATTATATTAAAATAGAAAATGAGCGTTATGAGCTTTACTTATAAAAATACTTAAGTCTATCACTTGTTTTTATTAAAAAATAGTTTTGAAATATTTTTGTACAATTTTATAATCTTTTACTTTTTTCTTTTCCAACTGCTTATCGTACATTGAAACCATCATACTCATTCTAGGATTCTTTTTAAAGAAGGACCTATTCTTGTTTATAAAGTTCCAATAAAGAGCATCCCAAGTTTCAGTCCACTCTTCTTTTTTATAATCACTCATTTTTAAGATGTAATTACTCCCACTGATATATGGTTTAGTGGACATCAAACCTCCATCAGAAAATTGACTCATTCCGTAAATATTAGGCACCATTACCCAATCATAGGAATCAATGAAAAATTCCATGAACCAATTATAAACAGATTTAGGATTAATCTCCAAAAGTACCATAATATTACCTAATATCATTAACCTCTCTATATGATGAGTGTATCCAGTTTCTAGGCATCTATTTATTGCATTATCTAATGGAACTAGACCTGTCTTTGCATTATAAAATGACTCGGGTACTTCTTTTTTAAAATTCCAAAAATTACTATTTCTTTGCTTTACCCCATCCATAATGTATATGCCACGAATAAACTCTCTCCATCCAATAACTTGGCGGATAAAACCTTCTAAGGAATTAATAGGTACATGATTTTGCTCTGCAAAATCCATGACGTCGTTTATAACTTCTTTTGGCGTCATTAAACCTATATTAAGGTATGGAGTTATAACTCCATGGAATAAAAAGTTGTTATCTTTTGAAATGGCATCTTCGTAAGTCCCAAATAATTCCAATCTGTGATATAAAAAATCTTTGAAAGATTCCCGTGCTTGCAACCTCGTCACCGGGAAGTTAAACCCTTCTATTGAACCTAGGTTTTTATTAAAATATTTATTTATCTTATCTGTAGAATAGTTTAATGTTTTTTTATCAAATTCTATTTTTTTAATTAATGGTATTATAGTTTTTTTTGGTAATTTTTTCCTATTTTCTGAATCAAAACTCCATTTTCCTCCAATGGGATTATAATTTTCATCCAATAGTATATTTAATTTCTTACGCTGATTTATATAAAAGGTATTCATTAGATGCTTTTTTTTATTTTTAAACTCTCTATTGACTTCTTCGCTAGTGAGTATAAAACCTGGTGTATCAAACCACTTAATTTTAATATTTAAAGCCTTTGCAGCATTTACAAGCCTTTTTTCTAATGTGTAATCAACAACATCTGCTAGAGATATTTCCGATATATTCATTGATTTTAACATTGAAATATTATAATTCTTACCTCTTAATTTTTCATGAGGATATATTTCTACATCATATCCCCTATTCTTTAATTCTTCTTTATAAGATTTGATTGAAGCGAAGTGAAGTAGCAGTTTTTTCTTATGAAAATTTAATGGATATTGTTGATCCCCAAAAAAAAGAGGATCCTCAACTATAACTATTTTTTGATCTTTTCTAAGAGCCGGGTGATTGCTATATAATTGATTAGGATAAATTAAGATGATTTTCATTTTTGATGATCTTAACTCTATTAATTCTGCACTTTTGGCTACAATATTTTACATCTTCCCAATTCCTAACCCACTTTTTACGCCAAGAAAAACTAAAATTACATATCGGACAAATCTTTTTTGGTAAGAATTTTTTTTTCAATCAATTACAGTATGGGAGATTAAATCAAAGGAAATATTTTTTCGCCAACCGGATCAACATTACTTTTAAAAAAATGCGTTAATTCACCATTTTCGTCTATGAGATATTTACAAAAATTCCAAGAAGGTAGTTGATCATTCCACCCATTTAAAGCCGGATCAGATAACCAATTATACAATTCACTTCTAGTCCTTGATTTTATATTTTGTTTATCTGCTATGGTAAATGTTACTTTATAGTTTGATTCACAGAACCTTTTAATATCTTCTGCACTTCCAGGCTCTTGACGACCAAAATCATTGCACGGAATTGCAATTATTTCTAGAACATCATTTTTTTTCTCATAAAGTTGTTGAAGCTTTTTGTACTGAGAAGTAAATCCACATCTAGAAGCCACATTTACAAACATCAATTTTTTCCCTTTGAATTTACTTAGGGAAATCAAATCTCCATTATTTAACTTAAGCTTCATCTCATAGATCGAGCTATTTGATACCTCTCCAGATTTAGCAGCTAGAGTACTTTTTGAAAATATTAATGAAAAGAATCCTGTAAATATTGTAGTAATACTTGCTATCATAATAAACCTTTTAAAATTCATTTTTAAAATTCAATATAGATATTTATGATTTCGGAATAGTTATACTATCCAAGTAGTTATCTAAATTAAAATCTTTAAAATTCTCTATTCCTGTAATATCAACGGTATCAATCTTCTGACTTTCTAATAAATCCAAGTAATCACATACATATTGCTGGATTTCTTTGCTGCTGATAATCAAACCACTCAAAATGTGGCGAGGTCTAATTTCTTTTAATCCTTTATCTGATTGATCTAAGGATATTCTTCTAAAAATATATTCACCTAGATTTTTTGACTTTTCGGTCCAGCTAGTTTCGGAGAATTCTTTTTTGTTAAATCTATTCTTTCTTAAAGCTACTTTTTTCATTACTTTTCCTATTATTTTAGATTAGTTATTATTTTGTTGATGATAAACCACCGTCTATAACAAAATTTTGCCCTGTTATCCAATTATTTTGGGGACTTATCAAAAATTGTATCATATTAGAAATATCTTTTGGCTCTCCTATTCTACCAAGTGCATGCATTTTTTCACTAGCTTTTAATGCAATCGGGTTACTAATGATTTTGGAGGAAAGAGGAGTCGAGATTAATCCAGGTGCAACGCTATTAAATCTTATGTTTTTTCGTGCGTAAGTTTTTGAAGCTGATTTAACAAGACCTTCTACCCCAGATTTCGCAGATGAAATCAACTCATGGTTAGCAAGACCTATACCTGCAGCTGCAGTGGACAACAAAACTACAGAACAGTTTTCTAAGAGGGAACCTACTGCTTTTACTACAGCAAATGAAGACTTTAAATTTTTACCTATAGTCTGATCAAATTCATCCTCACTACATCGATGAGCTGGTTTTAAAACCAAGTTTCCAGCTAAATTGACTATACCATCAATCTTACCAAATTTATCTAAACCATATTGCACAAAATCATGTACAGATTGAAAATTTTCACCATCAACCGGTTGAGACTCAGCAGATTTGGATACGGGCTTATTAGACCTATACCCAAGGAGGAGATTGAAAGAAAGGTCTACTAAGTCGTCAACCAGTACGGTTCCGATGCCACCTGCGGCACCAATAATCAAAACACTCATCACAATCCTTTGACCATAGTTTGATATAATTTACTATTTAAGGATGCAATACCACCTGATATTATCCATCCTTGTCCTAGTAAGTCTTGTACTTTTCCGGCAAGCTCATGCGCATCTTCATCAAATGCGGAAAGTATACAGTAATTTTTTTCCATTATAATCTGAACGCTAACCATAATCAAGTTTTTGTGTCAATCAATTCTACAACATTGGTATCCGGATCTTCTTTATAGATATACCCAATTCCGTCTCTATGTATTTTCCTTTCATTTGAACCAATAATTTTATCATCATGAATAGCGATGTGAGGCGGATGTTCTCCGGGCGTTACAAGAGCAAGTGAAATATTATCAAACCCTAAAAGGGCCCAGGTATCATCTTGATGTTTGATTTCACAATCAAATTTTTGAGAATACCATTCTACTGATTTACTTATATCGTTTGACTCGACAGCAATATGATCGATAAATGATAAACTCATGAGGGATCCAATACCTCTTTATTATGATAATATTTATTTTTTGTTCTTATTGCGCAACTTGGGCAGACACCCTTCTTCTTACCATATCGTGGAAAATTATGGTAATATTTATAGTCAACAGTCTGATTAAAAACCATAATCTCCCACACCGCTCTGCAGGAAGGACAAGCTCTTAAATCTTGATCTGCTTTTCGGGCATCAAAATTGTTTTTTACTTCTCTCTTTTCATTTGCATGTTTAAGGTCTGCACCTTGTGATACTGCTTGTAGAATACTCATAAAAACTCCTATTACTTAATTAAATATAGATAAAAGTTAAAATAGAAGTCAAGCTTTTTTAAGCGTTTTGAGCGTTTTTATTTCTAATATTGAAGAGAAAGAAGGCTGCGACAACTAGTGCGTGGTCTATTTTTCCTGACCTTATTAAATTATTTACTTTTGACAAGTGAATTAACTTAGTCGTTATATTTTCTTCTTCACAGTAATAATCTAATTTTTTTACTCCATAAGCAACGTAACTAGTGACATAGTTTGAAAACAAAGCTGGGTTTGGAGATATCTTCCCTAATTTAAATACTCTTGTTGATTGAAAGCCCGTTTCTTCTAGTAGTTCTCTAGTCGCAGATTCATATGAACTTTCACCCTTATCTACCATTCCACCAGGAATTTCTAAAGTTTTATTATTCACTCCATACCGATGTTGTTTTATAAAAACTATCTCATTAGATGGTGTGAAAGGAATTATATTTACCCAATTCGGGGCATCAATCGTTATTATCTTTTTTTGAGGAAAACTTTTACTAACCTCCTGATTTACAGATAATATGGAACTTTTAAAACACGTTTTTTTTTTATTCACACTTAGAGTCTAAAATTACTCAACACTCGTCGGAATCAATTCCATATGATATTTTAAGTCTGGACCAGAAACAAGTTCAAGTCGTAAAACACCATTATCCTTCACAGATAAACCCTCGAAAACAATAGGCAAAGATGACTTTGGATTTGAACGATCTACTATATACTTAAAGGTGTTTACATGCCCATCATTCCATAACGGTTTGTCATTCCATTCAATATTTCCAATAAGTTGTCTTTTAAGAACTTTTTTATATGGCTTGGGGAATAAATAGGGTTTCTTTCTATTTACAGCGGCATATTTATTTGGTTGAACAGAAATTGTATCTTCATTGATTGTTAAAAATAATCTAGTATAACTAGACCAATCCTGAAACCAAACTTTGTATCTTGAATCACTCTTTGATCTCCATGTATTATGAATACTTGAGTACGATGATTTTGATTTAGGAAATAAAATACTTAAAATAAATAAGAAACAAACAGATGTTTTAAAAAATAATTTCATAATGATTTAAATGAACTCCACTTTTTACCTTCTAAAAAATAAAACCAAATTTTATATGTGATTCTTCTAATAAAAATTGGAAATATCATGATTGGGTAGATTAGATATTTTTTCTTAATTGTAGATTTATCCATAGTAACATTGTCTACAATAATAGATCCATTTTTATATGGTTTTACAATGTGTTGATGCTTCCATTCTAGTAAACCAAATGGTAACTCTGTTCCGTGATCTTCAAAATGTAATTTTTCACGACTTACCTGATAATTTTCGTGGACAACATTCATTGTTCTCCATCCAAAAAACCAAAATGAGAAAGAAGCGGTTTTGTTATTATCTATACCTTTCCAAGTATTTATTTTAACGGGCTGGCCTGAAATAAGAAATTCTACAAAATTGTGATCATGAAAAGACCTAATTACATCTAAGGGCTGAATATTATTTAAAAATACTTTTTGTTGGAATGTCATATTTTATACCTAATCTTATGTCAAAACATAAGTATTAACGATAAATTTAACAAATATTTTATAAGCGTTATGAGCGATTTTCAAAGAACTAAAGCGAGGAGTATAGAATAATCAATCCAATTGAAATCATTGCAATAGCTGGAAGCATTTCTTTCACAGGATTTTTTACTTTAATATGAGTTAATATTGCTCCACTCATCAAAAAAACAATTCCAAAAGCACCTAGAAGTACTATTTGTTCGTTCAACGATTGAAGCATAACAGTAAAAGAGATTTTAAGTATACCAATCATATCCCTAAACCAGCTAGGGAAGCCAAATTTTTCAAACTCTTTTTTTATATTCGCGTATCTAACGACCCAAACAAAAAAAACAGCAACAGCAGCAATTATTTTCAAAGCATCAATTATAGATTCAAAATTCATACCTATTCCTATTATTGGATTGTTTAATGTCCAAGTTTAATTGAGATTAATTAATTTTAACAAGGATTTCATTTTTTCTAAACGGAGGAATTGCCCAAGGTGAATTATATTGCGCAACCATGAAATTTCCAATCGTTTCATAATTATTTAATTTTAAATATTGTTTTAACTTTTCTGTATAAAAACTTACGTTTTTTTCTGTAGCCCAGCCCCCAAAACTTATAGCCGCAACTTTTCCTATGATTATTTCTTCTAGTTTAACACTCTCCAAGTTTGGTTTTGGTAATTCATCTAATTCATATTTTTTTGGCATAAAAAAAAATATTTCATGTCCATTTTTTTTTATATTTTTTGAAATAATTACAGGTGCAGTCATTTCTATACTTTGATTTTTATTATTACCTCCAAAAATAAAATTTGCAATTCTTCTAAAACCCGTGCTAGAAGCTTCTCTGTAATTATCATATACAAAAGTCCTTGCTATTACAGAAGAATTATATTCTCTTATTTCAATTTTTTGATTTTTTCTTAATAATTTATGCTCAGGTGTCTCTATTGCCATTAACGTATCTCTCCAACTAAGAAAAATGACTATGATTATCCAAAAAGGTTTACTAGGAATAGACTTAAACAATTATAAAGTATTTTTAAAAGGAATTAATATTGGTGTTTTTCTTTTATACTCTTGGTAGTCTTTTTGATTTCCCCATTTACTATCAGCTCTTTCTTCAAGCAAGTTCACACCGCTAATTCTTGTTAAAAGAAGATAAATAAAAACTGGACTAATTAAACTTAAGAATTGTAATCCCACTAAAGTTGGTAAGGACATAATTGAAATACCTATCCAAAGTATAATTTCACCAAAATAATTTGGATGTCTTGAATAACTCCACAGTCCGTTAGAAATAAAATTTTCATTATTTTTAGGATTCAATTTAAATTTTCTTTTCTGTTCATCCGAGATCAGTTCAATACTAAACCCGACAAACCAAAATATTAATCCAATTATAAAAAAAATATCGAAAATTGAATCAAAGTTATTTGTTAACATTGTTATTGCATTTAAAGTAGTTAAAAACACCCAAAATGCAGACATACTCCACCAAAGTAAAAATTTCGAGAATGATTGCATTGGCTCTCTAAACCTTCGATCTTCACCATTTTTTAATACACGTATCAATAGAAAAATACCCAAACGCAATGCCCAAATAATCACTAAAGAGGCAACAAAAATTGATCGTGATTGTAATTTTTCTTCGGATAAATAAAGCGTAAAATAAATTGCTAAACCAGTAACGGATAAATATGCAATTGTACCTAAAATATCATAAAATTTTTCAGTTTTAAATAAATATGCAGGTATAAACGCGATCCAATGTAAGGTATAGCTTAATAACATAGTTATAAAAACTACAGGAAGCCCAAAATAAGATAATGTCTGAGACCCTATCCCTATCCCATATGAAAGCAGACAGGAAAAGATAAAAATAAATAGAATAGAGGAATAATCTTTAAAATTATGGTTTTTTATTTTCAATATATCACCTTTATTTTTCTTAAAATATTTGATATTATATAACCAAAATCAAACTCAAACCAATTTTTAGCAAAATTTAAATCATTTGGCTTTTTATGATGATTATTTTGGTATAACTCACCCATCATTAAAAAATCTAATGGTAAAGAATTTTTAGAGTTATCATTCAAGTCATTAAAGTTTCTATATCCAGTTTTATGTCCAAACCAATTAACTATAAATCCATGAATTGGTCCCATAAAAATATTTATTGGCAAAAAAATAAAATACCATTTTGAGTTTGCGAACTCCAAATAAAATAAAAAATATAATAATATAAAAACGGCTCTTACGATCAAAGATTCACCTAAATTTTCAATAAACTTCCATCTAGGTAAATTTTTCTCAGAGATATTCCCTTTCTTTAAATCTACAACTAATTCTCTATACCTTAGGGCCGTAGCAAGGTTAAAAGATATTATATTAGTAATATATAACGGTGAATGAGGATCTTTTTCAGTATCAGTGTGTGAGTGATGGCGTCTGTGCATTATGGCATATGCGGCAGGATTCAAAAATGAAGAACCTTGGAAAATAAATGTTAGAGAAAAAAATATTTTTTCCCATAAAGGACTCATTTTAAACATGTTATGCGAAGCATATCTATGGAGAAAGAATGTTTGAAAAAACAAAGAAAAGTACCAATGAAAGAAAATAAATAGAGCTATGTACATAAAAATTTTAGTAGTTTAATTTTTCACAAACCGATAATGTGAAACTCCCCATTCAGTTCCATTGTTGTAACCAAAAAGTTGTTCACAAGACAAATAGAAAATACGCCATCTCTGGAACCATATTTTAGCATTTTTTTCACCATAAGTTTCTTTAAAAATTTCGATTATATTTTTCTTATTCTTATCCATTTCTTTTAACCAAGCTAATGAAGTTTTTTCATAATGCTTCCCTGACAACCTCCAAACATGATCAATTTTTAAATCATCTTGGAAATATAGTAATAAATTATGAGAGGGCATCATCCCACCACTAAAAAATTCTCTTGCCATCCAATCGCCATCACCTTCATTTTCAAAAGGATAAGCAAGAAATTCATGTGTGAAAATATGGATGAAAAGTGATCCTTTTTTATTAAGAAAATTTGAAATCTTTGATAATAATTTTTTATAATTACGCATATGCTCAAACATCTCGATAGAAATAACGTTGTCATACTTTTCCTTAATTTCAAAATCATTCATATCAGCAGTAATAACATTAACATTTTCAATTTGATTTTCAGCACATCTCTTTAATATATATTTTTTTTGATCCTTGGAGTTACTTACAGCGGTAATCTGACTCTTAGGGTATTTTTTAGCCATAAAACAAGTTAGGGAGCCCCAACCACAGCCTAATTCTAGAATCATATTTCCGTCTTGTATTTTTGCTCTTTCGCATGACAACTCAAGCATTGCAACTTCTGATTCTTCTAAGGTATTTACATAATCCGGCCAATAACCAGAACTATACTTAAGGTTAGGCCCTAAGCAATATTCAAAAAATAATGGCGGAACTTCATAATGTTGTTCATTTGCTTTTTCAGGAACAAGAGCAACTGGACTTTTTTTGAGAATTGAAACCCAATCTTGATGCCATTTGGCTACTTCTTCTTTTGTTGAGTATTTGGCTCTATCTAAACGTACTTTTGATAATTTTCTTATTCCAAATCTAATTAAAAAATCAGGTAGAATACCTTTTTCAGCTAATTGTATTAATGATTTTATCATCTTTAGTAATTAATCCTTATATCTCTCGCATCTTCTTTTGCAAAAACTAATTGAACATCTCCTATATTCCTCTCTAAAAACCCAGCCTCGCAAAATACAAAATAAAATTCCCACATTCTTATAAAAGAATCTGAAAAACCTAAATTTTTTATATCAGGAAGTACTTTAAAAAAATTTTCTCTCCAACATTTTAAAGTTTCTGCATAATGTATGGTTATATCTTCCATATCTACTAGTGCCATACTTGTCTGAATTTTAATTACATCTAAAACTTGAGATAGGGAAATAAGACATGAACCTGGGAATATATATTTCTTAATAAAATCAACAGAATTCTTATAGTTCTCGAAGCTTTGATCATTATATGTTATACCTTGTATTAAAGCTTTACCATTAGATTTAAGTAGTGAATCAATCTTTTGTAAATATGCGGGGATATATTGATAGCCTACAGCTTCAATCATTTCAATCGAGACAATTTTGTCATATTCTCCATCTAATTTTCTGTAATCCATATTCAACAATTGGATTTTAGATGAAAGGTCCTTTTCTTTAAATAGTTTATCAGCATATCTGTATTGGGCATCTGAAATAGTTGTAGTAACAATACTGCAACCATAATTCTCTGCTGCATGAGCAGAGAAACTCCCCCAACCAGTTCCAATTTCAAGCAGTGAGTCTTCTTTTGAAAGTTTTAATTTCCTACAAATTCTGTCAATTTTTTCAATTGAAGCATCTTTCAAACTAGAATCCTTATTATTAAAATATCCACATGAATATGTCATCGTTGAATCTAGCCACAAACTGTAAAATTCATTACTCAGGTCGTAGTGTGCTAAAATATTGCTCTTACTACCTCTTAAAGTATTTTGTCTACTTTTATGAATCTGTTTATTCACTGGTTGGATCAATTTTGCTATTCCAGAATCCAGAGAATCTAATACAGATCTATTTTTAAGAACAATTCGTAATAAAGCTACAAGATCTGAAGAACTCCAATATCCAGCCATATACGCTTCAGAGACACCCATCGTACCACCACTACCAAGGAGAACATAAAATTCTTGAGAATGAATCGTAATTGATGTTTTCAGGCTGTCGGATTTATCACCAAATATAAACGTATTTGACCCATCTTTCAGTTCAATGAACCCTACATCGATTAATTTGAACTTATCAAAGAGGGCTTTTTTAAATATTGAAGATAAAAATGTAGATTTTTTTTGATTCTTAACTGACTCTGCAAGTTCTTTTAGTTGATAATCATCACTCATTATTAATCCTTCTCTTCATGATTTAACTTACTAGGGTGCACAAAAAAAGGGGCTCTTCTAAGCCACAATATCGCCGCATGCAAATGGATTCTAAAGACTACAACTATAGTGATGAAAGGAAATCTAGATATTTGCTTTAAAAGTGAAGTTTTTGAAAAAGAACTTCGATCTAAGCTTAAAGTAGCATCAAAAACCTTAGATCCGTTTCTATAATTTTTCATATTAACAAATAGCTTTTCTTCGGGATTAGAGAATACCCATCTATAATCATGATCCATTCCCCAGAAAGGACTAACGTGTAATTCTTTTTTTAAATCAATATCAAAAGCAATTTTATCTTTTTCTGATTTTTTATCAATTACATATGCAAATCTCTCTTTCCAAGGTGTATTTGTAACCTCCGCCAAAATATACTCTAAATCAGTATCTTCTTTATCAAAGCAATAATAGAAACTTACAGGATTAAAACAATATCCAAAATATCTCAGGTGGGTTAGAAGTCTTATTGGACCACTTGGCATATTACCAGTTTTCTTAAAAATAGTCTCCCGAACTGACGATGATAATTCTGCATGATTATCACCATGATAGTCTTTTCTATTAAATGAAATAACTGCAGGTTTATCAATATTCCAAAACCATGACTTTTTAAGGGTGGAGCTAATCGTATCTAAATCTATATATGCAAAGAATAACGGATACGTAAAAAAATGTTTAAAAGGAGAGTACCTTCTGTGCTGAATTTTCCCAGAATAAATATAACTTTTGATTGATAAACTCATAAATACTCTCCGAAACTTTTACAGACATCTAGGGCACTCACTACTCCATCTTCGTGGAATCCATTTCTCCAATATGCACCACAATAATAAGTATTGTTTACACCACTAATCTGGTGTTTTCTTTTTTGCGCTTCCACGCCTTCAAGTGTAAAAAGAGGGTGCTCATAATCTAACTTCTTTATTACTTTTGATTTATCAATCAGATCGTCACTGTTTAAGGATACGCAATATGTTCTAGTAGAATCTAAACCTTGTAATATATTCATGTTGTAAGTCAGTGATACAGGTTTATCTTCATCACGGTCCAGATTATAATTCCAACTAGACCATGCATTTTTTCTTTTAGGTAAAATTGACTCATCATAATGTAGCAATGCTCTATTATTTTGATATGGTATAGCACCTAAAATCTCTTTTTCAAGAGCTGAAGGTTTTTCAAGAAGCTTTAAAGATTGGTTACTATGAGTGGCAAAAACCACTGAATCAAACTCTTCCTCTATAATGTTATCTTTCCCTGAAGCAATTATAATTTTTCCATCAATTCTTTTTACATTTTTGACTGGATTTGATAAACGTATTTTATCTCTAAAGTTACTTATAATTTTTTCAACATAAGATTTGGAACCATTTTTTATTACCCACCATTTTGGGCGATCTATTATTTGAAGCATCCCATGATTTTCAAAGAATCTTATAAAAAATATGGCAGGCATTTCCATCATAAGGTTAGGAACAGTAGACCAAACTGCTGCACCAATCGGTATGATAAAATTTTGGATAAAAATATCTGGATAATGATTTTTTTTTAAATATTCTCCAAGGGTCAGACTTGTTTTCATAGAATTCAAATCGTTTCGCGATTCTTTATTGAACCTTAACATACTCAATAGCATATTCAAATAAGAAGGATTCAATAAATTTGATCTTTGTGCAAATAAACCATTAAGAGAGTGACCCGCATACTCTAAATTATTATCTTTTGATTTTACACTAAACCCCATCCTAGTAATCTGGCGATCAACATTTAACTGATTCAATATTTTTATGAAATTTGGATATGTTCGTTCGTTATACACAATAAAACCTGAATCAACAAAATGAGTATGACCATTAAATTCTAACTCATGTGTGTGCGTGTGACCACCTATATAATTATTTTTCTCAAATACGGTAACATCATTTTTTCTGCTTAAAAGGTATGCACTTGTGAGACCTGATATACCCGAACCAATAATTGCAATTTTCATATTGAAGCCATAAATCAAATTAAAGTATTTAATTCCACTTCTGGGGTACTTTCTTGATTTTACTTATATCATAACCAATTAATAAAAGATTATCAATAATAGATCTATATTTAGAATCTTCAATTATTGGATTCCTAGCCATGATCCAGACATAGTTTCTGCTTGGATGGCCAATCACAGTGGTTTCATAATTTTCATCTAAATCAATAATCAAAAACTTAGCCTTAAAGGGCCATAAAAATTGCATTCTCCATTCAGCATTTGTTTTTTTATTTACAATAAATCCTTTAGGTGTGTATTTAACAATTTTGTCGGGCGAGGACTTTTTAAAAAAGGTAAAAGTTGTTGCAATATTTCCTTCTTTATCTAATTTGTAGGATTCAATTGCATTTGAAGCTTCTTTTTCAATAAATGTTGGGATGTTTGCTATGACATACCAATCACCCATGAACTTATCAATGTCTACATATTCTACAGTTTCCATTTCATCCTTTTTAAAATCTTTATAAGGTTCATTGCAACTGATTAAGGTTACCAACAAATATAAAAAAGAGGAATGTAGTAGCTTTATCATCACTAACTATTTTTTAAATTTATCCTTCTATTTGCTTCTATTATAGTATCTTCTAATATATTAACAAGGCTAACTCTATTAGCTTTATCTATTAAAAAGTCTGGAATAGATCCACCAGGGTCAATATAAATAATATATGATATCATAACAGACTGGTCAATTTGTTCTTCTGCCAGCCATAAACCAGCCCCGTAATTTAAATAAATTGACTTATTATTCTTTACTAAATGTGACGTATCATAATAATTTTTCTCAAGTAAATACCAATGCACTAGAGATATTTTATCACTATCATCTAAACCTTCTTTAGATATCCTGAAGCAGTATTCACGATTATCTAAGAATGGAATATTATTTTCGATAAATTGATATGCATCAACCCATTTATTAGACCTGTTCAATTCATACGATTTAATATTATTAGATTTTGATAAAAACTGATCATAATTATTCACGTCTATTAAGATTTCTTGAATTATATCAGGTGAGAATCCAACTTTCTTTTGTACTCTTAAAGCATAAAGATCTTTGTTTTTGATCAGCTTCTTACTTAGTGAGAATCCATTTTCCTCACCATCATTTACCCACCCTGTTTTTTCAATTAATAATTTTAATAAATCATAGGAGCTATTATATAATACTTCAGGATAAATATTCGCAGTTAATATAATAGAAGAGAAAATTAATTTAATAATGCATCTCATTTTATTAATTATCCAATTTATTATTTACCCAATATATAGAAGGAATACTTAATCCCCAGACAATTGCGAGAACGACTATTATAATTTTTATATCTACAGTAAAGCTAATCGCACCAAATTTTTCACCGGTTATATAAGAAAGTGGACCAAACACCAATCCTAAAACAAATGAAAGCATCCATTTATTATTTAACCAATGCATAGAGTGATTAATTGTTGCTGAAAAGCCGCACCACATAGCTGTAATCCATAAGGGTGCAATTAAAATATCTTTTGAATATAATCCATCATAACTAAGAAGCCCTAAATGCATGAACATAGTGTCTACTATAGTTCCTAGAACTCCAAAAATAGCTATCAATTTTAACTCATTAATACTATCAGTAAATTTCCAGAAATGTATTATAATGAATATAGCCATAACAAGGGGGCCAAAATATGCCATTTCAGTAGTTGCTGAAAGAACACAAATCCACCAACTAATTTGGAAACCTACTATATTAAATACTTTATATTTACTCACTTGTAAAGTTATTTAGTAAATATTTAAGATGCAATAAATATGAGCGTTATGAGCGATTTTTATTTAATGGAATAAATTTAAAACACATCATTACAGTATATGATGATAAACCAATAAATAACATAATCAAAAAATAATAAGGCCAGTCTGGCATTAATAGTGTAAAATTAACTCCATCAGGTTTTTCAAATGTAAACATATAGTTACTTTTAAGTACAACATTAATTATTACTATACTTATGACTAATACTGTAGTCCATTTAATTACCTCAAAATAGTCTCCCCAGGTAGGTCTATAGCCATCTACAATAATACTAAATGCGATAAATATAACCAATCCATGAGCAAAAAAATAATGTATGGATATGTATATTTGTTCGAACTCAGATAAGTTTGTATTAATGAATGCAAAGAGTGACCCACAAAAACCTGCAAAGAAAAACCAAGTTTTCAATATTCTTGAAGTATTATTTTTACTGTAAAATGGTATCAATAGAGCAGATATATAACACATTTCTAGAGGTAATGAAGTTCTGTATGACCATATACCATAAAACAGCATATTTATTTGAAATGCAATCTCATTAAATATAACAAGATAAGAGGTAGCTTGAATTATAATTTTCTTTAACTTTTCAGAACTTTTACTATAGACCCACGCGACAGCAATGCATAGTACAGTACTAATTACACCAAAAATAAGGTGCTGACTAGGGAGAGCTTTAATAATATTTATTATATCAATTAACATCTAAATTTAATTTTTATACCAATAATTTATTTTAAAGTAAACTGCATTTTTGTTTGTCAAAGTCCAATCTTTTGTTGTAAATGAATATGAATTTTCCTGATTCAAATTATAGACTAAATAAATTGTACTTCCAGATCTGTATTCCCACCTAAAAACAAAAGTTCCTATTGAATTTGAATATTTAAAATTTGGATTTTCATTTTCAAATAAAAATGGATATGAAATTAAACTAGCACTTTTTTCATATTCCAAACGAGAAAAATTTTCATATTCCATACTGGCAAAAAAAGGTTGAACATAGCATTGTAATGTCATCTCAGGAGTAAATGTCCAATTTAGTCGCAATGACAAATCTCTAGTTAAAAGTTTTGATTCAGCATAAACCCTAACAGTATCATTATTGTATCTCAAAACTTCAACATATTGCATCGCATTAGGACTGAAATCTTCTGTTAGTTGTGCTTCTATCATTAAAGATTCAAACGGTTTATATTTTAATTCTAATTCTCGTCGGTAGCCCCAACCTCTATTTTTTCCAAATCCAAACCCATTTCCTCCGCCTAAAATTATATTTTTTCTTCTATCTGTCTTGAAATTTATGCCTGCACGTGCTTTTGATTCAGTTTCATAAACCCATGCATCCTCATCTTGAAATAAATTCTCATCATTAAGAGCTGTAAACTCATATCCCCCACCAAGACTAATATTCCAATAATTTTTAAGTAAATTATTACTTTTAAATTCGATTTCTTTTTCAAGAATATCTTTATCTCCATTCCAAGAATGTTTATAAAAAAATTTTAATTCATTATTAATAAATAAATTATTAGGCTCCTGCCTTCTAAATTCTACCATTGCGCCTGACCAAGAATAATTATTCCTCCTAGAGTAACCTAAATCATTTACATTAAAGTTATTATCAAGAGTTCCAAACCAAAAACGAATTCCCCACCAAATTGGATCTAAATAACCAACATTAAACCTAAATGCACTTCCTAAAATACCGTTAGAATTAGAAGTTACTAACTGACCTTTTGAAAAAAGTTTGTTATCAAAAAACCCCAGATCCCAGTCACCGCCATAGACAGTTGCATCAGATGTATCTCTTCGTGAAACATTAGTTCCCATTAAGCCAAAGCGAGAAATACTATTAAGTATAGGAAACTCAAACCTACCAATTGAATAATATGTTTGTGGTTCAATAATATGATTTTTTACAATTGTGGAGTCTATTAATTTTCCTTTTTCTTCAGAAGTTACTGCACCGATAAAACCATAGTTAATACCTGAATTCGAGGTACCCATAATTTTGGTTGCACCTAAAATTTTAGTAAAATCTGAAACATCTTCTAATTCTCCATTATCAGGAATATTATAACTCGGACTCTTCCCAATCCTTCGCGAATTAAATAAATTTATTCTTTGTCTAAAAAAATCTAATCCTTCCGTAAAAAAAGGTCTCTTTTCTTCATAAAATGTTTCAAATGCAGTTAAATTGACAACTGAAGGATCTGCTTCAACTTGTCCAAAATCAGGATTAATCGTTGCTCTCATTATTGAATTTGTAGTTAAGCTGTATCTAGCATCAAGCCCTAAGCTTAATTTATAATCTTCTTGCTTCCCTGATAAAAGATATGGAATTACTTCTAACTGACTTTGTTTTGGTAGGTCAGAAAGCCCTTTTAAAACCCCATATGGTAAAACTATTCCTCTTACTGTTTTTGGTTTCCCAGGCCAACTAATAGTTTCTTGTAATCGATGAAGGCCTCGCTGTACTTGAATTCCCCACTCCATATTAGGTTTATTTTCATATTGAAATAAAAATAAAGGTAATTCAAATTCAGCTGTCCAACTTTTTTTATTTAAGGCTACCGAAACGTCCCAAACTCCATCCCATGTAAGATCATATTGATCATCGCCCGAAACAGCTACATCAATTTTAGCTCCAGATGAATTGACTCCAAAAAAAATACCATTATAATCATCATTTTTTGAATCTATGGATATCCCAACCCAATCTGCATTATTTGAAAAACCATCCATCCAACTATCCCTTCGGACTAAAGTCTTTTTAATATCATCTGGCCTTGAATCAAAAGCTTCAATAAATACGTAAATTGATTTATTATCATATAATATACGAACCGACGTGGGCTCTGATGGAGGTGAAAGTTCTTTTGGTTCTATCTGAAAAAAATCAGTTGTTATCATAGAAGAATCCCATATTTCTTTATCTAAAAGACCATCAATTATTGGAGAAGAACTTATTTTTTTAGCATAAATAGTTTTGCGACTTAACTCAGAAATATTAATATCTTTTAGATATTCTCTTTGCGATAAACTAATATTAAAAAAGATTAAGGCCGTGATAATAAAAATTCTTTTTATGATTCGCATACAAGTCTTTATTTAAAACTTTAAAATAAATTATCAGTGGCTGTGTCCAAACCAATTATGACTTAGATAGAATAAACCCACAAAAATAATCAAAGAACCACTTAAAAGTTCAGGGTTCAATCGTTTTGAAAAATTACCAAAACGTTGTGTGAAAATATTTTTAGTATAATTAAAAGTCACTACGATGGAAAATAATACAAATGCAATCCCCAATACATATATAAAGATAAAGTTAAGGATAGAAATAAATGAAATATTCATTCCTGTCATCATAACAACAGCTAAAGAGGAAGCACAAGGAAGCATTCCAGTTAACAACCCAACAGTTATTGGACTTTCCATTTTTGATTTAGGGATTTTCCCATGCTGATGACCACAATCATCTGAGTGATGGTGATTCTTTTTATACATTGCTCTTCCAAAAACAAAAAAACCAAATATCAGGATAAAAACTGGTGCAATTAAATGTGAAAATTCATGAACAAGACTTTCTTTAAACTCAGTTATCAACATATTAAATATTAATGAAATAATACTTAAAACTAAAAAATGAGAGATTAACAAGCTGAATGTCAGAAGTAAAATTTTCCTAAAATTCAATTGCCCACCAACGCTGTATGCAAGTAAAAAGGTCTTCCCATGTCCCGGTTCAAAAGAATGCAAACAGCCCAATAAAAATACTGAAGTCGTTGTTAGTGTTTCATTCAATTATCAGTATGAGATATAGGCAAGTGAGGAAGTATAGCTTTTAATAAACTTTATTCAGCCAGAACACTTTCTACTATCATAAGAATATCATTGATTGAAACTGTGCCATCTAAATTCATATCAGCATTTTGTGTCTGCTCCTGATCAAACTCAAGATAACCAATTAGATAGTTTACTGTAACAATTACATCTAGCACGTTAACAATGTTATCATTATTCACATCACCAAAATTAATATTTAGAGGAGGAACTGCACCCACAGGAAATTCAATTCCATCGAGCCAAGCACAATCTTGTCCATAACTTGTTGCTTCATCTTTAATGTATGCCCAGCGCAATGAGTGTTCACCCATTGGTAAAATAACACTATACTCATTCCAATCAGTATCTCCACCAATCATTAAATTCTGAGGTTGATCATCAATATAAAATTCTAAATAGTCACCAGATTCTGAGGATGTTTTTGCCCAAAAAGTTAATTCACCACCATAAATTATATTCATATCAATCGAAAGTTCTGAACTTTGATTATGGCCAATATCACCAGACATGGCAGAAAAATTTCCTACGTATGAATCTGCATTAGTAGTCCAATCAGAGTTGCCTGAATGTTCCCATGCGTAGGATGAAAAATTTCCAGTTTCAAATCCTTCTGTCATTAACCCTATTGTTACAGGGAGAGAATATATATGTTGATAATTTGTACCGTTTGACCCAATGATAAGTCCAGCTATTGCAGTATGTCCTATTGGAGTTTCTAATGAAGCTGAAACCTCTATACTCAAAGTCATTATATTACTTTCTCCTGGAATGTTATTCCAGATTATTTGATCATCATAAACTGGGTCACTAAAAATAATATATGGATCAGATGATGTAATACTAAAATTTGGATTCATTAGTGAAGCGCCACCTATATTCTTCAAAGAGATCTCTAAAAACACGGTTTCACCTGGATCAAAAATACCATTACCACCATCGAATATATTCAACATATCCGTTTGAAAATCAGGAGAGAATACAGTTCTAGTTGTTGAATAGTCCCATGCATGGGATTCATCTTCAATTGAAAATTGTAGTTCTGCCTCTGATCCATTTTCAATATTCCAATTCACTTCTATACCAAAAGGCCCAACAATTGTTTCGGTGTCCGGAAACATAGTTTCAACGATTATTCCATTATTCAAAATATTGAATGAGCCATCGCTGTTATCAAGTGTAACTGTTAACGTAGAGGATGTATCTTGCCCCACATTTTGAATTGTTACATAAATTTGAGCTTGTCCACCAAATATCAATTGATCTTCTTCCAAGGAATTAATAATTGATAAATTATTCATCAAAATATATGCACCCTCAGGTGCAATTGCATTAATTGAAGTTTCATACGGTAACTTATTGTATGCTGTAACAACAATATTTAATTCTCCAGGAACTTCAATTTCATTTTCAAAAGCAAGAATCGCAAAACCAGAAGCATCTGTATAGGTCGAAGCTAGAAGTATATCATCTTTAGAAACTGCGACTAAAGCACCACTCTGATCTGTATTAAACGTCATCTCTGTTGCACCGATGATAAGCACATCATCATGAGACACAGTCATTTCTGATGGGGTATCAGATCTAAGTACAACTGAAGGATCTCCAAAAAGTGTCCAGTAAAATGTCTCATCATATCCTGCAGAACCATAACTATCATTCATTTTATTCATTCCATTAAATGATATACCACCAAATGTTCTCTTAATATTTTCTGAGTAGGATTCAACAAAAATGGCATTCATTTCGTCTTGCCCTTCCATTGGAGGATTCCATCCTTGGTTGACCGTAGACATCAGAGTACCGATTGCTCCAGTGGGGTTACCTTCAGAATCTGTTGCTCTTAACCAAGTTTCTGCAAAACAAGTCCCTAAATGAAATTCACCATTTACACATGCAACTGACCATATAAAAGGCCATTTACCTGTATTTTCAAGACCATCAACATCAGTACTATTCATTGGGCAACCATTACCCCATGAACTATTGGATCCGTGACCGGTGTAATTAATTAGAGATCTCCCATCATTAATTGCAGCTTCTCCATCTGCAACTGTGCCACTAGGATCGTACACTTGATCTATTTCTATGTAGGTATAATCCAGTAATAAGTCTCTAATATTATTTAAATGTTCTAGATCAGTTTCATTATCATCTCCGGGTCCCTGATTAGATGCAAACCCGCTACCTTTTTTAAACCAATTAGAATTAAGATTAGGATTCATTTCATATAATATAGTTCTATTTACCATCGTTTGAATATGCCCAGTATTCTCACCTGAAAATCTTCCAATTATCAAATCAGGGTAATAGTCATTACCGGCAACAAAAGAAAATGTATTATCTGAAGGACTATTTGAACCTGCACCATCAGATCTTCGGATTGACTCAATTTGGCCGATATCTCCTACTAATAGGACAAAAGCCGTTCCATTAGCATAATAATGATCTGAAATATATTGAGCCATCTGATCTACATCACCAATTTCTGCAACATCAATTATTTCTGTTGGTATACCTTTGTAATTTTTCCAATCGACAAAAGTCTGCATTTCTTCAATAAAATCACCATGACTTATTACTAACATTGATCCCTGCTCTGTTAATATATCATACCTGTCCGTCATATTGTAATTAATGAAATGATCTTTATACATCTGTTCAAACTCTCGAGAACCGGATTTAGAAGGAATAACCAATAATGGATTAATCGGGTTGTTTTGATCCGGTTCAACTTTTATAATAATCTTAAAATATATTCTCGCTACCTTTTGTATTGGATTATACTGAACCGGCTGCATTACAATTGCCTGACCCCTTGTAGAACGCATTATATAAGGTTCTCTCATGTATACTATTTCTTTGGGGTACCATTCATCTTTTTCGTATGCATCACCATAAGTATGAGGGATCGAATTCGGATCAATATCCCTAGTAATATTTCCTTTAGAAGAAATTATATTTTCAATTTCTATATCAATATATTCCGCCTCAATGATTGAAAACTTCATGTTTAATAAATTTGGAATAATTATGGATTTGGCATTCAAAGGTAAATCAGGAGCTCCATTCTCAAGCATAGGTACACTCCCGGGAAATGAAATCTTTTTCTTTCCATTCTTCATTTTTTCTATGTTGTAGCCATGTAATATGAACTCTACCTGAATCTCATTATCTACAGTCTCATTTACAAACCATTGTGATTTTGCTGGTTCATCTGAACTTATGGAAACCCACTCAGCCAGTAAGGCAATAGGTGAAAATAAAAAAGCGCTAATTAATGCTTTTAGTATTGGTCTCATACGTTCTCCATGGTACTTTTTAGAACAAACAGCTTTAATTAAGCAATTTGTTATAATATCGATCTATAATATAGATTATTTATAAGGTAATAGTCCAATTTAGAATCTTTTTTTTCACCAATGCTAATTCTTCTAATTTATTACGTTTTTTTAATCCATTTGAATATATGGAAAGTTTCTTCAATAAGACTTCTTTAGCATCAGTAGTTTGTTCTTTTGTTAACATTTTTGATGCTAAAATTTTTTCCAATGATTGTATCCTAAAATGTTCAATACCATTTTCAACTTTCGACAACTGATCTTTATGGCCTCCATACTTTTTTATGAAAGGGGTTTCTAAATATGTTACATGATATTTTGATGCAACTCTAATCCATAAATCATAATCTTCACATACCGAAAGATCCTCATCAAAATTTCCAATACTCTCAAAAACGTTTCTATGTATCATGATTGAAGATGGAGACATGCGACAAAATTCAAGACATTTATCAAAAATATAACCACCATATTTTTGATGTTTCTTCATTTGATTAACACGAACTCCATTTCTAATCCAAATTTCGTTTGTATGAGAGACAAGGATAGTAGGGTTTTGTTTCAAATTTTCTTTTTGTTTTTCTAATTTATTTGGAAGCCATTCATCATCCGAATCCAAAAAAGCTATCCAATCCCCCTTAGATTCTACTATGCCTCTATTTCTAGCTTTACTCACACCGCTTCTTGATTGACAGAAGTATTTAATTGTTGGATATTCATCGTGAATGAAGTGTTTTGTTTCATCAGTTGAACCATCATCCACAATTATTATTTCATAAGGTTTATAGGTTTGCTTTAAAATTGAATTTATAGCCCTGCCAATCATTTTAGATCTGTTAAATGTTGGTATTATTACAGATATTTTCATTTATTAATCAAATAGAAATGAAAATTGATTTAAAATAATCTTTGAGGGTATACTCCATGAGAAATCAGATCTTTAATTTTTACTACAACAGAAGGATGATCTTCCTTATAGGTTACACCAAACCAATTTTCATCACTATTTAAAACATGAACTGTTTCTTTTTTTGATTGAATCAAATTATTTACCACTGTCGGAATCAAAAATTCACTTTTTAACTCATTTCCTTCATGTTTAAGAAAGTCAATAAACATCTCATTCAAGTATTTAAATAAACTAGGTGTAAATCCCCAAACATTCATAGAAACCTTCTCGCTTCCATCGAAAACGAACTCTTTATTATCAGAAATTATTCTATCCTTAGCAACCTCTAATCCGTGTGTCTCAACAACAGTTCTTAGCTCTTGATCAATCACGGTACAAAGACCTCGACTTACAGAACCATTTGAAGATAGTGTATTATCCAAACGAAATGAAACCATTGAAAACTTTCTCGATTCTTCTTGATAATAATCTGCTACAACTTTAAATGTTTTTCTTCCATAGAAGTCATCACCATTTATAACAACAAAGGGTTCATTAATTAACTCTTCTGCTGAAAGGATAGCATGCCCTGTACCCCATGGTTTTAGTCTATTGCTTGGACAAGAAAAATCTTTTGGTAGATGGTTAATATCTTGAAAGGCAAATTCAATTTTTATTCTATCTGAAAATTTATCAGAGATTTTCTCTTTGAATAAATTTTCAAAATCCTTTCTAATAATAAATACAACTTTAGAGAATTCTGCTTCTATTGCATCATATATAGAATAGTCAATAATAGTTTCACCATGAGGACCAATTGGCTCTAATTGCTTTAACCCACCGTATCTTGAACCCATTCCTGCTGCCATTACAAGTAATGTTATATCTTTCATTTATTATTTCCTGATAAAAAAAGGGGTTTGAAAAAACCCCTTTAGATTGGTATTAAAATTTGTTACTTATTATTTATAAAATTTTGCCCACTTAGAATCTGGTGCGGAAGCTAGCAGTTCTGTTTCTAGCTCACTTGCTTTCGCTTTATTATTTAATTTTTTATAAATTTGAATTACATAGTGAGTTACCTCTGGAATCTTTTTATTTTCTGGGTTTTTTTCTTTTAATACAGTTAATGTGTTTAAAAGTTTACCCAAGGCTTTATTGAGCTGAATTTCACTTGGCCCTTTCATTGATTGCCTGTAGTACAAATGATGAAGAGCCTCATCCTCAGCTTCTGCTCCACGCACCCCAGCAACCGTCGTGACTTTTTCTACTTCATATTCTTTAGTAGTAACTTCTTCAATTTCGTTCCAGACTGTGTTGTCCCACATTGCATCAAGATCTAATTCTTCATCTTGAGCATATAGCATACCCATTGCGAAGATAGAGATTATATATATTTTTTTCATAGCTATACCTTTATTACGATAATATTATTTATTAAAATACTTTTTCACTGCTAGAAGAAGACCACCAAATGCCAACCAAACCATGCCACCTATAGGACCTTGATTAGGAGGTGTCGGTAGCGCAGGCGGATCCTGAGCAAGAACAATGGTCAGCATGCTGAATGCAACAACCAAGAGAGTAATAAGTTTCTTATTCATCATATTTTCCTATTTAATATACGTTATTTTTTGATTAAATGTTTCTATTCCAACGACCAGATTCACCAAATACAATCCAGAAGAAAGATTCCCAGGGTTCCAACTTACCTGATGATTACCTGGCACCATATATTCATGGACCAGTGTCGCAACCTGTCTTCCAGTAACGTCAAATATATCTAAAGAGACCATATCCGCATCCTTTAGATCAAAACTAATAACTGTACTTGGATTAAATGGATTTGGATATGCTCCATTTAAGGTAACACGCTCCGGAAGGATTTCGTCATTTATAGCAGCAGTTGTAATACCATAAACCGTTAATGTGAACTGAGACTCGCCTACCGCTGGATAAGTTCCCATAAAACCTCCAGCTGTTTCAAAGCTACCTTTATTCACAGTAGAAATGCCCGTAGATACACCTTCCGTTAGATGTATTGCTTGTCCAGTCACATTATCAGTCAACCCAAGCGTAATCCCTTCAGGTAAATTCGATATATCCCAGCTAAATTCAATTTGTTCTGCTTGAGTCGCATAGCCATTGTCATTGTCAGGAGTAAGCATCATCACATCCATAGCCATCGTAAGATCCGTAGTAAGGTCCAGAGGTAAATTGTTAATCGCTAATGATTTATTCGACTCATAAATCATGCTTGTTAAATGTTCTACTAAAGACATAGGAACCAGTCGATCTGCATCTGCTGGGTCCAAGTTAATCTCTCCTTCAGGAGTAAAAGATAAATAAGTAGAACTACTATACGTACCATTGCTAAAGGTGAAAACAGCATGACCATTAGAACCATCTGTAGTCGTTCTACTAGGAGCGCTTACACTTCCTTTTTTAATACTTTGTTCTGTAAACTGGAATGTATTTCCACTTTCAGTTGCTTGAATCCAAAAACCTTCAAAAGGCTTAATCTCTCCATCATCAATCGTACCTATATTACCATTATGAAACTTATAACCAGGATTATCAAGGTCTAATGCATACACCGTTTTGTTAAATGGTCCGTCATTATCGGATACCATTTGAGTGATATCTACAGCAAGACCATACGGATTCCCCATCATGTTCCACTCACTCGGTTCTGTCGTTACAGAAATACCTAATTGCTGTTGTGGACCATCGATACTTATGGTAACGGGAAGATCATCCACACCGTCAAAATCTGTATCAGCATATACATAAATCAAAAAACCTTTTCCTGCAGTTAGTGCATCTGCACTAAAATCTGTTACAGAGTTCCACTCATTCCCGAACGTCCATATATTTGGATTAGAGTTAGGATTGTCTGAACCTAGAGCTCCTTGTGTCCATAACTCGTCTAAAAGGTCCTCATAAATTAAACCCGATACGGGACTGGAGAACATACGGAAGCCAGACTCACCGGAGACTTCTAAGCTATGTAAACTTACTGCAAGGGTGTAACTCTGAGTGCCAATACCACCATTCCCATCATCCGCACTTAAAACAATAGCATGTAACCCTCCATCCGATAAACTTGGAGTACCACTTAATACAGTGGAAGAGGAAGATTCCCAGGTCGCTCCATGAATCGTTCCATTATTACCATTACTACTTAAATCCGTTAAGGTAATACCTTCTCCTTCATTGAAATCCCAGTATCCAACAAGACCGGCTTCACTACCGTTTATAGGCGTAGATATGTTCAACTGAATTTCGTCCTGAGATAATTCATAATCCCAAATTGATACCTTGCTAATATTACCTGCAAATTCACCAAAAAATGGTTGTCCTCCTGCTCTATGTACTCTTCCGAAATTTACCCAATGTTGATTAGGATATAATTCCCTATATCCAAAATCTTCACTATGAATATTTTCACCATTTAAATAAAAATTTATCACACCATTATCAAAAGTGATTGACAAATTATATAAGATTCCTTCCTGAATTAAATTTGGTGGTGTTGCAACTTGTGCCGAATGCAAATCATATTGATTATGCAACGTACTAAAATATATAGATCCATCATTTCTTATGTCGATTTGGAAGTGATGCCTTTCCCCATATGGATTCCCAACAAAATCTCTTCTAGCAATCAAACTATATTGAGTAGGTGGAATTTGCTCGATGATAAATTCAGCTTGCAATGTGAGCTCATCTACTAGATTTTCAAAGGATTGACTACTTGGAATTT
>CBFIBM010000011.1:0-64027 GCA_965660855.1 uncultured bacterium | reverse complement strand
ATATCTAAAGAAGTTTGCCTCTACATTATTTTCAAAGTTATAAAAATAATCTTCGACAGAACCTTCTTTACCTCCAAGACTAGCCTCAGTTAATGAATTTACAACATTGTTTGACACTGATTCATCATTATCATTATCTTCCAACGAACAGTTTGTGTTCAAAAATGCAAAAACACTAATAAAAATTATGTACTCAAAACGTCTTTTCATTGATATATTGATTAGTTCTTATCCTGATTATAATTACAAATATAACAATTAGAATAAGATTAGTATAAATGTTTATTAAATAATATACTTTAAATTATGACAAAAATTAAAAATTTATTTATAATAACTCTTTTTTATATATCTACTCTGATGTCTGACCAAGCCAGCCCTACCCCTTTTGAAGTTTCCCAGCCAAATGGAGAGTCTTTTAAAATCCATATTAGAGGAAATTTTTTGCAGGCATGGCATGAATATGAAGGGTCAACAATCATAAAAGATCAAAACAATTGGTGGGTCTACGCAAGCGGTAGTAATTCAAATGGTTTAATACCTTCTCAGTTTAAAGTTGGGATAGATTCTAATCCTTTTGCATTAGAAAATATAAGACCCCCAAAAATTGAATTTATAGATAACTCACCCGTTCCAGAATTATCGCAAACAAGATCCGATACATTTAACATTCCATGGCTGTTAATTGATTTCCCTGATGCAAATTTTACTTACACCCCAGAACAAATTGGACTGGTGCTCAATCAAAGAGGCTATAGTCACCCCAATTTTGACAACACAGGAAGCTTCCATGATTTTTATAAGGAAATATCACATGGCCAATTTTTAGCTAAATCTGATGTATCTAATTGGGTTACATCTCAAAACAATCATGATTATTATGGTCACAATAATGGGTATGATAGAGTAAGAGAATTAATCAGAAATGCAGTCGATGAAATAGAGGAGTCTGGCTTTGATTGGTCACAATATGATAATGATGGAGACGGCTATGTTGATGCTTTAAACATCATTCATCAAGGGGCTGGAGCAGAAGAAGGAATAGAAACAAATATATGGTCCCATAAATGGAGCCTTGGAAACTTATCTGTCAGCTACGATGGTGTTGTAATAAGCAGCTATACTATTAATCCCGAGATTCAAAATGGTAATATTGTTGCAATCGGTGTTCTAGCCCATGAATTTGGGCATGCACTAGGCCTCCCTGACTTATATGATACAGACTACTCTTCAACTGGCGCAGGAAAACTTGCATTAATGGCAAGCGGGTCTTGGGGAACAGTTGGAAATACACCTTGGTATCCAGCGACTATGATTGGCTGGTGTAAAGCTCAGCTTGGATGGGCTGAAGTAGATGAGATTGAAGATGATTATTCCAGTATTTCACTAACTCAGACTTATTCAAGTAATCGCATAGTTAGAGTTAATCACCCAGATGTGAGTGAAGAGTATTGGTTAATTGAAAATAGACAAAAAATTGGATCTGATACTCTCATGCCAACTGCTGGACTTGCTATTTGGCATATTAATGATGAAATTGCAAATGGTTGGAGTCCTAATACAGATGAACCATTTTATGGAGTGGGCCTTGAACAAGCCGATGGGTTGTTTGCATTAGAAAACGGTGGTCCTAGTAATGGAGCAGACCTTTTTCCAGGAGATACGGATAATAGAGAATTTAGCCATTCTTCATTCCCTAACACTACGAGTCTTTACGGGCTCCCTTCATTAGTTAGGATCGATAATATATCTGACCCACAAGAAATAATGACATTTGATATTCAGTATAATGAGATAATTCTGGCCGAAGCAGGCATAAGTGATGGAACTGGTAGTGCATATAATATAGGGTCAATACGTCTCAGCTTAAATAATGACATGCAATTATCTGAATTTGAGTTTGAATTGGAGTTTAGTCCCTCTTTTGTAGAAATAATTGGAGCAAATCCAATAGATCGAGTTTCATATGATAGTCTTATTATAAACGGAAACCATTTGCAACTTTTAAACCCTGTTATTGATCCTGGATCAGGAGAATTTTTGGAGTTACAATTATTTAATAATGTTGGAGTAGGTACAGATGTTAACGTCAAGTATAAAATGGCTTTAGCACATACTTATGATAATAAAGAGGTAGGAATTACTTTCTCTAATGAAGCTAATTACGTAATTAATTCCGTTGATCAATATTATACAATACAGTCCAATAATGGAGCGATAGGTGGTAGCGCATCATATCAAGTAACTTCAATTAATACAGTCCCCATAAGCCTAAGTGTGATAAGGCTTGAAAATACTCCTAATATTATCACTCCAAGTGACGAGCCATTTGAAGATGAAAATGGAAATAGTATTTATGATAATGGTGAACCGTTTACTGACTGGAATCAAGATCAAGAATGGACGCCAATGATTGAACCCTCGTTGTCAAATGAATGGGAGTTTGATGTGAACTATAATGGGAGCGTTCTTACAGTAGGAATCTCAAACTGGAATGAGCCAACCCCAATTGGTGCAAATACTCTGTTCACTGTTAATTGCTTTGTCAATGAAGAAGCTCAGCTTAACGATCAAATAACTGTCACAACTGATGTTGTTTTGCAGTTAGATAAGTGGGGGAATAGTGGAGTTCCATTTATAAATGGTTCAGGTGAAATATTAATTAATGAAATTCTTTCAAATGAGACCGATGTGCTTTTATCAACAAACTTTTCTCTCAACAACATCTACCCAAACCCATTTAATAATTCAACATTAATTTCATTTGAATTAAATGAGACCGGAAAAGAAAATGTCAAAATTTCAATTTTTGATATAAAAGGGAGATTAGTGAAAAGGTTTAATAATAATTATTTTAAAGTTGGAATAAACCTTATTAGATGGAATGCAAATAGCATAAGTAATGGTATCTATTTTTTGGAATTTAAAACTAAAAACGATAGAATCATTAGAAAACTAACTTTATTAAAATAATCAGGCTGTTTTCTTCTTTGTAGTTGAAATTATATATTTAGGTTTTTCACCTGAAATAACTGTGTTTTTTGTAATTAAAACTCTCTGTATATTTTTAATATCGGGCGCTTCATACATTACGTCTAGTAGTACATTTTCTACAACAGATCGTAAACCTCTTGCTCCAGATTTTTGTTCATATCCTTTTTGAACAATTGCATTTAATGCTTCTTTTTCAAATTCAAGTATAACTCCCTCTATTAAAAATAATTTTTGATATTGTTTAATTAAAGAATTCTTAGGTTCTATGATTACTTTCAGTAGGTCTTTTTTACTAAGCATATTGAGTCTTGCGACAACTGGTAATCTTCCAATTAATTCAGGAATGAGACCATAAGATATTAAATCTTTTTGATTTACTCCTTTAAAAATGTCATAAACATTAAGCTTATTTAATTGCTTATTTTCATATCCAAAACCTATATCTGAAGCACCAATTCTTTTTGAAATAATATCTTCCAAATCTGCAAATGAGCCACCACAAATAAATAGGATATTTTTAGTATTAATTGGTATGAAACTCTGCTCTGGATGTTTTCTCCCACCTTTTGGAGGAAGGTTCGCAATTGTGCCTTCTATAATTTTTAAAAGTGCTTGTTGAACACCTTCACCACTAACATCTCGTGTAATTGACGCACTTGATGACTTCCTACCAACCTTATCAATCTCATCAATATAAATTATTCCTTTTTCAGCGGCATCGATATTATAATTTGATACTTGTAGAAGCCTAACTAAAATATTTTCCACATCTTCGCCAACATAACCAGCCTCAGTTAACGTTGTTGCATCCGCTATTGCAAAAGGCACAGATAAAAAACGAGCTAAGGTTTGAGCAATTAGTGTTTTTCCAGTACCTGTAGAACCAAGAATTAAAATATTACTTTTATCAATTTCCACATTATCAGATAAATAAGATTCATGCATTATACGCTTATAGTGGTTATAAACAGCTACTGATATAGTTTTCTTCGCATGGTCTTGCCCAACCACATATTTGTCTAAATACGATTTTATTTTGGATGGTTTTTGAAGTTTAATACTGTGATTAGACTTTTCTTTTTCAGCTTCACTATCCAAATTAATCTCAAGCGGACTATTTTTTTTTATATTATTCACTTTCTCTTTATCATTATAGAATCAATTAATCCATATGCCTTAGCATCCTTAGCAATTAGATAATTATCTCTTTCAGTATCTGCTTCAATTTTTTTTAGAGTTTGACCAGTATTTTTAGCAAGAATACCATTTAGCTGCTTTTTCATCCTTAATATTTCATCTGCTTGAATTTTTATATCAGAAGCTTGTCCTTGAGCTCCTCCTAAAGGTTGGTGAATCATAATTCTTGAATTTGGTAATGCAAATCTTTTACCTTTTTCTCCACCAGCCAATAAAAACGCACCCATGCTAGCAGCTTGACCTAAACAAATTGTTGACACAGCAGGCTTAATATATTGCATTGTGTCATAAATCCCCATTCCGGAAGTCACAATTCCCCCTGGTGAGTTTATGTAAAGGTTGATATCTTTTTCAGAGTCCTCCGCTTCTAAGAATAATAATTGAGCTATAATAAGAGATGCTATTGAATCGTCAATTGGTGTTCCAAGGAAAATAATCCTTTCTTTTAAAAGCCGTGAATAAATATCAAAAGCTCTCTCCGATCTCCCAGTTTGTTCAACAACTATAGGAATAATTTGGTTTAATATTTTTTCATCAATGGTCATGATCTGCCCCACGTAACTCTTTTGTTTCAACAGTCACATCTTTAATTTTTGCGAATTGTATTAGATGATCTAATATCTTTTTTTCAAGAAGGTCTTCCTCTATTCTTTTACGACTGCTAGGTTTTTTATAAAACTTTCTTATCTCTTTTTCTGATTGTGGTGTTCTAGTTACAAGCTTCTCAATCTCTAAGTCGACATCTTTTTTAGAGACCACCAGATTTTCTTCTTTAATTAATTTATTTCTTATAGAATACCATTTAACATTACGTTCAGCAACAGGTAGATAATGCTCTTTTACTTTATCATCATCTAAAGGTTCACCTTGATTTTGTTTTTTTACGTCTTCAACTAGATTGGCTAAGTAATTCTGGACCATTGCTGGACTAAAAGAAGGATTAATAAGATCAATTAGTGCATCCGTTAAGTCTCTTTCAAATGAAGTTTGCGAACGTTCTTTGAAGTTAGATTTTATTTTTTCTTTTACATCTTTATCTAATTCCTCTAAGGATTTTAAATTAGGATTTATAAGTGCGAGAAATTTCTCATCAAGATCTGGAAGAATCTCTCTTTCAACGTTATCAACAGTTAATTCATATTCTGCTTCTTCACCATCTTTATTCACCGGTAAAGTCACGCGCGTAGAATCATTTGGTTTTAATCCAATCATTTTATCTTTCTGACTATCAGAGAAAGAGCCGTTTCCAACTCTCAAATACTGCTTTTCAAATTTCTTGCCGATTATAGGAACACCGGATTCATCTAATTTTTGTAATGTGCAAATTAAATAGTCTCCTTCCTTAGCTCCTTCCTCAACTGTTTTGATAGTTGCATGGGATTTTCGTAATTGTAGAATAGCATCATCTACATCTTTCTCATCATAACTGTATATTGTTTTTTGTACTTTTAATGAATCTTTTTTTAATTTTGGAAATTTTACTTCAGGCTCAATTTCAAATGTAGCTTTAAATTTAAAATGTTCATTCATATGAAAATGAACATCCTTTATTTCAGCCTTATTTACAGGCATCACATTTTCTTTCTCAATTCCCATGATATAATATTTTTGAAAATTGTCATCCATAAAATCAGCTTCTATATTTGGCTGATACTGGCTCATGAGCCTATCTCGTGGTATTTTTCCTGATCTAAAACCTGGCATTTTAATTTTTTTACTGAACTTTTTTACTGAATTATTAAAATCTACCTCTAATTCAGACCATGGTATATCTATTTCAAGCTCCACGGTATATTCATTTATCTTATTGCTATTTATTTTCACTTTATACCTTATTAATTAGTTTTAATTTAGCCTATTATATCATAATTATTAATTGTAATCTTAATTCTATTCTTGAATCAACAATCTATTGACGAGTAAAACTATATCAAGTAATGAAACTTCTCCATCGTTATTGATATCAGAAACTGAATTCGGACAAATCCCCGTATTTTCTCCGTAGAAAATATGATCTGCGAGCTTAAGGATATCGGAAATTTCAATTTTTCCAGTACTATTCAAATCACCTGATAACCAATCATTACATATCTCCGTTGGCAGTGCAGAAAAAATATGCCAACCACCTATTGGGTTTTTTTCCAAACGACCAGAGGAGTCAGCAGCTTGTAAATAATATGCGATATCGCTCGTATCTGTAATCGCAGGAATAAAACCTGACCAATTATTATTTATGTCTGGTAAAATTTGGGATAGTGGACTTTGATGCCATTCTTCATCAACTGATTTCCTCCAAAAAATTATCATAGAATCTGAAATTAATCCAGTGTTGCTAAGATCTAAAACCTCCATATTAACCTCATACCCTTGATCTGAAGGCTCTATTAAATTATTTAGAGGATTATGAAAAATTTGTAACATTTCTAAATCAGGTATACCTTTTGTTCTACAATGGAGAGCATCCGTAGATTCCCATGAACCTTCATACCCGATTATTTGATAACCCGGTAAAGCATCTCGATAAGCCTCCAGAGCATTTTCATCCCAATTACCTCCAGTAATTGGAACAAGTACTTTTTCATTTAAAATTAATGAATTAGTATAAGGTTCATTGCCTGGTGTCCAAACTCGATATACCTCCCATGGTTCATTCCATGAATTTGTTGTATTTGAAAAATATGATGCTGTTTCCTCAATTTGATTGAACTGCGGATGATTGTTTGGAACTTCTCGAATTAATACTTTTTCAGGGCTCAAATATTTTCCCCAACAATCAATATGATCAATGTATGTATTATTTGGATCATCAATCACATGATAATTCTCAATTCCATAGTAATCGTTCATCAGTTCGTTGATCTCAGGCTCACTCATAGTATTTTCTTCAAAAACTAAATCAGAGGATGCCGATGTTCCAAAACCATCTGTCATATAGTTTCCACCAGCATGTATTATATCACTAGCATAAAATGGGACATTAAGGTACTCTGATAGCTTGAACGGAGCATCATTATCATTGGGCCTCGGTCTGTTATAAGTAAAATCAACAATACTCATTTGATTATCTCCATTAACCACCCACCATGGTCCATAGTCCCTTGTCCAATAGCTATCAGTGTTACCAATTATAAATTCCACATTTCCAATATCAACTTGACCATTTTCTAATAGGTTTTCAGCTGTACTTTGTTGAGCTCCTGATACCAAACAAAATATCTTTACATCATTAGCAATTTCTGCAATTAAATTCATTGAGATTCCGAATGGATATCTAATAAGTACACCTTGCATTCTTTCATATTCTGCAATATTTCTTACTGGACCATTTGGCGGATCAGTTTGCCGAGACATTAGTGGAATTTCATGAATACGAGACTTTTCTTCTTCAGTTAAGCCAATAGGCAATTCTTCGGCAGCTAAAAATGTAATTGCTATAAAAAAAGATAATAACTTCATCAATATAAAACTATAATAAGGAGGAATATTTAAGAAAAGTAATTTATAGTCAATATTATAAAATATTACTATACCTTATTATTGCCTTAATCGGTAAGTGGCACCTTCCATAGTTTTGAGAAATTTTTCAAGTTGATTCTCAGTGTGAAATAATTCATTTATTGGCACAAAAACATCACTAGGATATTCAAGCTCATCATAATCTCTCAAAAAATTTGATTCAAGTTTTAAGACAACGTCTCTTACAACCATTGGAGGTATCTCTTTGTTACGCATAAAATTTATTTGCAAATTTAATTGCCCAACAGATGTCATATGAAATAATGGTAAAGGTCCTATATCCGTATTACAACGATAGGTAAGTGTTCCATGATCTGTACCTCTTCCCCAAGATATATCATCTGCGTACTTTTCTGAAAATTCGATGATTGCAACCCCAACCTTCGCAACTTCGCGAGTACATTCCTCTCTTAAGTGATCAATAAATAAATTTTTATCCCAATTTGACATTTGATTAACCCTGTAAAGTAATTAATTATATAAATAATAAGGTTAAAGTTTACTTAAAATTGACAATTTATGAAAGACTAGTAAATTATTTATAAAATTATCTTTAGTTGTATTTTTAGAATATTATTACAAAATATTAAAACTATGAGAAACATAACCTGGAATAGATGCCATTATTAAGTCTCCTTTTTTCAAATCACCTACACCTCTTGGAGTACCTGTATAAATTAAATCGCCTGCCTCTAAGCTAAAATCTCTAGATAATTCGCATAATATTTCACTTGGATTCCAAATCATGTCTATGCATTTACCACTTTGTTTCAATTCCTTATTAACAGTGAGTTCTAATCTTAAATCACTAAAATCAATATCTTTGTCAAATAAAATTATATCGGACATTACTGAACTACCTTGAAAACATTTACCTTGAAACCAAGGTTTTCCATTTTTTTTTGCATCTTTTTGAAGGTCTCTTCTCGTCAAATCAACCCCAACACCAAAGCCATAAATTTTTGAATGTTCTCCAACCGCAATTACAAGCTCGACCTCATGTTGTAACTTAAGAGTGTCTTTTGGGTAAGGAACGTTTTTACTAGCTATGGTCCATTTTGGCTTAGAGAAAAAAAATGGAGGGACTTTATCATCTTCACCCATTTCAATTGAATGCTCAGTATAATTTCTACCAACAAAATAAATATTATTAACTAGAAAAGAATTATCCGAATTAAGGATATTAATTTTTTTTGCTTCTAATGCACTAAAAGGATTATTAATGATGACTGTTTTTATTTAAATAATAATTAGATAAAGTAAACGTTTATTCAAAGTCTTTAGAAATTGATTCTCTAAATTTATCTGATAGCTTTTCAGAGTATTCATATCCATTATAATTTATACTTATTTTAATATCTGTTTTTAGATTAATAAGTTTTTCTTTCTGTTCAGGCGTGAAGAAAAATTGTATATAATGGACAGAACTAATCTGCTCTTCTGCTTCCCTTCCAGTTTCAAAAACTGCATTTATTTTTTGACCATCAATATCAATGTATAAGGTATTACCTTTGGTAAGGCCAATAAATTTATTTAACACGGTTTTTATTTTTGATTCCTCAGTTACTTCAATGAATAAAGTTGCACTTAAACCTTTTTCAGGAGGCATTAATGAGTTATAAACTGCAATCTCTTCTTCTATTTGATGATCATGAACTAAACGCTCTGCTCTCATTATCTCTTGAATCTGAAATGATAAAGTTTTTTTATTTTCAAATGTGATAGTTACATTAGGACCTAATGAAACTCTCCTATCTCTTTTGTATAATATAATTTTATCTCTATAATCATTTCTTACTTTCTCATATTCTATAATGTTCATAAGCGATTTTGAATCTAATTTTTGCATTGTGTATTCCTATTTTTAATTAAAACCATATGCTTTGTAGAGTTGTATTATTGGGTGAATTGGCTGAATTTTATCACCACTAGCCTGCTTTAGTTGATGACTTGCTAATGAACAATCTGAACAAACACTATTTGCATTTTTTTGCCCTAAATCATTTACACATTTTTCAGCTACTTTCATTGACTCATCAAAGAATTCTTTTTTCATTCCCCAGCCCCCGTCCATTCCGCTGCATCTATTAACCAAACTAATTTTGGTATCAGGAACTAATTTTAATAAATCTCTTCCCTTAAAACCCATTTTTTGGGCTTTAAGGTGACAACTAACATGGTATGAAATGACACCCAAAGAATTTTGAAAATCTTTTTTAAGTTTTCCTTTTTTATCTAAGTAAACTAAATATTCAGATATATCAAAAGTATTTTCAGAAATTTTCTTTACTTTCTCTGTTAACCCAATGTAGTCTGGATACTCTTTTTTTAATGTTAAACTACAGGTAGGTGGACCTGTGACTATAATTTTATAGCCATTATCTACCCATTTAGACAACTGATCAATATTGGGTTGAGCTTGGTTTTTAAAACCATCAAAATCACCAGGACTTAGATATGGAGCGCCACAACATTGTTGTTTTGGATAAATACATTCTACATTATTATGCTCTAAAATCTTTACAGAAGCAGTACCCAGATCAACATCATTTGCATTTGTAAAACATGTACCAAAAATTACAACTTTATCAGTCGGAGAATCAATTTGAGATTTATGTTTTGAAAACCATTTTTCAAATGTATTTGTATGAAACTTAGGTAAAATTCTGTTTCTATGGATTCCAATAACCATCTCCATCACATATCTAAAAGGTTTAATTTTTGAAGATATATTTAAAATTGGTCCAAAAATTGATCCAATTTTTCCTGAAAAATCGGTATTTGCTAAAAATTTGTCATTGAACTTTACGCCTCTTTCTTTTGTTCTGATCGCTTGAGATCTGGTCATTAATTTTGGAAAGTCAAGTTGAAATTCATGTTCTTTATCTGGCGTATAAGGACAAACTGGGTCACAGAGTTTACATTGATAACATAAATCTACAACCTCCCATCTTTCATCATCAGTCAAGTCAGAGACCTCTCCTCTAAACTCAACTTCAATACTAGCTTCTATGGCATGCTCGCCTTCAGGCAAATCTAAATACTCTTCTTTAACCTCTTTATCTTGTTTTTCTACTCTACCTTCTTTTTCAGCAATATCCCGTTTACGAACCCCTGCATTATCTATCGATTCAAACATAGATGGGAAAGACGGGCAGAGATTAAAGCATAAACGACAACCAATGCATATATCATACACTCTATCCATTTCAGAATAAAGAGAAGTTTTATCCCAGTATAATGGATCATTTATATCATAAATTGTGTTTTTTGTGTTCGAATGATCTAACATTGGATTTTAACCTTTTATATAATGGAGTCAGTACCTAAATAGATACTGACTCCAACATTTCTATAAACTATCCAAGGTCTCTTGGAATTTACCTGCATGTGATTTCTCGGCGCGCGCAAGTGTTTCAAACCACTCAGCAACTTCATCAAAACCTTCTTCTCTAGCTGTGGCAGCAAAACCAGGATACATTTCTGTATACTCATAAGTTTCGCCTTGAACCGCAGCTTTTAGATTGTCTTCTGTCTCACCAATTGGAAGTCCAGTCCCAGGGTCTCCAGCCCCACCTTTCTCTAAAAATTCCATGTGGCCAAAAGCGTGACCTGTTTCTCCATCAGCTGTATTTTTAAATACACCTGCTGCTTCCGGATATCCTTCAATATCAGCTTGTCTAGCAAAATAAAGATATCTACGATTTGCTTGAGATTCTCCGGCAAATGCTGCCTTCAAATTCTCATGTGTTTTACTTCCTTCTAAGGACATTATGTACTCCTTTTTTTCCTGTGTTTTTTACAAAATCCCAAAAATGAAATTTTTGTGTTTTTTATTTTAAAATTATATTTGGCCTCTAAATCAAGAATAACATCATCCACAGAAGTTACAACATCAACTAATTCACCACACTTTTCACATTTAAAATGGTGATGTGGCTCAGTATTACAGTCATAACGTGTAGCGGAACTATCCTCAATAGCTTTAATTATATTGTTTTTTTCAAGTTGTTTTAGGTTTCGATATACAGTTCCTAGACTAATCTCAGGAATGATCTTACGAACTTCATAAAAAATTAAATCAGCAGTTGGATGGGAAGAACTATTGTAAACAACCTTTCTGATGACTTCTCTTTGGTAGCTATATCTCATATTTAAATTTAACTAGTAATAATTCCTATTACTAGTTAAATGTATATTTTATTACCATTTAACATTAGTAACTTTACTAAAGAAAATAACCTATAATCAAAAGGAAAAATGATGTTAAAAATAAACGACCCAGCACCAAATTTCACTCTAAAAAATACTAAAAAAGAAGATGTTTCTTTATCAGGTTTAGATAAAAAAATTACTGTTTTAGCGTTTTACCCTGGTGCATTTACAGGTGTCTGTGATACTGAAATGTGTGCCTTACAGGACAATTTGAAATCATTCAATGAACTAAACGCAACTGTTTTAGGAATAAGCGTTGATTCTCCATGGGCAAATGGAAGTTTTGCGAAGCAATATAACCTAGATTTTGATTTACTATCAGATATTAACAGAGAAGTTAGTAAAGACTATGATGTAGTGTTCAGCGGCCTCGGAGGAATTGAGGGCTATACTTGTTCAAATAGAGCTGTCTTTATTATAAAAGATGGAACTATCAAATATCAATGGGTTGCTCCAAATCCCGGAGTAGAACCTGACTATGAAGAAATTAAAAATAAAATAGAGAGCTTATAAAAAAAGCCCCTTTTGAAGGGGCTTTTTTTGTCTATGCAACATTTAGATTTAAAAATATTTTCAAAAAATGATAGCCATGAATTAATTGAAAATTACTTTTTAAATATAAAAAAGCCATTTGTAATTAGAGGAATTCTGAAAAGCGATGTCAATTTAAATTTTTTAGATGAAAATTATAGTGAAATCAAAGTCCTTTCTTTAAATCCAAAATCAGAAAAAGAAAAACTACCAATTTCTAGTCTTATAAAAAAAGTTAGAAATGGTGAGAAGTATCGATTGAGGACAAATACTGTTATTGGGAATAAAATTTCATAACACATCGATACATCTTTTATCAAAAAATTAACAAATAAAATTTTAAGCCCGCTTGATTTTTTATTGTCCCTAGGAAAAACATCAAGGCAAAAAACTTTATTTTTAAGTACAAAGGGATGTACATTCACAAAACATGCTCACGTTATTTCAGGCTTGATAATTCATCTAGAGGGTAAAAAAACTTGGTATATATCAAAAACTCGTGAAAAATTTTCAAGGATTAAATATAAAAGTCTTCTCCACCCGAACCCACTTTATGTAACTGATAAATGTTTAGGTGATGAATTTGAAGTTGATTTAAAACCTGGAGACCTATTATACATCCCAGCCTACTGGTTTCACTATACCGTTTCACATGGAATAAATTTGAGTTATAGTTATTTTTTTACTGAATCAATAAGCTATTATATGAAAAATTCTTTTAAAATGTTTTTTTATGAGGCTTTAACTAATCCATTTCAATCTTTAATAAAGTCAATAAGACAAGAACCAGAAGAACACATATTTGATAAAAATGATATTGTTAAAAATTGTTACAAAAAAATATCTGATTCTCAACAAAGAGAACAAGCTTTAAGTTTTTTTAAAGAAGGTGATTATTCATAACTTTTGTTTCTTTCTTAATAAACCTCTTCCCGTAACACCCAGTAAAATAAAAAAACCTCCAATAATCGAATTAATTGACATTGATTCATCTATAATAAAATATGCTAATATAGGATTAAATATAGGTTCTATTACTGGATAAATAATAGCATCTAAAGCCGTAACATGTCTTATTGCAATACTATAAAAAATATATGATAAACCTAATTGAATAACTCCTAAAAAGATTGTCAGTGACCAAAAATCTATTTTATTAACAATCCCATTAAAATAACTTGGAGAGCAAGCTATAAAGGTGAAAATATTTCCGATTAGAACTGTATGGATAGGGTTTCCATTCTTTTGTTTTCTCATGCATATTGTTAAACCTGCAAACCCTACTCCTGATAGTAGCGCAAATGCCTTTCCTTGCAACCCATCTAATGATATATCATCATAGAAAAAAGATACTAATCCAAAAAAAATTATTATAATTGCAATCCAATCAATTTTTGAAGATTTTTCCTGTAAAAAATAAAAACCAAATAATGCAACATAAATTGGTGCTGCATATTGTATTAAAATGACATTTCCAGCGGAGGTCATTTTGTTAGCAATTACAAAGCAAATTACCATTGTTGTATAAAAAAAAGATCCTAATATTGTGTAATTGCCGAATGAAATTGATTTTGGCTTGTCATAGTAATAAAGTAAGATAGAAGCAACCCCGCTCCTTATACCAGCAATTGCAAGTGGGGACCATGGAATTAACTTTAAAATAAAACCCCCGGTGCTCCATAAAATTCCAGTAAATACTAATAATGATACTGCAAAATTTCTTTTCAATTTAATTCCTAAAAATAACAACTAAATTTTAGCTGCAGTGGATTTTAAATCAACATTAAATTGATTTTAATAATTAAAATAGTATACTTTTCTTTTTAAAAATATAGTTAGTGATAGATGGTAGTGTTTTTTTAATTTTAACTGTAAGAAAAATTATAAAAATAACAAATTAGTGAGGTTTTTAATGAAAATTATAAATGCATATGCTCATTGTGATGGACCATGTGGCATCTACGATCCTTCTAGTGCAAGGATTGCAGGCGAAGCGGTTGCATCAATGACAAAAAAAATGGTAGATCTAAAATGTCCCGATGTTGATAATTCTGATGCAATGGCGACGTATTTAAACACAATGAGTCGATATTCTTCTATAAAAGAAGAAGAAGCACAGAAGTGTAAAGATGAACTTCTTGTTCTGTGGACAGACTATTTTAAACCTCAACATTTAGAAAAATACCCTGATTTACATGAAATCTTCTGGAATGCCGCAAAATTATGTAGTTCTTGTAAAGTTGAAGTATCTGTACAGCATTGTGGTGAACTAATGGAAGCCATTGAAAAAATACACAATATTTTTTGGTCGACAAAAAACCGTGATGTAGCGTGGTATACTGCTGGATAAACATAATAAATTAATAACTGTAACTATTATTGGAGACAGCATGTCTCCAACTTTGTACGATGGAGATATTGTGACCTTTGAGTATAGATTAAATCAAGAGCATGTGATTGGTGATATCATCTTAGCAAATCATCCATTCAAAAGAAATAATATTATCGTTAAAAGAATATCAAAGATTAATAAATCTGGAGACTATTTTTTGGAGGGTGATAATCCTTCCATACATGAATCTTCTGACAGTCGATCATTTGGATATATTAAAAAAAAATATATTTTAGCAACATTAAAGGATAAATAATGAAAAATTTCCAGCCTTATCAAGTAAGCGCTCTAAACGCATCGCTATTAATTTTAATTGGTTTATATGGTTATCTTCAGTCAAATACCCCATCACCGACAGCATTAATTCCAGTTGTTTTTGGAGTAATCTTACTAGCTCTGAACAAAGGTGTGAAAGCTGAGAATAAAATAATTGCTCATGTAGCTGTTATTGCAACTCTCTTGATTCTAATTGGATTAATTATGCCACTTAGAAGTGCATTAGCCAAGAATGATACAGGTGCAATTTTTAGAGTTTCAATTATGTTAATTACAACGATCTTAGCAAAAATCTCTTTTATTCAAAGTTTTATTAGAGCTAGAAAAGAAAGGGAAAAATAGAATTTCAACAGGCATCTGGATAAGAAAATAACTTTTCCAATCCTGTTAATTTCCACTCTATTTGTTAACAGTATATAATCTGTCAAACTATTTATATGAATCTATTCCTATTGAATTTGATAAAGGTTGGGTTCCATTAATTACCGCGAGAATATTATTTCACAATTAGTATTGGACATTTAGATTTTTCTACTACGTTTAGCGGTTTACTTCCAGTAAAAAATTTAGCTAAAGGTGATTGGTTAGAAGCACCCATAATAATAATATGATCATCTTTTGCAACATCTATAATTTTTTTTACAGGGTCACCTTTCTCAAGAATAAAACTTGAATTAATTGAGCATCTTCTTAACATTTTCTTTGCACGATTAATCGCATTTTTATATTTTTCTCCTAAATGACCATTTTTACTAACCGTTAATAGAGTGATCTCAATGTTAAATGCTTGAGCAACACGCACTCCATATTTAATAGTCTTTAGTGTTCCTTTTGAGCCGTTAACAGCTAAAAGAATACGATACTGTTTTTTTAAATTAAAATTATTTACTATTAAAATTGAACTTTCAATATATTGAATGAAATCATGTGCTAAATTTCTTTTTGAACTACTTCCAATAATTGTTAAATCATAATTATATATTTTGACCTCTTCACGTAATTCATTAATTATATCACCATTTCTTAAAATCAAATTTATTTTTTTTATTTTTGCTCCATCTAGATGAATTTCAGTTCTATTTGAAACACTTTCATCTAAAATAAAATCTTGAAAACTTCTTTGGCTATCTTCTTTGATGATGAAATTATTTTGAATAAGATAATAATAAGCCCACTCCAAAACATCCATCCCAGGTCTATTAATATTCCAAGCATCCATTAATTCATTAGCAATACTAATATCTTTAGTACTTAGTTCATTAATTTTTTCTCCAACATCAACAATTGTTGTCGTGGCATTCAATGCACGAGAAATATTCATACCAACATCCAGTGTTGGTCCTGAAAATTCTTTACTACTTATTGCTATTAATATTTTCATGAAATTAAAGGCCAATATAGTTTAGTAATTAAAAAAAGTAAAATAATAGAAATAATAAAAAGCTTCCAACCTGCTTTTAAATAATCACTTGAAGTTATTAAACCTGTAGAATGTATAATCATGCAAGTGGGTGAAGCAACAACAGTTAAATAAGAAAATGCAGATGCAATCGAAGTCATAATACCTATACTTACTGGATTTCCTCCCATATCCAAAATAATTGGTCCCAAAACAGCAACCGTAGCCGTGCTACTAAGCAAATTTGTTAATAACCCAGTTATAACAACAGAAGTAAACCATCGAACTATTTCTAAATCTTGAAATAATAGCTGAAGGTAATCAAGAGTTTTTCCAGCTACCCAAAAAGCTGCTCCTGTTTCTTTCATTTGAATCCCAAGTGAAATAGCTGCTCCAAAAAGAAGAACAACTGCCCAATTAGTATTTTTATTTATTTGTTGCCATTCAATTAGTCCAAAGGATAAATATAAAAAAACACCACATAGTGCAATAATTCCAAGGCCTACATATGGACTTAAAAAAATCCAACCAAGAAAAATAAATAGAAATATTATTATTGCAAGAATTTGATCTGATGAAAGACTTCCATTTTTTGCAACTTTAACTTTTAATTTCCTTACCGAGGAATCCATAATCCTTTTCGTTGGTGTAAAAGTGTACCATAGGATAACAGAAGCAATAGGAATTTCTATAAGGAGTAGTGGATAAGCATATTTCATCCACTCTAAATAAGAAATTTTTGCAATTCCAAATTCAGAAAGATACCCTATCATTATTATATTCCTTCCCCCTCCTGAAGGTGTTCCAATGGAACCTATTGCACATCCATAAGCAATAGAAAAAAGTAATAATGTAGACAAGTTAGTTGCTTTATTTAATTTTAATCCCGCATTACGAATAAGTGTCAAAGCTACAGGCAACATCATTGCACCTACTGTATGCTCACCAATAAAAGATGAAAGAATTGCTGAAATTAACATGAATCCAAGTGCAATTCGCCAAGTTTTATTTCCCGTAAGGTTAATTACAATGAGTGCCAATCGTTTATCTAACCCCTGTGATACAATCGCCACAGCAAGCATTAAAGAACCCATGATAAAAAAGACTGCATCACTCATAAACGAAGAAGCAACCTGATCTGCAGTTACAATACCTAAAATGACTTGCATAATTATTATTAAAATAGCAACTGCAGGTAATGGAATTGATTCAGTTATGATCAAAATTAATGCTACTAACACTATGATCAATACTCTATGTCCAGAAGAAGTTAATCCTTCAGGAGTTGGAACATAAAAAAATGAGAGGCTCAATAAGAAAGATAAAATCAGCCACTTTTTTCTAGTGACCCAAAAAAGAATATTTGATATAGTTCTTGCGGAAAATCCTAGCATAGATGACTAGAATTTATATATTAAATCAAACCAATTACAGATTTCTATCTATGTGATTAAATTATTTTTTATATTTGTTTTTGACCAGAAATACATTCCAAAGCTAAATACGAGTTCTAAACCAATAAAAATAAATAAATTTTTTGCAACCCCATCATCAAAACCGTAACTATGTAATCCAACTTGTAAAAGATTAACACCAAACCAAGCGATAGCAACTATAATATTATTTATAGCCATTCCTAAGGCAAAATCAATTGGTTTTGCAAGACCTGAAAGACGCATATGTATAATCATCAATTGCCAAAGGACAATAAGGAGAGCTCCATTCTCTTTAGGATCCCATCCCCAAAATCTACCCCATGATTGATCAGCCCATATTCCTCCCAGAATAGTTCCAAAAAGTGTAAAGAACAATGCTACAAGAGTAACACCGAACATATTATTAAAAATACTTTTTAAATATATCTTATTATTTGATTTTCTTAGTGACTCGACTAAGAATAAATGGCCTATGAAACCTGCAACTAGTGACGCACCATACCCCATTGTAATAGTAGTAACATGAGTTGCTAACCAAAAATTTGAATTTAATACCGCAACTAACATGTTCAATGTATCTCCATCATCGGCATAACCAAATCCTACAAAATGGAATATTGCTCCGCCAACTGCGCCAATAAATATTCCTAATCCATCTTTTCTAAAAAATTCTAAAATAATAGAGAATAAAAGAACAATAAATGATACAAAAAGAACAGATTCATATAAAGTTGAAACCGGTGGTCTATTCATGATAATCATTCTAAGAATAATGCCATATGTGTGTGCTGCGAACCCAAATAAAAGGATAAAATATGAGATAAATCTTGTGTAAGTAAATTTAGACATCCAATTGATACCGAGAGTAATGAAGGCTAAAATGTAAAATGCTAAACTTATATAGAATAGATTTACTTGGTTCAGCCACCTTTCCCTTTTCAAATTATCAATATTAAAAAGTGAACCTGGAATTGATTTTAACGCAATTTCATAATTACTCAATGAAGATTCCATTATAAGATTATCTTGCTCCATTCTACTGGCTAAATATTGTTGCAATGAATTTAGAATTTTCCCCTGATAATTATTGGGCTCAATTCCATTTAAAATGAATTCAAAAGGCGAGATCCATTCCTCATTCGGACTACCAATTCTGGGTGGAATCAACTTTAAAGACTTTAAATAACTAATTTCTTCAAACCGCATAATATTGCTACTAAGTTCTAAAAGTTGTTTTTCAAAAGGAGAACGTTCATTAACCGGTTTCTCATCAATCATTTTTAACAGAGGTGTCTGATTTCTTAATCCTGGTAAAATTTCATTAAAACTATATTTATGCTTTGTATCCCAGTTTAAAAATATACTTGAAACCACTTCTGGGCTTCTAATATTAAATATTTTCATATTTTTACCATCATTAGGATTTAGGATGAGGTTCAACAACCAATCTGTTGCAGTTAAATCTAATTCCGCGACAGATCTTTTTCCATGAAATGCCAGAAGGTGGTTTCTAGCATAAGTATCTAATGGCTTAATCCTTCCTTCATCTTGGATAGGTATATCGCCGATTGTAAAGGGATATACATTTTGCGTAATCAAGGCAAACATTACAGCTATTATAGTTCTAATTAAATATTTCATAAAATTTAAATTATTTTTTCTTTCCAAGAGTTTTTGGAAGATTAAAAAGCAAATGAACTAACAAACCAATGCTCATAATTATGCTCGAGATATAAGGGAAAAGTCTTCCATAATTTTTGACAACAGCCAGAACTGTAGATTCACCACTAAGTTCTTCAATAAAAGAGGCTTGAAAAAAAGTATAATCTAAATGACGCAATGGCTCATTCATTTGTATCATAACCCGTCTTGGAACATCTCTTTCAATTAAGTTTACTTCTGAGCTAAAACTTTTTGCAACATTTGTCCCAGGATGCATTACTTTTTTAAAATCAATTAACTTAATAGAAAATGGAAGATACGTTCTTTCTTTACGAAATTCGGTAAAGAATTGTTGACCTTTAAAATCGTATATATCAATATCTTTTTGACCTAAAAATAGACCATAAATACCATCAGCATCATTCTGTGACCCGCTTAGTCTGAAAATTATACTTGGTCTATTTTGAGTATTTTCTTTTTCAGGTTCTTTTGGCAATAAGACAAACTCTTTCAAAAACCCTTTATAAAGTGAGTCTACTTGGGTAATCCTTCTTTGAATTCTAGTATTTTTAATTCTACTAATTATTTCTATCTCGAATCCAAGTTTATCATATTTGATTTTATTACCCTCATTCAAAAGTTCTTCATCAAAAACTGTATACTCAAGGCTATCAGCTAATGATAGATTGACAATACAAAGTTCCATCCGATGGTAATCATCAATGAAATCAATAGTTGAACCTTCATCAATAACCATATTCCCTTCTGAGCTAAAGCTAGCTGTAACACCACCACCTAATAATAACAATAAACCACCGATATGAAGAATAATGACCCCAATTTTTTTGATTTTCCATAAGTTCCTTTTGAAAAGACTTGTTCCTAGATTAATTGTCATTAATGTTAAAGTCAATCGACCACCCGGGAGAGGTATAAAATCATAAAATAAAAAATAAAATGATGAAAAATATTTCATTTGTGATGCGTATAAGCCTATGTCTTTCTGTGCAAGAGTGCCAAAAAATACAAGCACCATCAACCATAAAACAGTGTATACAAATATCTTTGGGCTACTTATTGCCTTATATATATTTCTAATCATTTTCCACATTTCTAATAGAATCGCAAAATTCAACGAATTGTTCACGAAGTTCATTTAAGCTATTAGGTTTAATTGATAATTTTACAAAAAGTGTTATACCCTTAAGTGGAAAAATTGCTGCAATAATTGCTAAATCCTTGTTTTCTTCATTACTTAATTCAAAGATTTGATAGTTCCCTAACCTTGATATTCTATTTTCAGAAATTTGCTTTATTTCTTCAATTGAAGACGGTGATAATCCAATCTGATTTTCCCATCTGTTGACATTTGCTTTTACCCCACCACTAGCTCCTGAAAATGATGTAATTGATAAATCTCCATCGCCAGGAAGTTGGAAACTTGCAATCCTCATACTATGGCCGGATACCTCTTTCCATCCTTTTGGTAAATCCCATTCAAAATTAGATTTAGCTTCTGAACTAATTTTTTCTTCAATTGGCTTATTCAATTTTGCTTTTTTTATTTTATATACTCTAACATGTTTATCTTCTTCGCACGAAAAAAATGCGAATAAAAAGGAGAAACCTATATATTTAATAATTATATTCATGATTTATAGTATATTTTTATAATTAGAATATCACTCTTATTTATAATTTGCTTCAAAATGAATTTTGAATAATAGTAAAATTTTATGAATTAAAAATTATGTTGCAGTCACTTCATTAAAAAGATAACAAATAAAAAAGGCTTTTGACACCATAGTAAATTTAATGATGTAATTTTTATGATAAATAATCTTGTAAAAAAATTAAAATATTTTGCGAAGCAAAACTTTCCTGTTGAGGAAGTTTCATCCCATTTAAATAATATTGTAATTGAAGATCATGATTTACAAAAATACAATTTTATACTAGATGACAGATATACTCGAAATCTGATTTATAAAGATAATGATTTTGAATTACTCCTTCTTTGTTGGGCTCCAAAAGTCCTTGCACCAATTCATGGACATGAAGGAGAAAAATGCTGGGCTAAAGTTTTAAATGGTAATTTAGAGATTTCTAACTATATAGAGCATGATAAATCAATTAAACTTGAAAAAAAAATATTATGTGAACCAGGCTACCTTGATGGACCCGCAGATATTCATTCTGTTAAAAATATCACCTCTAATTTTGCTACGACCTTACATGTATATGCAAAACCTTATGACGTCTGCGATATTTATATGAACGATTTGAAAACAATCCAGAGAGTTAAACTAGATTATTATAGTATTGATGGAGTAAAGTGTTAGAGAAATATTATTGATCTAATTTTTCTACTCTTTTCGTATGTCTACCAGCAGCAAATGGCTCTGAAAACCAGATTTCAATAATTCCAAATATTTCATCTTGTGTCATGAAACGGGCTCCTAAGGAAAGAATATTTGCATTATTATGTTCCCTGGATAATTTCACAATTTCTATTGGCCCGCTATAGTAAACGGCTGCTCTACATCCTTGAATCCTATTAGCTGCCATCGCTTCTCCTTGACCTGATCCACCTAAAATGATTCCTTTGCTTTCTTGATCCTCAGATACCGCTTTTGCGCATGGGAAAATAAAATCAGGATAATCATCTAAGGCATCATATTCATAAGCACCATGATCTTTCACATCATGGCCTTTATTTAAGAGATAATCTTTAATTATATTTTTTAATTCTAAACCAGCATGGTCAGTCGCTAAATGGACTTTCATAATAATTTTTTTAAATGATTATTAATCTTTTTGTAGATTTTATCTGGAGTAAAACCAAATTCCTTAGCTAGTATACTTCCAGGAGCAGAACTACCATAATGGTCTATGCCAATGTTTAAACCCGTGGTACCAGTATAAGCTTGCCATCCTTGGGTTATCCCAGCCTCTAATGATACTTTTAAACACCGCCTGTTTGGTAATATTTTATTTCTATACTCTTCTGGCTGAGTATTAAAAATTTCAATACATGGCATACTTACAACTCTTACTGCTCTGTCAATAAAAAGTTTTGCGGTTTGAATTGCTAAAGAAACTTCAGATCCAGTTGCAATGATAATTATTTGTGGATCTCCCTCACATTCTCGAATTATATATCCCCCTTTATTAACTAACTTTTCTACTTCGTCTATTTTTTCATTAAGCACAGGAACACCTTGTCTTGTTAATAATAGTGCACTGGGAATTGATTTATTTTCAATAGCAATTTTAAAACAGACAGCTGTTTCTTTTGCATCTGCAGGTCTGAATACATTGAATTCTGGTATTGCTCTCAAGCTCATAGCATGCTCGATAGGCTGGTGGGTTGGTCCGTCTTCTCCAACATAAAATGAATCATGTGTAAATTCGTGGAGAACTCTTAATTTTTGGATTGCGGCAAGTCTCAAAGCAGGTCTTTCATAGTCGGAAAAAACCAAAAAAGTACCCCCGAAAGGTATGAGGCCTCCATGAAGTGACATCCCATTCATCATTGCGGCCATTGGAAATTCTCTTACTCCAAAAGGAATATTTCTTCCAGAATGGTCTTTAGCAGTGAAATCATGATATTGTTTTGCAAAATTCCCCGTATAATTTGAAGGCTCCAAGTCTGCAGATCCACCTATTAAATTAGGTAAAAACTCTGCGAACTTATCTAAAGTTGCGCCAAAAGCTTTACGAGTTGCAATAGAACTACCACTTTCAAACTTAGGATATTCTAATTCTGGAATTTCATTTTTTAGCAAAAGGTTAAAAATAGATTTTCCTTTAGTAATACTGTCAACTGCACTATACCATTCATTACTTTTGTTTCTTAAACTATTAAATCGGTTTTGAAAAAAATCTTTTACTTCATCCGGGCAATAAAAATTCTGAGAAGGTAAACCTAATTTATTTTTTGTTTGATCTATTTCATCCTTAGAAAGTGGTGCTCCATGTGTGTTGTGATCACCCTCAACATTAGCTGCACCCTTAGCCATGACAGTCTTCCCAATAATAAGACTAGGTTTATCAGAAGATTGTGATTCCTCAATAGCTTTTTTTATTGCATGATGGTCGTGTCCATCGATCTCTTGTACATGCCAATTAAACCCTTCAAAAATTTTGTAATAGTTTGAAGAATCAGATCTATTTGTATGTCCAGAGATTTGTGCTTCATTTGCATCATAAAAAACAATTAGTTTATTTAACTTCAAATGACCAGCCAAAGAAGCAGCACCAAGAGCAATAGGTTCTTGGAGATCACCATCACTAGCCAAAACATATGTATAGTGATTTATTATATCAGTTGAAGCGGTAGTTTCTTTATTAACTAATTTATTGAGGTATGCTTCTGCATGAGCCATTCCTACGCCCATTCCAAATCCTTGTCCAAGCGGACCCGTTGTACATTCAACACCAGGTATTTCAACTTCAGGATGTCCTGGAGTTTTACTATTAAATTGGCGAAAGCTCATCAGATCTTCTATACTTAACCATCCAATTAAATATAGCATAGAATATTGTATCATTGACATATGCCCACCTGATAAAATGAACCGATCTCTATTAAACCATTGATCATCTTCAGGATTAAAACTAAGGAAATCACGATAAAGTATAAATGTAAAATCAGAACAAGACATCGGGCCACCTGGATGACCACTATTTGCTTTTTTTATAGCATCAAGAACTAATCCTTTGACAACTGATATTGAAAAATGCCTCTTTTCATCATCAGACCAACTATTAAAATTTTCTAAGTCTCTATAAGTTTTCATGTTTTTTTTATTAATCTAAAATTTTATAAAACTCTTTAATAGTTTGAACAGGATTTTTTGATTTAAAAACCTCTGAACCAGCTACTAAAACATTCGCTCCTGCATTAATCACATCTTTAGCGTTGTGGACTTTTATACCCCCATCAACTTCAATAACAACATTTGTCAAACAATTATCATCTAAATAATTACGAAGTTTTAATATTCTCTCATTTGAACCTTCGATGTATCCTTGTCCACCAAAACCTGGCTCAACAGTCATCAAAAGCACAACATCTATTTTATCAAGGTAGGGATACAGTGTATCGATCGATGTACTTGGTTTTATAGATATTCCAACTTTACAACCACAAGAACTTATTAGATCAATTATGGCATCAGGGTTGTCTGTCGCTTCAAGGTGAAAAGTAATATTATCTGCTCCAGATCGAGCAAATGGCTCAACAAGTTTTTCAGGTTGGATAACCATCATATGCACATCTAAAAATTTTTTTGTTTTTTTACGCAATGATTTCACAACAATTGGCCCAATTGTCAAATTAGGTACAAATTGATTATCCATTACGTCTATATGTATCCAATGAGCTCCTCCATCTTTACATATTTTAAGTGCATTTTTTAAATCTGAAAAATCTGCAGATAAAATTGAAGGTGCTAATTTAAAATTTTTATTCATATGTGATCCTAGAACTTAGAAAAATATCAATATAAATACTTTAAAGATAAATGAATTTAATAATTTTATTTACCTTTGGATTTAAACTCAAGGATACTGGGCAAGTTTTTGCAGCTCTTTCATATCTAATTTTATCTTCCTTCTTTATTCTAGTTACAAAATAAATATTTAAACTTATTTCACCAATAATCCTTGGGTTTGAATTCATTTTTTTCTCAACCTCAATATAAGTTCCCTCTAAATTCTGCTTTGTTCTTTTTGCAACAATTCCCATAATTGTCAAGATACAAGAAGCCAATGCAGTTGCGATAAGATCTGTTGGCGAAAAAGCCTCACCTTTTCCTTGATTATCTTTTGGTGCATCTGTAATAAGCCATTCCTCTGATCTAATGTGCACAGCTTCAGTTCTTAAGTCCCCTCTATATATCACTTTTGAAATCATTATGTCCCCTTAAAAATCTGAGGTTTTAATTGATCTAATATCATTTCATCTCTTTCAATTTTTGAAATTTTCCCTGAAATAAAATCTTTGATAATCTTAGATTGAATTTCCCCTCTTTTATAAACCTCAGAATATGAAATTTCATTAAAAGAGACCATTGAATACCTAGGTATAAATCTATCCGGAAATTTTTTTTCTAAATTCAGTTCCATTTCTCGATATCTTTTATAGTTTTCATCATTTACTAAATCCCTCATTTCAATATAATTCTCTAATGCCATATTCGCTATCGCATGTCCATTGACAACATGATTTCTACCAAAATCTTTAAAAACGTTTCCTAAATTTTTGTTATGAAGATTTATTAAATCATTTAATACTGTACAATCTTGAAAAGAAGCATTCATTCCCTGTCCAAAAAAAGGTACAATTGCATGAGCAGCATCTCCCATAATAATCGCTATATCTTTATAGTTCCATTTATTACAATAGATTGAAGATAGCTTACCTACAGGGTTAAGTGTATAATCATCAACAAGATTCGGAATTAAATCAATTATATCTGGAAATTTATTTCTGAAAAAAGTAATAATATCTTCCCTAGTATGAATTTTTTTAAAACTATTTTCCCCTACCAAGGGAGCAAAAAGAGTGCAAGTAAACGTTTTATTTGTATTGGGAAGTGCAATAAGCATGAAATTACCTCTAGGCCAAATATGTAAAACGCTCGGGTCCATTAAATAATCTCCAGAAGTTGTTTTAGGAATTGTAAGTTCTTTGTAGCCATGCCCTAGTTGCTTATTAACAAAACCAAGCTCAGTCTCTTCCATAATACATTTTCTTAATTGAGAATTAAAACCGTCAGCACCTATCAATTTTCTAAAATCAACTCTTTTACTCCCAAACCTAATTTGTTTTGTTCTAAAATCTACTTTACTTAATTGATGATCAAATGAAATAGATATATTTGAATCTAAATCAACATGATTTAGTAGAGAGATATTTAGAAATGAACGTGAAATAGAATAAATCACTTCTCTTTTACTTGTTCCATATGGCTGAAGTGATAATTTTCCATTTATATCATGAATCATTCTTCCTTTCAAAGCTATTAACTTTTCTTTTATCAAATTAAATAAGCCAATATCTTTTAATGCTCTTATACCTCTCTGAGATAAAGCAAGGTTAATTGATCGACCAGATTTATCTAAGTTCTTTCTCATGTCAGTACGCCTTTCAAATAAATCAACCATATAACCTTGTTTTGAAAGATAACTAGCCATTAAAGGACCAGATAAACCGGCGCCTATTATTGTCACATCAGAATTTTTCATTTGAGGACATCTTTTAAAATAATTACCGCTTTATAAACATCTAAAAAACTATTAAACATTGGATGAGGCGAAATTCGAATAATATCAGGTTCTCTCCAGTCACATATAAGGCCTTTTTCCATTATTTTCTGAAAAGCTTTTCTTCCATTTTGTATTTTAATAGAAATCTGAGAACCTCTTTCTATTGGCGTTATTATCGATATTTTTGGTAAATAAGTTTTAATAAGAAACTCTAAATACCCTGTAAGCTTAACTCCTTTTTTTCTCACTCTCTCCATAGTAGCCAGTTCATATAATTCTAATGAAGAAATTAGAGGGGCCATTCCCAATATTGGAGCGTTACTAATTTGCCATCCCTCTGCAGATAGAATTGGATCAAATTTTGAAGGCATTTTAAAACGACTCTCTTTATTATGACCCCACCACCCGTTAAACCTAGGTCCTACCCAACTATGATGGTTTTCATGTATGAAAACACCTGAAGGAGCACCTGGGCCAGCACATAAATATTTATATGTACACCAAGAAGCAAAATCAACTCCCCATTTATGTAGAAATAATTCTACATTCCCAGCACAATGTGCAAGGTTAAATCCAACAACTATTCCATATTTTTTAGCTGCTGTTGTAATTGATTTCATATCAAATAATTGCCCTGTTAGGTAATTGATTCCCCCTAAATATATGAGTGCAACTTCAGAACTATTATTTTTTATTGCTGCGAGAATGTCTTCTTCTTCGATAATATTTTTACCTTTTTGGGGTTCGACTTCTATAAGCGCATCTTTTTTATTAAGACCATGAAAATGTAATTGGCTATCAACTGCATATTGATCTGAAGGAAAAGCTCCTTTTTCAATAATTACTTTATATTTTTTATTTGTGGGCTGGTAAAAAGAAACAAATAATAGATGAATATTAATTGTTAAAGCATTCATTACAACAACTTCTGAGGGCTTTGCTCCTACAATATTTGCAGATGGAATTGTCAATTTTTCATGATAATTGATCCAATGACTTTCTTGACCAAGGACACCTCTTTCTTGCCACACTTTTAATTCATTATCTAAATTATCAGTTACTGATCTAGGTTGAAGCCCTAATGAATTTCCACAAAAATATATTACAGGTTTCCTATTTTTATCATAGGGATGGTGAAATTTCTCTTTTAAATAATTTAAAGAATCATTATCGTCTTCATCATCAGCAAAAGATCTAGATATATCAAACATTATTTAAAAAAATCTTTTTTTATATTTAGCCAATCTAAAGCATTCTTATAGTAAATATTCTTTTTGACTGCATTACTCAAATGAGATTTTTCTATGAGATCACCTGGTTTATTTTCTCCAAGAGGAAAAGGATAATCTGAACCCAGTGCTATGCTTTTATTACCTAATCTCTTAATTAAAAATTCAAGCGAATCTATATCGTGAACTAATGAATCAACCCAAAATTTTCCCAAGTATTCTTTGGGATCAATATTATTATCTATGGCACATAGATCAGGTCTTACATTAAAACCATGTTGAATTCTACCAAAGGTAGCAGGGAATGAACCTCCTCCATGGGCAAATGCAATTCGAAGTTTTGGTAATCGTTCAAAAACACCTCCAAAAATTAATGAGCATATCGCTCTTGAAGTCTCTGCAGGCATTCCGACAAGCCAAGGAAGCCAATATTCATCTATTTGATCTCTACCTAATATATCCCAAGGGTGAATAAAAATTGATGCACCCAAATCAGATGCCGCCTCAAAAACTGGGAAAAATGATGGATCGCTTAGGTTTTTCCCATTAATGTTTGATCCAATTTGAATTCCACGTAAGCCTAATTGTTTGATACATCTTTCTAATTCCCAAATCGCTATTTCTGGGTTTTGCATTGGCAATGTTCCTAAACCTACAAACCTTTTCGGGTTTTGATTCACAGCCTTTGCTATGTTATCATTCAAAATTTTTGACAAAACTAATGCATCATTTGCTTTAGCCCAATAACTAAACATAATTGGTACAGTGGATAAAACCTGAACATTAATATCATCTCGATCACATTCTTTTAATCTGATTTTTGGATCCCAACAATTTGAATCAACAACCCTAAATACCTCATCTCCTTTTTTCATTTTTGCAGAACCTGGATGATGGTGATCAATTGATACCCAACCTTCATAGCCAAATTCTTCTTTTAAATTTGGCCAGTTTTCTGGAAGTATGTGAGTGTGAATGTCAATTTTCATACAAATACTATGGGGTTTGTATTTCTCCACAAGAGTCACAAGTTCTCGCAGGAATGTCATCCCAATACTCTTTGAAAATTTTAGGTAATTGGGTAATAATATCTTTTAACTCAACCTGTATTTCATGTAATAATTTGTCGCAAGAATCGCAATACCATTGAAAATAGTCCAAAATTCCATTCTCTCTTTTATATTCGACTACCAAGCCTACTGTGTTCTCAAATCTTTGCGGAGAATGTGGAATATTTTTAGGTAAAAGAAATATTTCACCTTCTTTTATATTAATATCAACTTTTCTACCATTTTCAATTATTTTAAGAATCATATTACCCTCAATCTGATAGAAAAATTCTTCTATTGGATCAACATGATAATCTTTTCTTGAATTCGGTCCACCTACAACCATGATGATAAAATCACTGTTTTCATATACAACTTTATTTCCTACTGGAGGTTTTAATAAATGTCTATTTTTTTCAATCCAACTTTTAAAATTAATAGGCCTATTTAATTTCATTTAATCCCTTAGTCAATTATTGCGATACATTTAAGCTCAATTGCAATTGGTGTTGGAAGCGAGGAAACTTCAACAGTGGTTCTACAAGGCTGATTATCTTTAAAATATTGTGCATATATCTCATTATAGATTTCAAAGTCTCTCTTCATATTTGTTAAAAACACGGTTACATCTACTAAGTGATCCCAATCACTCCCTGATTCCTCAAGTATGGTTTTTATATTTTCAAATACCGAATGACATTGTATTTCAATATCATGTCCTAATGCATTTCCTTGACCGTCAACCATTACTCCAGGAATCACATTTGTCCCAGGTTTTCTTGGTCCGACACCAGAAAGGAATAATAGATTACCTACCCTTCTTGCATGAGGGTAGCTACCAACAGGCTCTGGAGCATTTAATGAATTTATTTTAGATTTCATAATTATTTACCCTAAAATTTTAAATTTTATTGAACTAAGGAACATATATTTTTTTGTTCAGTAAAAAACCTTAACGCTTCAAACCCTCCTTCTTTTCCATATCCAGAATCTTTTATACCACCAAATGGAGTTCTTAGGTCTCTTATCATCCAGCAATTAATCCAAATTACACCAGATTCAATTTGTTTTGCTACATTATTTGCTTTTTCTAAATCATTTGTCCAGATAGTAGCAGAAAGACCATATTTTGTGTTGTTTGCAAGATTCACAGCTTCATCTACTGATGAAAATGTTTGAATAGTAACCAAAGGTCCAAAAAATTCTTCCTTATGTAACTTACTATCCAAATCTAAGCCCTCAATAACTGTAGGTTCAATAAACCATCCTCTATCACAACGCTGTTTTAGTTTCCTTACTTTTCCGCCAATAAGAATGGAGCCATTTTGTTCTTTAGAAAGTTTTATATAGGCGAGTATCTTTTCATACTGATCTTTAGAAGTTATTGCACCAAACTCGGTTTTTGGATTAATTGGATCTCCAATAAGTAATTCTGACACTTTTTTACAGAAATCAATTTTAAATTTCTCATAAATACTTTTTTCGATTAAAAGTTTAGAACTACATAAACATATTTGACCTTGATTGGTAAATGAAGATTTAATAACAGTATCAAGCATATTGCTATAGTTACAATCCTCAAAAATAATTGAGGGATTTTTCCCTCCCATTTCAAGGGCTAATTTTTTAAAATTCTTTGAAGATTCTTTTATAATTTTCTTTCCTGTTATTGTTCCGCCTGTAAATGAAATAGCTTTTATTTCAGGATGCTTAGATAAGCTATTTCCCACTTTAACTCCATTTCCATTTATAATATTTAATACTCCAGGTGGGAGATCTATTTTTTTACAGATTTCAGCGAATTTATATGCTGTATATGGAGTTATTTCTGACGGCTTTGCAACAACAGTATTTCCCATAATTAATGCTGGGGCAATTTTCCACGTTAATAAATATAATGGCAAATTCCAAGGTGTTATACATGCAACCACACCCAGTGGAAAACTTGTTATTTCATTTTTAGAGAACTTACTTTTAAGTTGAAAGTCTTTTTTATATTCAAGTGCATATTGACAAAAAAAAGTCAAATTTTTAATTGATCTTGGAATATCCATTTTAAGAGCTAAACTGATAGGCTTACCTGTATCTCTTGATTCATAATTTGCTAATTCTTGAATATTTTCCTGAATACGTTCAGCTATTTTCAATAAATAAATAGATCTTTGCTTTATTGAAAAATTAGACCATTTAGGAAATGCTTCCTTTGCTGAAAAAATAGCTTCATCAATTTCACTTTCATTTGAGTTTGGAACTTTAGCATAGACATTACCTGTTGCAGGTTCAAAAACATCAATATATTCATTTGTCTGAGATGTTTTTAACTCTCCATTTACATAGTTATTGATAATTTCAATCATGATTAAATTCTAATTTTATATCTACCGAAGGAGCATTTGCAGTAATAGCGCTCATTGATACTCCATCTATACCTGTTCCTGCATAGGACTCTAATGTTTCAAAATTTATTCCACCACTAGCTTCAATAAAGAACATTTCACCATTAGGTTCTTTTCTAATTAATTCAACACATTTCTTAACTTCTTCAGGTTTCATATTGTCAAGGAGAAAACCATCTAAATCATACTTTAAACCTTCTCTTAATTGGTTTATTGTATCAACTTCAAGCTCAATTGGAACATCTCTATTATTTTGATTTTTTATATTATTTAGAGTCTTTTCAATAGATCCAGCCGCTTGAATATGATTATCCTTAATTAATATAGCCGATGATAAATCTAGACGATGATTCCATCCTCCTCCAACTGAGACCGCATGTTTTTCAAATAACCTTAATCCAGGGGTAGTTTTCCTTGTGTCCATAACTTTAAAACCTTTAGGTAAATCTAATTTACAATATTTATAGGTTTCAGTACTGATACCACACAATCGCTGCGTTAAGTTTAGAATAACTCGCTCAAAAGTCAGTATTTGATTTGCAGGACCATCGATATGTGCCAAAACATCCCCAGATTTTACATTTACCCCATCTTTAGCAACTACTTTAGTAATACAGGCTCTAGGAAAACAAGATGGTAAATATTCCTCACCACAAAATATAAAAGACTCCATAGCGATCATTTTTGCAGATACTACTTTGTCTTCAATGACTGTAGTATGAGTTGTAATATCCCCATTTGGCACATCTTCTTTGATGAACTCATTAATCTTTAATTTTACCCATTTAGGATCTAATTGAGTTATTTGTCTAAAATTAATTTTTTTAATTTTTATACCCCGATTCTTCCACCATCAACAGATATATTTTGTCCTGTTATATAACTAGATTTATCTGAGCATAAAAAAACAATAACGTTTGCTATCTCTTGTGGAGATCCTAATCGCTTTAGAGTTGTATTACTTTCCCAGTTCTTTTTGATTTCATCAGGGGTAGTTTTTTCTTTAATAGCTTTACCCATGGCTAATTCATTCAATCGATTAGTAACGGTATATCCAGGTAACACATTATTTACAGAAATTTGATAGGGACCTAGCTCCATGGCAAGTGTTTTTGCCCATTGAGCAACACTGCCACGAATCGTATTTGAAACTCCCAATCCTGGGATCACTTGTTTAACCGATGTTGAAATAATATTAATAATCCTTCCATATCTATTTCTTTTCATTATAGGGGCGACTGCTTGTGAAATTATTTGATTCGCTATCAATAGTCTTTCAAAAGCTTGTCTAAATTCATCTATCTCCGCATGGAGAAGATTACCACCTTTTGGTCCACCAGAATTGTTAACTAATATATGTACTGGTTTATCTAATTCATTTATATAAAAATTAATTTTAGACTTCAAAGAATTTGCATTATTAAAATCTGCTTTTAAGAATGAATGATTTTGTTCTCTTTTTTGCTTTGGAAGCTCAGCCAAGGTCTTTTCCAACTTATCTTCATTACGAGCTACAAGAGTAATATCACAGCCATTTGCGGCTAATTCAAACGCAGTGGCTTTGCCAATTCCATCTGTGCTGCCACAAACAATCGCATGCTTATCATTAAAAGAGTAAGTCATAATTGAAAGGAATAACCTAAACTCTTTTTAATATTTTCTGGTAGGGTAGGTAAGGCAGATCTTCTTATAAAAAAAGTTGAGAGATCTGATAAATCAGAAAAAACCTTATGTTTATCTGAAGTTGATTTTAAATATTTATGCCCACTTGAGCCACCTGTACCAATTTTACCACCAATCATCCTATGCACCATAATTGCATGTCGCTGCCTCCATGTTGTGAATAATTCATCAATATCCATTAATCTTGATAATAAATTAAATGGTGAATGTAATATTGGCTCATCGCGATATAAAAAAATAAGTAATGCGGCTTTTGTAGACTTATGAGATAACCTTTTTTCACCTCTTCTTATAAGGTCCTCGTGCTTTTCAGCATTAATAAATGCTTGAAATGATGAAACAGTAATCTTGTGAGATTTTAAATTAGACTCTAACTCATTCGCAGTTTGATTAGGCTTATTCTTAATTAAGTGTTCTTCTTTTTTAAGTATATCCGAAATGGTATCACTATATTTTTTCCAGAAGTCAAATCCTTCAAATGACAAAAAGGGTGTCCTTTCTAACCAATCTTCAAGCAATTCAAACATTGATTTACTATTTTCAGATTTCTCAATTAATAACTTGTCATTTTTTTTTAATACTTCTTTATAATCTTTGTTTCCGTAGCTAACTCTTAAATCTTTTTTGAGACCAAATTTATTTTCAATTAGACGAAATTGTGAGCTTTGGAAGCCAGATGATGGAAAGAGATGATCTCTAAATTCAAGAAAATCCATTGCTGTCATAGTTTCTAAAACTCTTATTTGATCTATAAGAAGTTTTTGAATTTCGATTATTCTGTTTAAATGTCGAACTGCGTTACTAACATCAGATTCGTCAATAGTTTTTTGAGAAAATAATTTTAGAACTAAATCAATCTCATGAATTATCTGTTTAAACCATAGTTCATAAGTTTGATGAACTATGATAAATAACATTTCATCGTGAGCTTTTTGCCCATTTTTTTCGCTCATTAAATCTTGACTATTTAGCAAACTATCTAATTTCAAGTAATCACTATAATTTAAATTATTTTTATTTTTCATATTTCAATCCCACTCAAATCCTGATACGCTATCAGTTGATGTACTAATCTCTATAGTATTGTAATCTTGTATATCTGAAATAAAATAATATAGAAACTTTGTTGATTGTAGATCATCTAACCAAACTGAATCAGGTAATCCGAAAGTTTCAATTACATCTCCCTGAGATGGTTTCTCCCTTAAAAATTCCCAAATATCATAACCGGACATATAACCAAGTGTAAATATAGTTTCTTTTTGATTTAATTCTGTTTTTTTTGTTGGTGGTAATTTAATCAATTTAGGAGGAGGGTTTAATTTACAAGAAATTAATAATAACAATATCAGGTATACTATGTAGTCTTTTATCATCATTCAAAAATACTATTTTTGATTTCTTCTAATCAACAAATTATATTAGAAAGATTTATTTCTTTGTATTAATAATTACTTTACTTTTAATCATATAATAAAAAGAAAAAAATAAATGAAAAAATACATAAAAAAAAATAGGTTTTATTACAATACTGACTTTCTTTCAGGCTCATCTGGCAGATCTGTAAGAATTTTATCAGAGTATTATGGTCCATTAGAAAGAATAAGTAAGAATAACATTAATGATACTATAGTATTTTTTGGATCAGCGAGATTAAAACCACGAGAAATTGCACTAAAGAATCTTAAATCAGCAAAAAAAGATGGTAAAAAAGATATAAAACAATTGGAAATAGACCTAAAAATGAGTCATTACTATGAAGAAGCGACTAAACTTGCAGCTAAATTGACGTTATGGAGCAAAGAACTAAAACCTGAGAATGAACATTATATAGTTTGTTCGGGGGGAGGTCCTGGTATAATGGAAGCAGCCAACAAAGGTGCAGCAGGAGTAGGGGGGAAAAATATTGGACTTACAATATCTTTACCTTTTGAAGATTCAGGTAATCAGTGGATTTCTGAAGGTTTGAATATGAAATTCCATTACTTTTTTATGCGTAAATTTTGGTTTGTGTATCTAGCCAAAGCGATTATTGTTTGGCCTGGAGGATTTGGAACTCTTGATGAACTAATGGAAGTTCTTACATTGATACAAACAGGAAAAATTAAAAAGCGTCTTCCAATAGTATTGTATGGGAAAGAATTCTGGGAGAATGTAGTTAATTGGGATTATTTAGTTGAAATAGGTACTATTTCCAAAACTGATCTTGATTTATTTGTAATCACAGATAATATAGAGGATACTTATAATTACGTGACTAATTTTATAGATGATAATCAATTAAAGGGGCCAAATTTTTAATGCTATTAAGGGTAATTTATTTTTTGTTGTTTTCTTTAATTCTAGGTCAAACAAAACCCTCTGTTGGCTTAAAAGAAAATAATCCAATGGTTTGGGCTTTGACCAATGCACTAGTGCATACTGAACCTGGTGACTCTATAAAAGATTGTACTATTATAATTCGAGATGGAAAAATTGATAAAATAGGAAGATATATAAAAATACCATTAGATGCATATGAAATTGATATGGAAGGTTCCTATATATACCCAGGTTTTATTGATTCTTGGTATGAGGTAAAAAAAAGTAAAGAGAAAAAGCCTTCGAGTAGTCATTGGAATAAAAATATAAATGCAGAATACAGAGCTAAAAATGATTTAGACATTAAAGAAAAAGATTTGAACCACTTACACTCTCTTGGAATAACCGCTGCACATATAGTGCCTGAAAAAGGAATTATAAAAGGAACATCTGACCTTATTTTATTGGATGAAAATTACAACTCATTATCTCAAGATGTAGCTCAAGTAATTGAATATAAAACATCAAAATGGTCTGACAAGATTTATCCAAATTCACTTCTAGGAGTTATTGCATTATTGAGACAAACATTCCTCGATGCAAATTGGTATGTAAAATCGAATGCAATAATAAATAACTTTCCTGAATTAAATAAACCTCTACATAAAAATAAATCATTGGAAATATTAGGAAAAAATATAGAAGATAAAAAACCCACATTATTCATTACTAAAGAAGAGCACTCTGCTATTCGATCATTAAATATCGCTAAGGAATTTAATTTAAAACCATGGATACTTAGTAGTGGTTACGAATACCGTAGACTACGTGAAATTAAAGATCAAAAACCTTTTATTATCGTACCATTGAATTTTCCAAAGTCACCAAAAGTGTCAAATCCCTATGATGCAATGCAATACTCAACAGAAAAATTACAACATTGGGAGATGGCTCCAGATAATTTAAAAAAGATATATGATTCTGGTATGACATTTAGTCTTACAACATATAAAAGTGAAAAAGACTTTAGAAAAAATCTTCAACGAGTCAGCGATAGAGGTCTTTCAAAAGATATTCTGCTTGCATCACTTACAACCTTCCCTGCTGAAGCAATGGGTGTCGAAAAATTTATTGGAAAAATTCAAACAGGATTTATGGCAAATTTAGTAGTCACGGATGGTGACTATTTTAATCCAAAATCACGCGTGACTTCAGTTTGGCTATCAGGAAAAGAAAAATACTTAGCACCAAAATTCAAATTTGACATCAAAGGGAAGTGGGTTCTCAGGTTTAATGAGCAGGATTATGACTTTACATTTGCTAAAAATAATAATTCAGAAATGCCTGATTATGGTAAGATGAAGGGTACATTTGATTATAAAGGAGAAGTCTCTGAAACGATAAACCTAGAAATAATTGAGAACAAAATTTCATTTTCAATACAAGCCTTTGAATTTCAAGACCCACTCTTCTTTGAGGGAAATATAACACCCAAAAAGATCATTGGTGATGTATCAGATATTGAAAATAATAAATATAGTTTTTCATTTAAAAAAATTAAAGAGGATGGAAAAGTAAATCGTGTTAAAGAAGTCCAAAGTAATATTCCTCTGTATTTTCCATCTGGTAGTTATGGTTCATCCCTGGAATTACTTAACCCAAATGCAATTCTAATAAATGATATTACCATTTGGACGTCAGGACCAAAAGGCAAACTTATAGATTGGGATATCTTATTTGTAAACGGGAAAATAGATAAAATTGCGCCGGACATAAGTGTTCCAATGGGAAGTGCATTAATTATTGATGGCACAAATAAACATCTTACACCTGGTTTAATAGATTGCCACAGCCATTCAGCTGCTTCTTCGATTAATGAAGGATCCCAATCTGTTACCGCGGAAGTACGAATTAAAGATGTCCTTTTCGCGGATGATATCAATATTTATCGTCAACTTGCAGGAGGTCTCACTACTGCAAATATCCTTCATGGCTCTGCTAACCCTATTGGAGGACAAAATGCAGTTATAAAATTGAGATGGGGTTTAGGGCCAAATGAACTGCTATTTAAAGAAGCACCTCAAGGGATAAAATTCGCACTTGGTGAAAATGTAAAACAAGCTAATTGGAGTGGTTCAGATCGTTATCCACAAACAAGAATGGGCGTTGAGCAAATTATTAGAGATTCATTCAGAGCTGCTCAAGACTATTCACATGCACAAAAAACATACAGACGAAATTCCAAAGCTCATCGAAAACTTGCTCCACCTAGAATTGATCTAGAATTGGAAGCACTTTCTGAAATTTTAACAGGAGAAAGACTTGTTCATTGCCATTCATATAGACAAGATGAAATATTGATGTTGACAAGAATAGCAGAAGATTTTGGATTTAGGATTTCAACCTTTCAACATGTTTTAGAAGGATATAAAGTCGCAGACAGAATTGCAGAACATGGAGCCGGTGCATCAACATTTTCAGATTGGTGGCAATATAAATATGAAGTCATTGATGCAATACCTCACAATGGATCTTTAATGGCAAAAAATAATGTCTTAGTGTCTTTTAATTCTGATGATGCTGAACTAGCAAGAAGATTAAATACTGAGGCAGCCAAGGCAATTAAATATGGAAATCTTTCAGAAGAAGAAGCATTAAATTTTGTTACCATTAACCCTGCTAAGCAATTACAAATAGACCAATGGGTTGGTTCATTAGAGGAGGGAAAAGATGCTGATTTTGTTTTGTGGGATGGCAACCCTTTATCCATTTATTCTAAAGTACTTGAGACATGGATAGATGGAAAAAGATATTGGTCAATTGATGAAAACCTAGAACTAGAAGAAAGGGATAAAAAGTTAAGAAATGATATAATTAGTCGTATATTACTTTCACCGCGTGGATCAAAAGAGAGCATGGCTCCAGATAATAAATCGAAGACTTCTGGACATAATTGTGATTTATCAGATGATCAATTATCAACATGGGAGTCACAATGAGAATTATTATATTTTTACTTATTTTTCCAAATTTATACTCCAACAATCAAATTCCTGCTGCAGATCAGAAGAGACCAATACTTTTAAGAGGCGGTACATTACACACTGTTTCAAATGGTACCTTAGAAGAAACTGATATACTTTTTTCTGAAGGTAGAATTATCACAATAGATCAAATGATAAAACCTTCTCCTGAAACAGATATATATGACATCTATGGCAAACATGTTGTTCCAGGATTTATTGCAGCCTACACTCGTATAGGACTTACAGAGATATCTGCTGTAAAACAAACAAATGATCATTCAGAGATAGGTGAAATCAACCCAAATGTTCGTGCAAATGTTACATATAATACTGATTCTGATTTAATACCCATAACTAGGTCAAATGGTATTCTAACTATTAACTCAGTACCTGCATCAGGTCTTATTCCAGGTCAATCTTCCGTAATGGCATTAGATGGTTGGACCTGGGAAGATGCGACGATAAAACATCCAGCTGCACTACATTTGAACTGGCCTAACATGTATATCAATTATAATAAAAAATTAAAAAAAGGTGAAAAAAATCAAAAAACTATTTATTTGGAAACTATAAGAAAACTAGATGAATTAGTACTTAATGTTAAATCATATCATCATAGAAAAAATGCTAAAGAAAGAAAAGCAGAGCATAAGCAAAAATCAGACCTCAGGCTAGAATCAATGATCCCATTTATTATTTTTCAGGAACCAATTCATATCAAAGCATATGATATAAGACAGATAGAAGCCGCAATAAATTGGTCAAATAAACATGAATTAAATATTGTTATTGTAGGTGGAGATGATGCTTGGGTTAACCCACAAATTTTTGTCAATAATAATGTGCCTATTATTTTATTAGGCGTACAGAAAGTTCCTTCTAGAAGATATGAGCCAATTCATACACCATATAAACTACCTGCCTTACTTCATAAAGCAGGAGTAAGATTTTGTATATCACTTGAACCTGGATATCCAATGGATGGACATGTAAGAACTTTACCAGATGAAGCCATGAAAGCATATTCATGGGGCTTAGATAAAGATGAAGCCCTCAGATCAATTACACTTTCTGCAGCTGAGATTTTAGGAGTTGATGAATCTATTGGATCTTTAGAGCCCGGTAAAGATGCTACTTTTTTTATTTCTGAGACAGAGCCCTTACTACAAAACACAAATCCAATTAAAGCTTACATTAGAGGAAAAGAGCTAGATTTATCTGATCGTCAAAAGAATTTGTTAATCAAATATAAAGAAAAATATCGCAGACTAGGTAGGCTTAAAGATTAATATAGTGTGATTCCAATCACTCCTATGAGTTCTTTATTAAGAGAATTGAAGGTAAGAGCCGTATTAAATTATGAATGTACTTTTTTTTAGTGCGTTTGGTATGTAGAAAAAGGGGGCATAATTAAATTAATTCACTTGCCTCAAATGTGATGTTATGCCCCATTTTTATCTTACTTAATATTTCCATTCTCATCTGTTTTTACTATAAAAACATTTGGTAAATCACTTGAATTTGAATCACTAAATCCGGATAGAATAAAACCATTATCAGATGTTTTTATTCCAGACAATGCTCTATCATTTCCATCACCTCCAAAAGTTTTATCCCAAATTAGATTTCCTAATTCATCAATTTTTATCAACCAATTATTAAAGTTATTTCCCTCACCATAAGAATCTGTATAACCAATCAATGCAAAACCGTTATTATTGCAATTTATTATTTTACGTCCAATATCTGTACCTATTCCACCAAATGTATTACTCCATTGTTGATTACCTTCTAAATCCACTTTGATTAAAAAAATATCATTATTCCCACTGCCATAAGAGGTTGTATTTCCAATCATTATATAACCATCTGAAGTACTTATAAAATGTCTTGAGAGATCTATGCCACTACCACCATATGTTTTATTCCAAACTTCATTACCATTGATATCAATTTTTAATAACCATGCATCTCCATTTAAATCACCAAATGACTTTGTCATACCAGTTACAAGTATTGAACCATCGTTTTCTTCAATTATTGAATACCCAAAATCATCTCCATTTCCACCATAAGTTTTACTCCAAACTTCTGTACCGTCCAAGTCTACTTTCATGAGTAATAACTCATTAAATCCAGTATTTTGCTCAACTGATTGTCCACAAATAATGTAACTATTATCATTTAATAAATGAATATAGTGTGCTTCTTGATCTTCATCATTTCCATAATTATTATGCCATTCAACATGACCAGATTGATTAGTTTTTAAGATTAAAATATCCTTGCTTCCATTAATAATTGAAACTGTATTCCCAACAATGATTATTCCAGAATCTGAGCTTTCAATTAACATATTTGCCCTGTCAGAAGGGCTAAAAGATAAATTATGAATCCATTGCTCTCCTCCCGATTTATCAATTTTTATTAATAAAAGATCACCAAATTCATTTCCTGATGTACTACTGTTACCTACGCAAACATATCCCCCATCAGATAGTTCTATAATTGAACGGCCAAAATTATGATTTGCTGCTCCATATTGATTTTCAAATAAGAACCATGAAGTCCCTTTTTCAATATTACTTCTAGATTTTAATCCCCAAAAATCTGCTATTTCAATTTGATAATATAGGTATTGATTTAAAGGGATCTCTTGGAGATTGTATTCATTTATATTAGGTTGATCATACTCATAAATTTTTACTTCATTTTCCATGTCTTGATTTGAAGATTGAAAAATTGAATATGAAAAAAAGTCTTTCTCATCATTAATCGACCAACTTATATCAAACGAGTCTCCATCGAAAGAAATAGGCATTAACAAAACGGGTTGAGGAGGAGAATCAATGACATAATATCCAGGTCCTGTTGTTGAATATCCATACAAATCTGTAACTTTTATAAAATACCACGTTGGAATAGTAGGATTAAAATTTGTTATATTAAATATTGTATCATTTATTTCAGATTTTAAACTTAGGGAAGTTTTTAAACCATTTTCGGTATCTGATGATAAAAGTTCATAATTACTAAAATCTATTTCTTTAGAACCTTTAAATAAAATTTCCATATTTATTTCCGAATATTCAATACTTTGTATTGTAACTCCCTGAGGGTTTGAATTACTATTATCAATCAATACTTCAATAGGAATACTTTTAGTACCGTTCTCATTTATATCTTCGGCATAGAGTGAAATTGCATGAATTGAGCTATCCAAAAAGACTGTAGTATTCCATAAAAATTCATAAGGAGGAATAGTATCAATAATTCCACTAGAAAGAGTATCAATATAAAGTTCTACAAATTTGATAGAATCATTATCACTTGCATTCCCTGTTACCAAAAATTCTTGAGAAACAGTACTAAACTCTGTAGGATTTGTTAAAAAAACGGATGGAGGAGATGTATCTATATCATCGCCATTACAAGATAAGTAAAGTAACGAAAAAATGAAAAACGCTATATTAATGTTTGTTGACAAAACTTTATTTTATTAGGGCACTAATATAAATGATTGATTACGTTTAAAACCTCATCAATTATATGACATCAGGTACATATTTATAAATTGACCTTGGAGGTCTTTTATAATCTTTTTGTTGTACTCTATTAGGAAGTATAACTTCAGGCGAGTCAACTTCTTCATAATAAACAGAATCTAAAAAGTGACTAATACAATTAATTCTTGCTTTTTTCTTATCGTCTGACTCAACAACAAACCATGGAGAATTTGGTGTGTCTGTATGCTCAAACATATTGTCTTTTGCTCTAGAATAATCATCCCACCGGTTTACTGATTCTAAATCCATAGGACTTAGTTTCCATCCTTTAGTTGGGTCCTCAGCACGCGCTTTAAATCTTCTCATTTGTTCTTCCGCACTAACTGAAAACCAATATTTCACTAATTGTGTACCTGAATTAATTATCATTCTCTCAAATTCTGGACAAGATTGCAAAAAATCGATGTATTCTTTTTCACTACAAAAGCCCATTACTTTTTCTACTCCACCTCGATTATACCAACTTCTATCAAAAATTACTATTTCACCAGCAGAAGGAAGATAAGGTATATATCTTTGGTAATACCATTGTGATTTTTCTTTTTCATTTGGAGCTGCTAAAGCAACAATTTTACAATAACGAGGATTTAGTTTTTCCGTAAGTCTTTTAATTGTTCCTCCTTTACCTGCAGCATCCCTCCCTTCAAAGATTATAGCAATTTTTCCACCATTTTGTATTACATAATCTTGTAGTTTTACTAATTCTATTTGAGCTTCTTTGAGCTTATTCTCGTATTTTTTTTTAAATTCTTTTTTCTCGGACATATTTAATCTCCTTCTAATTTTCGGAGTTGATAAGATTTACTTTGCTAAAGCTCCCATTGGATCCCAAGGCTTTAAAGGTATTGCATCACTTTTTTGAAATAATTCTTGTAATTCTTTTGAGACATGGGATTTATGAATAACTACCTCGTAATTATATTCATCAAACCAATTATCAGACATGATATGATAGCCTTTGTCACCACCTTTTGTACCCCAGCTATTTTCTACACGCCATTTTTTAGCAGAGTTTTCAGAATCTAAATCCACACCAGTAAATAACATAGCGTGTGTCATTTGACTATCTCCATATTCTAGCCTAGAACCTTTATCCATACCAAAATTGATTCCATAAAAAGAATTGAAGTCAAATAAATTTGTATCCATAACTCCTAGATCACGATGAAAGAATTTTCCAACATCACAACCAAACCATACTGGCTCATTAACCTTGATGGATGAGATTGCAGCTTGTTTCATTTCACCACTTGTAACATTAAGATACCTTATTTTTTTCCCTTCAATAACATTCCCTAGGAATTCAACAGTATAAACTTTATTATAGTCTTTGTCTGACATTGGGCAATTAATCAAGCATATATATTCATCTAGTTTTAACCCTACATGATTTTTAAAAAAAGATTGAGGTGTTTCATTTTTAAAACGAATGAAGTTATTCTTTTTGTCTCTTGTCTGCCAATTAAACTTTTTTGGAGGAGTACCTAAATGAACCGTAAGCATTTTGTAAATATCCTTAAGCATTCCATTTTTTATTTTGTTCAAAGAAGTAGCATCAGAATTTTTTGATGCTTTTGATCTTAAGATTTTTGCATTTTCTCTAAGTTTCCGGGTGATCATTTTATTCATCCGAGCAGACTGACTGGAGGAAAATGATTCTGACATCTCTGATTGTGGAACAACTCCATATTTTTCGACCAAATTTACCCACATATCCCATTGCCCTCCATCTTGAATTGGGTCCGATAGTAAATGCATAAGGATTCTACTATTCCAGTCCTTATCTAATGTTTGAAGGATAGATTCGAGGAAATAATTTGACTTTTCCAATTTATCCCAAAACATAAAATAACTTTGAGAGAATTGGAAATCTTTCAAGTTATATTTTCTACCTAAATGAACTCTAAATAAATTTAAACCTGCAAAACCCCAACATCTGCCACTAGATTTTTGATTAGTGGCAGGCATCTCACCCTCGACTACATCTGAAAAAGAGTGGTCAATTTTTCGAAAAGAATCCCAGTCCATAGCTAATTCTGTTAATTCATTCCTAACACCGGCATTTCTTATAACTTTTAGATGATTATCTTTGTTTATTTCTCCATGAAAATCATCAATCATTTCAGAACTTATATTTTTTGACATAATGTATACTCTTTAATTTAGTTTAGTTAAAAATTAATCAAGCTGTTTAGTAAGAATTATTTAATAATATAGTTTAACCTATAAATAAATAATTTAATAATTCTTCAAATTTAATCATTTTTATTTGTTTCAAAAATTATACCTACCTGATCTATTTTAGTCTGAACAATTATAGTAGTTAAAACCGTTTTGTAAGTCTATTGCAATCAGCGTATCAAATATATCAGTTGTTTGACCATAATTTAAATCTAAAAAGCAATGTTCATCATTCGTTAATATACTATCTAATACGCAAATTAAATTAAAAGATAAATTTATAATTTCGGATTGACAGTTTCTAAATACTTTTAAATAAAAATTTGGTTCTCAACCAATAACTAAATTATAATTTTTATCTAAAAAAGATATTCCTTCATATTGATGATCATTTTCTAAATCATAAAATCCTTTAATAGTCCCATTTTCTGGTTCAACATCAATAATTTTATTTGAATCTTCACTTAGCACTAATAATCGTTGAATTCTTTCATCAAAAAGTATTGCAGAAATATCATCTAAAGTATTTGCAAAAATTGATTGAGCATCAAATGGTATTTCTGGGTCAATTGTTATATCATTATGGCTTGTTGGCAATTGGAAACGATAGATCTCCATGGGATTCTTTTCTTTTGCAATGTAAATCATTTCTGTGAGCCCATCATAAGCAATGCCTTCAGGTCCACTATTACCATTATGGTTTGTGAACGAAATCTCTTGGAAGTCACTTACATTGATATGGTAATTATTGTTCCCGTCTGTTATATCACCTATATAAAGCTTGCCCGCTTCAGTTATAATACCATAACTATCATAATTAAAATATATTATATCTTCAGTATCACCAAAATTAGCCCCTGTTATGATTCGAATTACACTTAAATTTGTATCAGCTTCCCAAATAAGCCCATTTTCATCATTAATTAAAAGGAATTTTTCAGTATTAGGGTTCCATGTAATACCTGAAACTTCTCCATTTTCAATTGCTTCAAAGAAAAAAAGAGATGAGTGAGTATAATAGAAATCTAGAGTATTATTTTGAGCATTTAAAAAAAATGAAATTATAAAAATAAGGTAATATTGAAACCTTTTAATTGATAATCCTTTTAAGATTAAACACAAATGTTCAAGAAGATATTGTAAAGCCTCTATTTATTATTTTTGCTTCTATATCATCTTTCTTATAACCAGCACCAATTATTTTTACATTTCCAGATGGTAAATCAACCAATGTTTCAACAACTCCTTTACAACTAGATACAGCAGACTCAACACTTTCTTTACAATGACTACATGTCATACCTTGAACATTTATAACTATTTCATCATTAGACTCTAAGGATTGACTTTTATTTTTTTCGCTCACGGTATTTCCTCCATAATTAAAAAAATATGAATGGATTAAAATCAGTAGAAAAACAATTGTTAAGACAATCGATCCAATACTATCCATTAAATGTATATGGTCTTGGTGTATTAAGTCTTGATGCGAAATTGATGTAAATGAATCTAAAATAAAACCAAATATTATTGCGGTCGATGATATCAGTGCCAAATAATAATACATTGTTTTCTTGCCTAAAATATTTTTCACTATATTTATTGAAGCAGCATTCGTAGCTGGACCTGCCATTAAAAACACAAACACTGCACCAGCGCTAAGTCCTTTTGACATAAGAGCCAACCCAATGGGTATTGAGGCAGTAGCACAAACATACAAAGGCAAGGAAACCACAAGCATTACTAAATACATAAAATTTGATTTTGAAGAAAATATCTCAGCTACCAACCCTGGTGGAATTAATATAGATATTACACCAGCAACTAAAATTCCTTGTAGTAATGGGACCACAATATCTTTAGGAAGAGTATAAAATCCGTAAATAATTCCATTTTTTAATCTAACTGCAAATTCAAAATTTTTAATTTCATTATTATTATTTTTAGGGTGGTGATGGTCATCTTCATCATATTTATTTATAAACAATCCGCTCAAAAGACCTGATATTAATGCTGCAAAAGGTCTATATATTGCGAAAACTGGGCCAAGCATTCCATATGTCAAAAATATACTATCAAAACCAGTCTGAGGTGTAGAAACAAGAAATGCAATCGTTGCACCTTTTGATGCACCAGATTCTTTTAATGTCGCAGCCACGGGAATAACACCACAAGAGCACAATGGAAGTGGAACGCCAAAAATAGTAGATTTAAAAATAGATTTAAAATTTTTTGCTCCAATGTGCTTTAGAACGATTCCTTTATCAATAAACATTGATATTAAACCAGAAAATAGCATTCCTAGCAAAAGATATGGTGCCATCATTACGGTCAGGGACCATATTTCATTAATAAATAGTTTGATGTATTGAATTATCATCTAAAGTTTATTTTTAATAAAATTATCATATGTAATTACTTGTATACAAGATTATTTATCATAACTATTCTCAATTGCTTCATTTGCAAGTTGGTCTGCTTTTTCATTTTCAGGATGTCCAGAATGCCCTCTTACCCATTTCCATTCAATCTTTTTATTTTGTACTAAACTATCAAGCTCAACCCATAGATCTTTATTCTTAACAGGTTTTTTTGAAGCTGTTTTCCACCCGTTTTTTTTCCAATTGATGATCCACTGATTAATTCCATTTTTTACATATTGTGAATCAGTCGTAATTATAATTTCCATATTTTGTTTGATGAATTTTAATCCTTCTATTACAGCAACTAACTCCATACGATTATTTGTAGTGTTTTCTGAAAAACCACATAACTCTTTCTTTAGATTTTTTGCTTTGACTAAAACACCCCAACCACCAATACCTGGATTTCCTTTGCATGCACCATCAGTATACAATTTTATTCTTTCACTTTTATTTTCCAAAAGAGGTCTTAACCTTCTCTTAAAAGGTAGGATCTATAGACCCTGTCAATTGCGACCATAAATGAAGCTATTCTCATTGGAACTTTTTTATTTTTTTTGATTTCATAGACTTCATTAAAAGCATTTACCATTTTATCTTCAAGGCGCTGATTTACATCTTCTTCTGTCCATTTAAATTGTTGTAGGTTTTGAACCCACTCAAAATAAGAAACTGTTACACCTCCAGCATTGGTTAAAATATCTGGAATTATTGCTATTTTCCTATTCCAAAGTTTAGTTGCGGCTCCACCTGTGACAGGCCCATTCGCTGCTTCAATTATAACCTTACAATTTATAGAATCAACATTCTGATCGTTAATCGCGCTTCCCAAGGCAGCAGGAATTAAAAAATCACATTCTAGAGCTAATAGTTTTTCATTTGTAATCTTAGTTCCTTGATCAAATCCATCTATGGTTTTATTTTCATAATTATAGTCAAATAAGGTTGGTATATCTAAACCTTCTGGATCATATAATCCACCGGAGACATCACTTACTGCTATAATTTTTGCTCCATATTCATTAAGAAATTTTGCTGCATAAGAGCCAACATTCCCAAATCCTTGAACAACAACTTTTGCACCTTTTAAATTTATGTTCCATTTTTTAGCTGTTTCTCTAGTTATAATTGCTGTTCCTCTGCCCGTAGCGGCTTCTCTTCCTTCTGAACCTCCTAGTTCTAATGGTTTACCAGTTACGATAGCAGGCGTATAACCATGTGATTGACTATATTCATCCATAAACCAACTCATAACTTGAGCTGTAGTATTAACATCTGGAGCAGGGATATCAATATTCGGACCAATGATTGGATCAATGGCTCTGAAAAATTTTCTGGACATCCTTTCTAATTCAGTTTTACTATATTTTGAAGGATCTACAGATATACCTCCTTTACCTCCTCCATAAGGAATATCAACTAAAGAGGTTTTCCATGTCATTAGAGTAGCAAGAGATCTAACCTCTTCAATATCAACGTGATGATGATAGCGTATACCTCCTTTGAACGGTCCTCGTGTATTATTATGCTGTACACGATAGCCTACAACACTTTCCAATTCACCATTATCTAATCGAAAAGGAACCTCCACAGATAACTCTCTGTCTGGCATTTCCAGCGCGCGAGCAATATTTGGTTTTAGACCTAGTTGTTTAACAGCACTCTCATATGCTGCTGATGTTGGGTCACTACTTGATGTTTTTTTTGACATTTGGTTTCCTTTTCTAGATATTATCTAAATATTCTTTAATTTCCTTATTGCCTTTAAAAAAATTAATAGATTTCTGATTAGAATCTAATTTTAATTTTTCAGCATTTAACATCATAGCATCTGCTAATAAATCGACTCTTAATCCGGAACCTATAGATTCTAAAAAGTTTTCTATCCAAGATTGTTTTTTTTGTAATCTTAACAACATACCTGGTTTAAAAATAGTAATATTTTGGAAAGTATAATCTTTCAAAATTGTATTTTCTTTTTTACCCATAGTTTTCATATAAAATAATGGATGAATCCATTCTTTTGCCCAAATATTTGCATCTACACCCGCAGCTGATATTAATGATACATGTGGAATTTTAGCTTTGAAAGCCATTTTTGCAGCTTCAGATGATATCCCAACTTCAACGTTAAAAAATTCTTTTGCACTACCAGCAATCTTTCTTGTAGTACCAATACAATTAAAAAAGACATCGTTTCCTGACCAGAACTGCTTAGTAGAGGATAAGTTCTTAAGATTAGGTAAAATGATATCTTTTAATTTTGAGTGTCGTTGATTATTTAAAGAGGATTTTCTTCCTATTGTTATTATTTGATCACATTTCTTATTGTTTAATAATTTTTTTAAAAGCTGCCTACCCGTAGCTCCGGTTGCACCAATAATTATTGCTTTAAACATAAATTATAATTCCCAAAATTCTAATTTTTAATTTTATAAATAAATGGTTTTTATTTTCAATTGAAAATTTTAAGCATAACAAGTACGAAAATAATTATTCCTATATAGACAATCACTGGGGCAAAAGATAATTTTGATTTTTTATTCATTATTTTTTTTGTTTGTTAGTTTTTTTGAAAAAAGCCATTTCCATAATTCTACAGAGTTCCAAACATCGATCCAAACATCATGTCCCCTACCTTTTATTTCAGAGTAGATTATATCACTACCTTCTTTTTTTAATTCATTAAACATTGATTTAGATCTCGAAACATCAATTACATCATCACAATCACCATGCCAAGCCCATATGGGTACATGTGAGATTATGGGGCATAGAGAGATGTCGCCTCCACCGCATATAGGAACCGCCGCAGCAAACATATAAGGTCTCCTTTGAACTATGTCCCAAACACCATACCCACCCATTGATATACCTAAAACATAAATTCTAGTTTTATCAATTTTATTATTTTTATCTTCTAAAACACTCTCTAATAATTCAAGCGTTAATTTCATTGTTTCCGTAATTAAAGGCATCTCATGTTCAAGTGAATGCCAATCAATATTTACCCATTTTTTATTTTCGGGTACTTGAGGAGCTACTAAATATGTTTGATGGTATGAAAAAATTGATTGCTTTTTAAAAGCATCTAAACTTCCAGCATCATAAAGTTGTTCCGAATTATCTGATCCACGTCCACCAGCTCCATGAAGGAATAAAATTAATGGGTATTTTTTACTCTCATCGATATTATCTGGTGCCCGGAAGCAGTAATTCAATAGTGAATGTTTATTTTCACCCCATACTAACTTTTTATACTTTTTTATTTCATCATTCATTATATGAATTAGACTTTAACTATTAGACTCTATATAATTATTACATGATTTATAATCGCCTCGATGAACTATATAATTTTTTCTTTTTTCAAGTTTGTGATTATACATTGGATCATAATAATAATAAAGTAGATGAAAGATCCATTCTCTATGCTCTTCTAAAGAAGAATTATTAAATGCTCCTTCCATTTTTAGACGTATTTTTTTATACAAAACACCACCAAGTCTCTTTTGAATTTTTTCTAAGGCACTTGTGTATTTTATCTTTAGTGATTTTTGATCGTAAGAACCTTTAAGAGCGAATACAATATATTCTTCTAATATATTTTCAACTCTTTCTTCCATGCTAACATCCAGTATGATAAGGTTAGAGGTTTGCATTTTTGTATACCAATTGTTTGGTAGAGTAGCTTTACCTATAGTCCGACTTTCATCTTCAAATAAAATAATTGGGGCACTATTATTTATATATGCAAATAGTAAATTATTTTCAAAATTTGCGCATGTATCTTGAACAGTGCTTGTCCTTCCAAATGCAGAACCTCTGTGGTTTGCAATACCCTCTATATCAATTGAGTTTTTAAACTTATTTAACAAAATTGTTTTGCCTGATCCAGTTAATCCCCCTAGGATCATCCATTTTTTTTTGTAAAAAGAATGACTTTGAAATTTTTCTAAAATTATACCTCTAACCTTTTTATATCCTCCTTTAATTCTTTCCACAGACATATTTTCATTTAAAAGCCATTGTTTAGCAATCTCTGATCGAAGCCCTCCCCTATAACAAAATATGAAACATCCATTATTTGATTTAATATGCTTATTCCATTTGGATATTCTTCTATTTTTCACATCTCCTGAGACGATTTGCAAACCTAACTCTAAAGCTGCTTTTTGTCCTTTGGCTTTATACTCTTTGCCGATGGACTCGAATTCTGGATCTCTTAAAATAGGTAAATTTATGCTACCAGGTATTGTACTTTTTCTAAATTCATGCTCAGACCTTAAATCTATATTTTTATATTTTGATAATTCTAGTATATCCATTTCTTGTTAAATATTATCAAGTTATATTTCTAACTTTCCATTCATATACAGAACTGCAGAACCAGAAATAAACACTCTATCTTTATTATATTCGCAAAATAATTCTCCGCCTCTTTTTGAAAGCTGTTTAGCCGTATATTTAAACTTTCCAGTTTCTTGAAACCAGTATGGAATTAGTTTTGTATGAGCAGATCCTGTAACGGGGTCCTCGTTTATCCCATATCTTGGGAAGAAAGCTCTAGAAACAAAATCATATTTAACACCTGGTGCAGTAATTATAACTCCTCTGGATTTGAGCTTTTTTAATTTATGAAAACTAGGATCAATATTTATAACTAACTCCTCATTTTCAAAAATAACAACATAATCTTCATTAAAATAACAAGCCAAAGGTTTTAATCCTAAAGCATCTTCTAATATTTTGGGAGGAGTACATTTTTCGGGCTTTTGAGATGGAAAATCCATTCTAAAAAGATTACCATCTTTTTCAACAACCAGCCTACCCGATCTTGATTTAAATATTATCTTATCTAAATCAATTTCTAAAATCTCGAACAAAATAAATGCAGCAGCTAATGTAGCATGGCCACATAAATCAACTTCTCGAAATGGAGTGAACCATTTTATTTCATAATGTAAATCTTTTTTGATAAAGAAAGCTGTTTCAGATAAATTATTTTCTTGAGCGATGGATTGCATAGTTTGATTGGGCAACCACTTATCTAGAGGAATAACAGCAGCAGGGTTACCCTGAAATACTTTATCAGTAAATGCATCCACTTGAAATAAATCTAATTTCATTTTAAATAGCTTGAAGAATTATTAAAAAATATAAATAGAATCAAAATATGCAATTTTTTGTTAACTTTTATCAAACAACCATTCAAAAATACCCTGTATAATCATTGAACCAATTAACACAGATATAGCTAAGTTTCCAGACTTAATTGGGTCTCCAATCCAGTACCAAGAACAAATTAATACCCATAAAAAAGTTATCAATCTAATAGACAATGATTTTTTTGAAAATATATGACTAACAATTTTTTTTAAATTTGAATTATTCATTATACTATATAACTAATGAAACATTAACGGAATTATTCGATGAAAAATGATACTAAAAACCTAATTAATATACTTAAAAAATTTCCGGATAAGAATCCAAATCCTGTTATCCAAATATCAAACTTAAGTATACTTGAATATTTTAATGATCCTTCAAAACAGATTATTGAACATTATGGGTTTAAACTTAATCAAAAGATAAGTGGTGTAATTGAAGAACAAATTCAAAAAACGATAATTTCAAATGAACATAATTTTGAAATTACCATTAACACGCAAACATTTCATTTTAATGCAATTTATACATCAGAACTAGAAATGATAAATATTTATGGTACTAACATAACTGCAAAAAAAGTTATTGATAAGTTTCCAGATAGTAATCCCAACCCTGTATTAAGGATAGATTCAAATGGAATATTAAATTATTTCAACAAAGCATCTAATTATATAATTAAAAAATTATCTATTGGTTTAAATGAAAAACTCCCAAAAAGAATTTTCAATAAAATATCAAATAAAAGAAAAGCTTTTGAATTAGAAATAGGTGAAAAACATTACCTATTTCACTTCGTAAAAATATATGAATTTAATTTTTATCTACTATATGGTACAGATATCACGGACACTAAAGATAAAGAAAAAATTTTAAATAAATTATCAAAATATTTTTCACCTCAAGTATATAATTCAATTTTTTCAGGTGCATTGGACGTAACAATTAATACCTCAAGGAAAAATCTTACTGTATTTTTTTCTGATATAAAAGGTTTTACAACAATAACAGAGAAACTTGAGCCAGAAATACTTACTACATTAATAACAAGTTATTTAACAAAAATGACTGATATTGCAATTGAATATGGTGGAACTGTAGACAAGTATATTGGAGATGCCATCATGATATTTTTTGGGGATCCAGAATCAAAAGGTGTTAAAGAAGACGCTATTTCATGTGTATCAATGGCTATTAGTATGAAAAAAGCTTTAGAGGAACTCAGGAAAAACTGGGAATTAGCAGGCGTATCTGAATCTCTTGATGTTCGAATGGGGATACATACTGATATGTGTACTGTTGGTAACTTTGGTTCATTAGATAGATTAGATTATACAGTTCTAGGTAATGGTGTAAACTTAGCTTCAAGGCTTGAATCTTTAGCAGATTCTAATGAAATCCTAATATCTGAAAACACATATAACTTAATAAAAAAAGAAATCAATTGTAATTACTTCGATAGTTTAACAGTAAAAGGGAGAGCACATTCCATAAAAACATTTCAAGTTTTGGGGGAAAATTCAGAAAAAAATTTAGGCCTTAGAATAGATACTTCTAAAGAAGGATTTAAACTTCAAATAGACAAGAATAAGATAAGTGACAAAGATGAAATTATTCAATTACTTAAAGACAGTATTGAAGAATTAAATAAGTAATAATTTATTTAGATTTATTTTAATAAAATCATTTTTTTTGTCTTACTAAAACCACCTGCTTGAATTTTATATAAATAAACCCCTCCAGATACTGGGCTGCCTTGGTTATTTGTAGCATTCCACTGTACTGTTTTATATCCAAATGGTTGACTCGTATCAACAAGGTTCTTTACCACATTCCCAAGTAGATCATAAATAGTGATAGATACATATGCATCTTCTGATAATTCATAGGTTAGAATAGTTATAGGATTAAATGGGTTTGGATAGTTTTGATTCACTTTGAATGTTTCAGGAGGAATAATTTCACTTAATTGCTCAATTTGTAGTTCCTCACAGTCGCTAGCGTCCAAACCAACTCTCCATAAATATGAATATGTAGTATCACCAAATGAGGCTATTTTTCCATTGCATTGAAAATCAACAAAACTCTCACTGCTTCCATCAAATGTCAAGGTATCATTGATGAAAGTATATGAATCTGGATTGGGAATGGCATCACTGGTGTCCAATGAATTCCAATAAGTCGAATCACATCCAAGATTTTCCGTGCAATAGTAGGTGTATCGTAAGCCATCAAGGAACTCATACATCGTGCTTGGTGTTAGGGTAAATCCTCCATAGCTCCAATGCCATCTTCCATCAATAGTGTATGAATTAAGTTCTTCACATTCATTAATGTCAAATCCTACCCTAAACATAGAAGAATGAATGCCTTCCCAATTATCATCCTCATCATAAAAAAAGTCAACCACTTGGCCATCACATCTAAAGCTTATAGTATAAGTCGCTGTATTTCCAAAGTGTAAATCAATGGATAATGTATTATCATCTACTGTGTAGGGATTTATGGTAGGAAGGGCATCACTGGTATCCAATGAATTCCAATAGGTTGAATCACACCCATTATCATCTCCACAATAGTAGGTATACCTTAAACCATCAACGAACTCGTACATCGTGTTTCCTGGGTCACCTTCAAACATGGGTAATATCCATCTGCCTTCAATTGAAAATGTTTCAGAACTACAATTTGTAGTATCTTGAGTACCTATAAATGGTTGTATGCAACTAGGGAAAGGAGAACAAAATTGATTATTTGATATATCAAAGCCTTGATATTCTTCCATATAGTTGTCATCCCAATCTAAAGGTAAATCACAGATATTCTCCGGTATAAGTCCAGTAAAAAAGTTATTCGATAGGTTAAGCGCATCATACTGTGTCATACTGTTATGAGCATAAGTAGTCACACCCTCAAGTTGAGTAAGATTTCCTATGTCAATTGAAATTTCGCCACTCAAAAGGTTATTACTTAAGTTTAATGATTGGAGACTATCTAAACTATAAAGCCCTTCAGGCAAAAGGCCTGTTAGCTGGTTCTCGGATAAATCTACTGACTTTAAATTTTCTAGAAGACCTAACTGCTCTGGTATTATCCCGCTGAGTAAATTATTTGAAAGGTCTAATCCTACGTAAAAAATAGTCCCCATAAAAGCGGGCTCTGATCCTCCACTTAAATTTGATAAATTGAAAATTTCAGTTGGGATATTTCCAGAAAGCTGATTTGAACCAAGATTAAGGGATGTCAAATTAAGTAAATTTCCGATTTCTGATGGAATTTCTCCTGAAATTTGATTATTACTAAGGTTTAGCCTTGTTAAATTAATAAGAGTTCCAATCTCAGGTGATATCGGCTGGCTAATGTTTGAATAGTTTATATCTAATGTAATCAAGTTAATTAAACTAAATAACTTTTCAGGAATGTACATTGCTGTATCTGGTATGGAAATTGCCCACCCAAATGAGGTGGTGTTTTCTATGGAATAACAAATGCCCCAGATTTCAACACCCTCTGTACCATCCTCTGCATAACAATCTACATCAAATGGTGTTTCCAAAGCACCTTCATCTATCCATTGAGCAATTAAATTAATATCAGATTCAGGGAGTGAAGGACCAAATTGTGGCATTGAAAGGTTATTCTGATCTGGTAAAGTGATTCGATTGTATAAAAGACTATTAGAGTGATCATTTGGGATTATGTTATTACCAGTGTTCCCTCCTTCCAAGACATCTGAAAAAGAGGATAAGTCTAACCCTCCCGCATATCCACCTCCATTATTATGACAGCTAATACAATTATTATTAAAAATAGGCTGAATTTGAGTATTGTAGTCTATTTGTGAAAATAAACTAGAAAAATATAAAGCAATAAATATGCATTTTTTTGTCAATGGAGATTCCTTTTAATATTAAATATAATTTTATAAAGTTACGATTTTGTTTTTAATGTTGCTTAGCCTTTATCAAATTTCTTAACAATGGTTAATTATTAAAATAATAGATTAAAAGACTAAACCAACCTTTTAAATTTTTTGCATTTGATTTATCAGGTAATTTTTATAAAACATTCCTAAAAAAGGACTAATAATTGAGGGAGTTATTTTTTTTAAATTATTTTGTGAAAAATAACAATGCTATTTACTACTAAAAACTTGTAAATATACTAATAATCAGTATGATAATTCAGTATCTGTTTTAATTAAAATATTACCGGATGTACTTACGATAAATCCGTCATCAACAGTCCTTTCAATATTCACTCCTCCATATCCTGCATCATTTGATTTTTTTTCAATAATCGACTCAAATTCTCCCCATTTATAAAACCAGGTATATCCACCATTTCTTGGTTGCGATACAAAAACAAATCCACCGTTTTTTGTATTAGTAACAGATAAATTAGATCCAGCTTCATAAAACTCTAAGCCAGATATAAAATTTTGATTTAAACTATTACCATTTTCATCAATATCTAAAATTATAACTTTAGCTTTAGAATCGCACGAATAGATGTCGTAATTATGTTCACAACTTTCACCTATGACAACATAACCATCAGATTCTTTTTGAACAATATCCGCTCCTTTTTCCAAGTAATCTCCACCATAGGTTTTCTCCCATATTATTCCACCATTTAAACCTGTTTTTAAAATATAAATATCTTTATAATATCTAAAATCAAAAGAGCAAGGGAATGATTGATTTCCATGCCCTTTTTCACCAGCAATTACTAGTTTCCCATCATTTGATTCAATTATAGATCTAAAAAGATCATCTTCGCATTGCCCACCATAATACTTTGTCTTTAATATTGTTCCCATTTTATTTATTTTGACGAGTATTGCCTGCCCTCCGTTGTTTGTGTTGTTATTAGGTGTGACAGGTCCTCCAATAGCATAATAATTCCCATTACTGTGTTCAATTATATCCTCGTAATAAGGGTATTTACTTTCAATACCTTCAACACCTTTTGTTATCCATTCCTGTTCACCATTATTATTTACTTTTAGTAACCCTGTCCAACCTGCAAATAAGAACCCCTCATCACTTGTTTGGAAAACAGATCTATTACCCCAATAATCAAATAATCCATATGTCCTCTCCCAGCTTTTATTCCCGTAAGGATCTGTTTTCATAAGCCAGGCACTATCGCTTTTGCAACCAGCAATAATATAACCTCCATCAATTGTAGGTTTTACTGCTACTTTATAACCACAGTCATTTTTAGGAGAAACATCTTTAATAAAAGTTATTAGTTCTTGGTTGTATTCTTTTTCATTTTCGCATCCAAAAATTATTAAAAGAAAAATAAATAAAATTTTATTGAATTTTGACATTTTAAAATTTAATGAAACCCCCTCCTAGAGAAAATATTTAAAGAAAAGAATACTAGGTATTTAATCACATCTTAGGTCAAAACAAATGTCATAGTCACTCATATCCCAATCCCCGTAGGACAAAAATATTACAGATCCAACAAAAGCTATTAAGCCAGTGGATGCAATAATATTTTTTAATTTTCATTCTTTAAATTCTTTTAAATGCTTCGGTGCAAAACCGCATAGAATCAATGGATTCCTATACCAAAACAGATTTTAAAGCCTTATTGTTAAAATAATACAAATAGGTCTCTAATTATTTCAATAAAATCATCTTTTTTGTTTTGCTTAATTCACCTGCTTGCATCTTATATAAGTAGACTCCTGCTGATACTGATTTGCCTTGATTATTTGTGGCATCCCATTGAACTGAATGAGAGCCAGAATTTTGACTCTTGTTAACAAGATTATTTACCACATTTCCAAGCATATCATAAACGGTTATATCTACAAATGAATCTTTAGGTAAATCATACTTTAAAATAGTGGATGGATTGAATGGATTTGGAAAGTTCTGGTAATTTTTAAATTGTAAAGGTAAAGTATTTAACTTATTCTCAAGTGTTATCTGTTCATAAATTCTTATGTAGTCAATTTCCAATTCGGTTTGAATAAAGTTTGATTCAATACCAGGCTCAATAGCAATATTCATCAATAAAAATTGAGGTGAATTAAAAGGCCAAGTTTCCATATTTTGATTATTTGGTTGGTAAGTATAGTGTTCATTTCCATTAACACTAAAAATCATCTTTTCTTCATTCCATTCCAGCGTGTAAAGATTAAACTGAGATGTTGCATTAGGTATGTATTGTCCTCCATGGTTAATAGTACCCCCATAGCTTGAAGGCGTATGCAATGCACTTTGCACATAATTTTGATTTGAACCCCAATGTTCCATAATATCAATTTCACCACATTGAGGCCATGGTGCTGAGCCATATCCCTGCGTTTGCCAATAGGCTCCTAATTCATCTATGTTTTGACCTAGCATCCAAATAGCAGGCCAAGTACCAACTCCTTCAGGCAATTTTGCTCTTGCCTCAATTTTCCCATATGTAAAGGCATATTTTGAATTAAGCCTTGCTGAAGTATAATCCTTAGTATGCCCTTGATTGGTATATGTTTCTTTTTTTGCAACTATTTTTAATGTTCCATTACTTACATATGAATTATCTAATCTATCAGTATAATGTTGTATTTCACCATTGAACCAACTATTACCATTAGGTAATTGTGTTTGATGATGCCACTTAGAGGTATCAATAGATCCATTCCCTTCAAATTCATCATTCCAAATCAACGAATATTCAGTGGAAGATTCTTCGCTACAATATTCATCGCAACTTTCAAAACAATAAATGCCTTCAGTTATATCATTATCCTCTACAATCAATAATCTGTCAAAATACTCACCAAAAGCACAACCTCCATTAATAAGTTCATTATCTCCTTCCCATCCGGGACTATCCCAGTAGTCATAAAATCCATTTCTAAATTTGTATGTATATTCCCCAGGTGAAAGTTCAATTGTTAACTCCCATGTACCATCACTATTATTAATCATCTCAATTCCATTAGGACCATTCAAATTAGCTCCAGAAACATATACCGCAGGATAATTTCCATCCCCTGCGACTACTGTTTCTCGAGCCATATTAACAATGAACGTAACTTGTGATGCTTCAGAGATAGTTATTAAAAAAAATATTAAAATATAAGATCGCATATAAATTCTTTATGTAAAGCTAAAAATGAATATTTAAGGATATCTGAACTTATAATGTCCCATAAATAAAAATGGTTATTGAATAATGTATAGAACATTAGTAAAAATTTCTAAATATATTAAATCAAAATCATACGAATAATCTAATCTTCATAGAACTGAAATTATATTTCTTCAACGTTTAAACATTTATTAATCCATCTGTCACTTTTTACTCTTTTAAAGACAAAATGATCAATAGTGCATTTGGCTTTAGCCTCAACCTTTTCATCATTTAATTGCCTCGAATTTTGCTCCATTATTAACACAAATGTATCAAAGGGCCTCATTGCATGTTGACTAACGATTGCCATTGCTGATAAAGCATATTCCATTTGATTCTCATATCTATTTCTATTGACCTCAATATTTAGATGAAGAATTTTTTCCCCATTTTCACCATATACTCTTGTTCGAGTAATCTTTGGTGAATTATGATCTCTAGCAAAATATTTAGGTATCATCATAGCTACCTGTCTATCAGTAAATTTGGGTTTTCCATGAACAGACATACAAAGAAAGAAGGCAAATAATATCTTAATATAATTTTTAGCAATGTTCATTTTAAAAATCCATTATTATTTGTTTAACTTATTTTATTTCTCCCAAAGATTAAAAATCATTCCATACTTATCTTTTACAAAACAATCTCCACCTTTCCCATTCCATTTTAATATTTTACATCCATTTTTTTGTAATAATAATTTTACTTTTTCAATATCCTCAACCTCAAATTCAATAATTGCTCCACTTTCGTTATTACTTTTTATGATGTAAAAGAATTGGTCTCCATTTTTGTAGCTAATTTTTTCATTTTCCCTAGACAAGAGTTCAAAACCAAATAGCGAGGAGTAATAATTTTCTGCTTCCTCAATATCATTAACAAAAACACCTAAATGATTACTTTTATTTAGTTTCATATTTAAATTTAAAATTTACCTTTGTACTTCAGTTGGATTCCTTTGCATAAAATAAGGATTTCTAAAATCAAAAACCCCAAGAATTTGGGGCTTGATGCAAATAGACACTTTTGTTTTATTAATATCGCTCATCAATGCAAGAACGAATTGATAATATTTAAATCTATCCCTGATTTTTAGTCAAGTGAGTAGATAACTCCAGATTCAGGAATCATAAATTCACCTTCAAAATTTTCATCATTTGTAATAATATTTTTTATTTTTTCAATTGGCTCAAAAACTGGTTCAGTTGTAAGTACAAATGTACCAAAATGCATACCAATACTTTTCTTTGATTTAATATCTTTGTGAATGGATATCGATTCTTCAGGGTTTACGTGAAAATCTTTCATAAACCATCTAGGCTCATACGCACCAATTGGAATCGCACTTAAGTCAAATGGACCATAGTCGTCACCAATTTTCTTAAACTGGATTTTATTATAACCTGTATCTCCCGCAAACCAAAATTTAAAATTTCCAACTTTAAGAAACCATGATGACCATAAAGTATCAAAACTTTTAAATGCACTCCGTTTTGACCAGTGTTGAGATGGTAAACAAATAATTTCCACATTATCCTGTTTTCTTTCTTCAAACCAATCCAATTCAATTACATTTTTTATATTAAGTCTATCAAACCATTTTTTTAATCCGAGTGGCACATACCATATTGTTAAAGGATTCTTACCAAGATTTTTTACAGAATTTTTATCTAAATGATCATAATGATTATGACTTATGACAATCAAATCAATTTTTGGCAACGATTTTATATCAATTGTTGGAAAAGAATACCTCTTTGGACCTAAAAATTGAACGGGGGAACACCTATCTGAAAAAATTGGATCAGTTAAAATGGTTTTACCATTGATATGTAATAACATAGTAGAATGTCCAACCCATGTTATAAAATTATTATTACTATTAATCTTTTGAATCATAGAGTCTATGCTCAAGTTTTTTTCTATTTGAGGCTTAGGATTTGGGCGTTCAGCAGCCATCATTTTAAAAAGATCACTGAAACTTTTCCTCTGATTCCCTTGTTTTAAGTAAGGATTTTTAAAACCAGTTGAAGTATGATGATTTTTATTAGGATTATAATATGGATTGGGAGTTTTAAAATTTAATACTAAACCAAATAAACCGATGGCGATACAAATTAATATACTAAGTTTCATTACAAAATCTAACCATCATCTCATAAACAAAATCCCCCACGAATGTTAGGATATATATAAATAATTTTCCTGAACTAAAATTCAATCTCAAATCCTCCCACTGGAATAAAACTAAAATACCTAACTTGGATCAATTCTCTTTTAGAATTGCTCCAAATATAAGTCTCAATATTTTTTCTATTGTAGGCATTCCATAATTCAATATATGAAATTACATTCCAGAATTTGTATACTTTTCTATATTCATACCGTAAAAATAAATTATGATAAACAGGAGTTCTCTCTTCGTTATATTTTTCTGTAAAATAGATTGCCTGATTAAAGATTAAAGATTTTTCTCGATCAATTTCAGTATACGGTTTCCCTCCGAAAAGTGACCATCTCAAGGATAGTTCCCATTTATTATTTGGTCTATAACCTCCTACTAAATTCAAAATATATTTATAATTACTATCTCTATTCCTTTTTATACCTTGATAATCAACATAAATTGAATTGAATAAGCTACCTCCAACATGGCCATAAAAGTTTTCCGCCCGTTTCTTTTCAATTAAAAATTCAATTCCCCGTGCTTCTGCATTCCCTTCAGATTTAAGTTGATTAAAGGTGATGCTTCTGTCCATAAGAAAAGCAGGACTAGCAATGCTATCATCACTAAGGACAATTGGAGCATGTGAATACTTTTTATTATAAATAGAGACTGATAACTTGGTACTTTCGTTCAATAATTTTTCATAAGAAAAAGAGTATTGCTCAGCTTGGACACTTTCTAATTTATCATCTTCAACAAGTCCTAGATATTTTTCAGGAGGATTTTGAAAATATCTTCCACCATTGAAAATTATTTTCCCAAATTGCAATGGGAGATCAAAATCAATATTTACTCTTGGAGATAAATTTATTTTTTCATCAAAATCAGATTTTTCTAATCGTATTCCTAATGAAATATTAGATCTACTTTTAAATGGGAAGCTAATGTTTGAAAAAGCTGCAACGTTTGTAAAAATTAGATCGTCTTTTAAGTATAAATCATTTAACGTAAAATTATAGGATAAATCACGATTATGATACTCAAATCCAGTGACTGTATTTATTTTGTCTCTAATTCTGATTTGATTAACATTTCTAAAGTGAAAAGTTTTATATGAATCATTTACTTTATTTAGAATAGAATCAGTATCAATACTAAAAAACTCATTTTTTGAGGATTGATCTGTAAGAGAAACAGAACTATTCGAGAACCCATTTTTACTCCAAATAAAACGGTGATTTAGACCTAAAGTACTTTGATCGTTTTTAACGGATCCATAACTATCCTCCCCATTACTACTAGCATCCTTAACATTTCTATCATAAAGACTAAAACCTAAAATACCTAAAATAGTAAAGTTACTGTATGGATTAGGTCTGTAATTTATTTTCCCCTGGTAATCACTATAGCTGGGAAGGCCACCTGCATTAATTGCATCTGAAATTATATCCAAGTAACTCATTCTAAAGGAAGATAAGAATGAAGATCTCTTTGTGATAGGGCCTTCCAGTACTCCACCGGCTCCCCCTAATCCTAGGCCGATATTCCCCTCAATAGATTCCATGTTTCCTTCACGATATGATATTTCACCAAAACTAGAAAGTTTGTTACCGTATTGAGGAGAAAAACCATTACTAAAGAAATCCATGGTTTCTACGAGCTCTGTATTAATTAACCCTACTGGACCATTACTTCTTCCATCAGGTTGATTAAAATGAGAGATACTCGGAATATATACATTATCAATTAGAAACCCGTTTTCGTTGGGTCCTCCACCTCTGACCATTATGTCCTGTCGATTTTCCCCAACACTTGCAACGCTTGGTAAAGAGTTGAGAATCCTTGTAATCTCTCCTCCTGCTCCAGGTGCTCGACGAATTTGATCATTTTTAAACCCTACAACACTGTAACTGTTTAAACTACTTTTCTCAAAATAACTTTCCGTTACAACTATATTATCTAGCAAAATAGCAGATGGATATAGAAGGATTTTTTGATAGTCATATGCATTTGGCCTAACCCAAATATCATACAAAATTTTTGACTTATACCCAATGTAGGAAATTGAAATCGAATAATAGCCTTCTTCAGGACACTGCAAAATAAATTCTCCATTATCATCCGAACTTGTTCCTATTTCACTATTTTCAACTATAATATTTGCTTGGCTAAGTGGAAGTTGACTAATTCCGTTAATTATTTGACCGCGAATTACTCCTGCACCCTGAAGAGATGAAAAAAGTAATGCAACTAAGAAAGATAGCTCCAACTGAAAAATCTTTTTTATTTTTAAATTCATTCTTGTTTTCTTTTGTATAATAAGTTGTATTCTGGATGAAGAATGGGCGCAAATTTAAACCAAAAAAAGATTATGCTGTTTAATAGTTTTACACTCTTCCTAATAGATAATTCTAAACTTATTATTATTTAATGGATAGAGCCTGACTTTCTTTTGAATTACTTTATGGGAAACGCAGACTAACGTTGTAACCTAAAATCCCATACGCCCATTTGGGTGTGTCCTTCAATTTTGTGTCCTTTATTTGATAAAGAATGAATATAAGTGGTCAAATATGAAACAAAAAGCCCTATCCGAAGACAGAGCTTTATTGAGAGAAGTTTGGTATTTCTCGAGTGTCGAGGTAGAGAGATTTGAACTCCAGATCTCCTGCTCCCAAAGCAGACTGAAAATCCTCTATAAATGAATCTTTACCAGTGTATCTGTAGTGGAAATTGAACCATTTTATAATCAATATCAGTGGCAGCACTACTGACTAAACTAAATTTTAGGG
>CBFIBM010000010.1:68568-71193 GCA_965660855.1 uncultured bacterium | reverse complement strand
CATTACCGCTGATGCAGGATTAGTACCATGAGCAGAAGCTGGAATTAAACAGATATTTCGGTGATCATTGCCATTAGATTTATGGTATGCTCTAATTACCATTAAGCCGGCATATTCACCCTGCGCTCCTGAATTTGGTTGCATTGAAATTGAATCAAATCCAGTGATTTCAATTAGAGAATCACTTAATTCATTAATTAATTCAAAATAACATTGAGATTGTTCATCTGGAGCAAATGGATGAAGATTCCCAAATTCGGGCCATGTTACAGCAATCATTTCAGTAGTACTATTAAGCTTCATTGTGCAAGATCCTAGTGGAATCATACTAGTATTGAGCGATAAGTCTTTTGATTCTAGTATGTGCATGTAACGTAATAATTGAGTCTCAGATCGATGTATATTAAAAACTGGATGTTCTAAGTAGGTTGACACACGTTTGAGTTGTTCCGGAATCGAATTATCAAGTGCGTATGTAGACTTAATGTTAAAAATAGAAAGAATGTTTTCAATATCTTCATTTGTTGTGGTCTCATCTAGCGAGATTCCAACAGAGCCATCTTCGTAATCACGAAAATTAATACCTTTTAAAATAGATTTATTCTTCCAATCGTTTACTTTTACTTTGATTGTATCAAAGAAAAACAAATTTTCAATCTCAAACCCAGCATCTAAAAATGATTTTGCCAAAACTCGTGCTTTTCTGTTTACTTCAGAACCTATCTTCAATATACCTTCTTTGCCATGGTAGACTGCATACATACCAGAAATAATAGCTAGTAGAACTTGAGCCGTACAAATATTTGACGTTGCTTTTTCTCTTCGAATGTGCTGCTCACGGGTCTGTAATGCCATTCGAAGTGCTCTATTACCAGCTTGATCTTGTGAGACACCAATAATTCTACCTGGAATTTTTCTTTTAAAATTATTAGTAGTTGCAAAAAAAGCAGCATGAGGACCACCAAATCCCATTGGAACTCCAAAACGCTGTGAATTCCCAATTGCGGCATCTGCACCCATTTCACCCGGTGTTTTTAAAATAGAGAGAGCTAGTAAATCTGTAGCCATGCAAACATAAGATCCTTCAGTTTTTGCTAATTGGCAATATTCAGAATAATCTTCTATTTTTCCTTCTGTATCTGGATATTGTATTAATGTACCAAAAACATTTTCAGTTAATGTTTTTTTACTAATAGTGTCAATGATTAAATTTATGCCTATTGGTTCTGCTCTTGTTTTTATAATATCAATTGTTTGAGGATGACATTTATCAGAAACGAGATATGTATTTTTTTTTGTATTTTTTGTATTATTAAAAAACATAACCATAGCTTCAGCAGCAGCAGTACCTTCATCTAAAAGCGATGCATTTGCAAGTGGTAGCCCAGTTAAGTCTGTTACCATAGTTTGATAATTAAGTAATGCTTCTAATCGACCTTGACTTATCTCTGCTTGATAGGGCGTGTACTGTGTGTACCAGCCTGGATTTTCTAATATATTTCTAAGAATTACTGCGGGAGTATTTGTTCCGTAGTATCCCATTCCAATCCAGGATTTATATACTTTATTTTTATTTGCTAATTCTTGTAGTCTGATAATTACTTCAGTTTCACTTTTACCATCAATTAATAGATCGGAACTATTAAATTGAATATTTTTTGGGACTACAGCATTAGAGAAACTATCAAGGTCTGTATACCCTAGAATAGATAACATTTCTTCGATTTCTGATGATCTAGGTCCAATGTGTCTATCTGAAAAAGGAAAAGGCATAAGTCAAGTTATTATAATTATAAAATTAACGATATTAAAGTTTAAATAATTTTTTCTCTTAATTCTAAAACCAATTTACAATTTATATTTAATCATTGAAATTGAGGTATAAAATAAAATGTATTTTTAATGATTTATATTTTCTTAATGATTAATTTATTTAATAAATTAATATTATACGTATGTATTATTTAATTAAATTACAAAACCTTGTTTTTAAGGATAACATAAATAGCTATGTTAGGAGCTAAACTTATAATTTAAAAAGCACCAGAAAGGTGCTTTTTTTTTTGGGGATAATAGATGTCAATAGACAAACTGGTTGAAATGCAAGAAATCGATACTAAATTAAGAGATTTAACTGATTTATTAGGAGACTTACCAACAAGAGTTGAAGAACTCAATCTTCAGGAAAAGTCAATTAAAGAAACACTTGAATTTAATAAAGCTAGATTAAAAGAGCTAGAAGTTGAACTTCATAAAAGGGAAGTTGACGTGGCCCAAATAAATGAAAAGATTGCGAAATTAAAAGATCAACTTTTTTTGGTGACAAATAATAAGCAATATGATGCTTTGATGGTAGAAATAGATCATGAGAAAGAAAAAAGAAGTTCATTTGAATCAGAATCAATTGATTTTCTTGAGGAAAAAGAGACTCTTACCGAATCTGTTTCTAAGATGGAGTCTGAATTAGACTCCCTAACTAATGATTTATCTGAAAGAAGATTGAAATTAGAATCTGCTATTTCTAACTCAGCAGATGAAAAAAACTCTTTAGATACTTTGAAAAACGAAAAGTTGTCTGGAATAGCCAAAAATATTATTTCTATATATGATAAAGTTCAATTACAT
>CBFIBM010000010.1:67983-68517 GCA_965660855.1 uncultured bacterium | reverse complement strand
GGTGCTCATGTTCCACCTCAGAAAATTACTGAGATAAAAGCAAAAGAAGGAATCCACAGGTGTGATGTTTGTGGTCGTTTTCTTTATAATAATACTAGTCAAATTAAAAATTAGTAAAAAATTTGAGTCGGTCGGATGGTTGCTCTAGACTTGTTGATTCAACTCTTGAGAGGAAAGTCCGGGCACCGCAGAACAGGATGCTCCATAATTAGGAGAAGAAGGTATTTGCCTTCTATGGAAAGTGCAGCAGAAAATATACCGCCTTCGGGTAAGGGTGAAATAGTGGTGTAAGAGACTACTAGTTATTAAAGAAATTTAAATAACTTGTAAACCCCATCTGGTGCAAGATCGAATAGGCTCTAAGATGTTGTTCGCATCGATTGAAGAGCGGGTAGATTGCTAAATTATTGTGGTAACACAAAAATTAGATGAATGACCATCCCCTGGAATTTATTTTAGGGACAGAACTCGGCTTACAGACCGACTCATATTCACAAATTATGAAATGGATTTTCAAACCAAAAGATTCTGATA
>CBFIBM010000010.1:15131-67684 GCA_965660855.1 uncultured bacterium | reverse complement strand
CATAGACGAATTGAAGGTCATGGTATACCAAAAGAGTTTTTAATTAAATCTATAAAAAAAGGTGTCAACCTCTACATTACATGTGACTTCGGTATTAGTGAATTAGGTACAATTAAAGAAACAAACAGGCATGGCTTAGATTGTATTATAACAGACCATCATACTCCAGGGGAAATATTACCACCAGCTTTTTCAATTTTAAATCCAAATCAAGAGGGGTGCATTTATCCTTTTAAAGAGTTAAGTGGTAGCGGGGTAGCATTCAAGCTAGTTGCTGGCATAAATATAAAACTAAATGATTCATATGAGTCGATAGAGGAAATAATAGATATTGCAGCGATTGGAACAGCGGCTGATCAAGTTCCCCTAATTGGTGAAAACCGATTATTGGTAAAATATGGTTTTGAAAGAATAAGGGCAAAAAGTCGACCAGGACTCAAGTTGTTATCAAAATTAATAAAATATGATAATTTAGATAAAATGAATCTATCAAATTTCAATTATAAAATTGCTCCATTTTTGAATGCCGCCGGTAGAATTGAAGATGCAAATATTGTAATTGATTTTTTAACTACGGAAAATTCACCTTATTTAGAAACAATTACCAAAAGATTGATTTGGATTAATAAAAAAAGACAAAGCATTCAAAGTAATTCAATTCAAGAGGCTATTGAAATGGTTTCCTCTGATGATATAAGTAAGAAATTGATTATATTAAAAAAAGATAGTTGGCACCCTGGTATTATTGGAATTGTCGCTACAAATGTAAGAAATAAATTTAATTTACCTTCAATAATTATTACTTTTGATGAAAAGGGAAATGGAAATGGGTCTGTCAGAAGTTTTAAGGGTGTAAATATTTATAAATTTTTATCTCAATTCACAAAATTTTTTGAAACTTTTGGAGGTCATTCTTATGCTGTAGGTTTTACATTAAAAAAAGAAAAGTATGCAAAGTTTAAAGATTCTATTTATAAATATTTATCCAAAACAAAATTAATAATATTAGAAGAAAATTTTGTTTTAGATGGAAAACTACAATTAAATGAAATAAATTATGAGTTCATTAAGAGTATAAAATATTTATCTCCTTTTGGTCCTTCTAATCCAAAGCCAAGATTTTTAATAAAAAAATTAAATATTATAGGTAATCCAATCATAATTGGTAAAGGTTCAATATTACGTTTTAAAGTTAAAAAAAATAATAAAATGATGGATGTTGTAGCATTTGGAAAATCTAATGAGTATAAAAATTTAATTTTAGGAGAATTAATTGATATTGCAGGCTGTCCAGAAATAAATTTATGGAGAGGACGAAAAACAATTCAATTCAATGCCCAGGCAATTAGGCTATCTAATAATTAACACTTTAATGTAAATTTATCTCTTACTTTTACAGTGAATCACAAATATTAAGATAACCTATGAATAAATTATTTTTCAATAAAGATCATTACATGATTCAAGATATGTGTAGAGATTTTGCAAAGAATGAAATCATTCCAGTTGCAAAAAAGCTAGATGAAACAGAAGCATTCCCAAAAGGGTTAGTTAAAAAAATGGGTCAACTGGGGATCATGGGTATTAATGTCCCTGAAAAATATGGTGGTGCAGGCCTAGATATGGTTTCATTTGTAACGGCGATAATCGAGCTTGCTCGTGCAGATGCATCTGTAGCGATCACAATGGCTGCACACACGTCACTCGGAACTTTACCTGTATTGTTATTTGGTGATAAGAGACAAAGAGAGCAATATTTACCAGGGTTAGCATCTGGTGAAACACTAGGAGCTTTTGGGTTAACAGAGCCTCAAGCTGGTAGTGATGCGGGTGCTACAAAAACTAAAGCAGTACTTAAAGGTGATGAATATATTGTAAATGGAGGGAAAATATTCATCACAAATGCTGGTGAAGCAAGAGTCCTTTCGTTTACTTCTCAAGTGATAATAAATGGTGAGAATAAAGGTATAGCAGCATTTATTATTCCAACGGAAACTCCGGGACTAGAGATTGGTGAGAAAGAAAAAAAAATGGGATGGAGAGCCAGTGATACAAGGCAACTCTTTTTCAAAGATATGGTCATTCCTAAAAGCTCAATGTTGGGTACTCCATCTGATGGATTTAAAACTTTTATGAAGACATTAACATCTGGGAGAGTTTCAATTGGAGCATTATCAGTTGGAACTGCATTAGGTGCTTATGAAAAAGCAGTATCATACTCTTTAGAAAGAGAGGCATTTGGAAAGCAAATTAGTAAGTTCCAATCTATTGGATTTATGTTAGCTGATATGGCAACAAAAATTGAGGCTGCAAAATTATTGGTTTATAATGCTTCTTGGATGAAGGATAATAATTTAGATATTACAAAAGAAGCAGCGATGGCTAAATTATTTGCAAGTGAAACAGCGATGCAAGTGGCCACAGATGCAATTCAAGTACATGGTGGTTATGGCTATGTAAAAGATTATGATGTGGAAAGGTACTTTAGGGATGCAAAAATTCTTGAGATTGGTGAAGGGACAAGTGAAATACAAAGACTGATTATTTCTAGAGAAATAATTAAAGAAGCTTATTAAAATAATGCCCTCTGAAAAATTTAAACAGATTTTTAATAAATATCTTTTGTTAGATAAATATTGGATTCAATATAGTATTATTTTTCTATTAATTTTTATAATTGCTTTTTTATTTCCTAAAGGCAAAACTTTAAAGTACGCTTTCCAAATAAATGATGTAACAAGAAATCCAATTATTGCTCCATTTACATATCCTATTTTAAAATCAGAAGAAAAATTAGAATTAGATCTTGAGGAAAAGAAAAAATCTATTCCATTTGTTTTTAATAGAAATATTAAAAGAGTAGATGATCAAATTCTTGCTATTAATAATTTTTTTATAGATATTGAAAAGTTAAGGTCTTCAACTAATAGATTAGAAGAATCAAAGAGATTAGTTTATGAAAGAAGATATCATAAGCAATACGAAAAAGCAAAATCAGAGTTTATAACAGATAGTACAAATTATTCAATTCTAAATTCCAATTTTAAACGTAATTATCCTTTTGTTTTAGGCAAAAAGAATTGGAACATATATACTGAGTTAAATGATAATGGAAAGATTAATGGAAGTATTAAAAAAGATAAAGATTTAGTAATAAAGATATGTAGAAATCGTTGGTCTGAGGGTATATATGATATAAAAATTGGAGAGATTTTTAGTACAGAGGTAACAATTAATCAAGGAGAATTACCTGATTTAGCTAGGCCAAATGATTTTAACGACCTAGAGGAAGCATGGATAAAAGCAAAAAAAGAATTATTAAAAAGTACTAGAGAAGACGATATTTTTAGAGAGTTGGGATATGATATTATTGTTGAGTTTATGAAACCAAATCTTCTATATGATTTAGATTTAACGGAAAAAAGACAAAAGGAAAGTATCTCTAAGGTTCCTCGAAGTCATGGTGTTGTTCTTGAAAATGAACTAATAGTAGATGCAAACATGCGTATAACAGAAGAGGTATTATCTAAACTAAATTCATTATCTTATGCTGTATCTTTACAGCAGGAACGGTCTGGCTTTTACAAATTATTTGGTAGTTTTTTGGGAAGATTAATTCTTCTATCCGTAATTATTTCTTTGTTTTTTGCTTTCTTGGTAGTTTATCGAGTTTCAATATTTCATGATTGGAAAATGGTTTTATTGATTTCATTAATCTTCCTATTACAAATTCTATTAGCTAATATTGTTGTAATACAATTAGGATGGTCAGAATTTTTAATTCCTGTTACAGTTGGAGCCATGTCGCTCACAATTTTATTTGATTCTAGGATTGGATTTATGGCAACAACTTCACTTGCAATTATGATTGGCCTTATGGTAGGTCAAAACATTGACTTAGTCATTGTTTCACTTTTTACTGCAACGATAGCAGTATACAATATTAGAGACCTTAGGAAACGAAGCCAATTATTTACAACAATGTTTGCTTTAATTGCCGCAAGTATTTTTGTAATTATTGGTCTTGGCCTTTTTAAGGGGAACTCATGGGAAATAATATTAAGAGATGTACAATTTTTAGCTATAAATAGTATTCTTGCTCCAATATTAACCTATGGGTTAATAGGTGTTTTTGAACTATTATTTGAAGTAACAACTAATCTTACATTAATTGAATTACTTGATTATGATCACCCATTATTAAAAAGAGCACAGCAAGAAACCAATGGAACTTTTAATCATAGTATTGTAGTAGGTAATTTAGCAGAAGCATGCGCTAACTCTATTGGCGCACATTCATTATTATGTAGAGTAGGAGCTTATTATCATGATATAGGTAAAATGGAAAAGTCAGAATATTTTATTGAAAATCAGTTTAGTGGTGATAATAAACACGACAAAATTACTAACACGATGAGCGCAAAGATAATTAGAGCTCATGTAAATTCAGGACTTAAACTTGCAAATCAGTATGGTTTACCAAAAATTGTCTCAGATTTTATTCCGATGCACCATGGTACCACACGAGTTGAATATTTTTATAGAATGGCTTTAAAAGATGCTGAAGAAAATGGTAGTAAGGTTGAAGAATCTTCTTTTAGGTATCCAGGTCCAAAACCTAATACAAAAGAAACTGGAATTTTAATGATTTGTGAAGCTGTTGAAGCAGCAGTTAGATCGATTAAAAATCCGGACATTTTTAAAATTGAAACAATGATTAATAAAATTATTAATCAGAGGATTGAAGATGGTCAACTAGATGAATGTCCTTTAACTTTAAGTGAATTAAATAAAATTAAGGGCACAGTTGATGGAACTACCGGTATGTTACCAGTACTAAGGGGTATTTACCATATAAGAGTTGAATATCCAGATGAGCCTAAAAGTAAGATTTAATGTTACGTATTTCAGTTGACTGTGACCCATCACTAAAGGCTCCTAAAAAAAAATATGTAAAAGAAATAATAATAAAAACTCTCAAAGAAAAAGAAATATCGGATTGTGATATTTCAATAATTTTTGGTAAAGATCAACTGCTTTCAGAATTAAAAAATAAATTTTTTAATAAAAATCAATTAACAGATGTAATAGCTTTTCGCCTAAATGATTATAATCTTCTAAAAGTAGAAGGAGAATTATATATAAGCTTACCTCGAGCAGAAGAAAACTCTAAAACTTATAAAGAACCATTCACAAAAGAAGTTTCTAGACTAATCATTCATGGATGCCTACACTTATTAGGTTTTGACGATGATACTAAAATGAATAGAAATAGAATGACAGCTTTGGAAAATAAATATTTGACTAATTTTGATTTTCATAAAATTTTTGAGGAATAAATGGATAAAAAAGAAGCATCAGAACATTTTTCAAAGTTATTAAAAATTGTTGAGCAACTAAGGGGGCCAGGTGGTTGTCCATGGGATAAAAAACAGACTCATGAAACCTTATTGCCATATTTTTTGGAGGAAGCATATGAAGTAATAGAAAGTATTGATAATAAAAATTGGGAAAATTTAAAAGAAGAGTTAGGAGATATTTTACTTCATGTAGTCCTCCAAAGTCAGATTGCTGAAGAAGACAAAAAATTCAATATTTCTGAATCCTTAAATGTATTAAACAAAAAGTTAATAAATAGACACCCTCACGTTTTTGCAGATGGTAATTATGAAGATGGAATCAATGTTAAACGAAATTGGGAAGAAATAAAGCATGAAGAAAAAAAAAGAAAATCTAGATTAGATGGAGTTCCATTATCTTTACCTGCCTTGATAAGAGCACAGCGATTACAAGAGAAAGCTTCCGTTACAGGTTTTGATTGGGAAAAAGTAGATGATGCTTGGGAAAAAATGGATGAAGAAATCGAGGAGCTTAAAGATGCTATTGAAAATCAAGATATTAAAAATATACAAGAAGAGATAGGAGATGTATTATTTTCAATTGTTAATATTTCACGTAAGCTAAAATTCCCAGCAGAAGATATGCTAAGAAAAGCAAATAAAAAATTTGAAAATCGATTTAAAGGAATTGAAAAAGTATTAAAAAGTAAAGGAAAAAAAATAGAGGAAACTTCTTTGGAGGAGATGGAAAAAATTTGGGAAAATCAAAAAAATAAAAAAAAAGTTAGCGTCTAAAAATTAATTTCATTTAAAGCAATCTTTTGGTAGTATTTTTTAAGTTTTTCGTTCTTTTTTTCTAGCTGCAGGAAATAATATATTATTTAGTATTATTCTATAGCCAGGAGAGTTTCTGTGAAGGGATAAATCGGTTGTTGGGTCACCAACAAAGTGTTGATAGTCTTCAGGATCATGACCTCCATAGTATGTAAAGGTTCCATTACCAAAATTTCCATGTAAATATTTTACTTGATTTGAAGAAGGATCGTTTCCCATTATAACAATATGACTCTTTATTTTTTCTTTATCAAACCCAGTTGTTTGCCCCATAAAACCTCTTATTATAGAAACATGATTTTGAGTCAGCATAGTAGGAACAGGATCGTGTTTAGCAGAGAATTCAAATAATGTGAAATAATCAGCTTTTGCTCCTCTTGTAATAGGATTATTACTTGGTGGATAATCAATGTCAGAAAACTCATAAATCATCGGGTCGGTTATCAATTTAAAATCTGTGAATGCAAATGTTTTCGAATAATCTAATTTCTTTTGGATGTTTTGATCAATTTTGGTACCGTCAAAAACAGAATGTACTCCATCTAAATTTCCCATGGATAACGCGATATCATAAGAATCCGTAGCAGAACACATTGCAAATAAAAATCCACCTTGGGAAACATAATTTTTTATTTTTTGTGCAACTGCTTTTTTCTGTTCATGCACACTAGGATATCCTAATTTAGATGCTAATTTTTCAAATTGGTTTTTTTGTTCTATATACCATTTAGAATTTCTATGACTCCTATAGAATTTTCCATATTGACCAGTAAAATCTTCATGGTGAAGATGAAGCCAGTCATACTCTTCTAGCTTTCCAAGGTGAACTTCCTCGTCCCAAAGAGTTTCATATTCAACTTCTGCATATGTTAAAGCGAGAGTAACAGCATCATCCCATGGTTGTTTATTTGGAGGAGTATAAATAGCTATATTAGGTTTTTTTTCAAGTAATGTAATATCCATATTATTTTGATCAATTATTGAATAAATTTCTAAAACCTGTGAAGAACTAATAAAGTTATATGTTACTCCTTTTATTTTACAATCATCCTTAATAAAAGGGTAAGAATCCACAAGAAATGAGCCACCTTTATAATTCAAGAGCCATTCAACATTTATATTATTATTTAAAACTGAATATACAACACCATACGCTTTTAGATGATTGTTTTGAGACTGATCCATTGGTATAATCAGTTTTTGTGAGTAAACAATACTGATCACAAATAATAAAATAATATTTTTCATTTTTTTATATATTTTTTTCTTTCCTCATTTCACGTACATGAAACCGTATTGGTTCAAAAAATATTGACTGTGGAAATTCATTGATAATTCTCATATAATTACTTAATGCTTTATCTGGTTCAATTAGATTATATTGAAATATTTGACCTGATAATATAATTCCTTGATCTTCAAATTCAGTATTTTTTAAGAGGGAAGAATACTTTAAGGATTCTTTATATTCTCCTTCTTTATGATGGAACAAACTCAATCGCAATATTGCTAATGAAACTATTTTTGATTCCGGATAGTTCTTTATCAAATAAACTAATTCATTTATTGCATCTCCTACCTTTTTTTGCTTTTTATAAAATTCAGATTTTATAAAATATTTTAATGCTATTTTATTGTGATCGTCTTGGGAGTTATGTTTATTTAAAAATACTTTTAACTCCATAAGGTCATTAAAAAATGTGTCCTCAAGATCAATTTCAGAAATAAGTGAGTCAATATCTAAAATTATTTCAGAAATACTTTTTGTAAACATATCACATAAGATAGATTTTTCTTTAATTTGATTTCTTGTTAGATCTCTTTTGTTGAGTAAAAGAAAAACCTTACCCCTTTCTGGATTTCCTTTTGCAATATATATATCAACAATTCGGAGAATTATCATTTGTTTTAATAATTTATTGGGGTTGGCTTTCATAGCCTTTTCAAAATATAGTAGTGCAGTATCAAAATTATGTAAAATTTTAAACTGAACTTCTCCTAATCTATAACAGACCTCTGATAAAATGTTTTGATCTTTTATCGATATAATTAAAGAGTCATAAAGCGTTAAGCTTGAAGCTAAGTAATCTAAAGATAAATAATTCTTTGACTGAAAAGGGTCTTTGAAAAAAATATTATGATTAAAAGAATATTCAATTAAAGATTCATCCATTTCTGGTAAAATTTGGCTCTCAAGTGTTTTAGCAAGACCCAGTAAAGCGGTTTCAGTTATTTTAGTATTTAAATTTTTTCTTATTACATAATTATATGCTTTGGATGCATATTTAAATTGTCTTTCTTTATTTAGGTTTGAAGCAAACTTTATCCAGCTATTTAGTTCATTAATATTTTCGGTAGTATATGTTTTTTTAATATTATAAGAATTTTCAAATCTTTGCAATTTGAAGTAAAAATCACATAGTATATTTGATATGAGGTTAGGATTTTTAGGTAGAATTTTTAACAATTCAGATTCAATAATTGTATGAGAGCCCTTTTTATCACTCATCATTAGAATTCGCTTGCCAATTCTATTGTAATTATTTTTATTATTTAATAAATCTAAACTGAACTCATTCATTGCTGATATATAATTACTTTTTGACTGGTAGTAGACACCAATATCAAATGCTAAAAAGGAATTTCCAAATTGAGCCCTTCCATTTTTTAATAACATATCAATATTTTCTTTTAAATCATATTTTATAAAAATATTGTTTAAAAGCCGATAATAAGACCTGTTTTTTTTATACCTTTTTAAACCAGAAGACCATTCTATATTGGATTTTTTAATTTCATCATTCAAAAAATATAGCTCAACAAGGTCTAAGCTGTAAGAAATATTCATAGAGTCTCTATGGATTTGACTTGTTAAAAAAGAAATCCCTTGATCATATAATTGATTGTTTTTGTAAAGGTTTTTTAAATTAATTATAGCTTGATAGTGGTCTGGTTTTTTTTCAAGTATCCCTTTGTATATTGCAATTGCGTTGTTTATATCACCCTGTCTTTCAAGCATTTTAGCAGTTCTAAGAGTGCCTCTAAATGGTAGTTGGACTTGGCATATTAAGATCGTTGAGGAAATAAAATAAAATAATAGTAATCTATTTTTCACTATTTATATTTTCCTGAGTTAATGTATTAAAATAACGTTTTATCATACTTTGATGTTGTTTTGAATAACCTGCATTTATTGCATCATTAAGTGCTCTTAACGTGACATCCTCTCTTTGCCCCTTATTTAAAGGGAGGGTATAAGTACTATCTAAAATAAAATCTTGGTTTGAAGTATATGATTTTCGCTCATCTTTCTCTCCTCGCTGAGTCATCGAAGTTTTACTTTCTAGCATTCTAGAAAGAATTTTTTGTTGTCTTTTATACGTTTGTTTTTTAAAATTATTTTTCTGTAGATCTTCGATAACTTTATCAATCTCACTCTCAATCCCACTTAAGTTTCCAATCTTATTCCCTCCAGAATTTTTCATTTCTTTCATTAATTGGTCTAGAGACTTTTTGACATTTTTCTGTCCAGATAACATTTCTTGCAACATTTGATTTTTTATTGCTCCAGCTAATGCTCCTAGACTTAATTTTTCACCTTGTTTATTCAAACCTTCTTGTTGATCTGCCATCTCTTGTATCATTTTCATAAATTGTTCCATACCACTTGCAGATCCAGATTTTTGCATTTCTTTCATGTTGTTATGTAATTCAAATGCTATTTCATTTAAACCTTCCATTGCTGCATTTTTATTTTCTTGAGCTTGTTTAATTTCTCGATTTGCTAAATTATTTTTAGCCAAATTCATCCCTGAACTTGCTTTACCTATTCCTCTTCCTACTGCTGGAGTAATTGCAAATGTTTTTTTAGATAATTCAATCATTTTACTTGTAATAGATTTTAATTGATCTTGTAACATTTGTTGCTTCGCAGCTAATTCTCTTAACCGAGGTGAATTTCTATTCACTTTATTGAGGCTGTTACTTAACTTTTCTTCTTTAAATGACAATAAAAGAATGTCTTGTATAATCTTTTGAAACTTTTCAGTCATTTCATTTATAGATTGTTTTTGAAAATTTTTTTTGTAACTATCAATCTTTTCAATCATCTTTTCCATATTATCTATTGCACTATTACTATTTGATTGAGCGTCATTAAAGTTTTTTCCGGAAATATCTTTCATTGTTTCTTGTAAAAGATTATTAATATTTTTCGTAAGATTACTTTTGGAAAGATTATCTAAATCTAAAGCTATTTTCTCATTAGAGGGTTTTATCAAATTAGCAGTTTCTTTAAGTAAAGATTCAATATTTTTAAATTCATTAAAAATATTTTGTTCTTGAGTTTCTAATCTTTTATAGTCATCATTGACATTATCACTTCGAGCAAGTTCCGTATCTAATGTTTTTTGTTGATTTGCAAGTTTTTCCATTCTGTTTTTAAGTTCATCTAGTTTTTGTTCCATTTCAATCTGTTTAAATATTTCAAGGTACCTTTCAAGTTCTTTTTCAACTTGCTCCATATTTTTTGTTAGATTATTTAGAGATTCTTTTATTGAGTCCATATCTAAATTGCTCAAAGCTTCTTCTAAATCATTCATATTTTGTAACATATCTTTTGGAATAATATTGTTTAATAAATTGGATAATTCTTCAAACTTATCTAACAATTCTGGAGAAAATAGTTTATGCTTTTCAGCTTGTTGAGTAAGGTTTTTAATCGCTTTTGAAAGATCTTCTAGTTCTTTAATCTCTTTTTTTGCATTTTCAATTGAGCTTTTTATAGCTTTTTTCCCCTCCCAATTTAGTTTTTCAGTTTTTAATGCTTTCATTTCAAGTAGTTCAAATTGTTCTTTTAATTTTTCTACTTTTTCTATTTCTGATGAAATATCCTCAATAAATTCATCTTTAGCAACTTCAGCTTCTTCATAGATACTTTTTAAAGATGGTAGTTTGGCAATATAATTTTCTGAAATAGTTTTTTTGGGACCAGAAACTACATCATTATCAGTAAGCTCAATATGGAAGTGTACCTCATCATCTGGCATAAGAAATAAACTTTCTAAATTCCATAAATATGAGATATTCTGAGCAATAGAATCCGTGTTTAATTCTGGAATAGATATCATTGAAACATATGGATCTAATTCTAAAATTGAAGGTTTAACTATTTCGTATGCTATTTGAAGATCAGAAAAACCATAGTCATCTTGAATATTTAACTGTAAATAAATTATTTGTTCATCACCAAGTTCAATTGAAGGAATTGATGGTTCTAGTACTTGTAGGGAAGGCATTAAGTCTGGAATTATTTCAATTTTATAAAGTATTGGATTTTTGTTTGTGATACCTCTCTGGTCTACAAGGTTAACGGAAAAATCAATTTCGTTTTCAATAATGTGATATCCAGAAGCATTTTTTTCAAAGGTATTCAAAATGATTTTTTCTTTGTTAACTAACAAGTAAGATTTTTCAAGTAGTTTATTTGTCGTTATATCTAGCTGAATATTAGAGCCCTTTAATCCTAGAATTACAGCATTATTACCTTCTTGAATTTTTTTTGGCAATCTAGAATATTTTGGTGGAATTATTGTAATTTGAAATTTTTCTAAGGAAGGTCTATCAGTAACAAATATTGTATCAATCCTAGATGTTACTACATCCCAAGAATCCCAAAAATTATTAGATCTAATAAGAGCCTGATATGTATAATCTTGATAGAGTTCGGGTAGTGAAAAAACATAATAACCTTTCTCATTTGGAGAAGAGATAAAATTAAGTTCTAATGAATCTCTTTTTTCTGTTGATTCTTGCGATGGTTTCAGATTTAATTCAGCAGAATCTGATATTAACTTATTTGATTTTATCTCAATTTCTACTTTTTCTCCCCCCAATATATGTATATTCCTTTTAGAACTTATCAACTTAAAAGGTTTTGGTGCTGGATAATAAGTGCTTGAATTTTTTAAGCGATAAAAGGCATCAGCTGATTCTTTATAATTGAACGAAAAAAATATAATTATGAAAATCCAAATTGATAAAATATATTTTTTCAAAATTGGATTAAATCTTTTTTTAAGATTTTCAATTAGATCTTTCTTATTAATTTTCTCTAAAACTTGTTTAACATAAGCGATCGCTAATTCATTTGATTCATTAGTTTTTAGATTACACTCTAATTGATAGGCATTAATTATAGTATCCGTGTTATTTTTAAAGCCTAGTTCACCGAGATTTTTTGCTATAGTTTCAAGCTGATATTTTTTTAATTTATTTTTTTTCACTTGGATAAGTTGGAAAAAACAAATAGATATGAATAATAGGAAAGAAAATAAGAATAGTATTATCAAACCAATTTTTATTTTAACCTGTAAATAAAATATTGATTCAAAGAAAATAGATGAGATAAAAAATAATGAAGTAAATAGAATAAAGCATTGGAGGTAAAACACTATTCTCCTTCGAATTAGGTATGATTGAACAGAATATAAATATTTTTTAATGTGCATACTATTGCATCAATGAGAAATAAATTATATTAACACCCATTTTTAATGCCTCTTCCCGAACATATTCAGGATCATTATGAACGCTCTCGTCTTCCCAACCATCACCTAAGTCAGATTCATAGGTATAAAGTAATAAAATTCTATCACCTTCATATAATGCAAATGCTTGGGGTTTTTTTTTATTATGTTCATGAACTTTCGGAAGACCATTTTCAAATGAATAATAAGAGTTAAATATCAAATGATCTTTTGGGAGAGGAACTAAATCCTTATTTGGGAAAACTCTTTTTATTTCGCGTCTAAATGATTTATCCATTCCATAATTATCATCCGCATGTAAAAAAGCTCCATTCATTAATACAGAACGCATTGAAATTATTTCTTCATCGCTTAATCGAATATTTCCATGCCCTGTTAAATAAAGATAAGGATGCTTTCCAATATTATCATCTGTTAGTTTTATTTTTATTTCATTAGGATGTGCTGAAATAGGTGTGTTTGATGTTAGATATTTTAAGAGATTTGGAATACTGCTAGGGTCACTGTACCAATCACCACCCCCACTATAGTGTATCCGGGCAATTGAAAAAGTTTGACTAAAAGTGTTGTTTAATGACCCAATAATCATCAGAATTAGAAATATCTTTTTTTTCATCTATTTATAATGTTCGAATCAATTTAATTGTTCCTAAAAAAAACAGTTAAAGTTAGTTTGTTTTCAAGTCTCTTCTTGTATAATTCAATGAAATATTACAATTTTGAGACCAAGATGAATATTACAAAAAATATTATAATTTTTATATTAATTGCTTTATCGTCATTTTATAATGCCAAAAATGATGAAAAAAGAAATATGAAAACATATTTTTTTAGTTTATTTAAGGTGAATAAAAATTCTGCCTATGAAGATGGATTTTGGATAAATAAATGGTTTTATTCTAGAGAGTTTGCAAATCCCATTAATTTTATGCCAATTGAAATAAGATACGGAGTTGGTGCTACTGGTAAATCAAAAGGTAGTGTTTATAGCTTAAATCCAGATTCTTTTAAAGATGACCCTAGTAAAATAAGATATGAATCTGATGTTACGGCAATCAGTCAAGAGACTAGGAATATTTGGGGGTCATCTATTGAAATTGATATTGGTTTGATAAATATTCCTTATTATTTAGTTGGAACAAGTTGGTTAAATGTGATGACTGGATTAACATATAGATCGAGTACTCTTTTTTCTCCAGCAAAAGTTCCACATTCAGATTGGTCCAATACGAACGCTAGTTGGAGTGACACAGCATTTTTTTCACCGAAACTAACTGAATATTTAGCCACAACTCACTTTCAATATCAACCATTTAATAAGTGGTATTTAAATTTTAGATATTCTTACGGGCTTTCTTCTGCACTTTTTTACACAATGGATAGAGAAAGCTGGGATGATAACTTATCTGGATCCGGTACTTCATCAGCGGGTTCAATCGGTATACGTTTTATTTTAGATCCTGGAAAGCAGAGTAGGTTTTCAATTGGTCTTGATTTTCGTTATTCTTACACTAAAATACATACTATTGATGACCCATTAGATAGGACTCCTATAACAAGATTTGATTTATCAAATTATGGTGTTTATTTAACACTTTCTTCCTTTTATGGAGGGAATAAAACTAGTGGAGATAAAGCAAAAACATTTTATTATAGAAAAGATTATACTCAGGCATTAAAAACATTCAAACAGTTTATGTCGGAATATCCAACTCACTCAAATCGTCATCGTGCAAAAGAATATATTGATGATTGCGAATATAAAATACCTTATCAAATCTTAGAGGAAGGAATACAACTAGAAAAAAAAGGTAGAACACAAAATGCATTAAATAAATATCAAGATGCTCTTTCAAAAGTAAAAATTGACACAGTAATTATACCAATTCTTAATAAAAGGATTACTCAAATAGCCTTATTGTGGATGATAGAAGCTGAAAAAAAATTAAAAAATGGAGAATATATTCAGGCATATAATTTAGTAAAGCACGTTTCAGAGTTTAGTATTGAAGGACAGAAAGAGCTTCAAAGGTTTAAATCATGGGTGCTCCTAGGTGAAGGGAAAAAATATCAAGAATTTGGGTTCATTGGTAAAGCTATGGGGAAATATGCAGAAGGTTTAGAGTTGAATAGAGATCTAATTTTTGAGGTTAATGCATTACAATATAGGGCAGGGATTCAAATGGCAAAATTAGCAAAAGAAGCTGATGAATATGAAGAAATTCAATTAGCAATCTATTCATTAGAATTTGCAAGAGAGTTATCTGGTGGAATTGGAAATAAAAATGAAGATCTCTTAATTAAGCTTAAGGAAAAAATGAGATTGTTGGATAATTATAAATCAAGGTTAATAATTAATAAAAAAATGGATAGCGCCAGAAAGATACTAAGTAAGGCAAGAATGGAAAAATTAGTAGTTGGCCAAACAATTCCGCAGATACAAGAACTTCTTGGAGACCCTCACGAGAAAATTATAGGTGATAGCGGTACTAACTTGGAAAAACAACTATGGATATATTTCATGAACGAGAAGTCTCTGCATTTAACTTTCTCAAAGTTTATTCTTTATAAAATTGAGCAGATTTAATTGTTTTTAGTTAAAAGGTTACTGCCTAGAAGTTTAAAAAACGGTATTTTCTGCTAAATGAAATCATCTGTAATGATTATTTATATATTTTTATTATCTCTACTATCAGCACAGTCTGACGATCGTGATTACAACGAAGAGTTAAGATATCAAAATAATGCAATTAATTCATTAAAAACTGAAATTAGACAACTCCGATCAAAAATAAAAACTGCTGAATCAAGAGAAAGAACAGCAACCAATCGAATTTCTTCCATTGATGAAGAAATTTCACTTACTTCTAAATTAATAAAGTCTTTAGAATCAGAGGAAGAGAAGACAAGGGAAAAAATTTTTCAATTAAGAAATGAAATACTTAATAAAGAAAAAAAGTTAGATACTCTCAGAAAAAGATACAAAGAAAGAGTGGTTAATTCTTATTTAAAAGGACGACTTACTGACCTTGAAAGAGTCTTCTCCTCAACAACTTGGAGGCAGGCAATTTACCGGGCTCAATATTTAAAAGTTATTTCGGATATAGAAAAAAAAATGACAAAAAAAATTGAAAGATTACTTATTGAAATAAGTAAACAGAAATTAGAGTTAGAAGCAGCCTTGAGAGAAAACCTTTTGCTAAAGAGGGATAAAGAAAAAGAAATGAGCTCATATCGAAATATGAGAATAAATAGAGAAAAAGAATTAAATCGTATAAGAACTGATAAAAAAGCACTATCAAACTATATAAATGAAAAAGAAGCAGGTGTTAATCAATTAGAAAATATTATAAAAAAAGTTCTTGAAGATAAAGCTCGTTTTGAAAGAGAGGAAAGAATTCGCCAACAACAAGAGGCATTAAAAACCAAAAGTTTTAAATCGCTCGCGGGTCAGCTTCCTTGGCCTGCCAATGGTAGAATAATCACTAAGTTTGGAAGGCAATGGAATCCAAAATTAAAAACAACCACTGAAAATCCAGGGATAGATATTAAGGGTCAACCGGGTTCTCCAATAAAAACTATACTTGGAGGCGTCGTCACCACGATTACCTACATACGAGGTTATGGAACAACGATTATAATTGACCATGGTGGTGGTTTTTATACAGTTTATAGTCATGTTGCAAATATTCAAGCCACAGTAGATAGTGAAGTAAAAAATGGAGAAATAATAGCTTATATGGGGGATTCCGGTTCTATAAATGGCTCTAAGTTGCATTTTGAAATTTGGGGGAAAGGCCAAAAATTAGATCCAGAAAAATGGTTAAAGAAAAAGTAGTATTTTTTTAAATGGAGAACTTGCAAAATAAAGTTTGGGATCGCTTGCATAAATCATTTTCGACTGATAACATAGCGAATGCATATATTTTTTCAGGTCCTACTGGTGTAGGAAAAGAGAATATTGCTATCCAGTTTGCAAAATTATTAAATTGCGAAAATCCTTCTCGCTATAGTTGTCAAGATTGCCCATCATGTTTACGAGTAAAAAAATTACAACATGAAAATTTAAAATTAATATTTCCTTTACCAGCACCAGTAAATAAAAATACGAGTAATCTAATTGATAAAAAAAATATTGAAGTTATTAATGAATTAATATCAAAAAAGGCCGATGATGGATTTTTTAAAATTAAAGTTAATGGTGCAAATAGAATATTAATTAACTCAATAAGAGATTTAAGAAAAAATATTTATTTAAAATCAAATAATAAAGGGCGAAAGATCATATTAATATTTGATTCGCACTTTTTATCCTCTGGGCAAGGTGAAGCTGCAAATTCTTTATTAAAATTATTAGAAGAGCCTCCTAAAAATACATCTTTTATATTGGTTACAGATCACATTAATCGTTTATTAACTACGATAACATCTCGCTGCCAAAACATTACTTTCCCAAAATTGAATAATGAATTTATTAAAGAATGGTTGTCTTCAAATGCAGAAGAGATAAATGATGTGCCTCTTTTTTTAGGTTTAAGTAATGGTAGTATGTATTTAGCAAAAAAAACAATGTTACTTGGTAAAAAAGAAATACATAACCTAATAAATAATACTATAAAAACTTTAATTAGTAAAGATTCTTCACTTTGGAGAAACTTTACCCAGATTTATTTTAAATTGTCAAAAGAGGATAGAAGTGTATTTTTTCTATATTTAACAATATTAAAAATTTGGTTTCAGAGTACTCATCGATTAACAAAAAACATAAAGCATCCATTACATAAAACAGAACTTAAAATTGGTATGGAGCTATTCACTAGTCGGTATAAAGATGTTGACTATCCTAAAATTATTCTTGAAATAGAAAATCTTGAAAGATCAGTTAGTCAAAATCTTTTTATACCATTATCCTTAACCCACTTTATATTAAAAGTACAAAAGAACTTTAATTTTAGATGAAGAAATCATTTTATATAACAACACCAATATATTATGTGAATGATAAGCCACATATTGGTCATGCTTATACAACAATATTAGCAGATGTATTTGCAAGATTTTATAGAAAAAAGGGATATCCTACCTTTTTTTTAACAGGACTTGATGAACACGGACAAAAAGTTCAACAAGCAGCAGAAAACAAGGGTATATCTCCAAAAGAGCATTGTGAAAATATGGTTCCAAGATTTACAGAGTTGTGGAAAAGACTTCATATTTCTTATGATGATTTTATAAGGACTACAGAATCTAGACACAAAAGAGTTGTGCAAGATATTCTTATGAAAGTATTTAAATCTGGAGATATATATGAAGCAGAATACGAAGGTCTATATTCAGTTTCAGAGGAACGATTCATTACTGAAAAAGAAGCAGAGATGGGTCACTTTAGAGATATTAAAAAATTAAAAGAAAAAAATTATTTTTTTAAAATGAGTAAATATCAGCAATCATTGATAAATCATATAGAAAAAAATTCAAATTTTATTCAACCTACTCATAGAAAAAATGAAATTTTGGGATTTCTTAAAAAACCATTAAATGATCTTTGTATATCGAGGCCTAAATCTCGATTAAACTGGGGAATAGAACTTCCTTTTGATAAAGAATATGTGACATATGTTTGGTTTGATGCACTCATAAATTATATCTCTTCTCCAGGATACGGTAATGATAAAAATTCTTTTAAAAACTGGTGGCCAGCTTCTTACCATTTAATTGGGAAAGATATTTTGACAACCCATGCTGTTTATTGGCCAACAATGTTGATGTCAGCAGGAATTGAATTGCCTGAATCAATTTTTGCACATGGATGGTGGCTAATGGGCGATTCAAAAATGAGCAAATCATTAGGCAATGTGGTAGATCCAAAAAATTTAATTGATGACTTTGGAGTTGATCCAGTTCGATACTATTTAATGAGGGAGATGGTCCTTGGGAAAGATGCGATTTTCACTATTGAACTATTCAAGAGTAGATATAATAGCGACCTTGCAAATGATTTTGGAAATCTTTTGAGCCGTGTTACAACATTAATAAGAAAAAATCATGATAGAAAAATACCAGATCCGAGCAGTCTAGAAGCTGAAGAAAAGGAGATAAAGAATAAATCTTCTTCACTTGTAAAATCTGTTACTCAATTGATGATGCATATGGAATTAAATGAAGCTATTGATTCGATAATTAAATTCATTGGTGAGGTTAACAAGTATATGGAAAAAAAAGCACCATGGCAGCTTGTAAAAGAAGATAGTCATGCAGCAGGGAAAGTCCTTTATGCTTCTGCAGAATCTTTAAGAATAAGTGCTGTTTTGCTATCACCAATAATGCCTAACCGAACTAAAATTTTGTTAGATATTTTTGGAGCATTAGAAACAGATGAAGAGTGGGGAGGTTTAATTCCTGGTACCATAATAAAAGATCATAAGCCGTTGTTCCCTAGAATAAAATAACTAAAGCAAGGACAATAAGGGGATTTTTAAATGTTAATAGATACACATTGTCATCTTTTTTATGATGATATAAAAAATGATATTGGTAATGTACTTGAGCGTGCTGATAGTTTAGGTGTAAAAAAATTTATCTGTGTTGCAACAAATTTAGAAGATGCTAAAGAATGTATCAAATTATCAGAAAAATTTAATAGAATATGGCCAACGGCTGGCATCCATCCACATGATGCAAAAAGTGCACCTCATAATTTTGAGGAAAAGTTAAAGGTTCTTTTAAGTCATAAAAAAATTGTTGCTTTAGGAGAAATTGGATTAGATTATTTCAGAGGAGAGGAAGATAAAAAAGTTCAAAAAGAGGTTTTTAGAAAACAATTAAATATAGCACAAGAATTGAACTTGCCAATTGTTTTTCACAATAGAGACTCCGACAAAGATATATTATCAATACTATCTGAGTTTCCAAGTGTTAACGGTGTAGCACATTGCTTTTCAAGTACAATTGAAACTGCTGAAAAATTAATAGATTTGGGTTTTTATTTATCTTTTTCTGGGAATCTTACATTTAAAAATAGTCATCTTCCTGATGTTGCCTCGCAACTATCCTTAAATAACTTGTTGGTAGAAACAGATTCACCGTATCTAAGTCCAGTCCCGTATAGAGGCAAACCGAATGAGCCTTCAAGAGTTAGATATGTTGCTGAAAAGTTAGCTGAGATCCATTGTGTAAGTATTGAAGAGGTAGCTGAAAAAACTTCAAAAAATGCAGAGAAGTTATTCAAATTCAATTAAATGAAATCAAGTAAGCGTCATCCTTTTAGAAAAAAATGGGGACAGAATTTCTTAGCAGATAATAATCTTTTAGATAAGATTGCAAGAACAATAAATCCTAAACTAAGTGATTCATTTATTGAAATTGGTCCTGGTGAAGGAGCATTGACTGAAAGAATTTTCCCTTACGTTGACCAAATGGCTGCTGTTGAAATAGATCCTCTATTGATAAGTTCTTTAAAAAATAATCCATTATTAAAAAGTTTAGTTTTAGTACATGGAGATATTCTTCTAAAAGAAATAAAAAATATTCAGGTTAAGAACCCGGTAAGAGTAATAGGAAATATTCCATATAACATAACATCTCCAATTATATTCTGGCTCATAGAACAGCTGGACTATTGGGATGATGCATTTATTATGATGCAAAAAGAAGTTGCAAAGCGATTAGCGGCGAAGCATAATACAAAAGCTTATGGTCGTTTAACTGTTGTAACTAGTGCTTATCTTGACTTTGAATATTGCTTTACAATAAAACCAGATGTTTTTGTTCCAAAACCTAAAGTGGAGTCCGCGATTGTAAGGTTTACAAAAAAAAGAAAACCTCTTGTTGATGATAGAAAATATACTAAGTTCAATAAATTAGTCTCTACGGCATTTGCACAAAGAAGAAAAATGCTAAGAAATACATTAAAAGGCTGGGCTATTTCAGAAGAAGTAAAAAATCAAATTGGTTTTGATAGAAGACCAGAGTCTCTAACGGTAGACGAATTTGTTCAAATGCTTTAATACTTGTTTAATAGTAACTTAAATATTAATATCGCCGGCTTTATTGATATTATAAAATTAAGTACCACAAACACTTTGGAGGTGATTTAAGTGGTTGAAGTTCAAGTTAGAGAAAAAGAATCTTTTGAAAGAGCTCTAAGACGTTTTAAAAAAATGTGGGAGAGAGCTGGAGTCCTAAGAGAAGTAAGAAATAGAGCTTTCTATGAAAAGCCTAGTGACGCCAAGAGAGAAGAAAGAAAGAAAACAGTAAGAAGAATAAAAAGATTAGCGAGGATTGAAGCTTTACGTAATGATCCACGCGCAAATAGGCAAAGACGTCGTAGACGCCGAAAATAGATCTTAAATTAATTAATCAGAAGAGCTCTGAATAACAGGGCTTTTCTTTTTTTAAATATATTTTATAATTCTAATTCATTCATAATTTATGTTAATAAGAAGTATATCAGGAGTTAGAGGTTTAACGGAAACTCATTTAACTCTAGAATTATCTATTCTTTATGCGAAAGGATTAAACGAATTTTTACCAGATGGTGTAATTATTACAGGCAGAGATAGTAGACCCTCAGGTGATTTAATTTTATCAACGATGATCGATGAATTAATTCGATTAGGTAGATCAGTAGTACAGTGTGATATTGTTCCAACACCAACTGTCCAATTTATAGTTCATAATACTGAAGCTGTTGGGGGTTTAGTTGTAACTGCAAGCCATAATCCAATTGAATGGAATGGTTTTAAATTTATCAGAGGAGATAGCACTTTTTTCCATGCAAATGAGTGTGAAAAATTATTTGAAATAGTTGATAAAAGGAAGTTTAGAAGTTTTAATGGAGGACCAGGTATAGTATGGAAAGATCAAAATGCTATACAAAAGCATGTAATATCCTGTGTGAGTCTTAGTTGTATTTCTTTAAATAAAATTAGAAAAAGAAATTTTAAAATTGTTATTGATGCAGTAAATGGTGCTGGTTCTGATGCTTTACCAGCTTTATTAGAATCATTAGGATGTGAAGTAATTGAAATAAATTGTGAAGCAAATGGTATTTTTCAAAGAGGGACTGAACCTCTTCCAGAAAATATAAAAGACCTTTCAAATGCAGTAATTAATTATAAAGCGGATGCTGGCTTTGCGATTGACCCTGATGCTGATAGACTAGCAATTGTAGATGAGAAGGGAACTGCACTTGGAGAAGAATACACACTCGTTATTGCAGCAGACGGTTATATTAAGAGTATAGATAAAAGTGATGAAAAATTTGTCATTAACTTATCTACTTCAATGGCTTTAGAAAAGTTGAGCTCTAAAATTGGAATTGATGTTGAAAGATCTGCTGTAGGTGAAATAAATGTTGTCAATAAAATGAATGATTTAAATTCAAATTTTGGTGGAGAGGGAAATGGGGGAGTCATACTTAGAGAGTCTCATCTGGGTCGAGATTCTTTAGTAGCAGCAACTCTTGTTTTAAACAGAATGGCTCAATCAAATAGAACATTAAGTTCTATTTTTAGTTCTCTTCCACAGTATAAAATAATTAAAGATAAAATTTTAATTGATAATGTAGATTCTGATAAATTGATAGATGAAGCAGGTTCTTTATTTCAAGATGCTGAAAAATCAACAATTGATGGCATAAAATTTACATGGGATGATAAATGGATTCATTTAAGAAAATCTAATACTGAGCCAATTATGAGGATTTATTCTGAAGCAAAGTCTGAGAAATTAGCTCAGGATTTGGTGACATCTGTAAAAAATTTGATCAATTAAAAATTAAAATAGTATGACTGAAATGCCTGAAGTAACCCCAATAAAGAAAGGAATTGATATTGAATTAGAAATTGTGTCTCTTGTTTATGGTGGTATGGGTCTGGCTAGGAAAGATAATTTTGTTATTTTTGTAAAAGGCGCTATCCCCGGGCAGAAGGTTTTAGCAAGAATTTACAAGAAAAAAAGTGGATTTGCTGAAGCTAGGGTGCTAAAAGTTTTAATTGAATCAAAAAAAGCTGTGGATCCTAAATGTAACCATTATTACATATGTAGTAAAATCCAAAGCTTATCATATGATGAGCAAATTATTGAAAAGAGTAATCAAGTTGAGGATATATTTAATAGACTAGGAGGAATTTCAGATTTCAAAATTGATTATAAAGTTTCTGCAGAAAAAATATTTAACTATCGTAATAAAATGGAGTTTACTTTTTCACCACATCGATGGGTACTTGAAGCCGAACCGGAAGATGTTGAAAAAAACTTTGCATTAGGTTTACATATGACTGGTAGATATGATAAAATTTTAGATATAAAAAATTGCCATATCCAACCTAGCATAGGAAATGACATTTTAAAAGTTGCAAGAGAAGTTTGTAAGTCAAATTTAGATTTAAAACCTTATGACCCCAAAACTCATATTGGTTTTTTACGCTATTTAATGATTCGATTTGGAGTAAATACTAATCAATTAATGATTAATATTGTCACTTCCTATAATGATTTGAATAAACTTTCACCATTGATTGATAGGTTATTAAAAGAAATTCCTGAAATTACCTCCATGGTTAATAATGTAAATACTCGTAAATCAGATGTTTCTTTTGGGGAATATGAAACCTTGCTATTTGGGAAACCATATATTGAAGAAAAAATAGGAGATCTTATTTTTGAGATATCTGCAAACTCATTTTTTCAAACTAATACTTATCAAGGTATAAAACTATATCAAGAAGTTGAAAAAGCAGCAAATCTGAATGGAGATGAAGTAATTTTTGATCTTTATTGTGGTACAGGAACCATTGGCTTGTACCTTGCAAAGAAAGCTAAAGAAGTTTACGGATTTGAAGTTATAAGGTCTTCTCTTGAAGATGCAGAAAAAAATGCAGAAAAAAATAATATAGAAAATATATTTTTTCTTAAATCTAATTTAGATACTTTTTTTAAATCGGGGCAATTGTCAAGGAAAATTCCTAAGCCAGATGTTGTAATTTTAGATCCACCTAGGGCAGGAATGCATCCAGATATGACAAACTATTTACATAAATTTAAAGCAAAAAAAATAGTTTATGTTTCTTGTAATCCAACAACCCAGGCACGTGATTCTAAAATATTATTAAGTAAAGGATATAATATTGATAAAGCCGTAATGGTTGATATGTTTCCACATACGCCCCACATTGAAACTGTCGTTTTATTTTCAAAATAATAAAATGAGTATTAATGGGCCTAGTTTTTAAAGGTAAACTTAAAAAATTATATTTTAATATTTTTTTTATTTGGATCTGGAAGTACTAAGCATAAGGCTGGGAGGAATGTCAAATCACAAATTAAGGCGCATCCGATCATACTTGCTGAGAGCAGTCCAAACTGGTAGGTTGGAAGAAAAGCAGAAAGAAATAAAATAGAAAAACCTCCAACTAGAACACTAGTTGTAATCATTAGTGCTGCTCCTGTATTCATTATAGTATTTTGAATTGCTTTGCGTTTACTAAGTCCATTAGAAAGCTCGCTTTTATATCTTAATAAAAAATGTAAGCTATCATCTACAGCAATTCCTAAGGCGACAGAAAATGTCATAGCAGTTGGAGGTCGAATTGAAATTCCAAGCCATGATATAATACCGAGAATTGTAAAAATAGGAATGATATTTGTTATAATGCTTGCAAAAAGCATGTATTTTGATCTAAACATAAATGCCATAATTATTGCAATAAGGAAAAGAGCAATACTGAGACTGTTAACTAATGATTTAACTAAATAATTGTTTGTTTTAAGTGCAACAACAGTTGTTCCTGTATATTCTATAGATAAATATTCAGGTAAAGATAAAGCTAATGAATCCAACTTCTTATATAGGTTTTCCATTACTGAGGATGTTTTATTCTCAATTAAACCAGATATTCTTAAAGTTGAATTTTTTCTATTTATCAATTTAATTTTTTCTTTTTCTTGCTGCTTTAAAATTTGACTTGTTATAAATGGGCTATAGTTATTTTGTTCTTCATTTCGTATCCTTTTAATGGATGTTATTAAATCATTAATTGAAAAAAAGCGGCTATCTTTTAATTCATCACTTAGAAGTTTTTGGATCTCTTCTAGGTAATCTAAGTTTTTTTCGTCAGCTATATTTGTAAACCCTTTAGAATTATTAAGGTTTAATTTTAATAAAACTTCAAATGGCAATACTCCGCCAAAATATTCTTCAGTAAGCCTTAAATCTTGATAAAGTTTATTTTTAGGCCTTAGATCATCCATCAATGAGGAATCTGTGGATAAATCTTTAATTTTAATAATTGCAGAACCAGAAATTAAAATTGGAATTATAATAAAAATCCAAGGTTTTTTAGGAATAGTTTTTGATAGCCAATAAAGAATTGGAGAAAAATAACTTTTTGAAGGGTAATTAAACCGATTAAGTATTATTATACCTGATGGAACTATTAATATTGAAACAATCCAAGCAATCATAACCCCTAATGCTATTTCAAAACCAAACTCTTGTAATATTTTTATACTTGTAGTGGCTAAAGCAAGAAATCCAATTGAGGTTGTAATACTAGTTAAAAAGATAACTTTAAACATTTGAATCATTGTTTCATGCATAGCTTCAATAGGTTCATGTTTTTTTTCAATTAATTTTTCTCTAAAATAAGCCTGAATATGAATTGCATCACCAATACCAATAATGAAGAGTAAAGTTGGTACGATATATGTCATGATGTTAATATCCAATCCCACTAAACCCATAATTCCCAGTAACCATATAACTGTAACAATAACTGTTGCGATGGGAAGAAGAACATTTACCCAATTTTTAAATAAATAACTAAGAATACAGATTAATAAAATTGCAATTGGAGGTAAGAATAAAAAGTTATCTCTTAACATATATCTTACATATTCCGTTCTTAAAACAGAAACTCCAGAAAATATCCACTCTGATGAAGTATCTGATGTTAGGAGTTTTATTTTATCAAGTATTTTAGTTCTAGCTTGGTGATTATTAACATTATCATCCAAACTGAGCATAATCGATCCATATTTTAAATTTTTTGACAGAACTCTGGAGCCAATGGAAGGATCAGTTTGTATATATTGAAGTTTATTTAGTACACTATCTTGATTCCAAGTATACTCTTCATTGTTTAGATCCCCAAGCCAAGCTTTATCATCTAAATCACTGATATTAAAAATTGAAATAATGTTACCAACGCCATTGATTTCTTCGATATCATAAATAAATGATTCTAGCTCTTGATACACTTTTTTATCTAAAAAATCAGTTGGTTTATAAATAAGTGTTATGATATTGTCTTCACGTCCAAATTCCTCTCTAAAAGAAAAATATTTTTCAACATTGGGATCATTTTTAGAAAAAAGATGCTCGATTGAAAAATCAATTTTAAGATTTGGGATATACAAAGACCAAAATAATGTAATAATAAGAACAAGTAGTAATGTATGTTTAGGTCTAGTAATTACATATCGTGAAAGTCTTGAAACCATGATTTATTAAATTCTAATTTATATTTATATAAAATAATTTATTAAAAACTTTACGGTGTTTGACCAATCAAAATCAAACTCATAAAATAAAAAAATATTTTTCAGAAAATCATTTTAAATGAAAGGTAGTCTTAATTAATGTAAAATTAATATATGAATTATATAATATTTTGTCGCAAAGATTTAATTTAGCATAATGTCAAACCTAGAAAAAACATACAATCCATCAAATGTCGAAGATAAATGGTATTCACATTGGATGGAGAAAAATTATTTTTCTGCTGATCCTAATTCAAAAAAAGATCCATATACGATAGTAATTCCTCCTCCAAATGTTACCGGGATGTTAACAGTTGGACATGTGTTGAATAACACAATTCAAGATATATTAATTAGAAAAGCGAGAATGGAAGGGAAAGAAGCCTGCTGGATTCCCGGAACAGATCATGCATCAATTGCAACCGAATCTAAAGTTGTTTCTATGTTAAAAGAAAAGGGTATATCAAAAAATGATTTATCTAGAGAAGAATTCTTAGATCATACTTGGAGGTGGAAAGAAAAATATGGTGGTATAATAATTCAACAATTAAAAAAACTAGGTTGTTCATGTGACTGGGGAAAAGAGCGTTTTACCATGGATGAAGACTATACAAAAGCAGTATTATCTGCATTTGTTGAATTATACAATAAAGGATTGATTTATAAAGGCTTTAGGCTTGTTAACTGGTGTCCAGTTTCTAAGTCTGCAATAAGCGATGAAGAAGTAATTTATAAAGAGAAAGAGGGCAATCTATGGTATCTTCGCTACCCTATTAAAAACTCTGAAAAATATGTGGTTGTCGCGACAACCAGACCAGAAACAATGCTAGGTGATACAGCAATCGCCATCAACCCTGGTGATAAAAGATATAAGCATTTAAAAGGGGAAAAAATATCTCTTCCAATAGTAGATAGAGAGATACCAATTATTTTTGACGATTATGTTGATCCTGATTTTGGCACAGGATGTGTCAAAATAACACCAGCTCATGACCCAAATGATTTTCTTATTTACGAAAGACATAAATTAGAGATTATAAATATAATGAATGATGACGCATCTCTGAACGAGAATGTTCCAAAAATATATGTTGGTTTATCAAGAGAAGATGGCAGGGAAAAAGTTGTAAATGATTTTAAAAAACTAGGGCTTTTGCATAAAGTAGAAAACTATGTAAATAAGGTTGGTTTTTCTGAAAGAGGTGATGTGCCTATCGAATCATATTTATCAGAGCAATGGTTTATGAGGATGGAGGATTTAGCTAAGCCAGCAATAAATGTCATAAATGAAAATAAAATTAAATTTCATCCAAATCATTGGAAAAAAACTTATAATTATTGGATGTCGAATATTAAGGATTGGTGTATCAGTCGTCAGCTTTGGTGGGGACATCAAATTCCTGTATGGTATCATAAAACTGATAAAAGTAGAATTCATGTGTCTGTTGAAGGACCTAGGGACTTAGAAAATTGGATTCAGGATTCTGATGTCCTAGATACTTGGGCAAGTTCATGGTTGTGGCCATTTGCAGTTCATTCATGGCCTGAAAAGAGTAAAAGCTTAAGTAAGTTTTACCCTACAGATACTCTTGTAACGGGTCCTGATATTATATTTTTTTGGGTTGCAAGAATGATTATCACTGGTTTAGAATTTCAAAAAGAACTACCCTTTAAGGATGTTTATTTCACATCAATTTTAAGGGACGAGTCAGGTAAAAAACTAAGTAAGTCTTTAGGTAATTCACCGGACCCATTCTATTTATTTGAGAAGTTTGGTACTGATGCAGTTCGTTTTGGTGTAATGTTAATGTCTCCTCAAGGTTCAGATGTTTTATTCTCCGAAGATAGACTAGAAATTGGTCGAAATTTCATGAATAAATTATGGAATGCTTGTCGATTTGTCGAAATGAATCTTCCCCCTGATTATAATTATAGCCTGGGCGAAAAAATAGATGTAAAGACTTTAGAATCTCCTGAAAAATGGATTTTAAGTAGACTTTCTAAAACAATTGAAAGTTATAATTATCGGTTAGAGAGATTTCATTTTAATGAAGCTGCAAAGATTCTTTATGAATTTACCTGGAATGATTTTTGTGATTGGTATGTAGAAATAGCAAAATTAAAATTTTATGGTAAAGATTTAGAACGTGCAGATATTGCAAGAGCAGTTTCCACAAGTTGTCTTCAAACTATATTAAAGCTATTACACCCATTTACTCCCTTTATCACTGAGGAGCTATGGTGCAACTTTAAACCAAGAAATGCTGGAGACTTGATTATTTCTAAATGGCCAAAGCCACTATTTTATCATAATGATTTAGTTGAATCTAATATGAACAAATTAAAAAACGTTATCACTTCAATAAGGTCTATTAGAAGTCGAATGAGTATACCAAGTTCTAAAACAATAGAACTCATAATCAAATGTGATAATAATAAAAAGGATTTTCTATTAGCTCATTTAGAATTATTTAAAAATTTCACAAAAACTGAAAAGCTGTCAATAAGTTCTTCTAATAAAAAACCTATAAATTCTGCAACTGTAGTATCATTAGGTATAGAATTTTACATTCCCTTAAGCGGCTTAGTAGACTTTGATAAAGAAAAGAAACGTATGCTTAAAAGACTTGGTGAAATTGATAGATTATTAACTTCTATAAATGGGAAGCTTTCCAATAAACAATTTTTAGACCGTGCCCCCAAAGATGTTATTTTAAGAGAACAGAATAATTATCAAAAGTTAACAGAAGAAAATAAAAAATTGAGAGAAAATTTGGAGATTTTTGAATGAAAAAATATTACTATATATTATTAGTTTCTTATTTATTTAGTCAATCTGAGGATGCAACTCTAACAATATACAAAGATGGTACGGCATTGATAAAACAACCAGTTGGTTGGTCAATACCTTCTGGGATTAGTTATGTTACTTGGAATAGTTTACCCAATGGAATAGATAAAGACACTCCATTCCTTAATATAACTGGAGCGGATATTCTTTCTCAGAGGTTTAATAGTAATATTTTTACAGGAACAGATTTTTTTAGTAAAAAGAAAGGGAAAGAAATACAAGTAAAACCAAAAAATAGTAAACTAGTAAAAGGTGTGCTTCTTGAAATTAGCTCTAGTTTCATAACCTTAAAACACTCATCTGGAATTATTACATTTAATAGAAATGAGATCGAGTATTTAGGTAGCAAGAACGATGAAATCGAACTTCCAACCTTTGACCCTTTCCTTTCATGGGATCTTAAGTCTAAATCTTCTAAGAATATTGAAGGCGAACTCGTTTATAAATCTCATAACTTTTCTTGGTCTACTGTTTACAGGCTAATAATGCATAATGAAGAAAGAGGAGAATTAATTGCAGAAGCTGTAATCTCCAATAATTCAAATATGGATTTTGAATCTTCGAAAATTCAATTAGTAGAAGGAAATTTAAATAAGTTAAAAAAGAAAACAATAAACGTAGAAAGAGCAAATCGATCCTTATCTACAGCTCAGGTAGATGCTCCTAATCTGATTAACTTAAATCAGCTTGGTGATTATCATATATATGCATTAAACGAAACGCATGATTTAAGAGCTAAAGAAAATATCACGGTTAGGATGTATGGGCCCCTAGATGTCGGGTATAGTAAAAAATATGTTTTTGAGAATACAGAGAGACGTCAAAAAGAAGAACCGTTAGAGGTTCAATTGACAATGGAAAACACAGATGCTAATGGGTTAGGTATATCCTTACCCGCAGGTAAAGTTGAGATGTACCTTCATAAAGAAGGACAGGGCCTTGAGTATATTGGTGCAGATGGTATGGGGCAAGTTCCAAAAGGACAGTTCACAACCCTAACATCGGGTAGAGCATTTGATGTTTTTGGAAATAGAAAGGTTCTAAATTATGATAGGCAAAGGAAAAGTGAGGAAGCAGTAATTGAAATAAGAGTAACTAATGCAAGAAATGAAAAGGTAAATGTATTATTAATTGAGCATATTAACGGTGATTGGGTTATAAAAGATGAGTCATTAAATTATCTCAAGAAAGATGCATCTACTATCCACTTTCCCTTATCTCTAAATGCAGGTGAGACTAAAAGTGTTTATTATACCTACAGAAAAGAATGGAAGTAAATAACGGAGGTTGAATTTTTGAATTTAACTGATCCAATTTCTATTTTAAAAGGGGTTGGAAAATACAGGTACAATACTTTTATCAAAAATGGTTTTACCTTTATAGAGGACTTATTATATCATTTTCCAAGGCGATATTTAGATCGCACGAATACCACGCTTATAAAAGACCTTCAACGAGGAGTTCAAGCAACAATTGTAGCGCGTGTAGAGACATTTGTCAAGAAGCCGATAAGAAGAGGGAAAATATTTCAAGTTATTGTTTCTGATGGGTCAGGGTTACTGACTCTTACATGGTTTAACTCGATGAAATATTTAGAAACAAAACTAAAAATTGGCTCTAATCTTGCAATCCATGGTAAGATTGATTGGTATAATGGCTTCACTATATCACATCCTGATATTGATTTCTTGGAAAATAAAGATAATCCACAACAATCTGGAGAAATAATACCCCTTTACCATCTTAATCAGGACTTGAAATCTTCTGGAATTGAGCAACGTTTTCTTAGAAAAATTGTAAAAGAAGTTCTTGGAAAACTATTTGAGATCAAAGACTATCTTCCAGCATCATTTACAAAAAACAACAATTTAGTAGATCTTAATATTGCATTAAAAAGTATACACTTTTCTAAAAATCAGGATGATTTAAATGCTGCAATTAACCGATTGAAATTTGATGAGCATTATATTTTTCAATTATTGATGGTTCTTAAAAAAAAAACATATTCTTATAATAAATCACGTCGATTAAATGATATTGGTCCATATTTTAAGTCTATAGTTGAAAACTTACAATTTGAATTAACGAATGCTCAAAAAAAGGTAGTAAAAGAAGTTCATGATGATTTAAAAAATAACTTTCAAATGAATAGACTAATCCAAGGTGATGTTGGTTGCGGTAAAACTATTGTGGCAATTTTGGTTTCAGCAATAGCAGTTGGTAATAATGTACAAGTTGCTATTATGGCACCGACAGAAATTTTAGCTAGGCAGCATTATTTATCATTTAAAGCAGAATTAGATAAAAATAATATCCCATGCAGCTTATTAGTCGGGAAAATAAATAAAAAAGAACGAGCATTAATTTTAAAAGGACTTTTAAATGGTAATATTTCTATAATTATAGGTACACATGCCCTAATTCAAAAAGATGTACAATTTAAAAGTTTAGGGTTGGTAATTATTGATGAACAGCATCGTTTTGGTGTTAATCAAAGACAATCTCTTATTAATAAAGGGGAAAATCCACATTCTTTATCAATGACAGCAACTCCAATTCCCAGAACCCTTTCAATTACATACCATGGAGATATGGATTTGTCAATGATAGATGAATTACCCTCGAACAGAGTTCCAGTAAAAACTAAGATCGTAAATTCTGAAAGAATGCCCAGGGTATATGACTTCATAAAAAAAGAATGTTTAAATGGTAAACAATGTATGATCGTATTTCCGCTAATAGAAGAATCTGAGAAATTAGATTTAGAGGCGGCAAAGAATGCCTATGTTAAATTTAATAATAATATATTTAATGATTTAGAAGTAGGATTAGTCCATGGTAAAATGAATGTAGATGAAAAAGAAAGTATTTTAAATAAATTCTCAAAAAATAAGATTAATATTCTTGTTTCGACAACAGTTATTGAAGTTGGCATTGATATTCCAAATGCGACGGTGATGTTAATTGAAAATGCAGAAAGATTCGGCCTTACTCAATTACATCAGCTAAGAGGAAGAGTGGGGCGAGGTTCCTATCAAAGTTATTGTATTCTAGTTAGAAGAAATATTACCAATACCTCTTTTAAACGCTTAAGAGTATTAGAACAAACAAATGATGGTTTTAAATTAGCAGATAAAGATCTTGAACTAAGAGGCCCTGGAGAATTTTTTGGTTTAAGGCAGTCAGGCTTTTTAAACTTTAAAATTGCTGATATGGTTATTGATGGAAAAATTATTCAGTTTGCTAGAGAAACAGCATTTCAAACTATTGCAAATGATCCATCATTAAAACAAAATGTAAATAAAAGTCTTCGAAAATTATTATTTAAAACTTATGCAGATCAGTTAAAGGGATTTAATATCTAATTTACATATTTTGTATTCTTAATTAGGGTTATAAATTTGAAGCTCTGTTAAATTTAATAAATTAAAAAATCAATAAAATGGAAGATAAATCAAAAGAGCAAGAGAAACTTTATTCCTATCTAATAAGCACATTTCAGTCAAGTGCGTTGATTGCACTCGGAATAATGAAAAATCCAATGAGTAAAGAAATTTCACAAAATTTAGATCAAGCCTCCTACTATATTAAATTGCTCGAAATGTTGGAACATAAGACTAAGGGAAACGTAACAGAATACGAAAAGCAGATTTTATTGAATACTTTGAGTGATTTAAAAATGAAATTGATAGAGCAAAAATCAAAAAAAAGCTAGAGGAAAGTCTTAAATGCAAACCAATTATAATCTCATAAACAAAATTTTAGCTCTTTTTACTCTTCTCATTTCTTTTGGTGTTTATTACGATACAATGGCTCCAACAGTCTCATATTGGGATTGTGGTGAATTTATTGCTGTTGCGAATACCTTAGGAGTTCCTCATCCACCTGGAAGCCCTTTTTTCTTATTGATTGGAAGAATTGCATCAATGATACCATTCAGCAAAGATATTGCATTTAGAGTAAATCTTCTTTCGCCTTTATCCAGTGCATTTGCTGTTATGTTTTTATATTTAATAATTGTTCAGTGTGTGACACATTGGCGTGGGAAAGTAGAGAATAATACAGATGCTCTTATTGCTTTTGGAGGAGGTTTGATTGGAGCTCTTACTTTTTCTTTTACTGATAGTCATTGGTTCAATGCTGTCGAAGCCGAGGTATACGCTTTTAGTACATTTTTTACTGCTATTGTAGTTTGGCTTATTCTGATATGGAGTGAAAAAGCTGATGAAAAAGGGCATGAAAGATATATTTTAATAATTGCATATATGATAGGACTTGCGACAGGTCTTCATTTATTAAATTTATTAACTCTTCCTTTTGTTGCATTGGTAATATATTTTCGAAAATACAAATTTGAGTGGCTATCATTTGGTATCACAATGCTGATTACAGCGGTAACTTTTTTTATAATCCATAACATTATAATAAAAGGAATGCCTAAGATAGCTAAGGCTATTGGTCCTTTCCCAACGGCATTATTAGTGGTTTCTTTATTTGGTTTTATGATATGGGCTGTAGCAAATAAAAAAAAGTTATTATCAATGATTATGACTTCTATGGTTTTAGTATTTATTGGCTATTCTACTTATGCATTAATTTTTATACGTTCAAACCAAAACCCAGGCATTGATGAAAATGATCCAGAAACGGTAGAGGCTTTTATTTCATATTTAGAAAGAGAGCAATATGGAAGCGTTGGTTTACTTCCAAGGAGATTTGAAGGAATTGATCCAATACATGAAGTAGTTGGTTATCCAGAAGGGCCTAACCGGGATTTTTCTAGTGCTCAAAATAGAAAATACCGAAATTTTAAAAAAGATAAACAGTGGGATTATTTTTGGAATTATCAAATAAAAAAAATGTATAATAGATACTTTTTATGGCAGTTTGCTGGGCGTGGTCCAGCAAATAACCCCAATGTTATCAGTATGGGTGCAACTTCAAGAGAGGATGGTGTTGATTTAACTCAGTTTGGTATACCTCTTGCTTTTATTTTAGGGCTTATAGGAATGTTTTATCATACTTATAAAGACGAAAGAATGGCTTTTGCAGTTTTATCTTTGTTTATTATGACAGGTTATGCAATTATTATATATCTTAACCAAGATAATCCACAACCAAGAGAAAGAGATTACTCGTATGTAGGAAGTTTTTTTGCATTCTCAATATGGATTGGATTAGGAACTACAGCAATAAGTGATTGGATTTCAAGAAATATTAAAAATAGAGATTTAGGAAAAAGATTAATTGGTGGCTCAATCATATTACAATTGATTTTTATCCCATTTGTCATGGCTAGAGCAAATTACCATTCACATGATCGTTCTGGAAATTTTGTTGCTTGGGATTATAGTTATAATTTACTTCAATCGTGTGGGCCAAACGGAGTTTTATTTACTAACGGTGATAATGATACTTTTCCATTATGGTATCTACAAGAGGTAGAAAAAGTTCGGACAGATGTTGCAGTTGTAAATTTAAGTTTATTAAATACTCCTTGGTATATAAAACAATGGAGAGATAAAAGGTCTAAAGAGACAAGCTTTATTAATTTATCAGATGTTAAGATTGATAGACTAACATCTACTCTTCAGCGTTGGGAGAAGCAAAAAGTTCGTATTCCAGTTAAGAATGATAGTCTAAATACTCAAGGGTATATAGAATGGGAAATGAAACCTACATATGGTGGACAAGCTCTTAGAGTTCAAGATATGATGATTATGAGGATTATTAACGATGGAGCTTGGAGGATTCCTATTTATTTTGCAGTAACTGTTTCTCAACAAAATAGAATTGGCTTAGATCAGTATTTAGACATGCAAGGACTAACCTTTCAATTAAAAAGTCACAAAACCAAACCAGTTGATACTGAAAAGATGTATGAAAACTTAATGACAAAAATTGGTACAGAAGACTGGTCCTCAAATTTTGATCACAGTACTTATTATGAATCATTAAAAGATGAAAATTCTATTAATTGGTCAAGAGATTATCAACCAGGATATATTTTTAGAAACCTAGGTAATTCTAAAATATACTTTAATGATCAAACGCAAAGATTATTACAAAACTACCGTAGTGCGTATATGCAACTAGCAGTTACTTATTATATGGACTATCAAAGAAAACAACGCAAGAAGAATAATTCTGGAGATGAATTAGAGCAATTAAAATCAAGAATAATAGGTACACTAGATCGAATGAGTGAAAATATTCCTGAAAATACAATACCAATACAGTCGGAAGATTTACATTATCAAGTTGCACGTATTTACGGTGATTTAGGCGAAAAGCAATCCATGCGAGATATCTTAGACAAACTTATTTTAAGAAGTAATGGAAAAGTACTCAACAGAATAGAATATGCGAACACCTATTACAAAGAACTGAATGATTTGGAAGAAGCACTGTTTATTTTAGAAGGGATGAGAGCAAATTATCTTCAAACTGAATCTGTATTGCAAACTCAAGGTTTTAATAAAAATACAATAAAGCAATCACGTTGGCAAAGGTGGCAAGAGGCATATCCTGAAATTATTTCTTCTTTAGTTTTTATTTATAAGGAAAATGATAGAAATCAAGATGCTGAAATGGTCTTATCAGATTGGGTTGCAAGAAACCCTTCGGATAATAATGCAAAAAAAATATTAGACGAAGTGCGTTCTGGAAAATAGAAAAGGTTTTCCAAGCATTAAACAATCAATTCCAAAAGTTTCAATTGTAATTCCTCATTGGAATGGAATTAATATTTTATCTGAATGTCTTGATTCTTTAAAAAAATCAAAATTTAAATCGTTTGAAATTATTATTTCTGATAATGCTTCAAATGATGGAAGCCAAGGTTGGATAAAAGAGAATCACCCTGATGTTCTTTTGATCGAAAATAAAAAGAATTATGGATATGCTGGTGGTTGTAATATTGGGTCAAAAAAAGCAGTAGGTGAATACATAATTTTTTTAAATAATGATACGGTACAAAAGTCAGATTGGATAACAAATTTGGTCAAAATCATGGATTCAAACCAACGTATTGCAGCTGCTCAACCTAAAATTTTAAATTACTTTGAAAAAAATCGATTTGATTATGCCGGAGGTTCTGGAGGTCACATGGATATTTTTTGTTTTCCATTTGCCAGAGGGCGTTTATTTTTAGAACAAGAATATGATTTTGGGCAGTATGATGATGCTCAAAAATGTTTTTGGGCTTCAGGTACAGCAATGATAGTTCGCAAAAATTTATTTTTCAAGGCAGGTAAATTCGAAGATATTTTTTTTGCACATATGGAAGAGATAGATTTATGCTGGAGATTTCAATCAATGGGATATGAGGTTTGGGTTGAACCAAACTCAGTAGTTTTTCATAAAAATGCGATTTCATTACCAATGCATTCTCAAAAAAAGTATTTTTTAAATCATCGTAATTCTTTGATAATGATCATAACTAATTATCCAATATCAAAATCTATAGTTTATGGGTTGTTAAGATTACTTTTAGAAGTAGTGGCTTTTCTTTACGCCTTAATAAAATTAGACTTCAATCATATGGTTGGTATTCTACAATCAATTTTTTGGCTTTTCTTTAACCCAGTTGAAATACTTAGAAAAAGAAATAGGTTTGCGAGGATTAAAAAAGTATCATTTAAAGAAAGTTCAAAAAATATTGCATATAATTCAATTGTAATGCAACATTATATATTTCAAAAAAAGACTTATTCAGAAATAGTATCTAAATAAGATTGATATAAATCGCGTCTATCTGGGTCTAATTCTTTCATATCTTTTAGTAGTTCAATATTTCCTATAAATAAAAGCATTTTAGCAATATTTTCAGACTGTATTTTTAAAAAATATTGTGTACTATTTTCCCTCCCTACATCACGGAAAGATTCTTCCAAACCATCTAACATAATCTTAATTTCCTCGGAAGCGCCTTCGACATTCCCATCTTTAAATAAATCTTCTGCAATATAGAATGCTAGCCTTGCTTTCCTAAGTCCATTATTCCGATTTAAATCATCTACAGTATTAGACCTAGCACTCCATCCTTTTTTATAATCAGAAGCTAAACCTCTTAATGCTATATCTCTAGCAAGCTCATAAGAGCTATTTCCGCCATTGAATTCATAAGTATCAATTTCACCCGCTAATATTAAATGAGCATAGAATGCTAAAAAACCAGTTAATGGTTCAAATAATATAGGGTCATAATATAAGCTGGTACTAGAATTATAGAAGAATTGTACATTCTTATCAAAGTAACGTAAATCATTACCATTTGAAAACATAGCTTGACAATTATATATAGTTTCATTTCCTTTTATTGTAACGCCTTCAAAAATAATTTGAACATATAAATTAATATTTAAATCAGAATAATTATCATCCCAGGATGTTGATAAAAAAAATCGTTTTATATCATTTGCTATATTTAAAATATCTTGTTTTTCTTCACTTCTGAGAAGCCTGTCATCAAGTGTTACTTGTATATCTTCAAATTGTGCATTGATCAAGTTAAGATGTAAACAAATCGCAAATAAGAATGACTTTCTTTTTACCATAACTAGAATTTTAATATTATCGTTTTTCTTTACAAGGAGTTAATTCAAAAATTAATTGTGGTAAATTTATAATAATTGGAGACAGATTATTTTGTCTTAGCAATGTAGTACAATAGAATCTTCATTAGTAATTTATAATATGTTGAATTTGAAAAAATTATTAGATAAACCCGAGCATAACTCAATATCAGAAATATTAAATGTTATTGCTCTTCTATCTAAAAAAGAAAAAAAAGAAGCTTATGTAGTAGGCGGGTTTGTAAGAGATCTAATCATGCAAAGAGTATTGAATGATATTGACATAATGGTTGTCGGAGATGGAATTAATTTCGCCAAAAAAATTGCTGAAGTATTAGGGATAAAAAAGATTGTTCCATTCGAAAAATTTGGAACTGCTCTCATTCCAGGTAAAAAAGTTCAAATTGAAGTTGCAAGCGCAAGGAGCGAAGAATATTTGTTCAATTCTCGAAAGCCAAATAAAGTCACTTACACTGATTTAAATGGAGATTTAGTACGCAGAGATTTCACTATAAACGCTATGGCTATGAATTTAAGCTTAGAAAATTTTGGTGATATAATAGATCCGTATAATGGTAAAAATGATATTAAAAAGAAACTTTTAAGAACTCCCTTAGACCCAGATGAAACATTTTCTGAAGATCCCTTGAGAATGATGCGAGCCGCATATTTTTCATCTAAGTTAGGTTTTTCTTTTGGAAGAAAATGCCTCGAATCAATAAAGAGACAGTCTGAAAGAATTGCTATTGTTTCCTGGGAGCGAATAAGAGATGAGTTTATTAAAATTTTACAAACAGATAAACCATCAATTGGATTAAATATTTTACAAGAAACAGGCCTAATGAAGATCGTTTTTCCGGAAATAGATAAAATGTATGGCATTGATCAGACCGCTGAATGGCACCATAAAGATATTTTCACTCATACTCTTCAAGTTGTTGATAATTCAGCAAGATTAAGTAATAAAATGGAAATAAGGTTTGCTGCGCTTGTTCATGATATTGCAAAACCTAATACGAGAAGAATAGATAAGAAAAAAGGTTATACTTTCCACGGTCATGATGCTGTTGGCGAAAGGATGATTAAAAAAGTTGCAGCAAGGTTACGTCTTCCAAATAAATTGAAAAAATATCTTGAAAAGTTAACGTTACTTCACCTAAGACCAATTTCACTTGTAAAAGATGTTGTTACTGATTCTGCTGTCAGAAGATTAATGGTTGCTGCGGGTGAAGATTTAGATGATTTAATGGTGTTATGTCGAGCAGATATCACTACCAAAAACCCTAATAAAATAAGTAAATATTTAAAGAATTTTGAGAATGTTGAAAAAAAAATGACTTCTGTTTTTAAAAAAGATAATATGAAAAAGTTTCAATCTCCAATAAGGGGTGCAGAAATAATGAATTTATTTAAGATTGGAGAGGGTAAGCAAGTAGGCATTATAAAAAAAACTATTGAAGAAGCTATTTTAGATGGAAGAATAGAAAATGATTATGATGAAGCTTTAGCATTTTTGAAAACCATTAGTATTGATACTAAAAATAATATTAATTAAGTTTTTTTAATTTTCATGAAACATTTTTAGATGGTAATTCAGCAAAATTTGAAAATTTTCATCATAGTATTAGCTTGGGTTTTTCAAAATCTGATCGGACAGGATTATACTTTAAATGATTGCATTAAAATTGCTTTAAACCAGAAGAAAACAATTCTCTCAGCATCGCTTGATGTCGCTTCTGCTGAGAAAAGTGCAAAAGCTTCTTTAAGCGGAGTCTTACCAGTCATACAAATAATAAGCGGAGCGTCTCAAAATCGTTTTCCAGAAAGAGAAACGATTTCATATGATTTAAGTACTTTTTCAGGAGATACTTTAGTTTCAAATAAATATGATAATCTATCAGCTGGGGTCTCATTGAATCAGATGGTTTACGATGGCGGAAGATCAAGAACTTTAATACAACAAGCGCGTACTAATTTAGATATAGCACATTTAAATAAAAGATTAATTAAAATAAATGTAATTCAAAAGGTAATTCAATCTTACTACAATCTTTTGCAAGCACAAAAGTTATATAATGTTTCAGAAAAAAATTTAGAAATGTCAATGGATCAGGTTTCCTTTGTTGAAAAACAATTTGAATTAGGTGTAGTTAAAAAAACCGACCTTTTGAAAGCAAATGTAGCTTACGGACAAGCTCGGGTTGAATCTCTAAATAAAAAAGTTACTTATGAAAATAGCAGGAGGGTTTTATTCAATGATATGGGTCTTCAAGACTTTGGACAAAAAGTCACTGCTATGGATAAAGAATGGATCACTCCTAAAATACCTTCAAAAACTGAAGTTCTAAAATCATTAAAAGAAAATAATCCTTCAATAGCTATTTCAAAAAAACAAATAAAAGTTCAAGACTTATCAATAAAATTAGCAAAAGGATTAAGAATGCCATTTATAAATAGCTCTGTTAATTATTCTGCAAATGGAGAAAACTCAGAAAAACTAATATCGTCTCTTCAAGATGATTGGTCTTTAGGGCTTAATTTATCTTTTAGTTTCCCAATTTATTCTGGTAATAGTTTATTAATGCAACAACAGCAGGCTTCTATAAATAAACAACGATCTGAATACGATTATATTACTCTTTTAAATGACTTGCGTGTACAGGCAGAATTAATTCGTGAAATTTTAACTAATTATGTAGAAATAATTCCTATTAATAAGGAAATTGTTATTTCTGCTGAAGAGGATCTTAAACTTGTTACTGAGCGATATAGTCTTGGATCTGCTACAATTTTAGAAGTATTAGATGCTCAAGTATCCCTAATGCGTTCAAAGTCATCTCTTATTAATACTATCCATGATGCTAGAATTCAAGAGGCAAGCTTAAACGCTCTCTTGGGTGTTTTGGATAAAAAATACCAATAGAAGAAAATAAAATGTTTAAAATAATAAAGAAGAAAAAAATCTGGATTCCTTTTTTAACTAGTCTGATTTTAGGTTTTTGGATTTTCATAACAAAATCAGGATCTGATGATATAGTATCTATTGAAGCTGAAAAAGTTAAGTTAAGGACAATCGTACAAAAAATTAATGCCAGCGGAAAAATTCAGCCTGAAGAATCTGTTCAAATCACCTCAACAATAACTGGATGGATAACCGAAATTACTGTAATGGAAGGAGATATAGTTGAGCCAGGGCAACACTTAATAAGCATTGATGAAAAACAAATTAGGCCACGATATAACAATGCACTCTCTCAAGTAAAATCATCGGAAGCAAATCTAAAAAAAGTAAAAGCTCAGATGGAAAGGACAAATTCTTTATTTTCCCAAAAGCTTATTTCAAAACAAGATCAAGAACAAGTAGAGGCTTCTTTTCAAATAGCATTAAGTCAAGCTGAGCAGGCAAATGCAAATCTTTTATCTGCGGAAGATGAACTTTCAAAAACTCGTCTAACTGCACCAAAGTATGGAATTGTTACTAGTATTACAAAAGAAGAAGGAGAAATGGCTGTAGGAGGAATGTTTAATCCGGGTGTTTTAATGACGGTTGCTGATCTAAGTAGAATGGAAGTGGAGGTTGATGTAAACGAAAATGATGTTGTTAATATAACTATTGGTGATACAACAGAAATTGAAATAGATGCTTACCCAGATACGACCTTTTTTGGAGTTGTAAGTGAAATTGCACATACAGCTCAATCTATGAATATGGGGTCCCAGCAGCAGGTCACAAATTTTAAAGTGAAAGTCAAAATGATCACGGTTCCGGATAAAATTCGTCCTGGTATGAGCAGCACTGTAAATATTATTACTTCAACGATTAAAGATGCATTGTCTATTCCAATTCAAGCTCTTACATCTAGACCTGAAAATTATAAAAATCATAAGGTAAATGAAAAAAAAGAGAAAAAATGGGATGATAATGATGAAAATTTTTCTTTCAAAAAAGTAAAACCAATAGACGTAGTTTTTATTATAAAAAATGAATTTGAAGGAAATAAAGCTGAAAACGATAAAAAATATGCTTTGGTAAAAGTGATTAATATTGGTATTTCAGGGGAAAATTATTACGAAGTCAAATCTGGTCTTAGAGAAGGAGATACAATCATTGTCGGTGGATATAGAGCTTTAAGCAAAGAACTGAACCATGGAGATTTAGTCACTATTCGAAATCAAAAACTATATGAGATTAAAGAATAGGAGAGCTATTACAAGATAGTGAATTATTTTGATTTTAATTGAACTTAAAAGTATTTACAAAATATATAATGTAGGTGGTGAAGAAGTACGAGCTTTGGATGGTATTGATTTAGATATAAAAGAAAATGAATATCTAGCAATCATGGGACCATCAGGTTCAGGAAAATCCACTCTGATGAATATGATTGGTTGCTTAGATACTCCTTCCTCAGGTATTTATCAATTTGAGGGAGAAATGGTACAGGAAATGGATGATGACCAACTTGCATCCATAAGAAATCGTAAGATAGGGTTTGTTTTTCAAACATTTAATTTGTTGCCTAAAGCAACTGCGCAGCAGAATGTTGAAATACCTCTTATTTACGGTAATATAAGAAAAGCTGAAAGAGTCAAAGTGGCTGCTAAAGTATTGGAAGACGTTGGCCTTGCAGATCGTATGCACCACAAGCCAAATGAATTATCTGGTGGACAGCGGCAACGAGTAGCAATAGCGCGAGCATTAGTAAACAGACCATCTATCATTTTGGCTGACGAACCTACCGGGAACTTAGACTCAAAAAGTGGGCATGAGATTATGAAAATTCTTGATCAATTATATCAGGATGGTAATACGATTATTTTGGTGACTCACGAAGATGATATTGCTCAGCATGCTCGTAGAATTATAAGATTGTTAGATGGAAAAATAATAGAGGACTCTGCAATAAAAGAGAAATGATTTTATTATTTTTAGAAAACTTTTTGATTTCTTTATCCTCAATTTTTGCAAATAAAACGAGGTCAATACTAACGGCGCTGGGTATAATAATTGGTGTAGTATCTGTAACTATGATGGGAACACTTATTTCAGGACTCGATAAGACCTTTGAGAGCAGTATGTCATGGCTTGGGAAAGATATTTTATACATTAGCCGATATGAATGGTTTGGAGATATGGAGTGGTGGGAAGTGAGAAATAGGCCGAGGATCCGATCCGAGTATGTTGATAAAATTAAGGAAAGATCAAAATATGCACTTGCTGTTGCTCCGGTCATGCAGCGTGGAGCATCACTTTCAATGGGTGAGAAAGAAACAAGAACAGAGATATTTGGTACAAATAATGATTATATGGAAACTATTACAACAAATATTGTTCAGGGTAGGTTTTTTTCAAAAAATGAAGATAGATCTGGTGCAAGGGTGACTGTAATTGGAGATGGAATTAAAGAGGCTTTTTTTGGAGAGAATGACCCGATAGGTAAATATATTAAGATAGACAATGTAAAATTTCGTGTAATAGGTGTTTTGGAAAAACAAGGAAAATTTTTAGGACTATTTAGCGTTGATAAGCAAGCGATTCTTCCTATTGGAGCTTACAATAGAATTTTCTCAAAGCGAGGATGGATGAGACTAAGTATCAAAATTCCAGAAAATAAAATAGAAGAGGGGCTAGATGAAATCTCATCTGTAATGCGCCATTTACGCGGGCTTAAGCCAAATCAAAAAAATGATTTTGCGATTAATCAGACAAAAGCTTTTGAAAAAAATTACAATACTCTAAAGTTGGCAATTGGTGGTACAGGGACATTTATAACTCTTTTATCTCTTATTGTAGGTGGTATTGGAGTAATGAATATTATGTTTGTTTCCGTGAAAGAAAGGACAAAGGAGATTGGTGTTCGTAAAGCTATTGGGGCCACAAAAGGGATGATTCTAGGACAATTTCTCATGGAAGCAGTTTCAATTTGTTTAATAGCTGGATTAATGGGTTTATCAATTTCTTATGTTCTAAGTATTTTATTAAATAAAATTTTTCCATCTACTTTAGATCTAGGGTTGGCAATATTCTCAATTTTAATAAGTATAATAGTTGGTGTTGTATCAGGAGCTATACCATCATATCAAGCTGCAAATCTTGACCCAATAGATTCTCTTAGGTACGAATGAAATGGCTTCAAGAAATTTAAAAAATATAGTGAATGAAAGTTTTTGGATGGCTATTGATTCGATTAGAAAAAATACACTTCGTTCTATCTTAACCCTTTTAGGAATAAGTATCGGCGTTTTTTCTGTGGTAGGTGTTATGACCGCAATTAGGACTCTTGAGTCTTCAATTGCATCAGGTCTAAATGTATTTGCCACCAATACTTTTATAATACAAAAATATCCTGAAATTTCGTTTGGGGACGATAGAAAAATTGCAAAAAGAAAAAATATAGATTTTTTACAATATCAAAAATTTAAATCACGATCAACTCTTCCCATTTTGGTCAGTGTATTAGAAGGTTCCTCTGTAAGAAACGTCAAATATAAAGACAAAATTGTAAAAAATTATGTTGAGCTAATTGGGGGTGATGATGGTACTATTAGGTTTTACAACACTTATCTTTCTGATGGAAGAAATTTTATTGAAGATGATATTCATTACGGGAAAAATGTATGTGTTTTAGGAATGGATGTTGTTGATAGATTGTTTCCATTTGAAGACCCAATTAGTAAAAAAATAAAAATAGATGGATTAGACTATTATGTTATTGGAGTCACAGAAAGACAGGGTGAAGCTTTTGGTCAAAGTAAGGATAATTTTATTGCAATTCCAATTTCTACATATTTAGATCGGTTTTCGGATCGTTGGACTACGTTGAGTATACATGTGGAATCTTCATCTGAAGGCACTTTTGAAAAAACTAAGGACGAAGCTATAGGGCTTATGAGGTCAATCCGTAAAGTGAAGCCCGAAGAAGAAAATGATTTTGAAGTAGTTACGAATACAGAGATGATTGAGCAATTTTCCGGGTTTACAAATGGAGTTAAACTTTTTGCTTTATGTGTAAGTGTTATCGCTTTAATTGTTGCGGGGATAGGTATAATGAATATAATGCTGGTTTCGGTTACTGAGCGTGTAAAGGAAATAGGTATACGAAAAGCAATTGGGGCTACTAAAAAAGATATCCTAACTCAATTTTTAATGGAAGCAATCTTTCTAAGTGAATTTGGAGGTATTATAGGAATAATAATGGGTGTTGCTGGAGGTAATATGGTCGCAGTTATTTTTAATATCCCAGCAGTTATACCGATGGATTGGGCAGTTATTGGATTAGTAGTTTGTTCTGGTATCGGTGTTGGATTTGGTATATATCCAGCATGGAGAGCGGCACAATTAGACCCAATTGAATCTCTAAGATTTGAGTGATATTCTTTATGAGTTACTTATATCCTTTACCTTTTGTAAGAATTAAATTTCTCTATATTATTATGCGAATTATATCTGTTATATCTTTTAAAGCAGTTTTTTATTTCAAAATTAAAAGTACGGAGACGTATGTATGAACATTGGAATAATTCCAGCTCGACTTAATTCTAAAAGATTACCAAATAAGATTTTATTAGATATCTCTGGTAAGCCAATGATTGCCCATGTAATGGAAAGAGCATTAAAATCAACAAAACTAGATAAGGTGGTCCTAGGAGTAGATTCTGATGAAACAATCGATTATTTATCTAAATATGAATTTGAAATTTTTATGACTTCTGATAAACATATTTCGGGAACAGATAGAGTGAACGAAGTTGCAAAAAAGTTCCCTGATGCAGAAATAATAATAAATATTCAAGGAGATGAACCTTTGTTAGAACCTAAAATGATTGACGACTTAGTGAGTGTTATGGAAGATCCTCAGGTAAAAATGGCAACAGTTCTGAGTAATAAATTAACTGTTAGTGAATTGCTTAACCCGAATGTAGTAAAGGCAATAATGGATGAAAGTCATAATGCTGTTGAGTTTAAGAGGAATGTATTTGATTTAGAAATAGGTGGTGTTTATAAGCACATTGGTATGTATGGATTTAAGCCAAAAACTTTATCATATTTTACATCCCTTGAAGCTTCAAATAGAGAGCTAGAAAGGAATTTAGAGCAAATGCGAGCTCTAGATAATGATATCCCAATTAGAGCAATGATAACTTCATTAGATGCACTTTCTGTAGATACACAAGAAGACCTAAATGAAGTAAAAAAAATATTAAATGATAAACATAAATAATAGTTTAGAGAATTAGGTTTGACTAAAAAAGAAACAAAATACATATTTGTACTAGGTGGAGTTATGTCGGGCCTTGGAAAAGGAATTGCCGCTTCTTCTATTGGCTATTTATTAAAACAAGCCGGTGTAAGAGTAACTATAATGAAGTTAGACCCTTATCTAAATATTGACCCTGGCACTATGAATCCATACCAGCATGGAGAAGTTTTTGTTCTAGATGATGGGTCAGAGACAGATTTAGATTTAGGCCATTATGAAAGATTTATTGATGTAAATATGACAAAGAATAATAATGCTACGTCAGGTCAAATATATAGCACAGTTTTAGATAAAGAAAGGCAAGGTGGATATCTTGGTGAAACTGTGCAGGTAATTCCTCATGTTACAGATGAAATCAAAAATAGAATAAAAATATTAAATAAAGATAAGAAATATGAAGTTGTAATTTGTGAAGTCGGCGGTACTGTTGGGGATATTGAGAGTCTTCCATTCATGGAAGCAATACGACAATTATCCTTAGAAGTTGGATATCATAATCACATGTTTGTTCATGTTACGTTACTTCCTTATATTAAAGCTAGTGGAGAATTAAAATCTAAACCAACCCAACACTCTGTAATGAAACTTAGAGAAATTGGTTTATCTCCAGACATGATATTATGTCGCTCTGAACATCCAATTGAGCAATCTGTAAGAGATAAAATCGCATTATTTTGTAATGTTAGACCAGATCATGTGATTGAAGGCAGAGATGTTCCAAGTATATATGAAGTCCCACTATCGATGCATGAGCAAAATGCAGGATTACTTATAAATGAAAGATTAAAAATCAATAAGGTACCAAAGTTAAAAAAACTTAAAAATTTTATTCAGAGTTATAAAAATCCTAAAAATGAAGTCACTATCGCTATGTGTGGGAAATATACAGAGTTGATAGATTCATATAAAAGTGTAATGGAATCCTTTGTACACGCAGGAGTAGAAAATAATGCAAGAGTTAGTATAAAATGGGTCAAGACTGAAAAAATAAAAAGTAAAGCCTCTGCACAGAAAGAATTTCGAGGTGTAGATGGTATATTATTATTACCTGGATTTGGATACAGAGGAGCGGAAGGAAAAATAAAATCTTCAAAATATGCAAGGGAAGCTAAAGTCCCTTTTTTAGGAATTTGTTTGGGTTTACAATGCGCTGTAATTGATTATGCTAGGAATGTTTGTGGATTAGTAGGTGCCAATTCAACAGAGTTTAATAAAAAAACTAAATATCCAGTAATTAATTTGATGGAATCACAAAGAGCAATTAAAATTAAAGGTGGCACCATGAGGCTTGGAGCATATGATTGTGATATTACCCCCGGAACAAAAGCTTTCAAAGCATACAGGAAAAAACAAATTTCTGAAAGACATAGGCATCGCTACGAGGTAAATAATAAATACCGAAATATTTTAGAAAAGAAAGGACTTATCTTCTCAGGAGTAAATTCAGAATTAGGAGTTGTTGAGACAATAGAAATAGCTGGGCATCCTTGGTTTGTTGCGAGTCAATTTCACCCGGAATTGAAAAGTAGAGTTAATAAGGCTCATCCTTTATTTCGGGAATTTATTAAAGCATCAATTAAAAATAGAAAATGAAAAACATAACTATAAATAATATTGATTTTAGTGATAAAGGTCTTTTCCTTATTGCTGGACCATGCGTAATCGAAGGTTTAGATCATGCATTAAAAATGGCAGATAGTATAAAAAATATAGCAATTAAAGTTGGGGTTACAGTTGTATACAAAAGCTCTTTTGATAAAGCAAATAGAACATCTATTTCATCATTCAGGGGATTAGGAATTGATTCAGGGCTTGAAATCTTATCTAAAGTGAAAGATAAAATAGAACTTCCGATTTTAACAGATATACATATCCCATCCCAAGCTCAAACAGTTTCAGAAGTTGCAGATATTTTACAAATACCGGCTTTTTTATGTAGGCAAACTGACTTGCTGGTAGCTGCTGCACAAACTGGTAAAGTTGTTAATGTAAAAAAAGGTCAATTTTTAGCACCATGGGATATGGAAAATGTTGTAAATAAGCTAGAAGAGGCAGGTTGTGAAAAAGTTCTGCTTACGGATAGAGGGACTCAGTTTGGATATAATAATTTAGTAGCAGACATGAGATCTATACCTATCATGAAAAAGTTTGGGAAGCCAATTATATTTGATGCCACCCATAGCGCACAGCTTCCTGGAGGAGATGGGAGAACTACCGCTGGAATGAGAGACATGATTCCTACATTAGCAAAAGCTGCTGTGGCTTCAGGTTGTGATGGAGTATTTATGGAAGTTCATGATAATGTTGAAAAAGCAAAATCTGATGCAACAACTCAATGGCCCTTAAAAAAGCTTGAAAAATTATTATTTCAATTAAAATTAATTAATGAGAGTTTACTTTGAATAACTCAATAAAAAATATAAAGCTTTTAATATCAGATGTTGACGGAGTTTGGACAGATGGATCTTTTTATAAAGGATCTGATGGACTTGAATTCAAAAAATTTTCAGTTCATGATGGAGTTGGCGTAGCTATGGCTAGAGCAGCAGAATTAAAAGTTGCTTTGATATCTGGAAGATATTCTGATGCTACAAAATTTCGTGCTGATGAGTTAAAAATTAAAGATGTATATAATGGTGGGCTAAATAAAATTCCTGCTTATGAAGATTTAAAAAAAAAGTATCATCTAGAAGATTTTGAAATAGCTTATTTAGGCGACGATTTGATTGATATACCTGTAATGAACCTGGTTGGATTTCCAATTGCAGTATCAAATGCGATTAAAGAAGTTAAAGATATTTCTGTATATACAACTGAAACATGCGGAGGAGAGGGAGCTTTTAGAGAAGCAGTCGACTGGATTATAAGTGGACAAAATATTAAAGAATCTGTTTTAAAAAAAATGAGAGAGAGGGTGCTTTCTAATTAATTTATGGTTAAATATATACTTTATATATTCTTAATATTTTTTTTTTCTTCTTGTAGGGATAATGGCACAGAGTTATTGCCTTCAAAAATAGATTTTCCGGATCAAGAAAGTTGGGGGGTGAAAATACTCTTAACAAAAGAAGGTCGATTGACAGCAGAGATTTCATCAGGTCACCTAGAAAAATATAATAAAAAAGAGTTTATTATTTTAAATCAATCTGTTAAAGTTAAATTTTTTGACAATATGGAAAATCTCTCATCTGTAATTACATCTGAAAGCGCTGAAGTAGATCAAATTTCGAATGATATGAAAGCAATAGGAAGTGTGGTAGCGGTATCAGATAGTGGTATAACTCTTTTTTCAGAAACACTTACCTATAATTCCAGAGAAGAAAGATTATTTACCAAAGATAAAATTAAAATTACAACTTTAGAAACTGATACTTTATATGGTATTGGTTTTGAATCAGATTCAGATTTAAAAAATTGGCATATTTTGGAACCCTCTGGAGTAACAAGTAGGGGTATTAAATGAGAGATCGATATAATGAATTAAGTGCAAGAAAATTGATAAAGACATATGGGAGCAAGACAGTTGTTAAAGGTATAGATATATCCGTAAGCAGAGGAGAAATAGTTGGACTTCTAGGACCAAATGGTGCCGGTAAAACAACTTCATTTTATATGATTACTGGCATGGTAAAGCCTTCTAGTGGAGATGTCTTTTTGGATCAGGATAAGGTTACCAATGATGCAATGTATATAAGAGCAAGACGAGGTATTGGATACCTTGCACAAGAGCCTTCCATTTTTGGAAAACTATCTGTAAGAGAAAATTTACAATTAGTTTTGGAGACCAGAAAGGATCTAAGCAAAGACAAACAAATAGCTAAAATGGAAGTATTATTAAATGATTTATCAGTTTCTCATTTAATGAAGAGCAAAGGTCATACATTATCTGGTGGAGAGAGAAGAAGAGTGGAAATAGCTCGTTGTTTATGCATGGATCCTGATTTTATATTATTAGATGAACCATTTGCAGGTGTTGATCCCATTGCCGTAGAAGAAATCCAAAGCATTGTTTTTTCTTTGAAAGAAAAAGATATTGGAGTTTTAATTACAGATCATAATGTTAGAGAGACACTATCGATAACAGATAGATCTTATCTTTTATTTGATGGGCAAATCTTAAAATCTGGTACTTCTAATATATTAGCAAATGATGAAGAAGCTAAAAGGCTATATCTTGGAGAAAAGTTTAGGCTTGATTAACAATGGCGACTAGTTTAAAACAACTACAAACTCAAAAACAAAAACTCGCTCCAAAGCAAGTTCTACAAGCAAAACTATTACAATTGAATACCGTAAATTTAGAGCAAGCTGTATTAAATGAACTTGAACAAAACCCAATTCTAGAACAAATTGAACCTAATGAAGAACAACAAATCGTTGAAAATGAGGAAAATAGTGATGATGAAATAGATGCTCCTTTAGAGGATATGTATAGCGATGAATCTTTATATTATTTATCTGAAGAGAAAAAAGAAATGCCTCTACCTGATCATCAAAGTTTAATAGAAAACTTGATACATCAATTATTAGACATTGAGCTTGATGATTTTCAATTTGAAATAGCAGAAGAAATTTTATGGAATACAAATGAGAGAGGATATTTAGATACAGATCTTATTTTAATTGCTGATAGATACGATTTACTTGAAGAAGAGGTTGAACCAATTTTACAAAAAGTACAGAGATTGAACCCTTTGGGCATAGCTTCAAGGAATCTACGTGAATGTCTTTCAATACAATTAGAAGATAATAAAGATTCTCTTGCATTTGAAATAGTTAATGTTTGTTTTGATGATTTTATGCATAAGAGATATTCTAAAATCATGGATAAATTAAATTGCGATGAAAAAAGTTTGCATGAAGCAGTTGAGAAAATATCACATTTGAACCCTAGGCCTGGAGAGGGTTTTGGAGATAAATTTCAAGTCGTAATTCCTGATGTAATTATTAATGAAGATGGTGATGATTGGATTATTACCACAAATGATGGCGGTATTCCTGAATTAAGGATTTCAAAAATGTACCAAGATCAATTAGAAAATGGAGTATTAAAGAGTGATGCTCAAAAATATATTAAAGATAAAATAGACTCTGCTAATTGGTTTATTGAAGCTGTTAATGAAAGAAGAAAAACAATGATAAATGTTACAAAAACAATTATCTCATTGCAGCCGGAGTGGTTTAATGGTGATTTAAATTTTTTAAGGCCACTTAAACTCCAAGATATTGCAGACAGAATTAATATGGATATTTCAACTATAAGCCGTTCTACCCGTGGAAAATTTGTTGATACCCCGTATGGAGTATTTGAATTAAAGCATTTTTTTACTGATTCAATCGAGTTGAAAAATGGTAAAGTTTATGGAACTTTTGTAATAAAAAAAGCTTTAGAAAAAATCATTAATAATGAAAATAAAAAAGAACCATTAAGTGATGATTTATTAGTTGAGAAACTTGAAAAAATTGGATATAAATTGGCTAGGAGAACAATAGCCAAATATCGAGATCAGATGGGCTTCCCTGTAGCTCGTTTAAGAAAAGAAATATAAAGGAGTATTTATGGCAGCTAGAAGAGTAATAATCGGCGATCAAGAGGTTGAAATCCCAGATTTTAATTTCAAAATTGCACCAGTTATATTAATTCTTGTGATTTTATGGTTACTTACGGGAATATATAGTGTTGGACCAGATGAAGTAGGTGTGGTTAGGACTTTTGGTAAATTTTCAAGAGTATCGCAATCAGGATTAAATTGGCATTTCCCGGCACCAATTGAAACAGTAGAGACTCCAAAGGTTACGGAGGTCAAAAGAATAGAGATTGGTTTCAGAACCCTTAAGAATGGACAATATAGAACTGTGGAAAAAGAAAGTCTTATGCTTACTGGTGATGAGAATATTGTTGATGCTGAAATGATAGTTCAATATAAAATTAAAGATCCTGTTGCTTACCTTTTCAATATTGTTGCGCCTGAGCTAACTGTAAGGCAAGCAGCTGAAGCTAGTTTGAGAACTGTAGTAGGTAGAAATAAAATAGATGAAACATTGACAACTGGAAAATTCACAATTCAAGAAGAAACTAAAGAGCAATTATCTTTAGTTCTTGATAAATATGAATCTGGAATACATATTGTTGCAGTTCAACTTCAAGATGTGTCTCCTCCTAAAGAGGTAATTGGAGCATTTAAAGACGTTGCTTCTGCGAAAGAAGATAAAAATAGAATGATTAATCAAGCAGAAGGTTATAGAAACGATGTCATCCCTAAAGCAAGAGGTGAAGCAGAATCTATGATAAGAGACGCCGAGGGTTTTAAGGAGTCTAGAATTAAGCGTTCTGAGGGAGATGCTGAAAAATTTTCAACAATTTTAAAAGAATATAGAAAAGCAAAGAGTATCACAGAAAAACGGTTATATCTTGAGACAATGCAAAAAGTTTTACCTGGAATCGAAAAATTCATAGTTCCTGATAAAAATAGCGGAGGATTACTCAATTTATTAAACCTTAATTCAACGAATAGCAAAGGAGTTTCAAAATGATCAAAAATATTACAGCTGGAATTTTTGGAATTTTAATTCTCATTGCTTTTTCTATAATTATAATTGTG
>CBFIBM010000010.1:0-15125 GCA_965660855.1 uncultured bacterium | reverse complement strand
AGTTTCAAAATGATCAAAAATATTACAGCTGGAATTTTTGGAATTTTAATTCTCATTGCTTTTTCTATAATTATAATTGTGGATGAAACAGAGCAAGTTGTTATTCTACAATTTGGAAAACCAATTAGAACAATCACAGATCCAGGTCTGAATTATAAATTTCCTGCTCCATTTCAGACTTCAGATACATTTGAAAAAAGATTACTAGAGTATGATGTTCCTCCTGAAGAAATACTTAGTCGGGATAAAAAATCATTAATTATAGATAATTATGTAAGGTGGAAAATAACAGACCCGCTTTTATTTCTTAAAACTGTGAAAGCAATACCAACAGCAAAAACAAGGTTGGACGATATTGTTTACTCTGAATTAAGACAAGAATTAGGGACACATGATATGGTTGAAATCATTACTGAAAATCGTGAACTAATTATGAATAAAGTAACAATTGCAAGCAACGAAGAGACTAGTAAATTTGGGATTGAGATCATAGATGTTCGAATTAGAAGAGTTGATCTGCCTAAGGAAAATGAATCTTCAATTTATGCAAGAATGGAAGCTGAAAGAAAAAGGCAAGCAAATAAATTTAGATCAGAAGGTGAGGAAGAGGCTCAGAAAATTAGGGCTGCAACGGATAGAGATAAAACAGTCATACTTGCTGAGGCTTATAAAACATCACAAAAAATTCGTGGAGAAGGAGAAGCAAAAGCACTAGATATATATGCAACATCTTTTTCTAAAGATCCTGCATTTTATGAATTTCAAAAAACGTTAGAGACTTATGAACAAATAATTGATAAGAAGACAACGCTTGTTCTACCTGCAGATTCAAAGCTATTTAAAAATTTAGCTCAGTAACTATACCTATATAATTATGAAAAATATAAGATCAACCACAATTATAGGTGTGCGACATGGTAAGAAAGTTGCTATGGCAGGAGACGGACAAGTTACATTTGGTGATATGGCTTTTAAGCAAAAAGCCATTAAAGTAAGAGACTTTGTAACCGAAAAAAATACAGTATTAGGAGGTTTTGCTGGTGCGGCAGCAGATGCTCTCACCCTTTTTGAAAAATTTGAAAACAAATTAGAGCAATATGATGGAGATTTAAAGCGTTCTGTTATTGAATTAGCAAAGGATTGGAGAACGGATAAAGTACTGAGACATTTAGATGCAATGTTAATTGTTATGGATTTAAAACATAGCTTCATAATTTCAGGTGATGGGAATGTTATTGAGCCAGATGGATCTATTTTAGCAATAGGGTCTGGAGGAGGGTATGCTCAAGCGGCAGCTATAGCTTACATTAAATCAACAAAATTTTCTGCGAAAGAGATTGCTGAAAAATCTTTAAAAATAGCTGCAGATTTATGTATATACACCAATGATTCAATTACTGTTTTGGAGATAAAATGAACCAACTAACTCCAAAACAAATAGTTAAAGAATTAGATAGGTACATTGTTGGACAAATGAATGCAAAAAAAGCAGTAGCAATAGCTCTAAGAAATCGTTGGCGAAGGCAAATGGTCAAAGGAAATTTAAGAAATGAGATCATGCCAAATAATATTATAATGATTGGTTCTACAGGAGTGGGGAAGACTGAGATTGCGAGAAGGTTAGCATCATTAGCAAATGCGCCATTCATAAAAATTGAGGCAAGTAAATTTACAGAAGTTGGCTATGTTGGAAGAGATGTTGAATCAATGATAAGAGATTTGATGGAAACATCAATTTCTATGGTTGAAAGTGAAAAAGAAGAAGAAGTAATTGAATTAGCTCAGCATTTAGCAAATGAAAAAATCATAGATATCCTCTTCCCAGATGAGCAAAAAGAAAACCCAAAGCTCTCAAAAGAATTAAAAGAAAGACACACAAGAACAAGAGAAAAAATTCGTAAAAAATTAACAAATGGTGATTTTGAAAATAAATTAATTGAAATTGAAGTATCCGATGATTCAACTATTGGGATGCAAGTTTTTGGTCCTATGGGTATGGAAGATATTGGTATGAATATTAAAGATATGATTTCTGGCTCTATACCTAAGTCTAAACGTTTTAAAAAAGTAAAGGTTGGCGAAGCTAGAGAAATTTTAACGGATAATGAAGCAGCAAAACTTATTGATCAAGAAGAAGTTATAAGAATTGCGAAGGAAAGAGTAGAAGACAGTGGTATAGTTTTTTTAGATGAAATTGATAAAGTTGTTGGAAATAATGGAGGTAGTGGTCCTGATGTAAGTAGGGAAGGAGTTCAAAGAGATTTATTGCCAATTATTGAAGGAAGCAACGTTAACACTAAATACGGGGTTGTTGCTACGGACCATATTTTATTTATTTCTGCAGGTGCTTTTCATGTTAGTACTCCATCTGATATGATACCAGAATTACAAGGTCGCTTTCCAATCAGGGTAGAATTAGATCGACTAAATACTGAAGACTTTATTAAAATTCTTACCCACCCTAAATCTGCACTTATAAAACAATATACTGCTTTATTACATGTAGAAGGAGTTGAGTTAGAATTTAATAAAACCGCGATAAAAGCTATCGCAGAACTCGCATCTGAAGTGAACAGTAAAATGGAGAATATAGGTGCAAGAAGATTACATACAATTATGACTACCTTACTAGAAAAGCCGCTCTTTGAACATCCGAAGCGAGGAAATAAAAAAATTAAAATCACTGCAAAGGTCGTGAAAGAATCTTTAGATGGTATTGTTGAAGACCCTGACCTAAGTAGATACATACTTTAGGAGAAATATGCCAAAGCATTTTTTACATTTATCAGATTTTTCTAATGACCAAATATGGGAAATATTGCATTTAGCTAAAGATTTAAAAACTAAATTTCGGAATAAAGAGGATTTTAAACCATTTAAAAACCAATCTTTAGCAATGATTTTTGCAAAACCTTCAGCTAGAACTCGGGTATCTTTTGAAACAGGTTTTGAATGGATGGGGGGACATGCTCTTTTTCTAGGGCCAAATGACATCGGTATAGGAAAGAGAGAAGCAATAAAGGATATATCAAGATTATTCTCACGTTATAATGATGTTATCATGGCAAGACTATTTGATCATGATCATATTTTAGAATTAGCTGAATTCTCAGATATCCCTGTAATTAATGGACTAACGGATTACAATCACCCATGCCAAATAATGGCTGATATTATGACAATATGGGAGCATAGATCAAACTTAGATAATCTTAAAATAACATATTTAGGTGATGGTAATAATATTGTTCATTCGTGGTTACAGATCGCTACAAAAATCCCAATGCATTTTGTATGTTGTTCACCTTCTGGCTTTGAACCTGATGAAAAAACTGTCAAAATGATTCTAGAATCTGATATCTCGACCTATGAACTATCACATCAGCCTTCTTCTGCGGTTAAAGGTGCTGATGTCATTTATACTGATGTTTGGGCTTCAATGGGACAAAAAGAAGAAGCTTTAGAAAGAGTTAAAGTTTTTTCTGATTTTCAGGTTAATTCAGCACTCATGAACAAAACAGGAAAAGAAACTTTATTTATGCATTGCTTACCAGCAGAACGAGGAAGAGAAGTAACAAACGAAGTTATGGAATCAAAAGCTTCTATTGTGTTTGATGAGGCTGAAAATCGTATGCATGCTCAAAATGCAATTATGGTTTACCTCCAAAATAAATAGCTATTTATTTTTAGGGCGTTCCATAAATATTTTATCAGGAATTCCTCTATTTAATTTATAATTATCATAATTAATTTTTATCGTACCTTGAACGACGTCACTAGAAGAGTTAATGTTTTCACTCATTTTCATTATTCCACCCAAATCATTGTTGAGCCAATTTGCAAGTTTTGCGTCTTTTATGTAATACTCTATTTTTGAACTTATAGGCATATAATACTTATTCTCAAAAAATTTAAAATTATTAATTATTTCAAATAATTTTACAGTATCAATTCTAGTTGTCACAGATCTAACTATCCATTTACTAGTATCGACGACTACATCTACAATAGGATTAAAAGTTAGTTTAGCATACTCGTTTGGGAATTGTGCTTTTAAACTGTCAGAAATGACTGTTCCAGAAATTAAAATACAATTAGGGATTTCATTATATAAAACCAATTTTAAACTTTTTAAATTATCAAAATTATCTGCAGGGGATGTAAACAAACCTGTTTTTGGTAAAACTCCAAATCCTTTTGTATTGATTTTTATTTTTTTAGGATATTTGTAATAGACTTTATATTTCTTTTTAGGCATTCGAAACCCAGGGACATTCAAACTCACATTCATTGTTGTTTCAAAATCATTAACTAGTAAGTATTGATTATTAGTTTTTTCAATAAAACGATCAATTTCAGATAGTTCTTTTGGATAAATAAATGTAATTAATATAAATAATAATATTTTTTTATTCATTCTGTGATATCTCTGGTTTCAAATTTATAAAAAGAAAGAATAACAAAAACAAAAGACCATAATCCACAGATATATATCATTTTTATAATTTTATTCCAAGGTACTGGATCATAGAATGCTGTTAAAAAAATATTCACGTAACCTGTAAACAAAAAAGGATTAATTAATTGGAAAAAATCTATTGGTATAAGTGAAATAGCAGTTCCAACAAAAACTATACTTATTGTGATTATAATTGGAGTAACACTATTATTCGAAATTGTCGAAATTAAAAAACATAAAAGAGATATTGTAATCATTACAATATTAGAAACACAAAAAGCTAAAATAAATCTCCACAAAACATCTCCATCTGATAAAAATAATAATCCTTTATGGAAAACAGCAAGGTCACCTTTTCCTAGCCATAAAAGACTTACAAATAAAGCATAAAAAATAAAAAAGAACATTAACAATGAAGTGTAAAACAGAACAATAATTAATTTACTTAATAAAACTTTTTTCCTTGATATAGGTTTGGATAAGTACATTCTAAATGTTGATTTTGAAAATTCTCCAGAAACAATTTCTGAAGCGACAATAGTAGATAAAAAAGGCATATGACTAATCAAAAGTCCGATTATTATGTAAGTAGCCAGATAACCATTTATTAAAGAACCTACAAATAAAAAGGAATCAGATAATTGTCCATAAAGGCTTTTTTCCAAAGAATTTCCACCGTGATCAATTGCTCCAACTATAAATGGGATGAGGACTATAATAAGAATGAAGCTGATGTAAGATCGCTTTTTACGTATCATTTTAGTTACCTCATTTAAAAGTAAGTTGAAAATCATAAAAAAATATCTGTTAGTCCAGAATCTTTGGTTATTGAGTATATTGGAATATGAGTTGGTATAATTGAACAAACCTCTTGAATTTTATTATCAGTTTTTACAACAATTGTTTTATCTGACTTTCGTACAATACTATAGCCTTTACTAGTTAAACATTCTTCAACTAATTTAATTTTTTTTGATTTTATATTAATTAGGTTGTTTTTTTCTACAAGTTCTTCCATTGACGCATTAAGAATTAATTTTCCTTTTTTTAAAACAGTTACAGAATCACATAGTTGTTCCACATCTTTTAAAATATGGGTACTAATACAGATTGTTTTTCCTTCACGTTGTAGGCTTTCAATAAGTTTGTTCATTTCAGATATCCCTTTTGGATCCAAACCATTATTTGGTTCGTCTAAGATAAGGATATCAGGATCATGCAGTATTGCTTGAGCAATACCTAGGCGTTGTTTCATACCATATGAAAAGTTTTCAACTTTTATTTTTGACCAATCAATTAAGTCTACTCTATGTAAAGTTTCTTCTATTGCCTTAAAATTATAGTCAAGCATTCTACAAAAAATTTTCAAGTTTTCTTCTGCTGATAAAAATTCATAAAAAGAAGGTTCTTCAATCATGAATCCAAAAGATTTTAAATATTTATTCGATGCTTTTGATATTTCTACCCCATCAAGAAGAATAGAACCATTATAAGTTTTTATTAAACCGGAAAGAATACGCATAAATGTAGATTTACCGCTTCCGTTAGGACCTAAAATACCATGGATAGAATTTGGAGATACATCGAAAGAGACATCATTTAATGCTAATATATCACCAAATCGTTTATTTATTTTTTTGAAACTTAATATTTTACCCATTATTTTAAATCCATTATCTCAAGGACTCCTGTTCCAATATATAAAGTATCATCCAAAGAAATTTTTAAATCACTAGAGAAGCGAGTATAATAAGGGTCAATTGTTGAAAACTTTGATCCTAGTTTTATAATAGGTAAAATCCACTTTAAGGACGTAGGTATCGGAGCTCTTTTAAACATGTCTGCATTATCAATAATTTCATTTCCCTTAATAACCAAAGTTTCACCATTAACTGTAATCATTTCTAAAGTTGAAAAAAGAGGTTCATTTTTTTTATTATACACGTTTTCAATTCTTTGAGAATATTTAGTAAATAATCCATTGGTACCAAATCTATTTACTAAAACATCATCTTTGTTAGCCATATATAAAATAGGAATTTTATAACCTCCTCTTTTTTTAGAGGTGTTTAATTCAGCGGCTATGACAGTGTGCTCTCCTGTCGTTCCTCTAAACCAGGTCCAACTATCAAATAGCTTTTGAAGAGGTGTATTTCCCCAATTATGATCATGATATCCATTGCCTGTTAGTAAGGTTTTCGTACCATTTTTTATAATTTTTGCTTGTACAAATCCACTAGGAACTGATGCAAGCCAAGCGAAGTAATCAGTTCCAGCTTGAATTATTCCATCTTGGGGTCTATATGGTTTAAGCTGAGACTCTAATTCTATTTCTATACCGAATCCATTAAAATCCTCTTCCGAAAGAAAAATCGTATATTTATCTAGATTCCCCTTAAAATAATTATCTCCCATTCTTACATCGCAACTATCCTTTTGAAATGAGACATTCTTTTCATCGAAAAACTTCATTTGGAAAAGTTCTTCACCACCAGGTGTATTATAGTTCATGCCAATAAAGTATATATCTTTTAAAGGATGTATCTTCCAAAAATAACAAACAAACAAAGAACCATCTTCAAACTTTACATCAAAATACCACCACTCTAGTTCACCATTTTCACCACTAGTTCTTAATCCATCTTCCCATTTTTGAACGATTGGACCTAGTACATCTGGTTGAGTTAAAGTGAAATCTGTTTGTGAATAAGAACCCGTGTACAATCTCATACATGATAGATTGATAAAAGATAGAAATATTATTATAGATTTTTTCATAGTTTATTTTACGGTGCAATCCATACTGATTTTAACGTTTCTTCATAAATGTACTTCACTCTTATATGACCTTTATAATTTAATTTTAGTATCTCAAGGTTATTAAAGGAGATTTTAATCCTGCAAAAATTTTTAAAACCCAAATTATTATGAAAAACATCAATATTATGTGGAGATATATCTGGAAGGTTAGGATCAAATATTTTCATTTTTTTTGATGGAGGATAAGGACCCATGTAGCAGATTTTGCTTTCAGGTTTCATCCTATCCCAAGTATTTTTTGTAGTCTCATTTTCATATTCAATCTCAGCAAATCCATTCACTCTGATTTGGGTTTTCCTGGGTTTACTGTAAAAGAGTGCTGATATATTTTTATTTGACTTTATATCATATATTTTTTTACTTCTGATATCAGAATGAAAAGTGATTGTACCAGAATTTTTATCAAATGATCTTAAAATCACTGTTCTTGATTGAGGGGTACTGTCTCTTAGAGTTGATAAAACAAAAGAATGATAGTCATGTTTTGCAACTTGAAGTCCTCTATATAATTCAGAGTATTCTTCTTCTAATATTTCCATTCTTTTTTTCATGCACTGTGGCCCTTCTTGGGGTAGTTTTTTTGACAATTTTTACATACGTATGTGCCACGTCCGCAAACTTTCAATTTTATTATTTTGGAATTACAATTATTACAAGTTTTACCTTTTTGACCGTATATGTTTAATTTAGAGGAATATCTTCCAGATTCACCATTCACAGAAAAATCTATAATTGTTGTCCCTTTTTCTTTAATAGCCTCTTTTAAAATAAAGATAATAGATTTATATAATTTATTTAACTTAGATTTAGGAATTAAGTTTGAAATAGAATTTGGATGTATTCCACTTACATAAAGGCTTTCATCTACATAAATATTCCCTAGTCCAACAATTAAAGATTGATCTAATAATAAACCTTTTATAATTCTTTTTTTAGATAATATTAGTTCTTGAAATTGATTTAATTTAAACAATTCACTTAGGGGCTCAACTCCATGCCGAGAGTTAATAATGTTTAAATTTTTGTATAAATAAATTCTTCCGAATTTTCTAACATCTTCGAAAATAAGAATGGAACCGTCATTTAATGTTAAAGTTGCAGAAGTATGCTTTGGTAACTTTTTTTTCTTTATCACATATAGCTTTCCGGTCATTCTCAGATGTATTGCAATTATCTGTTCTTCTAATTGGATAATAATAAACTTAGCTCTTCTAAAAACTGTTATAATCTTAAGATTTGGATTTTGTTTAAACAAATTATTTGAATTAAAATTATCAAATACCTTAGGCCAAATAGGTTTTACATCTACAATATTTTTTCCGGAGAGCGGTTCAATAAGATGGTCAACTACGGTTTGGACTTCTGGGAGTTCAGGCATATTTAATTTTCCACCATTAGAATATTATTATGTTTATTCCAAATAGCAGCAACTGAAATTGTCCCAATGAGCGCACAAAAATAATGTAAAACTGTAAAGTTAACAGCTGTTGAAATATTTATATTTTCAATTATCCACCCCGCATAAAGAGTACTCATTACAACCATGAACCGAGAATAGATACCAAAAATTGTCTGGACACGACCCATTATTTGATTTGGTATATTCTCCATGAATATTGTACGCACAATTATTCGAGCTGAATTATTATTTAATCCCATAAAAAAGAAAGCTATTGCAGCCAGATATATTGTTGGCAAGAAAGGAACAATAAAACACATTAATCCCGCAATCGTATAACAAATAATTAAAACGTTTTTTCTACTCGTTTTTTCTATCATTAAGCCAACAAGTACAGTACTAATTAATGCTCCAACACCATATAAACCATCGAGTAAACCATATCCCCAACTACCTTTATTAAAAATCTCTTTTGAAATAGTAATTGTAAGAACAGATAAAGATCCCCATATAGCAACATCTGACAAAATAGTTGTTAAACCTAGGAGAAGAATATCAAATTTATTTTTTAAAAAAATAAAACCTTGTTTTAATGCTGAAAAAAGATTTTCTTTTTTTTGCCTATTAGGCAAGTAATTAAAGGGTGCTAAGCTAATTAATATTCCAGAAGCTAAATATGTGAATGAATTAATCCATAAGGCAACTATGGGATCATATATATGGACAATAAACCCGCCCAATCCAGCACCAATAATCGATCCAAACTGGTAGCTTGCTGAAAGAAGTTTATTTGCATTAAAATATTCTTTATCATTTACCAATTCCTGCACAAACGCTTGGGCGGTAGGCCAAAATAAGGAATTTCCAAGACCCATCAATATGGAGACCGGATATATTATCCATATTTCAAAGCTACTTGTAATTATGATGTAAAGAAAAATGAACAAAACAACCATTCTGAACAAATCAAGGTATACAAGTAACCATTTACGATTTACTTTATCGATGATAATTCCTGCAAAAAAAGCTAAAAATAGTCCAGGCATTGTAGCCATAGCTAATATTTTACCTAATTCAAATTCAGAGTTAGTTTTTTCAAGGACTAGCCAACTAATGGCAATCAAATTAAATCCAAAACCCACAAGAGAGATCATATTCCCAAGGAAAAATAAGAGAAAGGTTTTGTTTTTTAAGAGTTTATACATAAATATTTCATAAAAATATTTTAATCAGATAGATGATAAAAAAAATGAAGGAGCAGGTGATTAAAATAAAAAAGAACCATTTAAAAAATGTTAAAAGAAAATATTTTAAAATGAAAGCAAAATTTGATCTTTTCATAGCTAGAATGATTTATCTGATTTAATTATATATTTTAAATCTTGCCAATTTTTTTTATTTATTATACCACCATCGATATTTTGGTTTTTATCAATTAAAGCACTTTTAATTTTAATCATTTGTATTTTTGATCTATTTAAATCTTTAAGGGGTAGCCTATTGAAAAAGAGTTCATCAATTAAAGTACTTTGGATAAAAGGAATTGATTTTGAACTTATCGAGAAATAATCAGAGTTAAAGTATTTATAGTCCATTTGATTTAATTCTGTTTCGAATATACAGCCATAATAAATTTTATAATTTATCAGGAGGTATTTATTAATAGGTATTATGAAACTTTCATCTAGTGGAACTTGAATAATGTTATTTACTTTTTCTCGGTAAAAAGAATAACCATCATTGTAATAATCATCATTATCAAATGCAGTTACAATAAGTTCTGTATCACTAGAAAGTAAAGCATTTTCATATGTTCTTAAATTATTGATTTGATTTAAAATTTTATTAAAACTTGGTTCGACAGTTAACTCAGCTAAAGATTTTTTTTTCTGAGAGATATCATTCATTATAACTTTGAGGTCTTTATCACTGATTGAATTTATAGTTATTTTTACTTTTAGACCTCTTAACTGAATGTTTATCATCGTTTTTTAAATATATTCTTCTAATAGATGGGGAATCTTTCTTTTCAACTTGAAAAAACCTTTTGAGCAATGAGGCCACACTTTTTTATCCCATTTAGAGTTATAGAGATTTACTTCAATTTGAATTTCACTTAAAAATTTATTGAGATGTATTTTAAGGTCACTCAAGTATGGATAAGACATTGATAAATAGCGTATGTTATTGATTAAAACTAGCTCATTGAATTTTTTTGGATCGCTCAATGTAAATCCAAAAACTTTACCAGGATACTTTTTATAGAGTATCTCAAAGTTTTTAGAAAGACAACTTTTCATATATTGATTGATTCTTTTTGATTGGTTTAGTTTAAATGAGGGTTTCAATTGTATAAAAATAAAATCGTAATAATCTGTGTTTTTAAGTGATAAATCATTTTCATGTATGATCAGAGCTGATTTTGATTTATTCTTATAAAGCTCGTCCTTATAATCTATTAATTGCGGCGTGTATATCTTATTTTCTTTCATAGGTAAGGAATTTGTATTTAAATCATTTTTTGGGAAGAACCTATTGTAGGTATATTTTTTTATATTTTCTGGATAAGCTATATAATGTTTACCTTTTGTATGTAGACCCGCAACCCACCTCCATGAAAGAGTATTTGAAGCTAGATCACCATCGAGCAAATGGTTCATAAAATAATCAGCTCCTAATTGCCAAGGAAGCTTTAATGTAAATATCCATATACTAGAAAACCACATTCTAGCATGATTATGTAAATATCCTTCTGATACGAGCTCTTTTACCCATATATTAAAACATTCAATCTTAGTTTTTCCATTTACTGCATCAATATAAGATTTTTCCTTTTTAATTATTTCAAAACTTTTTAAATCCTTTTGGTAATCATAGAATATTAAAGGGTGAGTTTCTAAAAAACCTCTCCAATAGGACTTCCATATTATTTCACTAATAAATTTTTCAATATTTTTGAAATTATATTTTTTTAAAACATATTTTAAAATATCCTCTTCTGTAAGAATTTTTCTTGATATAATTGGTGATAGATAACTAACAAAATTTTTTTCTTTGGAAACATTATTATAATTACGCATTTTAGCGTAGGAGGGTAATTTTTCATTAGAAAAATCAGTTAGAAGCTTTTGAGCTTTGATTCTATCGAAAGTTGAATATGTTTTATCAATCATGATTTTTTATTTATATATTTTTATATTCTATTAGTAAATTTCTGTTTAATAATGAGCGTTTTGAGCGTTATGAATATAATAAAGATTGTACAACTTTTCATCATATGTATTTTAACTATAGAATTTTTTTCTTTTTTATTCGGTTATGGTACTCATTTTGAAACTTATAAGTTTATTGTGTTAATTTCTATTATGGTATTTAATGTAATTTTAAAAAAGTTAAAATAATAAATTAGTTTCTTATGTCAAAGTTACCGTTATTTCCATTAAACCTAGTTCTTCTACCATATGAATTATTACCTTTGCATATATTTGAAGAGCGATATAAAAAAATGGTAAAAGATTCTATCGAGAATGATAACCCTTTTGGAATTGTATTGAATGAAGATAAAGGCCTTTTCTCAAAGGGGTGTAAAGTAAAAGTAACAAAAGTTTATAAGAAATATGACAATGGAGAATATGATATACTCGTTGAGGGTTCAGACCTTTTTAATGTTTTAAATACAAATATATATCAAGATACTGTTATAGGAGAGGTCGAGTTCACTCCAAATAATCAAAGTCCTGATAACCATCTTATTGAAGAAATTAAAGATTCTTATTTACAAGTTATCATACAATATGGTATAAATAATAATCTAGATTATTATATGAATAAAAAAATATCTTATGAATTTTTAAGCGGTATTCAGCTTCCTCTTAAAATTAAAAAAGCGCTTATTGAGCTTGAGGTTGAAACAGATCGACTAAGATTTATTCATAAGATATTTAAAAATATTTTAAAAAATTCTTCACAATTTAAAAAAGACCCATCCCACCAAGCTTAAAAAGAAATAAAATATAAAAATTAACATTCCATAATTTTTATATGTAATATAAACAATATGATTGTCTACTTAATTTGGTTGTCATTTGTTATAGTATGGAACTTTGGTTTTCCAGATGCAACTCCATTCGCTGATATAATTGCAGCTATTTCTTTTTCATTTTTGAGTAGTAAATTAAAAAATTTATTAAAACCAATTAGCCTTATATCTACTATGAAAAAAGATGAAAAGTACTGGTATGAAAACATTGAATTAATTGTTAAATGTCTTCTAATTTGGTTTACTGTATCATATGTTTTTGGAATTATAATTGTTCATAATCTTAATTTTATAAAGATTGGCGGTTATAAATTAGGGTTCTGGTTCGCTCAGCAAGGTTCAATCTTTACTTTTGTTTTTCTCATTTTCTATTATTCTAAGAAAATTGGTGATCTAGATAAGAAGTATGGAAATTAAATAAAATGGAATTGAAAACTTTAACCTTACTAATTGTTGGAATAACATTTGGTATCTATATTTTTATAGCATTTTGGGCTCGAGCGAAAAGTACTAGTGAATTCTATGTAGCAGGTGGAGGTATTCATCCAATCGCAAATGGAATGGCTACTGCCGCAGATTGGATGTCTGCGGCATCATTTATTTCAATGGCCGGACTCATTGCCTTTTTTGGTTACGGTGGCTCTGTTTTTTTAATGGGCTGGACAGGTGGTTATGTATTACTCGCATTATTATTAGCACCATATTTAAGGAAACACGGTACTTTTACGGTCCCAGAATTTATCAGCGATAGATATTATTCGAAAACTGCTAGAGTAGTTGCGGTACTATGTTTAATTATAGCATCTGTTACGTATGTTATTGGTCAAATGAAAGGAATAGGTGTCGCCTTTTCACGTTTTCTTGAAGTTGATTACGACCAAGGCTTAATGGTTGGAATGGTAATTGTTTTTATCTATGCTGTAATGGGGGGGATGAAAGGAATAACATACACTCAAATAGCACAATATGTAATTATGATTTTTGCCTATACCATTCCAGCAATATTCATTTCTTTTATGTTAACGGGAAATCCTATACCTCAAATGGGGCTAGGGTCTAAGTTGTCAGATGGTACATTTTTGCTTGATAAGCTAGATAAAATATTAATTGATTTGGGATTTAATGAATACACAACAAGCCCAAGGTTAAGTTTGTTAAATATGTTCTTTTATACTCTATCTCTCATGATAGGAACTGCTGGTTTACCACATGTAATAATGAGGTTCTTTACCGTACCATCTGTTAAAGCGGCAAGGTCCTCTGCAGGGTGGGCTCTTGTTTTTATCGCGATTTTATACACCACAGCTCCGGCAGTTGCCGCCATGGCAAGATATAATTTATTGACCACAATAGAACAACCTGGTGAAGAATCAAATCTTCGATATACTGATAGGCCTTCTTGGTTTAAAAATTGGGAAAAGACAGGACTATTGAAATTTGAGGATAAAAATTTAGATGGTACAATTCAGTATAATAATTCTAAATCGAATGAGATGATTAAAGTTGATAGAGACATTATGGTGCTCGCGAACCCTGAGATAGCAAATCTGCCAAAATGGATTATTGCATTAGTGGCTGCAGGTGGTATTGCTGCAGCACTTTCTACGGCAGCAGGATTACTCTTGGCAATCTCTTCATCTATTTCACATGACTTACTCAAAGGAGTTTTCATACCTAATATCTCTGAAAAAAATGAATTAAGAGCAAGTAGAGTAGCTATGGCTGCTTCAATTGCTTTAGCGGGATACTTTGGATTCAATCCTCCTGACTTTGCTGCTGGGACGGTTGCACTAGCTTTTGGTTTAGCTGCTTCATCATTGTTTCCTGCTCTAATGATGGGCATATTTTCAAAAAGGATGAACCGAGAGGGAGCAATTGCAGGAATGCTAGCAGGAATTAGTATTACTTTGTTATATGTATTCCAGCATAAAGGTATAATGTTTATTCAATCTACTTCTTTTTTAGGTAACATGGATCCAAATTGGTTTTTTGGAATTGAACCAAATGCATTTGGAGCAATTGGAGCGACGTTTAATTTTCTAACAGCTTTTATAGTTTGTAAAAATTATCCTTCACCTCCATTAAAAGTTATTGAAATGATTAAAAAAATTAGAAAGCCATAATTAAAAGTCCATATCCATTCCGCCTCCACCCATTCCACTAGATCGACCAGAATAGCTTCCTTTATTCCATTTTTTCTTTTGTTGTTTTCCAAAATTATAGTTGAGAACAATAGAACTGAACCTTTTTTGCCTTTGACGTTCAGCATACATATCCTGGATGTAGTATTGTTCAGTTTCCGAGTTTAAAATTCTATTTTCAGTATCAACAATAAATCGTCCATTATCAAAAATGTCATCAATCTTAAACGTGACAGATAATTTATTCTGTAAAAAGGATTTTTGTAA
>CBFIBM010000009.1:0-79587 GCA_965660855.1 uncultured bacterium | reverse complement strand
TTCTTGGAATGATAATTTACGCTTTTCTCCAAAACTTGCTACCGATAATCCAGCATATTCGCTGATTAATATCGGTAATTTTGGATATTGGCAAAAAGATGATGCCTATTCAGCTCATACTCCAAGTGGTGGAAGTGGAGGAATTTATCCACGTGGGACAGCGGCGAACATTTATCTAGATGGTGTATTGGTAGGTGGGAAAACAGATTCTGATGGAGATGGAACTGGTGATTTGCTTCACGTGTCTGGTACTATTTATACAAATGGTATGGTCTCTGGCTATATTGATGGTGTAGGTGGTTCACTAACTACAGGAGATGATGTAAGACTGTATCGGATTCGGAAAGGTTATGAAAGTTTGACTTATGACCAAGTTCGTGTTGATGCAGCTGAAATGAATGAAACTACTGTTTCAGCGGTAACTGACGCTCAAATCCAAGGGGTTCTTGACCAATATGAAGAAGACTGGAATAATTGGCCAACTCATTTAGGTGCACCTTTTTATGATTTAAACAATAATGGAGTTTATGAGCCCGATCTTGGTGAAACTCCAGGTATTGCAGATGCAGATCAAGTTATCTGGTATGTTACCACTGATGCTGATGTTGGAGCTACAGCAGCTCTGTATGGTACAGATCCAATTGGTTTAGAAGCACAATATACACTTTGGGGGTATAATCAGCCCGGTGCTGCATTAGGTCAAATCATTTTTAAAAATGTGCGTTTAATTAACAAGGGTTCTAAAGATTTATTAGAAGCATATATTTCTATGTGGTCTGATCCTGACATTGGTGATTATACGAATGATTTTGTTGGTGTTGATACATCAACCAGTTTAATGTTTGGTTATAATGGTGTTGCTGATGATGGAGATTACTCAGCTTTTGGCCTAGCACCTGCAGCTGTAGGTTATGATTTTTTTGCAGGTCCAATTGTTGAGAGCCCTGGAGACACAGCGATTTTTAATTTGAAAAAACGACCAGGTTACAAGAATTTACCAGCATCAAGTTTTGGTTATTTTGTAGCAGGTGGAGAATATTCTGACCCAAGTCCTTATGGAGATGTTTCTTCTGCTAGAAAATACTACAACCTTATGAGAGGTTTTGTTCCGGCAGATGATTTAGAGAATCCAACAGCATGGACAAATTCAGACGGCTCTGAAACAAAGTTTCCATTGTCTGGTGATCCAGTCGCGGGTACAGGTGAGCTTGATTCAAGTCCTGCAGATAGACGTATGTTAATTAATGCCGGACCATTTACCTTAGCCGTTGGAGATACGCAAGATATTGTTGCAGCGGTTATTGGTGGAATTGGTGATACTTATCTTACTTCTGTTACAGATGTAAAAAATACAGATTTAGTTGCGCAAACCCTTTTTGATGATTTATTTTCATCTGTTCCAGCTGCACCGCCAGCACCAGTTGTTAATGCAACTGCATTTGAAGACCAAGTCCTCTTAGATTGGTCTGGGTCTGAGTCTGTTCAAGCTACAGAAAGTTCTAATATTTCGGGGTATGCTTTCCAAGGCTACAATGTTTACCAGTTGCCAAGTGCTACTGCTACTGTTGATGAGGCTGTAAGAATTGGAACATATGATTTAAATGATGGTGTACAAACAATTATGGGTAATGTATTTATACCAGAGTATGGAACTACAGTTGAAATTCCAGTCCAATACGGACTTGATAAAGGTGTCTCTAGACAGCTTGTAATTTCAATGGATCATTTAACGGGTGGTCCGTTGTATGTTGGTTCTGAGTATTTCTTTGCGGTAAGTGCATATAACTACAATGCTGAACCACCTTTGATTGAAGATAAAGCATTGGAAACCGCCTTAACTCCAATCCCAGTAAAATTAACACCAGCCGGATTTGGTGAGTCTTATACTTCAGCTGCAGGAGATGGTTTAGCGGTTGCTCATACAGGTCCAGGACAAGGTGAAGTTTCAGCAACGGTTACTAACCCTGCACAGACCACTGGTGATACGTATAGGGTTTCATTTATTACAGACACTTCATATGTTCATTATAATGGTGAAACCGTTAGTGGTGATCTCTGGAGATTAACAAATACAACTACAAATGAAGTGCTTGTTCCATTTTTTAAACAAGCTGCAAATCAACTTGATGTTGACCAACCAATAACAGATGGTCTACAAGTTGTTGTGAGTGGTCCAGCGCCAAATACAATTGTTGAAATTGATGAATATGCCTCATGGCCAAGTAATGATGTTTTGGTAGATGGAACTACAGATTCACATCTATCCCCTAGTCTTTCACAAACGGGTTTTATTCTAGATAATAGAGCTGGAGATGTAAACTTACCATCTTATTCAAGAGATTATGACCGATTTGATTATTGGGGTTTTGATAATGTTGTTATTGATTTTGGTGATTCTTCTTTAAGTTGGGAATATTACTCTGGTTGGTTGCATACAGACTCATCTGATGCCTCTAGCGCAACATATGGTGACCCTGTTTATCAACCCTTTGCGATATATCGTGTGAAGCCATTCGGCGGAGATACCATAAGATTATTCTCTATTATTTATGACTCAAATAATGATGGCCATTGGAGTGTTAATTTTGAAGATGATCCAGAAAATCCAGGCGAATTAATTTATGACTGGGTTGCTCCTACATATGGAGCAGAATGTTGGGAACCAATTTATGCGGTTCAAGGTTATAATTTAGATGGTACGGAGATTAGTTATAGCCCTGATTCAGTTGCTAAGTACATTGAAGCTGGAGCAGGACAAACAATAGAAGGTGATTTTTATGATGGTTTAGCTCTGTCTTCAAATTCAGCTTGGGGTTCCTCTGCAGGTGAATTTACCTACCCATTCGTAACCGCTACTTTGTTTAGTGCTTTTTATGGTCCTAATGAAGAAGGTAGTTATGTGACAGGTTCTCCAAATGGTGGAGCCTCATCGCTACCTCAAATTGGAAATTATGATAAATTAGGAAATATTTTGACCGTTAATCATTATTTCAATTTTGTTACTGCAAAGGGTAATACTGCTGATGATATTTTTGAGTTTACATCCTCAGCTCCATTAGCATCTGAAGATAAGAAAAAATCAGATTTAGAAATGATTAATGTTTTTCCAAATCCATACTATGCTTCAAACGAGCAAGAGACAGATAGGTTTGGAAATTTCGTAACCTTTACACACCTTCCAGATGATGGAAGTGACGTTGAAATTAAAATTTATTCAATTGATGGTGTAATGGTAAGAAAGCTGACACACAATTCAACAACTAGTCAATATTTACAATGGGATTTACGAAATGGAAGTGAATTGCCTGTAGCAAGTGGACCATACATTGCTAACGTTACAACAACACATGGAGATAAAATTGTTAAGCTCTATATTGTTCAACGTAATCAAGTAGTCCAGTACTATTAAACAAATTCGATAACGGAGAAATAAAAATGATTAAAACACTTAAAATAGTTTTACCATCGGTATTAGCTCTAGGAATGTTATTCGGTGGTGATGAATCACGGATAGGTACGAGTGGTGGTAACCAAGTACTAGTTCCTGTAGGCGCAAGAGGTATAGCTATGGCTGGATCCGAACGAGTTTTTTCAGGCGGTTTAGAATCTGTCTACTGGAACCCTGCTGGATTGGCTAGAAGCACTTCAACCTCAGCTCTCGCAACAAGCATGGAAATGTTTGGAGATGTAGGAGTTAACTACTTTGGAGTTGCATCTCCTATTGGTGAAATGGGCGCGCTTGGTGTCACTGTGAAATCTATTGATATGGGAGATATTCCTGTAACAACTGTTCAAGATATGGATGGTGTTGGTGGTGGTACTTTCAAACCAACTTTATCTACTTTCGGACTTACTTATGCGAATGCATTTTCTGATAGAGCATTCTTTGGCGTAACAGGTAAGTTGGTATATGAAAGTATTCCAAGAGCCAGCGCTTCAGCATTAGCTCTTGATATTGGTGTTCAATATACCGGTTTTGCTGATGTGGAAGGGTTAGGTTTAGCTTTGGCACTAACAAATATTGGTACTGATATGAATTATACTGGTAGTGGTTTAACATCCCAAGCAGTTGGTGATGATGGTATTCAGGATTTTTATAATTCTGAAGCTTCACATGATAAACTTCCTTCTACTTATAATATGTCATTATCTTACAGTGTTTCTGGTGCGATACTTGGGGTTACATATACAAGTCACAATTTTTCATATGACGAGCTAAATTTTGGAGCAGAGTATACATTAATGGATATGGTATACTTGAGAGGAGGATTTACAAGTCCTATGCTAGAAGAAGATTCCATGAATGATGGAGAAACATTATTTAGTACCAATTTTGGTGCTGGGTTGAAATATGCGCTTTATGGTGTAAACCTTGTAGTTGATTACACCTATAGAGGAACAGATACTTTTGATCCTAGTAGCGTCCTAAGTTTAGGTTTACAATTTTAAATAGTATCTAACACTAAATCTTACAAAAAGGGGTAGAATTTCTACCCCTTTTTTTATTCAAATATCCTTTTAAGCATTTCATATAAATCTGGATTTTTTAAACCTTGACCTAAATAAAGTTCATCTTTATCTTTTTGTAAAATAAGCTCCCAATGTAAATGAGATCCTGATTTTGATCCTAATGTGCTTTCTCTCATTCCAGTATTTCCAGATCTGCCAAGTACCTCTCCACTACTTATGATATACCCAGGCTTAATTTTGTTTTCAATATGGGATAAATGGGCATAAATACTGATAACTCTAAAACCTGGAATAAGGTCAAAACCGTGATCTAAAAAAACAGATTTTCCTAGTAATACACTATTAAATATATCAGAGGGAGTATTCCCGAGTTTAGCACTTGATTCTAACATTAATTCTCTAAATTCGGCAGGTACTTCTTTATATTCTAAATCAGACCTAATCACAGTTCCTTTTGCAACTGATTTAACTGGTGTCCCCCAATTAGCAAAAAAATCTATCCCACGATGTGTCCCGTTTCTATAGTCTCTAGGAGCATTTGGTAATCTCATGGCACGTTTTGGAACGGGTACTTTATCACAAGGCAAAACCAATTTAAGAGAATCAACCCATTTAGGATTAAAACCTTCAAAAACAATTTTTTTTGGTTTTTGTATTTTTATAATTTTAGTGGAAAGAACATCAATCGGGCTATTTTTCGAAGGCTCTATAATTTGAGATAATAAAAAGCAGGGGAATAAAAATAACTTTAATAAAACACGCATTATTTTATAAAATAATCAATACTATCTAAACAAGAATCAATAGGGGGACCAATAAAGGTTTTAAAGTTTTTTCCTTTAAATATTGAAGCCTCTTTTTCAACATTGAATGAATAGGGTTCTTCAAATAACACCAAAGCTGTACTTATATTAATAATTTTTATGGTTTCTAAAATAGTAAAGTTATTTATAGCCCAAGTTGTAGGAATAAACAGTAATTTATCTGCCCAAGTTCTATTCCTTTGAATAAAATTAATTGCTTGGAATTCTTTGTGTGTTTGGAAAATTTTTAGTTTAACGTCTTTAGATCGACAATGGAAACGAACCTTTTTATTTAATTTATCTAATGTAAGTTTTTTCTTACTTTTTGAAGATTGTAAACCAAGAAGATTTAAATTTGGGCCTTGTAAAATTAAAATATTCATTTTAATGGGATTAAATGTCCTATAATATACCCAATGATAATTCCGATCAGAAGAGCAAGAGTAATAATTCGCCCCTTTGCTAATTTTGTAGTATAGCCTTTTTTAATAGCAAGCCCTGAAACAAGAGTACCTAATGCATTTAAAATCCAGAAAATGGGAATAGATACGATTTTAAGTATTAAGGGGCCAATTACGGGAATAGCTGCTATAAGTGCACTTAAACCAACAAATATTTCTGTAAATATTGTTAATAGAAATGTTGTGAAGATTAGAATTTTTTTATCTATACCAAAGTAAAGCCCCATTGAAAAAACTATTGAGAATAAAAACCAACCTAAAAATTTATTTTTATATTTTTTTAATTTCAAATCGATATTTTTTGATTAATTTTTTAAAAAAGCAATTTTTATCTTATTTATCAAAGTTAACTATCCTTTATTTATTCAGCAATTATTACATCCAATGACAAAAAAGAATTTGATATTTTTATAGAATAAATTTTTGGTGATTTAACTGAGATCCAGAGCTCTTTTATATTTGCTTCTTGTATAAGATATTTATTTAAATAATCGATATTTTTAATTTCAGATGGATTATCAATTTCTATATCTAATCGATAATGATTACACATCACAGAGTCCATATTACTATACACATTTGTAGAGTCTGCCCAAATAACTCGAGCTCTCCCTATCTTTTTTCCAGACTCAAAAGGAAACCACTTTGTATCAATTTCAGATTTATTTTTGGATTTTATAAACTCTAAAAACGAAATAAAATTGAAAGCAGGAGACTGTAATAGATGATAATCATTTTGACTAAAACCATTTTTGATAGCAGTTTCTGATTTTACTAATATACTTTCTTGTAAATTTATTTGATCAATTTCATATTCATACTCTTTTAACATAAAAGTTATCGAATCATATGTTGTCTTGTAAGAATTATTCGTTGGGTAAAATATATCAAACAATCCTCGAGTCCTTAAACTCAATTCTATTTTATTAGGTATAGTATTGACTTTCATAATATCACCAATGTGGTAACCTAAAATTGACACATTATAAGTTTGGGTTAAAATAATATTAAAAAAAATAATGGGTATAATTAAAAGTTTACTTATTGTTTCCATGTAAATTTTTCTCGTAGTCCCATAAATCCGATAAAAGGGATATAAAGGGGTTGTAAAAATGCCCAGACCAAGAAAGGCTTAAATGAAATATTTGAGTTAAAAAGTTTTGATCCTAGAAATATAACTAATCCATCAAAAATAAATTTTATAAAAAAGATTGAAAACCAATTAATTGAAAATAAAAATGAAAAAAAGATAATTACATTAATTAATAATGAAGTTGCTAAAAATAAAAAAAAATATGGACTTTTTTTTACATTTAATTTTGCATTTGAAGACCACCGGGTTCTTTGATTTAAAAAATCTTTTACGGTTTTCATTGGTTCAGTTTTAACAAAAGAATTAGGATCAATATTTATTGAACCATTTTTTATTTTAGAAATGGATTGAACTAAATACATATCATCTCCAGAAATTTTTTCTTTTACGGGTTCAAAACCATTGATCTCTAAAAAATCACTTTTATAATAGGCTAGGTTTTGCCCTGTTCCAGACCAATACATGTTCCATCCACCGGCACCAGCATTAGCAGTTATAATACCTAAAAAGTCAATTTTTTGATATTGATCAAAAAAAGTTTTAGCTTTTATTGAAGAGAAACCAATCGAAATGCTATTATTTTTTATTACATCGTAGGACATACTAGAAACCCACAATTTTCCAACACGGCAATCTGCATCTGTTGAAATAATAACTTCGCCCTTAGCCAGTTCAATTCCTTTTGTTAGTGCATATTTTTTTGGGGTTATTTCTTTAGATTTATTTTCAATTTTAATATTTTTAATAAAGCTATAATTTTCTGATGCTTCTTCCAGTATGTTCTCTGTTAAGTCTGTAGAACGATCATTTATGAAAATGATTTCAAGCTTTCCTAATGGATATTCTTGATTTATCAAGTCATGAATTAGATTGGGTAATCCTTTTTCCTCATTTCTTGCTGCTACTACTACAGATACTAGAGGAAGGTTTTCTGAAGATACAATTTTTGTTACTTTATGCTTAAATAATCCAGATACAATAAGTATTATAAAAAGAGCATAAACAAGCAAACAGATAAATGTAAAAAATAAAATCAATTAAATACTTAAAAGTGAACCTGCAATAAAAAAATATAGTAAAACTCCTATGATATCAATGCTAGTCGTTACAAATGGACCTGTTGCAATTGCAGGGTCTATATCAAGTTTTCGTAGCACCAAAGGTGTAAAAGCTCCTACTATAGTTGCAAGTAACATTGAGCTACAAATACTTAAACCAACAACTACGCCGAGCATTGGGTCTGAGTTTAAAAATTTAAAATTTGCAAAAATACCAAGCAATAATCCATAAAGAGAACCAAGGATTAAGCCAACACGAAGTTCTTTTAATAGAATTTTTAGTTCATTACCAAGTTCTATTCTACCTGTCGCCATACCTCGGACAATTATAGTTGAAGATTGAGTGCCTATATTTCCCCCCATACCAATAATTACTGGAATAAAAGCAGCAAGTGCTATTATGCTTTCAAGCATATATTCAAAACGGCCAATAATAGAAGCGGCAACAATACCCCCAATCCAGCTAGCAAAAAGCCATGGGAGACGAGCTTTTGCATTTTCCCAACTAGACTTTAATAATATTTCTCTATCTTTACCCGCACCAGCCATTTGTAAAAAATCTTCAGTTGCTTCTTCTCGAATCACATCAACTACGTCATCAACTGTTACAATTCCTAATAATTGGTTATCACTATCTACTACTGGAACAGCTAAATAATTATACTGTGCTACTATTTGAGCAACTTCTTCTTGATCAGTTTCTGGGCGAACAGTATCAATTCTTTTCACCATAATATCCTTTAAAAGTTTATCAGCTGGTGTTGTTGCGAGAGCTCTTAATGAAGCCACACCCACAAGAGAACCATATTCATTTGTAATATATAAATAAAAAACCATTTCAGCATCTTGTTGATCCTGGAGTTCGCTCAGTGCTTCTGCGCAAGTTGTATCTTCAAAAAGTGTAAAAACATCTGTTGTCATCATGGTTCCCGCTGAATCTTCAGGATATCCCATAATTTCTTCTATTTCTTCTTGCTCTTCTCTTTTCAAAAGCTCTATAACTGATTGAGATTGATTCTTTTCTAATATCCCTAGGATATAACTTTGATCATTTGTAGGAGCGCTTTCCAATAAATCAGCAATACGTTCAGGTTTTTCAACATTTAAGAGATTTTCTATAAGAATATCATCAAGTTCAATTAAAAACTCAATTGTGTGGGTGCTATTTTTCATTAAGTTGAAAACTTGTATTTGTTCTTCTTCACTAAAATACCTAAAGACTATAGCTAAATCAGCGGGATGTGTTTTTTTTATTAATTTTATAAGATTTGTTTCAGCATTCCTGCGCAACAACCGTCCAAAAGTATCTTTAAGAATTGTTATTTCATGTTTAAAAATTTCTTTTTTCAATTAAACTAATCCTTATTTATTTCTCTAAAACCAGTATAAACAAATATTATTGCTAGTAATAATATCCAAGGAGAAACATGCCCCCTATATAAATAAAAAGAAGCTTCGGTATTTGCGGATGATAAGGAAAGAATAAGGGCTATTAAATTATTTAAACTGTGAAGAATTAATGATGGAATTATAGAATTTGTTTTCCATGCCAGAAAACCTAAAAGAATTCCAAGAATATATATTTGTGCAAACCAGAATGGATTCATATGTATAAAAGAAAAAATAACAGCTGTTACAAGTACAGCTCTTGTAATATCTTTCCAGTTATCTTCTAAAATTTTTTGAAAAAAACCTCTAAAGAGCAATTCTTCTCCAAGTGGAGCAATAATTACTACAGCAATAAATAATAATAAAAAACCAGATAGAGACTCCGGTTTCAAGACACCATTTAAATCAACTACATATTCGGGCGCTTCAATAAATATTTGAACAATCTTATCGACTTCATCTGATAAAATTATAACTCCAATAGAGAGTAAGATAGTGTAATAAATAGTTGAAAAAGGAACTATTTTAATACGTAGAGTTTGAAACAGTGGATGTTTATTTGATAACAAAAACCAAAGTAAAGGCACAAGCATGAAACTTTGCCCAATAATAAAAGATAAAAATGTATATATTTTTTGTGGTCCATCAGGGTTAGCCATTCCAAAACCAAGCACAAATGCACCAGCTAGAAAAGCAGACATTATTGATGAGATTACAACTAGTATTGCAGTTCGAATTCTTAAGGTATTATTCATTTTTTTAGATTTAAAATCTTTTGATTCTTTTAAGGGGTATTCTATTTCAAATTTAACAAATGGATGTATTAAAAATTATTGTTTTTCGCTTAGGTAGTTCATTAATATTGAACCAGCAGCCGATACATTTAGTGACTCACCGTGGCCAGTCTTTTTTATAGAAATGGTTGTATCTATAATATTTAAAATTTCTTTTTCGAATCCATGAGCTTCACTACCGAGCATAAGAATGTATTTTTTTGGGAATTTTACTTTGTTGTAAGCCTTTCCTCTTTGATCTGCACCAATTAAAGTATAATCGCCTCTCAGGGTTTTGATATCGATATTCAAGAACAAGTTTACTTTAAAATGTGAACCCATTCCAGATCGTAAAACTTTTGGGTTATATGGATCAACACAGTTCTTAGATAGTAAAATATCTACAAAATTAAAATATGCAGCAGAACGAATGATAGTCCCTAGGTTTCCAGGATCTGAAATTTCATTTAAATAAAGTAATTTAGAATTAGTACCTTTTTTTAATTCATGTTTTTGTATACTGCAAATTCCAGCAACCCCCGAAGGGTTTGTTGTGTTAGATATTTTTTGAAAATCTTTATTTGAAATTGTTATTATTTTTATCTCATTTTTTATTAAGAGTTTTTTAAAAGAAAGATGGTCACTTAAAAATTTTTCTGTTAAATATATTTTTCTAATATCAGCATTAAATAAAATAGCAGATTCGATTAACCTTTTTCCTTCGATAAAGAAGGCATTAAACTTTTTTCTATTTTTTGTTTGGTTTAAACTTTTAATGTATTTGATATTATTAATCGTTATTGATCTCATAAATAATTTCACCATTTAAAATTGTAGCTAAAACACGTGTATTTAAAATCATTTTTGGATTTGCAGACTTTAATTCTTTATCAAGCACGGTAAAATCCGCATAGAAACCTTCTTCTATTTTACCTTTTATATTTTCTTCATTTGATGCATAAGAAGCCCATTCGGTATATGATTTGATTGCTTCTGGTAAGCTCATTTTTTGATCAGGCTCCCATCCACTTTCGGGGTAACCCATTTTATCTTGTCTTGTTATAGATGCATAAATCCCTTCCAGTGGATCAGGATTTTCAATTGGAGCATCCGATCCTCCTGGCAAAGGAATTCCTAAATTTATAAAGGATTTCCATGGGTATGCTTTATGAATTCGATCCTTTCCTAATCGATCTTCCACCCAATACATATCGCTAGTACAATGCGTTGCTTGTATTGCAGGAGTGACATTTAATTTTTTGAAACGGGGTATATCATCATCATCTACAATTTGTGAATGTTCTATGCGGTTTCGCATACTTAGATTCGCAGCCTCTTCATAATTATCTAATATTAGTCGGATAGCTCTATCTCCAATTCCATGAGTGTTCACTTGAAAGTTAGCCATGTTAAACCTTTTAACTAATTGTCTATGTTCATATGAACTAATTAAGAGAAGGCCCTTTTGGTTTGGAGAGTCTGTATATGGTTCAAGCAATGCAGCTCCGCGAGATCCTAATGCCCCATCAAGATATATTTTTATTGATTCAATTCGTAAAAATGGATTATCAATTTCAGGGCCATTTTTTAAAAAAGAGTCATAATCTTTTGGATTGTTATTAATCATACTGTAAATCCGAATTGTTAACTCTTTATTCTTAATCATATTTTTTATAACGTCTATTTCATTTTTTGATGTTCCAGCATCATGCACCGAAGTAATTCCATATCTATTAAGTAAACTTTGTGCTTTTAAAATGTGTCTACGAATGTCGGCATCTGATTTTTCTGGCATATTGTCTTCTATAAGATCTATTGCATTATCGATAAATAATCCTGTTGGAATACTTTTATTATCTCTTATTATTATACCACCATCGATATTTTTTGTCTTAGAGTTAATATTAGAAATTTCCATTGCTAAAGTGTTTGTCCATATTGCATGTCCATCTATTCTTCTAAAAACCATTGGATGTTCATTTGAAAGTTGATCTAAATCTTTTGCTGTTGGATAAGAAGAATCTTCCCAATCATTATGATCCCATCCTCTACCAACTATCCAAGAACCTTTAGGAAAATCTTTAATATTATTTTTTATTATATCTAAAACAGCACTTTTTGAATTAGTTCCAACTAAATCAATTGACTCAAGTGAAAACCCTAAGCCAGTTAAATGCATATGGGAGTCTATAAAGCCCGGGTAGACCCATCCGCCCTTCAAATCTATTTTTTCCCCTGAATTGATATTTGTACTGGGTAAAAGTTGAAGAATTTTACCATCATTACACAAAATTGATTTTATATCTGGCCTACCATAAACATTACAATTTATATATAGTTTCATTGAATTTTTCTCACAGCTAGTTATTAGAAAGAAAGTACTAATAAGTATAGTTTTATATAATTTATCCATTTCATAAACTAATATGTTAATTGTTTAACTTTCTAAATAAATCTGTCTTGGTGTAATTAGATAAGACCAGTAATTTTAATCACAAATGAGTAAAGGAATTTATAATTATGAATAAAGGCTTGCCTAGGCGGGAGGATGGTTTTTCTCATTGGTATACTCAAGTAGTAAATAAAGCAGATTTAGCTGATTATGGTCCGGTTAAGGGTACAATGGTTATAAAACCCTACGGTTTTGAGCTTTGGGAAAATATTAAAGAATCATTTGATAAAATGATTAAAGAAACAGGACATGTAAATGCATATTTCCCTTTATTTATACCAAAATCTTTTTTATCTCGTGAGGCAGAGCATATTGAGGGTTTTGCAAAAGAATGTGCCATTGTTACTCATACCAGATTAAAGTCGAATGAAGAAAAAGGTGTAATTGTTGATCCGGATTCGAAGCTTGAGGAAGAGCTAATAGTTAGACCTACGTCAGAAACTGTCATTTGGTCTATGTATAAAAAATGGATTCAATCTTATAGAGACTTACCCATACTAATTAATCAGTGGGCGAATGTTGTCAGATGGGAAATGCGCACAAGGCTTTTTTTAAGGACATCAGAGTTTTTATGGCAAGAAGGACATACTGCCCATGAAACTAAAGAGGAAGCTGAAAAAGAAACATTAGATATTTTATTTTTATATAAGAAATTAGCAGAAGAATATCTTGCGATGCCAGTTATTACAGGAATTAAAACAGAAGCAGAAAAATTTGCAGGTGCAGAAAAGACTTATTGTATTGAGGCAATGATGGGTGATAAAAAAGCTTTACAGGCAGGGACTTCACATGATTTAGGCCAAAATTTTGCAAAAGCTTTTGATGTGAAATTTCAGACAAAAGATAATCGTGAAGAATTAGTATGGGCAACAAGCTGGGGAGTAAGCACAAGGCTAGTAGGTGCAATTATTTTGACTCATGGTGATGATAAAGGACTAAGGCTACCCCCTAAGGTCGCTCCAATTCAAGTTGTTGTGATACCAATTTTTAAAAGCCAAGAGCAAGAAAAAATAATCAAAACCTACATTCAAGATATAATTAAAAACTTAAAAGAACAAAAGATCAGAGTTAAAGAGGATTGGACAGATAATACTCCAGGTTTTAAATTTAATAAATGGGAAATGAAAGGCGTACCATTGAGAATTGAAGTTGGTATAAGAGACGTTGAAAATCATAATATTGTTATTGCAAGAAGGGATACGGGTAAAAAAGAGTTTTTATCAAAAAAAGATGTGGTTGGAAATATTTCAAATTTATTACATGATATTCAAAAAAATTTATTTTCTCAAGCAAATAAATTTATGAATGAAAACACTCACCATATTAACAATTTTGACGAATTTAAAAAAATTATAAAAACTGGTGGGTTTGTCAGATGCGGTTGGGATGGAGATCCTAAAACTGAAACAAAAATAAAAGAAGAAACAAAAGCTACAATAAGGTGTATTCCATTAGATGAAAACGCAGAAGATTTGAAATGCATATATACAGGTACCATTGCTAAGCATGAAGTAATTTTTGCAAAAGCTTATTAATCATAACTTTAATGACGGTTCATACGCCTGCTATTGTCTTAAAATCGTTTCCTTATGGAGAAACTTCAATTATCTCTAAGTGCTTTACAAAAGAAAAGGGTAAAGTAAGTTTTATAGTTAGGGGAGCCAGAAGTAAAAAATCTTCGAAGTTTTCCCATTTTCAACCATTAAGTTATATTGATATTATTTACAATCATAAATCAAAAAATGAACTGCAAACGGTTTCAAAAGTAAATTTTATAGAATTTTGGTCAAATATTTTAAAAGACTTAAGATCAGTGACTTTATCAATGACAATCTTAGATATAACAGAAAAAGCACTTTCGTTGGATGAACCCTTTCCGGTATTATTTAATAATTTAAAAGATGTGTTAAGGTTTTTTAACAAAGAGAATACAGATCCAAACTTATTATTCTGGTTCTATGAATGTGCCCTATTAAAAAACCTTGGCTTTCAGCCAAATTTAGAAAAAATAAGATTACCTGGATTATCAATTTCTAACCCAAATGAGGGGCCGAATAGTGGTTCGATATTAGCAACCTTACTAGCAGGTGATATTTCGCAATTACCAAAAGATATTGTAACGCCTAAAGATAGACATGTGATTAGTGACTATTTATGGAGTTTACTATGTTATCATTGTGAAGGAATGGAAAAAATAAAATCAATGGTTACTACAAAGAAAATTTTGTCTACATAGGCTATTTCTATGTTTTATGATTATGTATATTACACTACTAAATGAGATATCAATTCCAATCAAACCCCGGTAACTTTTCAACTAGGCCATCATTGTTTCCTGATGCTATTAAAGTATTAGTATCAATAAACTTTGGTATATTTATTCTCCAAACATTATCGCAAGCTGAAAATCTTTTTTTTCCTCTATTTGGCTTAGTTCCAAAATTAGTTTGGTCAAATTTTATGATCTGGCAACCATTTACCTATCTTTTTTTACATGGAGGTATATGGCATGTTTTAATAAACATGTTTGTTTTATGGATGTTTGGAAGTGAGTTAGAACGAGTATGGGGGAAAAATAGATTTTATAAATTTTACTTTACTACAGGAATTGGATCAGGTATTGTGTCTATGATTTTTGGTTTAAATTCAATGATTCCTATTGTGGGTGCTAGTGGAGCGGTATATGGGGTTTTACTTGCTTATGGTTTTACATATCCAAACAGGACAATCTATCTCTATGGAATTCTTCCAATAAAATCACGTTGGTTTGTTCTTGGTATAGGGGTAATTGCGTTTTTTTCATCATTTAATAACATTTCACAGGTTAGTCATATTACTCATATTTCTGGAATGATAATTGGGTACATTGCTCTGAAAAAACCGATTCATTTAAGGAGTTTTTTATTTTCAATTAGGAAAAAAACTATTGAATATAAAATCAAAAAAGAAAGTGAGCTTAAAATTAAAGAAAATGATATAAAACGGGATGTTGATTCCATTCTTGATAAGATTAATAGAGAAGGCTTTAGCAGCTTGTCAAAAAATGAACAACATCGCCTTTATAAAGGTAGTCAATCACTCTCTAAAAATAAAAGAAAGGATTAAAGGCAAGTAATGAAAGCAGCTAAAAAAGGTACAGATTTTGGAACTTTTATTGGACTTTTTGCAGGCATTGCAATTATTTTTATAGGTATAATACAAAGTGGCGGAAGCATATATTGGTTTTTTAATCTTAATTCGATTTTAATTGTTATCGGGGGTACTTTTGCTGCTACTATGGTAAATCTTCCTTTAAAAGCATTGAAGAATCTTCCTAAAATTGTAAAAAATGTATTTAAAGCAGATAACGATGATTACAATTTAGTAATTGAAGAAATAGTACAAAAAGCCCAAAAAGCAAAAAAAGATGGTTTATTAAGCCTCGAAGCTGACTTACCTCAAATGAGAGATGGTTTTTTCAAAAACGGTATTGAGTTAGCTATAAATGAAAGAGAATCGTTACGCTTAAGAACTTTTCTTAACCTAGAACTAAATAATATTTCTAGTAGGCATATTGCAGGGCAAGAATTATTTTTATACATGGCTTCATATGCTCCAGCTTTTGGTATGCTGGGAACGGTACTTGGCTTGATTGTGATGATGAATAATTTTACATCTGGAGAGGGGAATATGGATGCTTCTTATGATGTTGCAGAAAGATTTGCTGAACTTTTGTCAGGAATGGGACTAGCACTGATAACTACTTTTTATGGTGTTTTTTTTGCAAATATGATCTTTCTACCAATTGGTGGAAAGCTCAAAAGACTCTCAGAAAATGAAATGATGTTAAAAAGCATTGTAGTTGAAGGAATCATAAGTATTCATGCAAGAGAGCATCCTATTTTAATAAAAGAAAAATTAATGACTTTTATACCATCGCAATTTAGGTATGTCGACTCTTAAATAATTCTTTATTGATTTTGTGAGTTATAAAAAAAAAGAAATAAGTATTGATGAGAGGCAAGCAAAAGCGACTGCCTGGGCGTTAACATTTGCAGACGTTGTTACATTACTTTTAACCTTCTTTGTATTACTATTAGTAATGTTAAATGATGCTGAAAAAAGTATAAATGTTATAATCGATAAATTATTAGATCAAACTTATCAAGAAATGATAAAAGACTTAAAGTCTGAAGAAATTCTTGTTGAGAGAGAAACAAAAGGTATCAAGATAACTTTAAAAGGAAATTTATTTAAATCTGCATCATCAGAAATAGATGCAAAATATTATTCAGTTATTGATAAAATGGGAAAAATTATAAAAAAGTCTGATCTTATAAATATTCAAAACAGGCAAGAATATAAATCCCTATTAACAACAATTGATAAAAAAGGTTTAAACTTAAATGTAGAGGTTAGGTGCGAAGGTCATACAGATGATGCAAAATTACCTAAAAATTCTATATATCCAAGTAATTGGGAATTATCATCAGCAAGGTCACTTAATTTAGTTAAAATAATGAACAAGAATGCATCAATGCCTGAAAAATACTTCTCAGCAATGGGTTACGGTGAATTCAGACCTATTGTTGAGGTTGAATCAACGTTAAGTTATAAGGAAAAACTTGAGGCTCGTGCAGAGAATCGTCGCGTTGAGGTTTATTTAGATGCTTTCATAACAAATTAGGTTGAAAAATTGGAAAATATAATTTAGCTACTCGTTTTTTGGTAAAATTTTAAAAACTTTCTCTCCAGGTTTAGACATCAGATACTTTTCTCTAGCTAATTTTTCAAGATATTCTTTATCGTTCTCCAATTTATTTTTTTCTGTATATCTATCTTCTCTTAATTCACGTAAAGTAGAAATATAATTTTTTATATTTTTCTTTTCTTGCTCTAATTTATATAATTGTAAGAGTCCATGATCTCCAAAAATAAAAATCATAACTAAACCAAGACTTATTAAAATTAAAAGTCCTTGAATAAGTTTTTTTTGAAGTTGGTTATTAGGTTTAGATTTTCTCTTTAATTTCATTATGTTTTGTCTATATTAAGGATATCTAATCCTGGTAATTTTGCTTTTTCTCCAATTTCTTCTTCAATCCTTAATAATTGGTTATATTTACAAACACGATCCGTTCTGGATGCAGATCCTGTTTTAATTTGACCCATTCCCATAGCAACAGAGAGGTCTGCAATAGTAGTATCTTCAGTTTCACCAGACCGATGTGAAATAATTGCTCCAAAACCAGATTCTTTAGCCATTTTAATCGTTTGAAGTGTCTCGGATACAGTGCCTATCTGGTTTAGTTTAATTAGTATTGAATTCATACTTTTTTCTTTAATTGCTCTTTTTAAACGACTTATGTTTGTAACTGTTAAGTCATCCCCAACTATTTGTACATTATTACCAAGCTCTTGGGTCAACAGGCTCCAACCATCCCAATCACTTTCGTCTAAACCATCTTCAATAGATACAATTGGATAGTTTTTCACTAAAGATTTAAGGTAACTGACCATTTCTATAGAACTTAAAGATTTGTTTTCCGAGAAAAGATTATATTTTTCATTCTCAAATAGTTCACTCGCGGCAACATCAAGAGCAAAAAATATATCTTTTCCAGACTGTAATCCAGCTTGATTTATCGCTTTTTCTATTACTTCTAAAGCTTCCTCATTTGATTTAAGATTTGGTGCAAAGCCACCTTCATCCCCAACTGAGGTGGCAAGTCCTTTCTTCTTTAATACATCTTTTAGATGATGAAATATTTCAGTACCCATTTGTAATGCTTCTGAAAAAGTTTTTGCCCCAAAGGGCATTATCATAAACTCTTGAATGTCAACTGAATTATCTGCATGACTTCCACCGTTTATTATGTTCATCATGGGCATGGGCATTAAATTAGAATTTTCATTTCCAAGATATCTATATAATGGTACATTATTAAACCTTGATGCAGCATGAGCAGCAGCCATAGATACACCTAAGATACTATTTGCTCCCAAAACAGATTTATTTTGTGTCCCATCAAGGTTAATTAAATTTTGATCAATTTTTTCTTGTTCTAGTACGCTATGTCCTGTAAGAGCTTTTGAAATTATTGTATTAATATTCTTAACTGCATTTAACACTCCTTTACCTAGATATTGATTTTTTTCACCATCACGCAATTCAATAGCTTCATACTTTCCTGTGGATGCCCCAGAAGGGACGGCTGCTCTTCCAATAATTCCAGATTCGAGATGTAAATCGACTTCAATTGTTGGATTACCCCTGGAATCTAAGATTTGGCGTGCCCAAATTTTTTCAATATTAGAGCTCATTAAATACTCCTTTAAATGTTAGATATAAATTAGATTTCAATGAAAATACTTATTAATAGTTTTAACTTAGTTTATAAACTTTGAATGAACATTAATTATTTAGAAGGAAATTAGTAAAATGTTTGAAGTTCTACGATATAATAGTGAAAATAAAAAAGAATGGGACTCTTTTGTTCCAAAAAAAAATAATGGAACAATTTTTCACTTAAGATCTTTTTTAAGTTATCACCCAAAATCAAGATTTAAAGATCATAGTTTGTTATTTTATAAGAAGAATAAATTATTTTCAGTTTTTCCTGCTGCTCAAAAAACAATTAATAAAAAGTTATATATTATTTCACATCCAGGTGCAACCTTGGGTTCATTTGTCATCCCTGAGGATCTTTCAATATCAGATGCTTTGAATTTAGTTAAAGCTTTAAAAAAATATTGTAACGAAAATAGTTTTGATACTATTCAGGTTACAACTCCTCCGAACTTGTATCAATATAGACTATCTAATTATATAGAATTTTCTTATTTAAAGAATGGGTTTTCCTATATAAAAAGAGAGGTTACAAGTATTCTACATTTAGAAAGTAATATTGATAAAAATTTAGAAAAATTTAGACCATCCCATAAAAGGGCAATTAAAAAAGGAGAAAGTAAAGGCCTCCTTTGTGTTGAGAGCAATGATTTTGAAAGCTTTTATTCTATTTTAGAAAAAAATTTAAAAACTAGACATGGAGTAATCCCAACCCACACCTTAAATGAATTAAAAAGACTCAATAAGATATTTCCTAAAAAGATAAGATTATTTAGTTCTTTTTATAAAGAAAAAATGGTTGCAGGGGTACTTAATTTCATTGTTAATAAACAAGTTGTACTAGCTTTTTACATAACTCATGACGAGAGCTATAGTGATATTAGACCCCTAAATTTATTATTTTATCAAATGTTCGAATGGGCAATACAGTCAAAATTTAAAATATATGATTTTGGTATCTTTACAGTGAATGGAAATCCGAATATGGGTCTTGGAAGATTTAAAGAAAATTTTGGATCAAGCGGGATTTTCAGAGATACGTTCGAAATAACTTTATAAATTTTATGGCAATTAAAAACCTAGGAAAACAAACCCTTATTTATGGGCTTGGTCATGTTTTAGCAAGATTAATTACTTTTTTATTACTTCCCTTATATACTCATACATTCACAAAAGAAGCCTATGGAGCAATTTCTCTTGCATATGCATTTATGGGTTTTGCAATAATATTATACAGGTATGGAATGGACACCGCCTTAATGAAATTTTCAGTCCAAAAAGATGGAAAAGAAAAAAAAGAACATACTTCTGTTATTATAATTACTCAAATAATTACAAGTATAACTTTTAGCTTAATTTTATATTTATCAAGAGAGTCAACCGCAATTTATGTCCTTGGTGTTGATCGTCCAGATTGGATGACTTTTGTAATAATTATATTATTTTTAGATTCTTTTTGGAACCTTCCAATGTTGATTCTTAGATCAGAAGAAAAAGCTATCCCTTTTATATTTTTTAGTTTAATAAATGTAACTGTCACTATGGTTTTGAATATTTACTTCGTTGTTTACAATGGCAATGGGGTTGAAGGAGTTTTTAAAGCAAATATATTTGCATCTGGACTAGTTTCGCTCTTATCCATCCCAATTGTTATTAGAATAACACGATTCAAATTATTTGATAGAAAAATTTTTTTTAAAATACTTAATTTTTCAATTCCGTTTCTCCCAGCTGGAATTTTTACTATGATAATGGAATTATCGGATAGATATATTATAGAATGGCTATTAGGTACGTCCGAAGTTGGTCTTTACTCAGCTGGTAAAAAAATGGGAATGCTTGGACTCACGGCAGTTATGGGGTTTAATATGGGGTGGACGCCTTACTTTTTGAAAAGAGGTAAAACTGATAATGCTAGAGATGAATTCAAAACTATTACGACAATATTCCTAGGATTAATTGGGTTTATTTGTTTTTTGGTGAGTTTATGGATATCTGAAATTATAAGAATTCCGATTTTTGGCACGACTTTAATTGGAGAAGAGTTTTGGGGGTGTGAACCAATAGTAACCTTAATTTTAATTGGTTATTTTTTCTTTGGAACATATGTTATTCAACTTCCAGGAATTTATATTAAAGAAAAAACTAAATGGATTCCAGTTTTTAGAGCTATAGGTGCTTTTGTTTTGATTTTATCAAGTTTAATATTTATTCCAATTTTTGGAATTATTGGAGCTGCTTATTCCGTAGTAATAGCCTTCTTTTCAATGAGCTTGGCAATCTATACTAAATTACAGTTTATTTACCCTATTTCTTACAACTGGGTGCCAATTCTCATTCCAGTTTTTTTTCTTTTTATTGCATATTTAGGAGTTAAAAGTATCACCTTTAAAATTTTTCTCACAATTATATTTCCAACAATATGGTATCTTTTTGCACTGGAGATAAAAGAGCAGAAGGCACTTAGAAAACAATTTAATTCTTTAATTAAATTATAATCCAATAATGATAATTATAATTTCTAGCAGTCACTATCCTGATGATGAAAGAATATACCATAGACAAATCAAATCACTTTCATTCAAAAAAAAAGAAATATTGTATATTACCAGGTCATCAAGTAAACTTAATTTAACCGATCAATTTATTAAACATAAAAATTTTGATTTACTTCTTCCTGGATTTTTAGAGGCGTGTAAAAAATTGATTATAGAAGAAAAATCAACAAATTATCTTCAAATTCATGAGACAAACCTTCTCCCTTTAATTAAATTCACAAAATTGTTTAAATCCTCTGTTAAGACAATTTACGATATCCATGAAGATATGGATTCTTTGTATAGAACTTTTTCTGAAAGAAATTTTTTTGTAAAAGAAATATCAATTTTTTTCAGGAAGAAACAAGAAGAGTATTATTTGAAATATGTAGATACTATAATTTTAGCAAATCCATGTTTAGGAGTAGAACCGTATGCAAATCATAAAATCAAAAAATTAGTTTCAGAAAATTTTCCTGAAAAGAAATATATCTTTGAAGATTTGCAAAATAAAATTAAACCAATTTCAATTATTTACCATGGACATTTAGCTCCAGAAAGAGGGATTTTAGACCTTATTCAAGCCATGGAGCAGGTAGTAGAAGAATATCCAGAAGCAAAACTAGTTATTATAGGTTCATTTAGAACAAATACTTTTAAAGTTAAAGTTAATTCATTAATTAGTTCTACTTTAAAAAAAAATATTATTATCAGAAATCAAATCCCTTATGATCAAATATGGGAAATATTAAGAAATAGTTCTATTGGGGTGATCCCTTTCAGAAAAACCCCCTTAACAGAGAATAATACACCTACTAAATTATTTGAGATGATGGCATCTGGCTTAGCTATTGTATCTTCAGATTTAAGACCGATTAAGTATTTTGTTAAGGATACTATTTATTGGTCTCAGCCATCAAATCCAGCTTCTTTAGCTAAAAGCATTTTGGCATCAATTGATGATGAAAATGTTGATTCTAAAATAAATAAAAATCTTGAGTTAATTATGTCAAAATATAATTGGGAAAGGATAGAGGATTCTTATACTTCTCTCTTTAATTAGTTTTGAAAATATTATATATATCACCAGAAAACACTGTTGGAACTCTAACGCTATGGAAAAAAAATCATATAGAAAATGGTAACGAGTGTAGAACATTAACATTTTTTCGTTCTCCAAAAAACTTTGAAGAAGATATTAGTTTAAATCTTCCATTTAATTTCACAAAACCATATATGTCAAAAATGAGAAATTTTTTTTATAAAAGATATCGAGGCTCTGAAGGATATTTTAAAGAGAAAAGAGGCTACCCTCCAATTTGGGAAACTGAAGGTTCCTTAGATAATTTATTTTTACAGTTGAAAGACTTTATTTGGAAACCAATTATTTTACGCGCAATTAAAAATTATGATCTATACAATTTTGATATATATCATTTTGAAAGTGGTGTTGATTTTCTTAAAAATGAATTTTTTGTTAAAGAATTGTATAATAGGAACAAAAAAATTATATGTCACTATCATGGTGAGGATTTAAGAAGCAGAGGTGTTATGCCTTTTATAAATCAAGTCTCTAGTCTCAACCTTACGAATGAAGTTGATCTTCTTGAAAAACATCCCAAGATAAATTATTTGTTTTTACCATATGAAACAAAATTGTTCAAGCCAAATTATAGTAAAAAAGATAAGATAAAGGTTGTTCATGCGCCAACAAATCAATTTTATAAAGGATCAAAATCTATAATAAGGGATTGCAAAAAATTAGAGAAATTAGGATTAATAGAATTTGACTTAGTTGAAGGGCTTCCTCATAAAATTGCCTTAGAAAGAAAAAAAAAGGCAGATGTTTTTATTGACCAAGTTGGTGACAGAGGAGGTTGGGGCTATGGAATGAATTCAGTTGAATCTTTATCTATGGGCATATGTACTGTAACTGAAATCAATAAAAAATATTATAATTTTATTCCAGATCATCCATTCATAAATGCAAATTCAGAAACGCTTTACAATAGACTATATGAATTAGTCCAAAATCAAGATAAGATAATCAAATACGGGAAAAAAGGTAAAGCTTGGGTAGAAAAATATCATGATATAAAAAATGTATCTAAACAGCTTTATAAGTATTATGGTTTTTTAGGGCTACAGTAATGAACAACGATTTATATTCACTCAAATACAGAATTATAAGCCATGTTATAAGTTTTATAATTTATCCATTTTTTGTAGTCTTTAATCTTTTTCGATATTCTTATAAAATAAACGATATTGATGTTAAGGTGATTTTAGTTAATGAATACCATCGAATTGGTGACGTTATTATAATTTCACCAATACTTAAATCATTAAAAAAGAAGTACCCCAAAGCTGAACTAATTTTGATAACTAGTAAGCAAGCAGAAAATCTTGCCATTCATCATAATTTAGCTGATACAATTATTGGAATAAATGCACCATGGACAAATTGGGATTGGTCATTAAAAAAATGGTGGTCAAAAATAATTTTCTTCTCGAAAGTTATCAGGGGGAAAAACATAGATCTTGCATTTAGTTTTAAAGGAGATATAAGAGATAGTTTTTTTTTATGGCTCACGAAGCCAAAAATAAGTTTTGGATATTCATTTACTGGCGGTAAATATTTTTATACAGATCCTCAACTATTAATAAAGAGTTATCATCAGCAGGAACGTGCTTATAAGCTAATTGAAAAGATTGGATGTATAATAATTCCTAGTTCGAATATTAATTATAATATTGATGGAGGGATTGTTATACACCCCGGATCCAGTGATTCAAGAAGGGCATGGCCAGATAAACATTGGATTGATTTAATTCAAATGCTAAATAAAAAGGAAAAGATATATGTTGTCAAAGTAAAAGATTCAATTCCAATTTTAAAAAAGTTAGAGAGTCAGAAGATAATTGTCAAAACTTTTTCTGGGAGTTTAGTGGATTATAGCAATTGGGTAAAGAATCAAAAATTAGTTATTGGACTAGATTCAATGGCAGGGCACCTTGCCGCTTTTCATAATATCCCATCAATAACAATATTTGGATCTCAAAATCCTAAATTATCAATTCCTGTTAGCAAAAAATCAATATTAGTAAAACCAGAATTAAATTGTTATCATAAGCGGAATCATTGGAGGCTTTGTAAAAAGTGTATGTCTTTGATTAGTTCTCAAAAAGTTTTTAATGAGACTGTTAATCTTTTAAACGAAATTAAAAACCAGACATAAAAAAATATTGCTAATATCTCCTTTATTTGTAAATTCAAAGAGCGAAAACAGTTTTCACCCGAAATCCATATAGGATATTTAAAGTTAAAAATGTTTTCGAGGAAACATTGATTATTGTAATAAGCATTAATCAAACCTAAAGAACCAAACCAAGGAGGTATCGGCATGGCTGATGTCAACTCAACCGTATCAAATGCAGCAACAGGAGTAGTCGGAGTAATTAAAGCTTTAATAGTGCTGTTTGTTTTTGTTAACATTGTTTATTCTACAGGATTTGATCCAATAGGTGGGATTGTAGATCTTGTTAATACGTTTTTAGATGGTGGTTTCGCAGGCCTTCTAGCATTACTGGTTTTTTTATCTTTCTTAGGATAATAGCACAGTACTAAATAAAGACAGTGTTAAAAATTACCTATTTCCTGCAAACAGGAGGGAACTATGCTTAAAGGATTGAAAACAGTAAATGAATGGCTTGGACAGATAACTGATCTGGCCAAAACGTTAGTAGTTATAGGTATCATAGTAGGTGTTCTATTTGATGATTTCTTTGGAGTCATTGCTGGTTTAGGACGGATTATGTCTCAATTTGGAGATGCAGGTTTTGCTGGAATACTTGCACTAATGATACTTGTTACTTGGTATGAGAAAAAGTAATAAATGTAAACTGCGTTTTTAAAATATAAAAACGCAGTTTATTTCACTAAATTTTAACTTATATTTAAAAAATCATCAATTACCTACCTTAATGTGAATTCTTGCAGATTAATTTTCTTTGTATTTTTCTTTAATGTGATTTTTGGAGAAATTCATGTTTTTAATCGTAGCAATGGAACTGAATCGGATATTAATACTCTTTCTGGTGTTAATCCTCTATATCTATCAATTAAGGATTTAGCAAAATCGTTTTCTTCAAAAATCTATGAAAATGAAGAAAGGAAAAAGCTAGTTCTTTACATATACGGTCATAAGATAAAAATATCTGGTAATAGTAGTTTTATCATAATTGATGAAAATTCATTTCAAATGTCTCAGATAGCAAGGGTTTATTCTAATGATTTATATGTTCCAGCAGAAGGGTTTCTGAGTATTTTAAAAAATACATTACTTCCTGGAATTAATTTTGACGTAAAAAAAGAATTACTAGATATTGATGTGATTAAATTTAATATTTCAGGCATTCACATTGAGACTAAATCAAACGGAACCATTATTAAATTAGAAACTAAAAAAGCTTTCTCAGAAAGAAATATTAGTTCATTCATTAATAAGCATGGTTGGTATTATTTAACAATTGCAGAGGCAACCGTAGACACCTTTACTATTAATACTGCTTTAACACGAGGAGTTGTGCGACAGGTCGAATCAGACCAAATTGGTAAAACAGCACAAGTAGCATTTAAATTAGGAGGAAAAGTATTGAGCCATGAGTGGTATCAAAGTTTGGACCCAAATGAAATAGTAATAACATTAAGAACTCCTTTAGGAAAAGTAACTGAGCATATAGATGATGTTAAAAAAAGATGGCGTTTAGATACAGTTGTTCTTGATGCTGGTCATGGAGGAAAAGATCCTGGAGCAATAGGAAAATACGGAACTATGGAAAAAGATGTTGTTTTAGATATCGTCAAACGGACAGGTAAATTATTGGAGAAGTCTGGTATAAAAGTATTTTATACTCGAGATGAAGACGTCTTTGTGCCGTTATTAGATAGAACAAAAATGGCAAACGATACAAATGGAAAGCTATTTGTTAGTATCCACGCTAATGCAAACAAAAATAGAAAGATTCAAGGGTTTGAGACTTACTTATTAAGACCCGGTAAAAGTGAGGATGCTATTGAAGTAGCTTCAAGAGAAAATTCTGTAATAAATTTAGAAGAATTTAAAGACCAATACGCAGATTTATCTGGAGAAGCCCTTATCATGGCAACAATGGCGCAGAGTATGTTTATGAAAGAGAGTGAAGACCTTGCTTCAATTATACAAATGGAATTAGACAAAAGGTTGAACACTCCGAATAGAGGAGTGAAGCAAGCGGGATTTTATGTACTTATAGGAGCTTCAATGCCAAATGTTTTAGTAGAAGTTGGTTTTTTATCTAATCCTTCAGAAGAAAAAAAATTAAAGCAATCAAGTCATAAGCAAAGAATTGCAGAGTCTTTGTTTGAAGGAATCAAACAATTTAAATTTTCAAGGGAAAAGCTATTAGCTGGAGAATAAATTTTGGATAATCGTCCTATTGGTATTTTTGATTCAGGCCTTGGAGGTCTAACTGTCCTAGATGCATTGGTTAAGGAACTTCCACATGAATCTTTTATTTATGTAGGAGATACAGCGAGGGTTCCTTATGGAAATAGAAGCATTGAGAAAATTAATTTATATTCAAATCAAATTTGTAATTGGCTGAAGGGGAAAGACTGTAAAGTAATAATTGTAGCATGTAATACGGTATCTTCAATAGCACTAAAAAATTTAGAACGAGATTTTCCAATACCAATAATCGGTGTTATAAATGCGGGTGTAAATAAAGCACTTAAAATTTCAAAAAATAAATCTATCGGCGTTCTTGGAACCTTGGCAACAATACACTCAAAGAAATATGAGAAACAAATTAAAGCAATAAACCCAAAATCAAATGTAAAAAGTATTGCCTGCCCATTGTTTGTTCCATTAGTAGAAGAGGGCTTAGTGATTGGAGAAATCCCTAATAAGATAATAGAATTATATCTTGAGCAAATAAAAGACTCTTCAATAGATACTCTAATTTTAGGATGTACACACTATCCGCTTTTAAAAAAAGCTATAAAAAAATACTTAGGAGACAACATTCATTTAGTGGATTCTGGTAGAGCAATTGCAGAGGAAGTAAAAAATTTTATTATGATTAATAAATTAAAAACAATTAAAAAAGAAGGAACATTTAATTGTTTTGTTACTGATGAACCAAAAGAATTTAATAATCTTGCAGAAAAGTTTTTAGGGATTAAACTAAAGAATACAAGACACATTGAATTATTCTAACTTTTCGAAAACTTTAAATTCATTATTTGCACTTGAAAGGCATGGAGTAAAACTAGGGCTAGATCATACAAAAGAGCTTTTGTTTTCAACTGGGAATCCTCAAAATAATATGTACCTTATTCATCTTGCTGGTACAAATGGAAAAGGCTCAACTAGTGCACACATTGAATCTGTTTTAAGGATGATGGGTAAAAAAGTAGGTCTTTATACATCACCACATTTAGTTAATTTTAATGAAAGAATAAGAGTAAATGGTATTCCTATCTCGAATAAGGAGATAGAACTTTTTTTAGATAATAATTGGGAAGCAATTCATAGAATTCAATCGACTTTTTTTGAAACAACAACTGTAATGGCTTTACATTATTTTAAAAAAAAAAAAGTAGATATTGCAATTATTGAAACTGGATTAGGTGGTCGATTAGACTCAACAAATGTTATAAATCCAAAAATTTCAGTTATAACTCCAATCTCAATGGATCATATGGAAATACTTGGAGATTCACTTGAAAAAATAGCTTATGAAAAATCAGGGATTATTAAAAAGGGAGTTCCAATAGTAATCTCCAAACAAGAGAACTCTGTACATAAGATTATCTCTGGAGTGGCCAATAATAAAGGCTCAATTTTAAAAGTAACAAATTCACCAAAAAAAATAATTATTGGTCCATTAGGAACTCAATTTGATTATAAAGATACACATTATAGAACTGCATTAATTGGCGCTCATCAAGCTCAGAATGCATCTGTTGCTATTGAATCTTTAAAAATTATTGACCCACAAATTAAAACTCATAATATTAATAATGGTTTTGGTAAAATTAAATGGCCTGGAAGACTTGAAAAATTATCTTCCTCTATTTTTTACGATGTCGCTCATAACCTTTCAGGAATATCTAAGATGATAGATTATTTTAAAAACATCTATTCTGATAAAAATCTTTTTGGGGTTTTCGGATTAAAGGGTGATAAGGATTTGGACCCTATATTTGATATAATAAGGGATAATTTTTCAATTATTTATGTGGTAACTGATAGAGAAAAATTACTTTTAGATAAATATGAATTATCAGAAAAACTGAATCAAAAAAATATTTTAAATAAGCCTTTGAAATCTGTTAAGGAGGGCATTAAATATTTAAAAAAAATTAATGATGATAATGAAATTGGAGTAATTTTTGGAACACATTATATAGCAAAGGAAGTTTATAATGAGTTTGAATTATCATTTGACAGTGGAATAATTTAATGTAATTTCTACTAATCCCAGACATTCCACGGGGCTTATTTTTAAAATTTCCAAATTTATTATATAGGTATAAATCACATGGATTTGAATGAATTACAATCACTTGGTATTAGAGAGTTAACTGAAGTAGCTCAAAAAATGAAAATTGAAGGTGGCGTAGCAGGGCTTAATAAACAAGAGTTAACAGTCAAAATTTTAGAAGCAAATGCTAAAAAGCAGGGTGCGTTTTCAGCAAGAGGTGTGTTAGAGGTTATGCAAGATGGATATGGATTTCTAAGATCACCTGATTTTAATTACTTACCTGGTCCTGATGATATATATGTTAGTCCTTCTCAGATTAAAAGGTTCTCTTTAAAAACGGGCCATCTAATATCTGGCCAAATTAGACCACCTAAATCAAAAGAGAGATTTTATGCGTTGCTTAAAGTAATTACAGTTAATGATAAGCCACTTGAAGATCTAAAAAAAATTATATTGTTTGGAAATTTTACACCTCTTTATCCAGAAGAAAAGTTCAATTTAGAAACGGACCCAAAAGATTTATCTATGAGAATAATGGATCTTATGTCTCCGGTAGGTAAAGGCCAAAGGGGTTTAATAGTTGCACAACCTAAAACTGGTAAAACCATACTATTGCAAACCCTTGCAAATGCAATTAGTAAAAATCATCCTGAAACAAAAAGAATTGTACTTCTAATTGATGAAAGACCAGAAGAAGTAACAGATATGAAAAGGAATGTAGATGCAGAAGTTATAAGTTCTACTTTTGATGAGCCACCTGAAAGACATGTTTCAGTAGCTGATATGGTTTTACAAAAAGCAAAACGAATGGTTGAGTATGGTGATGATGTTGTTATTTTATTAGATAGCATAACCCGCTTAGCTAGAGCTCACAATGCAGTAACACCTCATAGTGGAAAAATTTTATCTGGGGGTGTTGATTTTAATGCCTTAAAGAAGCCAAAACAATTTTTTGGAGCAGCAAGAAATACAGAAGAAGCAGGTAGCTTGACTATTATCTCAACAGCTCTGATAGATACTGGTAGTAGAGCAGATGAGGTAATCTTTGAGGAATTCAAGGGTACGGGAAATATGGAGCTTGTGCTTGATAGACGTTTAAGTGACAGAAGGACCTACCCTGCTTTTGATATTATTCGCTCTGGTACTAGAAAAGAAGAGTTATTGCATGACCGTAAAACGTTAGGTAGAATGTGGGTTTTGCGAAAGTTATTAAATGATATGAAAGTAGAAGAAGCTATGGATTTCATGCAAGATAGAATGAAAAGAACGAAGTCAAATGCGGAGTTCCTTGATACTATGAGTCAATAAATTTTTAATTATTAATTCTAAATGAGTGATAGTTTTCCTGATATTAAATCAGTAGTAGTGCGGGTAGTTACAGATAAACCTGTTCGAAAAACACCTTATCAAGTAAAAGGTGTTTTTATGCGACAATTTCCTGATGAGAGTATAATTCCTATGCTTAATGGTTCTCTAAGAGATAAATTTTTATATCCTAGAGTTCAAGTAAAAATTCTTAATGAACAAATTTACATAATTGGTATAAAAGAAGGTGTTGATCCAGTTATTCAGCTCTCCGAAAAATTTGATAATTTTGACTTCGGGAACATTACTTTTGAAGTTGAATCATTTGATAAACAAGAGTCTAAAGAGCAGCTTATCCCATCTGAGAAGCTGTTAAAGTACCGTTTTATTACACCATGGGTTGCTCTCAATCATATGACAAGTGGGAAATATAGATTTTTAACTAACCAGGAAAAACCATCTTTTCTTAATAAGCTAATTGGGCAAAACATTATTTTTTTAGCTAATGAATTAGGAATTAAGTTAAAAGATAGTATTTATACAAGAGTCTCGTTAGAAAGTCTTTTCCCAAAGTCTGTCGATGATAATAAATGGGGTGCATTTATGGGTGACTTTGAAACAAATTTTTTCTTACCAAGCTATATTGGTGTTGGCAATGGAATAACTAGAGGTTTTGGAACTATATTTGGTGCTTTTAATAAAAATGAGTTTAATTTTGGAGATGATGAATTAAAAAATATATCTATGAATCAGGAACCGCTTGAAATTGACAGCCAAAATGATCTAGAAGTCATATCTGCTTTAGATGTTCCTAAGCCAAAGAGAAAGAGAAGAAAAAAGCGTAAACCAAAAAGGAAAAATCAATTTAACAAGAATCAAAAAATTTCTGATAAAGATAAAAGCTTTAAAAAAAATAAAAGTAAGAAATCTAAAAAGCCTAAGAAAAACTTTAATGACGAACCCGTGAACATAAATTTAAAACCAGATGTTATTGATGAGTCAGACGATTACAAGTTTAACACAGAAAAACATCATAAAAAGCAGCATAAATTTTAATGACAAAACTTTCTAACAGAGTACATAAAGTAAAGCCATCATTTACGTTACAAATGGCTACAATTGCAGCTGACATGAAGTCAAAGGGGATGGATGTTATAAACTTTTCAGTAGGTGAGCCAGATTTTAATACTCCTTCTAATATTATAGAGGCTGGTAAAAAAGCAATGGATGATGGTTTTACAAAGTATACAGCCGGTCCAGGAATGATTGAATTACGTGAAGCTATCTGTGAAAAACTGAAAAGAGAAAACGGCATATCATATAACCCCTCTGATATTTTAGTTTCAAATGGTGAAAAACAAAGTTTATATAACGCATGCCAAGCTTTATTTGAAGAAGGAGACAAAGTCATAGTATTTCGACCTTATTGGGTTTCTTTCCCTGAATTTGTACGTTTAGCTGATGCAGAGCCAATTCTTGTAGATACATTAGCAGAAAAAAACTTTGAACCAGATTTTATAGATTTAGAAAAAAAGATCACTCCTGAGATAAAAGGCGTAATACTTAATTCACCTTCAAACCCAACAGGCGGAATTTGGGAAAAAGAAGCTATAATAAAATTATTAAGATTGGCAAAAAAGCATAACTGGACTATTATTTCTGATGAATGTTATGAAAGACTAGTTTATGATGGTCAGTTTGTAAGTACTGAAAAACTTAACCGGGAAAATAATATACTGGCAGAGGTTGTAACCTGCATTAGTTTATCTAAAACCTATGCGATGACAGGTTGGAGGATAGGTTACGCTGCAGGGCCAACAGATATTATAAAAGCAATGTCTAAAATTCAAGGGCAAGCGACCTCATGTGCTAACTCTATAGGCCAAAAAGCAGCTATAGAAGCCTTAATTGGAGATCAAAGTTGTGTTGAAGACATGAAAGAGGCATTTAAAGAAAGACGAGACTTAATAGTTGATTTATTAAATGATATCCCTGGTGTCACTTGCCGCTTACCCGGTGGTGCATTTTATGTTTTCCCGGATTTTAGTTATTACTTGGGCATGTTATTTGAGGGAAAGTTAATGAAAGATACTTTTGATATTTCTGAGTATATTCTGGGCTCTGCAAAAGTTGTTACAGTACCAGGTGATGGCTTTGGCGCTCAAGGGCATATAAGATTTTCATATGCAACAAGCACAAAGATAATTAGAGATGGAATCAAAAGAGTAAGTACTGCTTTAAAAAAATTGAAGAATAAGGAAGAATAAAATATGAAAAAAGAAGGACATCCAAAGAATTATAGGTTAGTTGTGTTTAAAGATACATCTTGTGATCATACTTTTCTAACCCGTTCAACAGTCGAGACCAAAGAGACTATAAAGTGGGATGATGGGAATGATTATCCTTTGTGCACAATAGAAATTTCAAATAAATCTCACCCATTTTTTACTGGGAAACAAAATCTTGTTGATACGGCTGGAAGAATTGAAAAATTCAATAGAAAATATGGACAAAAATAAAAGATAATTTCTACACATCTAACTAAACACATATAGTTAGATGAGAATTTTATTACATATACTTTTTTCAAGTTTGCTTTAATTATTTAAAAAGCAATAATTAATATAATGGTGAAGTTTTGAAAGAAAAACTAATTGAAATAATTAATAAGCATTCCAGTTTAGCTGAGCAAATGGCAGATCCTGAGGTTTTTGGAGATCAAGAGAAACTCACAAATATCGCAAAAGAGCATAGCTCGCTAGAAGATCTAGTAAAAGTTGGTAAAAGATATATAAAAGTTTTCGATCTTATAATTGATGATAAAGCAATGCTCGAAACTGATGACGAAGAATTAAAAAAGATAGCCGAAGACGAAATTTCAGACTTAGAAAGTGAACTTGAAAAATTAGAAGAAGAATTAAAAGTTTTATTACTACCTAAAAACCCAAATGATGATAAAAATTTAATATTAGAAATTAGAGCGGGAACTGGAGGGGATGAAGCGGCGCTTTTTGCTTCAGATTTATACAGGATTTATACACGATATTCAGAAAGGAAAAATTGGAATTTTAAAGTTTTAGATTCATCTGAAACAGGAATAGGTGGATTTAAAGAGGTTATACTTTCTATTAAAGGTTCTGGTGCATATGGAATGCTTAAATATGAAAGTGGTGTACATCGAGTACAAAGAGTGCCTAAAACAGAAACTAGTGGGCGAGTTCATACTTCTGCAGCTACCATTGCAGTGCTACCTGAAGCTAAAGATGTAGATGTCAATATTAATGAATCAGATTTAAAAATTGATACTTATAGAGCGAGTGGTGCAGGTGGACAACATGTAAATAAAACAGAATCAGCAATTCGTATTACCCACATACCCACTGGTTTAGTTGTAACTTGTCAAGATGAATCTTCGCAGCACAAAAATCGTGCCGCTGCATTAAAAGTTCTAAAGTCTAGGATGTTAGCAGCAGAAGAAGAAAAAGCTGCATCTAAACGAGCTGCGCAAAGGAAAAGCTTAGTTTCCACAGGGGATAGATCTGCAAAAATTAGAACATATAATTTTCCACAAGGTAGGGTAACGGATCATCGAATTAACTTTACATCTTATCGGTTAAATGAAATTTTAGACGGTGATATAACTGAAATAATTGAAGAACTTAAGATTGCAGAGCAACAAGAAATAATGGCTTCAGAAACGACCTAACTTGATTGCTTTAAAAGTAAATTGATTTAAAAGTTTAAATATGTCTAAAGTTTGGAGAATTATTGACATTATTCAATGGGCAAAAAAATATTTTAACGAAAAAGAATTTGATAACCCCAGAAGAGAAATTGAATGGTTATTATGCTCTTTGTTTAAATGTAAAAGAATTGATATATATATTAGGTTTGAAGAGCCAGTAACAAAACCTCAACTAAAAATTCTTAAAGAATGGATTAAAAGACGTCTCAATTATGAACCGTTACAATATATAACAAATAATTCAAATTTTTATGGAAGGGATTTCTATGTTAACCATCATGTCCTTATTCCACGTCCAGAGACAGAGCGTTTAATTGATTTATCAATTGATAAATTAACTCATTTAAAGAATCCTAAAATATTAGAGGTTGGGAGTGGATCAGGCTGTATCTCTTTGACTTTAGGGTTAGAGATAGAAAGTGCTCAGATTCTAGCTGTCGATATATGCTCAAAAGCAATTAAAGTAGCAAATAAAAATAAAATTAAATATGATGTCAGTAATGTTACATTTAAAGAAATGGATATAATCAAAAATAAACCAGTTGGTATGTTTGATCTCTTTATTTCTAATCCTCCTTATATTGGAGAGACTAAAGTAAAGACTTTAATGAAAGATGTAAAAGACTATGAACCCTTAAAAGCACTTACGGACTATGAAGATGGATATAAATTTTATAGAAGGTTTGCAGAAATCGTTCCAAGCCTTGTACGGAATAGAGGCTATATTATTTTAGAGGTAGGGAATGGAGATCATCCCAAAAAAGTTTCTGAAATTTTTTCAAACTTAGGATATTTAAATCTTCTAGAAAAAGATTTTAATGGTGATGAAAGAATACTTATCATAAAGATAAATAAATAAATGTTATACAAGTTATTGATTTCTCATATATCTTTGATCAGACCATTAAATGTTCTTATAAGTGGTTTTTCTATATTTATTGCATCGAATATTATAGGTGGTGAAAATAATAGTAGCCTATTTTTATTACTTGCTGGAATTGTAATGCTATTTACTGCAGGATCAAATGTTTTAAATGATTATGTAGATTATGAGATTGATAAAATAAACAGGCCCCTTAGACCAATTCCTAAAGGGGACGTAAAAAGAAATGTTGCTTTTTATATTGCTATGTTATTTTTCATCTTAGGTTGCTTATTATGTATGAAATTAAATAACAAAGCAGAATTTATTGGAGTATTTGTTGCAATGCCAATCATGGTTTTGTATACATCTTATTTAAAAAAGTTACCGCTAATTGGAAATGTTGCAGTAGCGTTTACAATAAGTCTATCTTTTTTATTTTGCGGCGTTGCGTATGGTTCTATTTCTTCTATGAAAGTTCCGATGGTACTGTGTTTTTTACTTTCTTTTTTAAGGGAGTTAATAAAAGATATTTCAGATATTAAAGGGGATAAAATCTCTGGAATGAAAACTTTCCCTATACACTATGGAATAGAAAAGTCTGTAAAGCTTGTAATTGTTCTTAGTATTTTTTCTGGAATAATTTTCATTTTACCTTATGTATATAATATTTATAGTATTTATTATCTAATCTTTTTAATTCTAGGAGTTGAGATTCCACTAGGGATTATAGTATTTTCGATGTACAAAAATCCCGGAATTAAGTCTTCTAAAAGTGCAGCAAGTATCTTAAAAATTAGTATAATCATGGGTTTAATTTCAATTTATACTGGAACTATTTTATGAAATCTGAATTTGTCCATTTACATAATCATTCTGACTATAGTCTCCTTGATGGAGCACAGAAAGTTAGCCAGTTGGTTGATACGATTGACGATTTAAAAATGGACTCAGTTGCTTTAACAGAGCATGGAAATATGTTTAGTGTACTTCCTTATTATAAAGCGGCAAAAAAAGCAGGTATAAAACCAATAATTGGGTGTGAAATATATGTTGCAGTTGGAAGTAGGTTTGATAAAAAGACTACTTCAGAACATGGTTGGGGGAATAATCATCTCATTCTACTTGCTCAAAACTATACCGGTTATAAAAATTTAATGAAGCTTGTCACCGCTGGTTATTTAGAAGGGTTTTATTATCGTCCTAGAATAGACATAGATCTTCTGAGAGAATATAATGAAGGCTTAATTTGCATGTCTGCTTGTTTAAAAGGTGAAGTACCCGAACGTATGTTACGGGGTGATTATGAAGGTGCAAAAAAAGCGGCTATTACATTTTCAGAAATTTTTCCAAATAGATATTATTTAGAAATACAAAATCATGGTATCCCTGAAGAAGAAGCTAATTTGAAAAATATGAAAAAGTTGTCTCAAGAATTAAACCTTCCATTGGTTTGTACAAATGATGCTCATTATGCTAGAAAAGAGCACTGGGAGGCACATGATATTCACATTTGTTTAGGAACTGGAAAAGAGCGTAGTGATCCAAATCGTTTAAGATATGCAACACCTGAATTTTATTTTAAATCACAGGATGAAATGCACAACCTATTTAAAGCTTTCCCAAATGCAATTGAAAATACACGTCTGATTTCTGATAGTATCGATTTAGAAATACCTATGGGTGAATATCATTTACCGAATTTTCCGATACCTCCTGAGGCAATTACTCAGGATCCAGATAGTTATTTGAAACTACTAACCAAAGCTGGAGCAGAATCATTATATGGAGAATTAACACCAAGTATTCAAAAAAGAATAAACCATGAACTTCTAGTAATAAAAAACATGGGCTTTGCTGGTTATTTTTTAATTACTGCTGATTTTGTAAAATATGCAAAAGATTCAAATATACCAGTAGGCCCCGGAAGAGGTTCAGCTGCTGGAAGTCTTGTTTCTTATGCACTTGGTATAACAAGCATAGATCCATTAAAGCATAATCTTTTATTTGAACGTTTTTTAAATCCTGAGCGAATAAGTATGCCTGATATTGATATTGACTTTTGCATAGAAAGAAGAGGCGAAGTTATAGATTATATTAAAGATCAGTATGGTGATAATTCGGTAACGCAAATAATAACTTTTGGTAAAATGAAAGCTAAACAAGTTGTACGTGATGTTGGGCGAGTTATGGGATATAATTTTGGAGAAGTAGATAAAATTGCAAAAGCAATCCCAAATGAATTAAATATAACACTTGATGCAGCCTTAAAGAAAAGCCCTGAGCTAACAAAAATGGCAGATGGAGACTTTAAAGAGTTAATGTCACATTCAAAAGTCCTAGAAGGAATGCATAGGCATGCATCTATCCATGCTGCAGGCGTTGTCATTGCGCCAGGTGACCTTACTGACTATGTCCCATTATATAAATCATCTACCAATGATGTGACTAGCCAATATGATATGAAAGGCCTTGAGGAAATTGGGCTTTTAAAGCTAGACTTTTTAGGATTAAGAAATTTAACAGTTATTGATAAGGCGGTGAAGTTAATACAAGAAAAAGGGGTAACTCTAGATATAGAAAAGGTTCCTTTAAATGATGATGATGTTTATCAATTATTTGCAAAAGGAAATACGATAGGTGTGTTTCAATTTGAATCATCAGGTATGCGTGAATTTTTAAAAAAATTAAAACCTACAGTTATCGAAGATCTTATTGCAATGAATGCACTATATAGGCCCGGGCCTATGGAAAATATTGACAGTTTTATTTCTAGAAAACATGGTGAAAAAAATATTTCATATGCGCATGCAAAAATGGAGCCAATTTTAAATGAAACTTATGGTATAATTGTTTATCAAGAACAGGTTATGCAAATTGCTAATGAAATTGCTGGTTTCACTCTTGCTGAAGCAGATATTATGAGAAGAGCGATGGGGAAAAAAATAAAATCGCTTATGGACGAACTATCAATAAAATTTGTAAAAGGTGCAGAAAAAAACAAAATAAAAAAGGAAAAAGCTGAAGAAATTTTTGCGTTAATTGAAAAGTTTGCACAATATGGATTTAATAAAAGTCATTCGACTGCTTACGCGTATGTTGCTTATCAAACTGCATGGCTTAAGGTTCATCATACTGCTGAGTTTATGAGTGCAAATCTTACCAGTGAAATGAGGACAATAGATAGAGTAGTAATTCTAATAAATGAAAGTAAAAAAATGGGTATAGAAGTAGTTCCACCGAATATCAATATATCATATGAAGACTTTCGCCCTATTAATGATTCAACAATCTCGTATGGATTAAATGCAATAAAAAATGTAGGCTTAAAAGCTTTAGAAACTATTATATATGATAGAGATAATAATGGCCAATATGATTCTATCTTTGATCTCTGCGCTCGCGTAGATCAACAAAAAGTAAATAAAAGAGTTTTAGAGAGTTTAATAATGTCTGGAGCATTAGACTCTATTGAAGGAAATCGTAACCAGAAATTTTCAGCTGTTGATGATGCAATCAAATATGGCCAGCAGATGCAAAGCGAAACCAATCGAAATCAAGTTGATATGTTTGGGAATGTTGGTATGGAGGAAGAGTTAATTAAGGTTCCTTCTTTAAAAAGTATTCCAGATTGGTCTGAAAAGGAATCCTTAGCAAAAGAGAAAGAAGTTCTTGGTTTTTATGTTTCGGGACATCCTTTATTAGAGCATTCAGAAGATTTAGAAGAGTTCACATCTATATCATTTGAAGATCAAAATAATATAAATAATAAAGATGTGGTTATTATTGGAGGTATGATTACTCGCATTGTTCGTCGGTTTGATAGAAGGAATAGAGAAATGGCATTTTTTGACCTAGATTGTCTCGGTGGCCATGCTGAGGTAATCGCATTCAGTGATTGTTTTAAGTCATTTGGAAATCTTATTGAAGAAGAAAGCGTTGTTTTCATAAAAGGTAAACTTTCAGAGGGTTCTGATTTTTCTGATTTAAAAATAATATCAGAAGAAATTATCCCTGTTAAACAAGTGAGGGAGAGGCTATCACAAAGATTGAATATTAAATTTTCTTCTGGTCAGGTTGAAGGTGAAGATGTGGAAGAACTAATGTACCTAGCAAGAAAGAATCAAGGTAACTGTAGGTTGATTTTTCACTTACCAAACCAAGGATCAGTCAAACCACTTAAAATAATAGCCCATAATATAATGGTGACTACAGATAGTTTATTTATCCAAACCTTGAGAACGAAATATGGTAAAGAAAATGTATGGGTAGATTAATTAATGAAAGTACTTATACAAAGATGTAAAAAAGCGAGTGTTTCTGTTAACAAAAAAATTATTGCTAAAATAAGTCAAGGATTAGTTATTTTTATTGGAATTGATAAGGGTGATAATGAATTGAAAACTAAACTATTAGCAAAAAGAGTTCTAAACCTTAGAGTCTTTAATGATTTTAACCAGAAGATGAATTTATCTATCAGAGAAGTTAATGGATCAGCTCTAATTATTAGCCAATTCACTCTTTGTGCTGGAACAACGAAAGGTCGAAGACCTAGTTATTCTAATGCAGCAAACCCTAAAATTTCAGAAAACTTATATAATTCTTTTATAAAAGAGATTAAGAAAGAGATTTCTGTGGGAACAGGTATTTTTGGTGAAGATATGAAAATTGAATTAATCAATGATGGTCCTGCAACATTTATATTAGAAGGTTAAACATGATTATGAAGTTTTATACTTTGCAACTAACTTATTAATATTATGGAACGTAAAATAAGAATCGTTATGGGAAAACCTGGACTAGACGGTCATGATAGAGGCATAAAAGTATTAGCGTCATCTTATCGTGATGCTGGGATGGAAGTTATTTACTTAGGTTTGAGGCAAACACCTGAGATGATTGTACATGCAGCATTACAAGAAGATGCAGATGTAATTGCATTATCAAGTTTAAATAATGCTCATAACACTATTTTTAAAAACGTTTTAAAATTAATGAAAGAAAAAAAATTAAATGATGTTCTTTTAGTTGGAGGAGGTATAATACCTCAAAAAGATATAAATAAGCTAGAAAAAGAGGGAGTCGGTAAATTATTTGGTCCAGGTACACCAGTAAAAGAAACAATAGACTATATAACTAACTGGGTTAACGAAAACAGGCGTTAATATGAATTTAAATAATCAAATTGAACTTGAGTTATATTTTGCAGATCACTTTGATACAGTACTTTTCCCAGTATTAGCTGATATGTATTTACATAAAAATGATCTTAAACGAGCAAGAAAAGTTTGTGATATAGGATTAAAGCATCATAAAAATGATTCAGCAGGTTTATTTATACTTGCAAAAATAAATAACATCGAAGGAGATTATAAAGAAGCAGAAAAATTATTAGAGCAAGTCCTAACTTATTCAAATAAGCACTTAGCAGCGTCAGAAATGTTATGTGAAATACAAACGGTTTTAGGCCGTGCTTCTAGCAGACTTTTAAAATCATGGAAACGTGTTTTAGAATTAGATCCACATCATGAGATTGCAAAAAGTTTCATCAAAAAAGTTGAAGAACCAACTGAAGTACAAAATATTGTAAAAAAGAAAATCAAAAAGAAAATCATAAAAACACCCTCTATTCCTAAATTAAATAAAACATCTATCCAAGAAGTAGAAAGTGAAATAAGCAAGCCTTTAAAAGTAAGCTCAAAATTAGCAACATTCACTCTTGTATCTGTTTTAAAAAATCAAGGTTTATTTGAACAAGCTTTAGATGTATTAGATGCTCTTGAAAATAAAGGTGAGAGTCTTGAATCTATTTCATTAGAAAGAGAAACAATACAAACTCTAATTAAAAAATTACAAAAGGATGAATGAATGAATGAATCAATCTATATTAAAAGACAAAATGCGCTTAAATCTGTATTGGGAGAAAAAGGTTTAGACGGAATTTTAATTTCAAATTTAACAAATATTAGATACATTTGTGGATTTACTGGTTCTGCTGCCTCTTGTTTAGTTACACCGAATGGTCAATTTTTTATTTCTGATGGTAGGTATATAGAACAAGCAAAAAATCAAGTTAAAGGATTTGATCCATATTTTTCTATGGGATCACATTTTAAACAAATAAAAGATAATAAACTAAATCCAAATGGATTAAAATTAGCTTTTGAAGGTAGTCATGTTAGTTATGATCAATATGAAAATATGTTAAAAGCTTTTCCAAATACATCATGGGAAAACACATCGATGATTTTAGAAAATTTAGCTGCAGTTAAAGACAACCATGAATTGGATTGTATTCGTACGGCAGTTGAAGTGACAGATAAAGTTTATGAGGAGATTCTTCCAATGCTTCAGCCAGGATACACTGAAAAAGAAGTTGCAAACAAGATGGTTTCAAAATATAGAGAATATGCAGATGGAGAAGCGTATTCACCTATCGTAGCAACAGGGCCAAACGGAGCATTACCCCATGCTATACCAACTGATAGAGAATTTAAAGAAGGTGATTTTATCGTAATTGATGCTGCAGCTAAATATGGTGGCTATCATGCAGATATGACCAGAACTCCAGTTGTGAGAAAATCGTCAGAGAAGCATGAAGAAGTTTATGAAATTGTAAAAGAAGCTCAAAAGAGAGGATGTGAAATAGCAAAATCAGGAGTTCCATGTAAAGACGTTGATTTTGCTACTAGAGATTATATAAGTAAAATGGGTTATGGAGAATATTATACTCATGGTACTGGACATGGTTTAGGATTAGAAATACATACTTCTCCAAGATTTAGTCCCCAAAGTAATCAAATTCTGGAAAAAAACAATGTTATGACGATAGAGCCAGGTATATACCTGGCTGGTTGGGGCGGAGTACGCATCGAAGATGATGTGATTATTGGGGATGAGGGATGTGAAATTTTAAATAAGACAACTAAAGACTTATTAGTAATTAATTAGCTTTACGATTGTTAGATATATATCAATACCCTGATTTATATGATTCTATGCATCAAAATTATTCACTTGATGCTGAACTTATATCAAAATTCAGTCAAAAAAATGGAGGACCAGTTCTGGAATTAGCTTCTGGAACAGGAAGGTTATCAGAAATAATAATTGATCAAGGCTTAGATTATACAGGAATTGACTTTAGTAAAGAATTTATAGATACCGCTAAGAATAAATTCAAACAAAAATCTAATTTTTTATTAAGAGATATGAGAAATTTTAATTTAGATAAAAAATTTAAATTTATTTTTATTGGATTTAATTCGTTTCTCCATAATCTTACAACTAAAGATGCGTATAAGACAATTGAATGTGTCTCAAAGCATATTTCGGATAATGGAGTATTTTTATTATCAATCTTCATCCCAGATCCATCTTTTTTGTTCCGTGATCAAAATAATTTTTACCCTGCCACGGACTATTTTAGTTATAAATCCTCTAAATGTAGAATAATGGAAAAAAATATTTTTGAGGAAAGTTCTTCTATCAACACTTTATTTTGGAATTTGGAAGTTAATGGAATTATACAACCAGAGACGTATACATTTAAGCAAAAAATGTATTATCCTCATGAGATGGATATTCTATTTGAAAGTTCAAGTTTAAAAATAAAAGAGAAGCTTGGCTCATATGATGGAAGTAAGATGAACGAGTCTAGTAGTTTGCAGATATACATCTGTGAAAAAAAATCATAATAATATGATCAATACAGTTTTTTTTGATATTGGTGGTGTCTTAATAGATATCCATCCAAACAAGACATATGAACATATTAGTAAATGCACTGGGGTTAATAAAAAAATAATACAGGAGGCATTTCCTCATGATGTCCATAATCAATATGAAAAAGGTTTAATATCAAATAATGATTGGTTTTTAAATTATAAAAAATCTTTGAAAGAGTTATCTGTTTTAAACGAATTTGATTTTTGGACTGCTTGGAAACTTTTACTTGGTAAGGAAAAAAAAACAATTGAATTAATAAAATTGTTAAAACCATATTATTCAATTTGGTTATTATCAAATACTAATCCACAACACATTGAAGATGAGATTAAAAAGAAATATATTTTCCCAACTCTATCAGATGGAGAAATATATTCATTTGAGGTTGGCGAACGTAAACCAGATAGTAATATATATAAAGTTGCCTTAGAAAAAGCTTCAACAACTCCTGAGCAATCTCTATTTATAGATGATTTAATAGAAAACGTACAGGCAGCAATAGATTTTGGAATGAATTCTTTACAATACAGATCTTATTCAAAATTAAAATCAGATTTAAAAAATCTTAAACTGAAAGGTTTATGAATTATTTAAAAGTAATAACTTTTTATTTATTAAATATTTCATTTGTTTTTGCAACAGGGTCTTGGATGATGAACCAAAGAACTCATGGAGAAATTAAATGGAAATCAATTAAAACTGAAAATTTTGATATACATTATTATGATAAAATTGAAAAAATTGCTTTTCAAGGAGCAACTATTGCTGAACAAATAAGACCAAATTTAATGAAGCAAATGGATATAGATGACCTTCCAAGGTTATCTATAGCATTTACTGAAGAAGATGAAATTTTGAATGGCTTTGCAGTCCCTGCAAACTATACAATAATATGGGTAGATCAGAATGATGCAGCGCTGTGGACAGGCGATGAAAAGTGGTTGAGAACAGTACTAGCACATGAGCTTCAACATCTTGTTTTTTTTAATACCATAAAAGGACCTGAATGGATCCCAAGGCCAATGGATATTCTTTATGCAAATATACCCCCATGGGTAAGCGAAGGTTTAGCAGAGTATTACACTGAAAAATGGAGACCTTTTAGATTTGATATATCTCATAAAGGGCATGTGTATAAAAACACGGTACATAAAATCAGAGATCCTCATAATGATGGTTTTTCTAAAACTCTATATTTAGCAGATAGGTTTGGTGATTCAACAATAACTAAAATACTTAAGCATAGAAATAAATTTGGACTTTTAAATTTTGAAGATTCTTTTAAAAAATATACAGGTATTAAGTTAAAACAATTTAATGAGGACTGGCGACTTCTCATGAATACATACTATTTTGGTAATAGATCACAAAAAGAAGCAATCTCAGACATAGGTATTGAGAAAGTCATTCCTGGGAAAACAGTTCAATTTTTTGATTATTTCTCGGATACACTACAAATGGCAATTATCGGAAAAATTTCTAAGGGTCAAAGAGACAATTCAATAATTTTAGCTACAAGAGATACTACCAAAGAGAATAAAATTTTTACAAAAAGGCAAAAAAAATTAAATAAAAATAAAAACCAGAAAGAAAAAGCTAAAAGACCAAAGCCTAGATGGAAATTAAAAGAATTAGATAGCGGAAGGTTTGGAGAATTGATTCAAAACTTAGATATTTCTCCAGATAATGAAACGATTATTTATCCAAAATATCATTATGGTGAGAACCAAAGCTTATTGCTTGATATTTGTAAGTATGAATTAAAAACTAATGAAATAATATTTTTAACACATTCTATGAGAGCTAATTATCCAAAATTTTCTCCAGATGGTAAAGATGTGTTATTTGTGTCTCATAAAAATTCAAATTCCCAATTATTTTTAATGAAAAATGATGGTTCAGATATAAGACAATTAACAAATTTCTCTGGTGATATCCAAATAATCACACCATCATGGAGTCCAAATGGTGATCTAATTGCATTTTCAAAATCTAATTCTGATGGTTGGATGGATATTTATATTTTAGATTTAGAACTAAAAGAAATTGTTAGAGTAACAGAATCAAAAGAAGCAGATTTTAATCCTATTTGGATTGAAAATGGTGGAAAAATTTCATTCACAAGTATGTATGAATTAACTCCTAATGTTTTTACATATGATGTAAATACTAATAAATTAATTCAAAATACAGATATTGGAGATATAGCTTGGGCAATTCAATATAACGAAAAGGATAAATCTTTATCGGCGATTACTCTTAATACATATAGTAGTTCAAAAATTCTTTCTGTTGATCCCAATAGGGTTGCGAATAAGAGAAATACAACAATGAATAAAAGATTTTCTTCTTGGATTGAAAAAAAACCTGAAGAAAAAATAGAAAAGATAGACTTTAAGAAACCGGTCAAAATATTGAGCAGTTCAGATTATTCTTTCAAAAATAATTTAAGACACTTAGGTACAGTAATTATTCCGGATGTAGGAAGTATCCTATATAATAGTGTATACTCAGATGTATTGGGGAGGCATACGTTTTCAACTCTTTTAGGCAGCGATTATAACAAATATACAACTGTTTTTTTTCAGTATCAAAATGCTACAGGAATTCCATTAAAAAGTTTCTGGGGGTTTGATTTTTATAGAAATGCTAATTTTAATTTTCAATTATATAATAATGAAGAAACAATTTTAGAAGCCTTTAATGGATTCTCAATCTGGATAAAGTCACCTTATAATTTTGGTAAATCGTTGACTAAGAATCATTTATTAACCTATTCTCTTCAAATAATAGATAGAAAAATAGAATTAACCCCAAATAATAAAAACAAAAACCCTTTCAAGGACCCTGAATCTGGAAAAGAAGGAAGTATTAATTTAGGGTACAATTTTGTTAGCAAAAGATCACATGTAAGAAATTCATTTAACCCAAATCAGGGATATGGCTTTCGTGCTAATATAAAAAAAACAACCCAACAATTATTTGGTAATTTTGATTATACCAAAGTCAAGTTAGATTTTTATCTTAATAAAAAAGTTGGCCCATTTTCATTATTCTCGAGAAACCGGTTTGAAGCAATAAGTGGTCTCCCTCCAAATCAAGAAAAATTAGGAATTTTTGATATTCCTAATTTTTATATTATGGGATCAATTACTCCTGGTCGTGAATATATGTCGCCAAGGGGTTTTAACAAGCCATCAAGGCTTGGTGAAATGGCCTACCTTGGGACTTTAGAATTGAGAGCTCCAATTTTACCAATAAATATTCTTGATTTTTTTAAGTTTATAAGTGTTGGGAAACCAACGGTTGCTCTAATATCTGATTTTGGAGATGCCTGGTCTAAAGGAGTTGAAAGAGAAGAGTTTATAATCCAAGCTGGAGCAGAATTCAGAATTTTTATGTCATTGGCAAGTCTTCCAATTTTTACATTTAGCTATGGATGGGCCCAATCGATAAAAGATTGGAATAATGAGGTGGTGCCAAAATCTTATTTTCAGCTAACACTTATTAATCCATTTTAATTTTTCAAAAAATAATATTTATTAGACCTATAGAAAAATAAAAATCCGGAGGTTGGACATCCGGCTCAGAGTTTATATTCCATACTGCTGGCTCAGTTTGAGTAATACTTTTCCCTTCTTCATTTAATTCACCCGTATCTTTTTGCCACTGCCAAGGACCATGAACATGTGTAAGTGTATAATTAATAGAAAAAACTAAATCCTTATATGGAGATACTTGGATTCTCCAGTCAAAACTAATTGATGGATCTGAAAAAAAAGAACCAACATTATGACCTTTATCATCGCTTCTAAATGCAAATAAAGCGGGTATTCTTAATGAAGTTGAGTATTTAGTCCCAAATATTGAAAAAATATCATAATTTAGATCTGCTCCAAATCCTAAATATCCATTCATTTCATTTCTAGAATCAATTATAGAACCTAAATAACCATTTATGCTTGGAGAAATATCTTTAAAACTATTTAAGATAAGTTTACCAGAAATTTCATATTTTTTATTGTTTAAAAAAGAGAGATTCAATGCAGTAATTTTTGGATAATTATTTAATTCATAAGCCTTATCTCCAGGACGAATACTCTTCCATTTTCTAATAATTTTTCCTGTACTGGCATCAGAACCAACATCAGTAATTTTAACTAAAGCTTTAGATTTCCCGGGAATTGTAACCGTTCGTCCCTTATATGTTTTTATTTTATCTATTGAACTTATTTCAAAAATGGTTCCATCTTTTAAACCTAAATTATTTCCGGACATCATAGTAATATTATACTTATTAACTTCAATTATTTCACTATTTATCATGTAAAGATTTTTTAATTTCCACCTCACTTGTAAATTTAAGTTCTCCAAAACCTTAATTAGAGAAGCATCTTTATTCCCTCCAGTATAAGAAGCAGATAAAGGAATAGACTTTAATAAAGTTCCATCTTCTATATTGATAAATTTTATATTTGCTTCAATAGAAGTTTGTATATTGTTGCGAAGTTGCAGGCCAATTTGGAGAGTGTCGGGTTTACTATTTTCTTCAATTGCAGTTTTAATTGATGTCTTAACTAACCATGAAAAGAGTGTCTCATTATAATTATCTTCTTGCTTTGTTTTTTTTGCATCATCAGTTTTTAGTGGAATCCCTTTTTGTCCAAAATGAATAATATCTACAATTAAAGCTTCTTCTGCTGCTGCAAGGGCACCAACTTTCACAATATCTTTTTCTATTACCGATCCAGATAATTGGAATTGCTGTTCTTTTAAAATATCATTTATTATACTTCTATCAATGACTTCAAATTTTCCAATTGAAGCTGCTTGTGAGGAGATAATAGATAATAACTTTTCTGTAATATCTTGATAATTTTTGTTTTGGGATGGCAAAATTGCTAGTTTTTTTTTCTCTAAAGTCAAGCTAGGGTCAAGAAGAGTGGTTTGATTTGAAAAGATAAAATAAGGTATAATTAAATTAAGAAAAACAAGTCTATTCATTAGAGATTCCAATTGATTTGCCTTGAAAAAGAAAAAGCTATTGAAATAGAGTTATTCATAATTTTTTTATTTTGATATTCTTGAAAATTTCCAATTATTACATCAAATAAACTATTTATTGATAATCTGAACTCTCCAAGTATTTGTAATCTATGTAATGCTTTATTATTAATCTTTTTATTTATTTGATTGAAGTAATCAACTTCTAATTTGCCCTTAACGTTTCTTAAAAAAACGTCAAAAGAAAAGCTGTTTTTTAAGAATGTAGTTCGAATTTGACTGTTTAAATAATCAGAATTATCAAATGCTGGACCTAATTCAAAAGTTAAATTATAATTATTTATATTACTAATAAAATAACCAACACCTTGATTATAAAGGTATCGAAGATTATCGTTAGTTAGTGTATTTTTTTCATATATTATAGTATTAAAAAAATAGATGTCGTCATACTTCATAAGCCTACGACTTGATTTATATCTTGTCCTTATCTCAGTTTCTTTGTCATAACTATGAATATAAAATCTTAGGTCTTTAAATGTTTTTACTGTTGTTCTTTTTAAACGACCGAAGCCTTTTAAACCTGAATCAAATGTATTTGATTGGACTAATCCAATTCTATAGTATTGTTTCCATTTAAGTGATTCTGCTTCAGGATCATGACATAAAGCAATAGATAAAAAAAAGTAAAAATAAAGATTTCTTTTCAATACTTAATTTTTTTACCACTTTCCATCAATGATACAGCAGCGATTGTAAAAACTAATGTTAGAAATACAGCCATAATAAAACTAACATAAACAGAAGAATCGCTAATACCCAATATTGTATATCTTATACCATTAATCATATAATAAATAGGGTTAATAAAACTAAGAGTTTGCGCCCACTCAGGCAGCATGTTTATTGAATAAAAAATACCTCCAAGAAAACTCAATGGAGTCAGAAAAAAATTTTGCATCATGGCTAGTTGATCCCAACTTTCAGCTATTTGACCAAGAAGCAACCCCATACTTGAAAATGCCCATGAAACCAGAAAAATAAACAATATAGTTGCTAATGGATCATAAACAGGCATACCAACTACAAAAACCCCTAAAACTAAAACTAAAACTCCATTCACAAGTCCTCGAATTGCTCCGCCAATAATATATGCAAGCGAAATTTCAATACCAGATAAGGGAGCTGTTAAAAGATCGGGTAGTTGCTGAAGAAGCTTCATTTGTAAAATAGAAGATGAAGTATTTGAAGTCGCATTTGTTAGAGTATTCATCATAATTAGTCCTGGTAGTATAAATAATGTATAAGGAACACCTTGAATTTCTGAAATTCGTTGCTCTAACGTAAATCCAAATATTGCTATATACAAAGCTGAGGTAATTAGACCAGGTAAAACTGTTTGTCTATAGACTGAGAAAAATCTACCTACCTCTCTAAAAATTAATGTTTTTAATCCAATCCAATTCATTTATTTAACCTCTTACCAGTTAAGTCTAAAAAAACATCTTCCAATGAAGATTTATTAGTTTCTATCTTTTGTATTTGAATACCAGAAGTAGTTAAGGATTGTATTATTTCAGGCAATGCTAGTTCAGGATCTTTTACAGAGAAATTAATTTGATTATCATCCATGATATATTTGTAATTGGTTACAAAAGACTTAATGCTGTTTTTAATGTTTAAAGAACTGATAGATATGACAGCAGATCCGTACTCTTTGGTAAGATCTTTTGGTGTTCCTTTTTTTAAAATTTTTCCTTGATCTATAATTGCTATGTTTTCGCATAAGAGTTCAGCTTCTTCAATATAATGCGTTGTAAGTAAAATGGTTTTACCTGATGAGTGTAATTCTTTTAAATAATCCCAAAGGTCTCTACGCAACTCCACGTCAACACCAGCAGTAGGTTCATCAAGTATCAAAATATCTGGATCATGTACTAAAGCTTTTGCAATTTGGAAGCGACGCTTCATACCTCCAGATAGTTGTCTTAATTTTGATTTTCTTTTTTTTTCAAGGCCAAGTCTCTCTAAAAGGGATTCAATCCTAGGGCGAGCTTTATCTTTTGATATACCATAATACCCTGCATGAAAAAATAAAAGTTTTTCAACTGAAAAAAACCAATCAACAGAGATTTCTTGTGCAGCAATTCCAACTTTTGCTCTAGTGAATCGGAAATGTTTAACTGTATCTTTTCCAAAAATATTTGTTATTCCAAGATCTCGAAAAACGAGGCCAGTTAAAATATTTATTGTAGTTGTTTTACCAGCTCCATTTGGGCCGAGTAATCCAAAGAATTCACCCTCTTTGATTTCTATATCAACACCCTTTAAAGCATCAACGCTTTTATAAGATTTAGTTAAACCTTTGATTTCAATAGCTAAATTTTTCATTTATTTTTAGAAACCTATTTCTAGTTTAAAAGGGTCAGGGAAATCTAACCCCTCAGCACCAGGGAAGTGGGCAATAGATACAATAAAACCCCATGGTATTAATACCGATGCTTCAACAGATTTTTCAGGGAAATTTTTCTTTTTATTTTTATTAGGAGGTTTACTAATTTGAAATTTTGGTTGATGAATCCACATGCCATTTCCATCGTATCCTTTTACTTTTACAAAAATTCTATCCTCTTCAATTCCAATTTTTTTGAGAGGTTCATGATTATGTAAAACTAAAAGAATAATATCACCAACAACTTGATCAATCTGCATCATATAAAAGCCTTATCTAACGTGTTACGAATTTAAAGACTGAACCTAAATAGTCTACTACATAAAGTTTTCCAGAACTATCTTCCCCAAAAGATGAAATAAACAAGGGTAAATCTTTGCTAGTCTTCTTTAATTCGTTCCTTATATTTTGGAAATTTATTCTTTTGTTCTTTTGTTTTTTAAATGCCCAGATTCGTCCAGTACAGTAATCCCCAAAAATATAAGTTCCATAGAAAGAAGATGCTTTATTACCCCTAAAAACATAGCCTCCAGTAACAGAACATCCTGTTGCCTCAGATTCATCCATTCCCATCAAAATTCTCATGTAAGCAGCATTGTTTGGGTATTCATGAATAGGCATCGTTAACCCAAGAGTATCACAAAACTCTTCAGGTTCAAAACAATGATCAGCTTCCATTATTTTCCAACCATAGTTTGCACCTTTTGCTTCGCTCCAGGTATTCCAGTTTACCTCTTCCCATTTATTTTGTCCGACATCTCCAATTAATAAATCATTTGTTATTCTGTCAAAAGAGAATCTCCATGGATTGCGTAGTCCGTAACAAAAAATTTCACCTCTCTTATTTTTTTGTCCGTAAAAAGGATTATCTATTGGTATGCTATAAGGATCTCCTTCATCAATGTTAATCCTCAAAATTGAGCCTAATAGACTGTTTAAGTTTTGAGAATTATTATATGGGTCACCGTGCTTTCCTCCATCTCCAAATCCAACATAAAGCATATTGTCTTTTGGACCGAATGCTAAGTGCCCTCCATTATGATTTCCAAAAGGTTGCTGAACTTTTAGTATAATTTTTTCTGAATTATCATCCGCAATTTCAGGGTTTGAACTTGCCGAAAACCTGGATACAATGGAGGAGTCATTTTTATTAATATAATTGACATAGAAAAAACCATTTTGGCTATAGTTTGGGTGAAATGCTAATCCTAGCAAACCTTCCTCACTACCAGGTGTTAATGATCCATGTACTCGATCTGTTATATCCAAAAAAGGATTTTTTAAAAGCTTTTCATTCTTTAAAATGAAGATTTTCCCTTTTTGGTTCAAAACAAATAATAAATTATTTTCATTGGTTGGCTGAGTTATATAGAGGCTTTTAGCTGGTACATCTGCAATTTTTACTACTGCAATTTCATTTCCATATATGCTTATTATTAGAGGTAAAGTAAAAAAGGTAAATTTAATTTTCATTTTTTCCCATCATATTTAGAAACTCTAATTCCGATATTATTTTAATATTCAAATTTTTTGCTTTTGCTAATTTTGACCCAGCACCTGGACCAGCAACTAAAAAATCAGTTTTTTTACTAATATTGCTTGAAAATGTTGAGCCTACAGATTGAATTATCTCTTTTACTTCTGATCTTTTTAAATTTTTCAAAGAGCCGGTAAAAACAAAATTTTTATCGCTTAATAAATTATTTCTTTTATTTTTTTTATATAGTAACTCCACGCCAGAAGCAATACAACTTTTGACAATCTTAATATTATTGATATCCTTCCAAAATCGTATAATATTATGTGAAACAATTATTCCGACACCATCGATAGATTCTAATTCATAATCAGAGCACATCATAAAATCCTCTAAGCTACCATTAAAATAATCCTCTAATAATTTTGAAATATGCTCGCCAACATTGCGAATACCTAATGCATAAATAAATTTAGAAAAAGAGGTTCTTTTAGATTTTTTTATTGATTCTAAAAGATTTTCTGCAGACTTTGAGCCGAAACCATCTAGCGTTAGTAATTGATCTTTTGTAATAGAGTATATATCAGAAACAGAAATGATAATGCTTTTTTCCACTAATTGGTTAATAATTTTTTCACCTAGACCATCAATATTCATTGCATTCCTAGAGCAAAAATGTTGAATTCTTCCTTTTATTTGACTGGGGCAAGAAGAATTTGGACATCTTAAAACAGTTTGATCTTTAGAAAATGATGCTTTAGTAAGACAAATTGGACATATTTGGGGTATCTTAAATGAAATAGATTCCAACAGTCTTTTTTCAGGAATTGATTTTATAATTTTAGGTATAACATCCCCAGCACGTTCAACAATTACAGTATCTCCTATTCTAATGTCTTTTTTGTTTATTTCAGCTTGATTATGTAAAGTAGCATTTGTTACGGTAACTCCCCCAACAAAGACAGGTTCTAAATTTGCAACGGGTGTAAGCGCGCCAGTTCTTCCAACTTGAATAGTGATGCTTTTAATTATGGTCATTGCTTGTTGAGATTTGAATTTTCCAGCAATAGCCCAGCGAGGAGATCTACTACGACTTCCAATTTTATCTCTAAAAAGATAATCATTTACTTTAAAAACAGTTCCATCAATTTCATAAGGAAGAGTATTCCTTTTTCCTTCAAGTTTTTTATGATATTCAATTAAGCCTTTAGAGCTAGAAATTTTTTCTGAAAGAGAGTTGGTTGGAAGCCCCCAAAGCTTGAGTGCCTCTAGAAAGGCAATATGATTCTTAAAAGTTAAACCCTCGACTACTCCAGAGTCATATAAATATATGGAAAGGGGCCTTGTAGCTGTTTTCGCCGGATCCAGTTGCCTTAAACTACCTGCTGCAGCATTTCGAGGATTTACAAAAAGAGCTTTACTATTATTCTTTTGTTCAATATTCATTTTTTGAAAATCATCTTTTTTAATAAATACTTCACCTCGAACCTCTAGTAAGCTAGGTACTTTTTTATCAGAGTTACGAAGTTTTAATGGAACTGATCGAATAGTTTTTAAATTTTGGGTTATATCTTCACCGACATAGCCATCTCCTCTGGTGGATGCTTTTATAAGAGTTCCATTTTCGTATACTATTTCTACTCCTAGGCCATCAAGCTTTGGTTCTGCTATATATTCAACGCTACTTATATTAAGAAGATTTTTGATTCGATTATTAAATTTAACCAATTCATCAGTAGTCATAGCATTAGCTAAAGAGAGCATTGGTTTTCTATGTTGGATAACATCAAATTTTGAATTTGGTTTTTCACCAACTCTTTGTGTTGGTGAATCAGGAGTGATTAAATGTTTGTTTTTTTTTTCTAACTCTTCTAATTCCCGAAACAGGGAATCATATTCTGAATCTGTAATAATAGGGTTATCTAGTATATAATAGTTATAATTATGCTCTGATAAAACTTTCTTTAACTCCTTAATTCGATTGACTAAAATCATTTATTTAAGCGACGCTGTTGATCAAAGTATTGCTTTGGGTCAATAAGAAGTTTGTCCACAGGTTGAAGTTTTCCGTCATCATTAATTGGTGTTCCAAATAACTTTTCTTTTGTTTTTATAGTAAAATAATATTGTAATCTATCTCCAGGATATTCTTCTGGATTATATAAAAAAGTATATGAGCCAGCTATTCCAGTTAGTTTTATTTCTTGGTAATATTCCATAAGATTAGTTTTAAAAAACAAACTACTTACAATAATGGAGTCTGGTGGAATATCTGTTATAAAATTTAATTTGTGAGGCCTCTTTTTAAAAAATGGTTTTGGAGGAATATGATATAATCTCTGGTTTTTAAAAAGTCCTGGATTTTTATCACGTACCTGATATTCAATTTGTGCAAAAATTATTGAAAAACAAAAAAGGAAAAATTTAAGAACCATCATAGAATTTAATTATGCTTTATGGTTAAACAATTTTTTCGCCATTTCTTTTCACCTATTTGTTTTTCTAAAAAAAAACTTTGAGCACATTTTATATCTGTTTCAGCAATGATAGGTGTTATTCTATTTTCTGAATGCATTACTAATATACCTAAATTAAATTCTTTTTGTGAGACATTCGTTATTAAGCTCATTGCTTTGAAACTAAACAATAATGAAGTGTTAGGATTTTGTTCATTTTGCTCTATTTCTAGTTGTATAATTTCATTTTTTTTTGTTTTGTAGAACCGGTGCCCAAGAAGAGTTGGACCTTTCTCAGATATAAAATACTCATTGAGCATGATAACTATCTGATTTTCATCAAATTTATCATTTGCATTAATAATTGAACTAAATAAAAATAATGTTAAAAATAGTTTATAAAATTGCATAATTTTATTTTTAAAGCTTAGTGAATATACTTGTAATTATTATCATACCTCAGTGTACTTATATTATTTAATACTACTGTAAAATAAAACTTTGATTTATTTTTTTATAGAGTTTAATTATGCTTATCTTGGTAAGTAATTAGTACAACAAAAAGAGTGATAATGTTTAAATATTTTATAAACTTTCAAATTTTAGTTACCGTCCTTTTCGGATTTGATATGTCTAAATCATCAACTATTTTATTGGATAATGGATTTATCGATTATCAGGATAGAATAATTTTAGCAAAAGGATCTTCTTTAATTATCGAGCGTAGAACTAATTCTGGTGGACTAGAAGTTATTGAGAAAAATTTAAAAATTTCTAAGGGGGAAGCCAAAGCAAGAGCACGAGAAAACCTACTTGATATTGTAAAATTAGTCAATTTTGATGGCAGAATGGTTGGCGAATTAATGTTAGAGGATCATTTTACAAAAAATAGAGTTGAATCATTAGTTGAAAGTGCTTTTCAACAAGGTGAAATTGAGTACCTTGAGAAAAAAGAGGTTGAAATATCTCTTGCTGTAAAAATGTCTGGACTTGCTGAAATACTTATCGATGCAGGTGGACATATGAATGAGAATATTTCTCAATCAACGTTTTTGATGACAAAGAATTCAATCCCAAAATCAGAGAGAGTTTCTGGAATAATTATTGACGCTCGTAATATTTATCATGTTCCAGCAATGGTACCAAAAGTTTTTAGTGAAGCGGATAAACTAGTTTACGGACCTAGGCATTATACAAGGTCAAGGTCAGTTAACAGAGGTCCGATTGGCTACGCACATTCACCAGAAGATGGGAATGTCTTGCGTCGTGTAGGTAATAATCCTCTTTTTGTTGAAGCTATAACAAGCGATGATACGGTAAATTTAACTGTTTCAAACTTTGACGCTGATAAAATTAGAGATGTTGAGAAAAAATTTGGTTTATTAACAAATTGTAAGGTTTTAGTTCTTTTAAAATAATACTGTAATAAACTAATAAAGTTTATTTGTATTTTGATCAAGTAGTCTCAAATTCAGCGATGATATTTTATGTATTTAAATACATATACTTTTTTAACTTTTTGAGATATCACTCCCCCTTCCCATTAAAATATAAATTTTATGAAGCAAGCATTGTTACTTTTAGCTGATGGCAAAGTTTATAAAGGGTCCTCTTTTGGTGCTATCGGCGAAGTTGTTGGCGAAGTTTGTTTTAATACAGGGATGACAGGCTATCAAGAGATTTTAACTGACCCATCTTATTCACAGCAAATAGTAACTATGACTTCTCCTCATATTGGAAATTATGGGATTAATAATAACGACACGGAATCTAGTAAAATTCAAGTTGCGGGTTTTATAATTAAAGAAGAATCAGCAATACCTTCAAATTGGAGATCAGAGAAATCAATAGGAGAATACTTAAAAGAAAATAATATAGTAGGGATTAAAAAAATTGATACTAGATCAATTACCAGGCATATCAGAGATAATGGAGCAATGAATGGAATAATTTCATCAATAGATACAGATTTAGATTCATTAAAATCAAAGTTAGATAAGTCCCCGTCTATGTCTGGACTAGATCTCGTAAAGAATGTAACATGTAGGAATGCATATACATTTAAAAACGACAATTCAAAAAAATATAAAGTTGCAGCAATTGATTTTGGAATAAAAACTAATATTTTACGTCAGCTTAGAAGTAATGACTGTAGTATTAAAGTATTTCCTGCAAACACATCTTACGACGATTTGTTAGCTTTTTCACCACATGGAGTTTTTTTATCAAATGGACCAGGTGACCCATCTGCTGTATCTTACGGTATAGATTTGATAAAAAAAATTCTGGGGCAGTTCCCAATATTTGGAATTTGCTTAGGACACCAAATCCTTGCATTGGCTTTGGGAGCAAAAACTTTCAAACTTAAATTTGGGCACAGAGGCATTAATCATCCAGTAAAAAACCTTAAAACAGGTTTAGTTGAGATTACTAGCCAAAATCATGGTTTTGCAGTTGACCTAAATAGCTTACCAAATAGTGTTAAGTCAACTCATATTAATTTAAATGACAATACTTCTGCGGGTATAGAATCAATAAGTTACTGTGCTTTTTCAGTACAATATCATCCTGAAGCTAGTCCTGGACCTCATGATAGTCGATATTTATTCAAAAAATTTATAAATCTTATGAAAAATGCCAAAAAATAATAATATAAATAAAATTTTAATAATTGGTGCAGGTCCTATAGTTATTGGACAAGCTTGTGAGTTTGATTATTCAGGCACACAAGCAGCAAGAGCACTAAAAGAGGAAGGCTATAAGATTGTTTTAATAAATTCAAACCCTGCAACAATTATGACAGATCCTCAAATTGCAGATGCAACCTACATTGAACCGCTAACTGTTGAATTTCTAGAAGCTATAATTATTAAAGAAAAACCCGATGCAATTCTCCCTACTGTAGGAGGACAAACAGCTTTAAATCTTGCAATAGAACTTCATAAAAAAGGATTTCTTGAAAAATATAATGTTCAATTAATTGGTGCTCAAGTTGATGCAATTGAAAAAGCTGAAGATCGAGAGAGATTTAAAGAAGAAATGGATAGAGTTGGAATCGATACGGCTCAAGGTGGTTTTGTACATTCTTGGGAAGAGGCAGAATCACTGTTGGGAAAGTTAAATTTTCCAATGATTATAAGGCCTTCATTTACACTTGGTGGTACTGGTGGATCTGTTGCTTATAATTACGAAGAATTTCAAGATTTAGTTGAAAAGGGATTAAATGCTAGTCCTATTAATGAAGTATTGATTGAAGAGTCATTGCTTGGATGGAAAGAATTTGAATTAGAAGTTATTCGAGATAGTTCTGATAATGCTATAATTATTTGTTCAATAGAGAATATTGATCCAATGGGAGTTCATACAGGTGACTCTATTACGGTTGCACCATCAATTACACTTTCAGATAAAGAATTGCAAAAGATGAGGAATTGGTCCATTCTTTGCTTAAGGACTATAGGCGTAGAAACAGGAGGCTCTAATGTTCAATTTGCTGTTAACCCGGCCAATGGAAGATGTATAATAATTGAGATGAATCCAAGAGTAAGCAGATCGTCTGCTTTGGCTTCAAAAGCAACGGGATTTCCAATTGCAAAGGTTGCTGCAAAGTTAGCAATAGGTTATACCTTAGATGAGTTAGAAAACGAAATTACAGGGAAAACATTAGCCGCATTTGAACCAACTTTAGACTATATAGTTACCAAAATACCAAGATTTGATTTTGAAAAATTTCCATCAGCTTCAGGGCATTTGGGAGTACAGATGCAAAGCGTTGGGGAAGTTATGGCTATTGGGAGGACTTTTAAGGAGTCTATTCAAAAGGCTTTTCGTTCTTTAGAGGTGGGCTTAGATGGTTTAGAAGCAAAAAATCAATTAAGAGAAGATCCCGATCTAATTAGGTCAAAACCTCTAGATATGTCAGCTTTAAGGTTTGCAACTAGTTTTAGATTATTAAAAGTCAGAGAAGCATTTGCCAAAGGAGAAACAGTTGAAAGGATCCATTCTTTAACAAAAATTGATCCATGGTTTTTGGAGGAGATAAAAAGCTTAGCCTTAACAGATAGGAAAAGTACTTTGAGAGATTTAAAATCTGATGGATTCTCTGATATTCAAATTAGTCGATTTTATAAAACCACCGTAAATGAAATTAGATTAAGAAGAAAGAAAGAATCCGTAACACCATCATTTAAGGTTGTAGATACTTGCGCAGCCGAATTTATCGCAAAAACACCCTATTGCTACTCTTCATATGATTTTGAAAATGAAATCGAACCTTTAAAGGGGGAAAAAGTTATTATTTTAGGAGGGGGTCCAAATCGTATAGGGCAAGGAATTGAATTTGATTATTGTTGTGTACAAGCTGTATACGGATTGAGAGATCAAAATGTTAAAGCAATAATGATTAACTGCAATCCAGAAACTGTGAGTACGGACTTTGACCTTGTAGATAGACTTTACTTTGAGCCTGTTACCTATGAAGACGTATTAAATATAATTGAATTTGAAAAGCCTGATGGCGTATTGGTCCAGTTTGGAGGACAAACGCCACTTAAAATTGCAAATGATCTCTTAAATGCAGGAGCGCCAATTATTGGAACGTCTCCTAAGGATATTGATTTAGCGGAGGATAGAGAAAAATTTGGTGAAGTTCTCAAGGAGTTAAGTATAAGATGTCCTAAATATGGAACAGGAAAAACATTAGATGAAGTTATAAAAGTTGCAGAAAAAATTGGCTATCCTGTACTTGCTCGACCAAGTTATGTTCTTGGAGGTCGTGCAATGGAAATAGTTTATTCTAAACGCCAGTTAATAGATTATATATCTCGTTCAGCTGATGTTACGGCTGGGCATCCAATACTAATTGATGAGTTTTTAGAGGATGCTTTTGAGTTTGATGTTGATGCTTTGTCTGACGGTTCAACTGTTCATATTGGTGCAGTTATGCAACACATTGAAGAAGCCGGTATACACTCAGGAGATTCTGCCTGTGTTTTACCACCATATAATATTAGAACAGAAGCATTAGATCAAATTTTAGATGTAACTACTTCTCTGGCCTTAAAATTAAATGTGAAAGGTTTGATTAATTTACAATTCGCTTATAAAGAAGGTGAAGTTTTTGTTTTGGAGGTTAATCCAAGAGCAAGTAGAACAATTCCATTTGTAAGTAAAACAACTAATACTCCTCTCGCTAGAATTGCTTCCCAACTTGCATTAGGTGTGCCATTATCTAGTTTTAATTTAAAACCTTGGGATAAAAATCCTTATACGGCAGTTAAAGAGGCGGTTTTACCATTTAATAAATTTCCTGAAGAATCAATTTTCTTGAGCCCAGAAATGAAATCGACAGGAGAGGTCATGGGTATCTCTAAAACTTTAGGAGAGTCATTTAGAAGAGCCTCTATTAGTGCTGGAAATAAGATACCTAAAAAAGGATGTGTTTTTATATCGGTAAATAAAAAAGATAAACTAAATGTAATACCTATTGCTAGGGATTTAATCGAGATGGGTTTTGAAATTTTAGCAACTACAGGAACGGCAAAAGAATTACAAAAAAACGGAATAAGGGCAAATTCAATCTTTAAAGTAGGAGAAGGAAGACCTAATGTTGTTGACGAAATTAAAAATGAGAAAATACAACTAGTAATTAACACACCAATGGGAGCGCAATCAAGGTATGACGAAGAATCGATTGGGAGATCTTGTATACAAAAAAATATTTTAGCCGTGACGACATTAGCTGGAGCAAGTGCAGTTGTTAGATCTATTCGCATTGAAGAAAACCAAATAGAGGTAAAATCTATTCAAGAATATCATGCTTAGGGTTTTTTCAAAGGTATTATTTAAACACAATATATTATTATATTTATGAGTTAAAAAAACCGATTATGAAATCAAATTCAGGTAAAAAAAGCTCAGATTCTTCACAAATAAAGGACAAGCAATTAGCTAAAGTCCTCAATGCGAATAAAGATCTTTATGATAAGTTAAACAAAATACCTGAAATTGAAGCTATTCAGTCAATTGAAGTAGAAAAAGAAGAAACCCCAGAACATCTTAAGAATTCTAAATTTCCAATAAAAGAAACAGTATCAAGAATTAGGACTTCTTATATTGAAAATGAATTATTTAGATATGCAGTTTGGTCTTTTTTTCTGATAATTATTTCTACGTCTGCTCTCACATATATTGAATATGATATGTTTAGAGATAGTGTTGTAGAAGATACAGAAGGGAGTTTTATTTTTGGAGGTAAAGAACCAAATTGGATTGATACTTTTTTCCACACATTTTGGTGGGCTATCGTTACATTTACCACAGTAGGATACGGAGATGTAAGCCCAATAACACATATAGGTAAATTTTTAACAATTATTATAATGTTATTGAATTTTGGTGTTGTTACATTACTTGGTGGAGCTGTCGCGTCTGTACTAGTAGCTCAAAAATTAAAAGGAGATGATGATTTGGATGAAAATAAATTTATTAATCATTTAATTATTGCTGGATGGAACAATACAGTTTCAAGCATATTGAAAATTATTGAAGAAAATAAAGAAGCAAATCCAGTTATCATTTTAATTAATGAAACAGATCAAGACATTATACAGCGACATACTGGAAATTTTGAGAGATTAGACATCACTCATATATTTGAAAATTGCACCCAAGAATCTGTTCTAAAAAAAGCTTTTTTAGATAAAGCAAATACCTTAATGATTCTGCCAGACAGTTCAGGCCTATTACCTCATGAAGAGCCTGCTGAGGATAAATCAGTACTAACCTGTTTAACTGCAAAATCAATTTCCGAATCATGTAATGTTGTTGCTCATGTAATCAATTCAGAGAATGTTTCACATTTGCAAAGAGCGAATGCAAACGAAATTGTCATACCACAAGAACATGTTCCTCATTTATTAGCTAAGCATATTACTGACCCTGGAGTACCACAATTTTTTGATGATCTCATATTACAAGAAGACAAAGATCAGGGATTGCAAGAAGTTCCAATCCCAAAAGCATTAGGTGGTCAGACGCATAATAAAATATCAGCTTTTTATAAATTTAAATATGGTTGGCTATTAGTGGGATATGCTATTAGAAAATCAGGATTTAGTCTTGATGATCAAATGGGAGATAGTGGAAGTCCACTAATTCGAAACATGATAAAAGAACAGTTAGATGGTGCAGGAGTTAGTTTAACAAGTGACGAGCACGTAGTAGTTGAAATTAATCCACCAGATAGTTACGTAATAGATGAGAAACATAGAGCATTAATTTTGAGGTAGAATATGAAACCAACTCCTGAACAAATAAAAAAGATTAACCACTTTAGCAAAGTTAAAATTGAAAATTGTAAAAAAATAGCTGATGTTGTAACTCTAGAAAAATGTAAATCTGGAACCCATCTTTTTAAAGAAGGAGATACTGGTGATACAATGATTTTAGTATTTCAGGGTCAAGTTGAAGTATCGAAAGATATGATGGTTAAGACTTCTAGTGGATTTACTACTTCCCGAAAATCAATTATAAGATTAGAAACAACCGATCCTAAGCCAGAAAAGAAACCTGAAACTGAACCTACAGTGTTCGTTGTTGAAGCTCCAGCTTTTGGAATTGGTGAATTTTCTTTAGTACTTGATAATGCAATTAGAACAGCGCATGTTCATTCAACGACACCATTAAAGTATGGAATTTTAAAATTAGAAGACTTTACGAAAATTGTAAAAGAAAACCCAGGTATTGGCGGTAATGTTTATTTTGAGGTTGCAAAATCTGCTGTTAATAATCTTGCTACAGTAAGTGGGGATGTATCAAATCTTACTCAAGCTTTTTTTTATGCGCTTTCTAGATAAAATTTATAGTATTTTTAACTTTTCACCATTTTTTGGTTTTGATATATTTAAATCTAGATCCCATATTTTTAAAGCATTATTAATCAATAGAACTTCATTCTCATGAATGAAATCGTCCGCATTTGCAATATCAACAAATGCATTAATTAGATCCTTTAGTTTATCCTCTGTAATACTTTCATCCTCCTTAATTTTTAATAGAGAGTCATCAAATTGTTTTTGTCGAGCTTCTTCATTTTTTAGCTCTATGAATTTTCCTGTCGCTATTCCAAAATCTTGATTATATGATTCATTTGTAACACTAGGGATGAAATCACTGTAGCTATTAAAAATCACATCTTTTTCTGAGTCATCAATCTCTTGATCAGCAAAAAATGAAATACACAATAAAGAATACACAATGTCATGATTTAATGACCATGCTATATCTGGTTCATCATCTGACCTTTCCCTAGCAGATATTTTTAGCTGTAATTCTTCAAGTTTTTCCTTATCTAGATCATTTAAATATCCATCTTGTCTCTGTCTTTTCTGCATCAGTTTATCAACTTCAAGTGATAGAAATTTAACATCTCGTTCAAGAGCTTCAAGTCTCTTATCCATTAGTCCAAAAAGAAGTTCTTTGAATGGCTCCAGTTGTTCTTTTTCAGCTGCAAAATATATATTTAACGTTCCCCTATCAGTATCTTCCCAAAAATGAGGAGTGAATATGGATAGTAGAAAACACTGCGTCCCTACATTTGCTTTAAAAGTTTTTTCATCAAAGTATGCTAAGTCATCCAAATAATCTTCAGCAATTTCAGCTGCAAAATCAACTTTCTCAACGGACATATAAAATAGAGCTAAACCTATTTGAATCCTTCGAGTTCCATTATTCCCGCCAAGAATGCCCTTGTCTACTTCATCTTTAGAATAGCCTGGAGGTTTATCTAATTGTAAAACCATTTTAAGTAAGTCCATTTGGTCTTGTGTCTCCCAATTTTTTTCATGGATCAGAACTTGGCATTTTCTAAGTTCAAAAGTGAGAGTATCAACAACAAAATACAATCCGGGGTTAGACTGTGCATTCTTATAAATGTCATTTGCATAAAACTTAAACTTATCATAGCAATATTTTGCCATATCCACTCTATCTGCTTTTATGTATTCTTGGATCATGTTAGAGTAATGGAATGATAAATTGTATAAATTTCTTGGCTCATTATTTTTGTAAGCATGTTTTATTGCAAACCTAAAAAGTGTATTGAACCTAATATTTACATGACCAAGAATAGTATCATCATTCTTTTTTAAGCAGGTTTTCCCAATATCTACCATTTCAGCAGGAATTAATGAAGCTATATCAAACCTGTCATTTGTGATCATTTTAATATATGAACTTCCTAAAAGTCTAAAGGTTTTAACTTCGTAAAAAGACATTGAGTCTGCCATCTCATTATATTGTGCATCAGTATATGTCCGGAAAGTTGCATTTGATTTTATAGCACCCGTAAGCTGAAAGAAAGATTTGTTAAAATTTGATTTCCTAATAATATATGTCTGAATTATTGTACTTATTTCACGCACGATATCTGTCTGAGTTTCTTTAAACTCTGTAAATGCAAGTAAATCATCAAGTTGATCAAGTGAACCCATTATTTCTTTTTGATATTCTTCAACAACATCACTACTTCCATTCATTGCAGATCTAATCATAGGTTTTTCCATTTCATAAATATAACCTTGAATAAGAGATGAAATTGTTGATACTACATTACTTGTCTTCGAGTAAAGTAGAATATAAAATATATAAGGAAGAGTAAATGCGGATCCAATTAAGAGGTATACATATGAATTTAGGATTACACTTGAATATCGATTAAGAGGTTCAATATAAAACATTATCAATGTTGCATGAAGAGATGCAATTATTAAAAACCAGACATAAAGTAAACTTAACCAATCCTTAACAAAGAGGTCCATTAGCTTTGGTGATGATTCTGCAGCAATAGCAATAACAATTATTAAAGTCCCGAGGACCATTGCCAAAACACCACCCCATATTTCTGGAGCCCAATCAAGAGGAACATTTTCATGATCAACCATTGAGATACCAAAAGTTGTATCTAGGTAGTTTGCGATTAATTGAAAATTTTGATGAAAAAATAAATCAGAATAAATAATTCCTATCAAAACAATTACAAATGAGATAATAGTTCGATATTTAAATTGAAAGCGATTAAGCTTTACAAGTGAAGCGTAAAAGGTTTCCATTATTATTTTACCATTTTTAAGATACTTACCTTACAGTTTTATTTTAAATAGACCTTTAGATTAAAACATCTGTAAAATATGAAAATAAAAGCTACGATATGTAGGCAATTGAAACAATAATCCATCTAAAAAAAAAGACAAGTATATTTTCTAGATATCTTGACCTTACCATTTACCTATTATAATTTTTAAAGTTGTCTAGCCGTTTAAAAAGATGCGTTTGCGTTCGACAGCTAGTAATTAAAATAATAACCATTACCCAAACCAAACAATATAAGGGGATTTTATGGCAAACTGGAGTCAACATCACGATTTAGTATATGCTTTTGTCTGTGTGTCATTTTTAGCAGATGGAGAAGTAGATGAATCAGAAAAAGAAGCCATGCGTGGCAATGTCAAAGTGATGTTGCCGGATTTATCAGACGATGCTTACAACCAAATTGAAGCAGAAGTAATAGATAAATTCATCGATCTTGGTGATGAAGCAGCGAGAACTGGGCAATACAGCAATTCTTTAGCCGCACTAAAAGATTTATTCACTAGTGACGAAGATAGATATAAAGTAGTGAAAAATCTTGCATATATCGCTAGAGCAGATGATTTTATTCATGATAATGAAATGGCAATGATAGAAACAGCAGTAAGTGCATTAGATATGACTGACAAGGTAAAACTTGTTAAGACTGATTCTACACTTTTTGTAGATCCTACATTCTAAGCGTGATCAATATATCTTGGTGGTAACTTCCGCAAAACTGCGTCGGGTTACCACCAATTTAAAGGAATATAAAATGACAGAAGTAGAAAGAGGTTCCACCAGAAGACAACAAAATAGTGATGATCGTCGTGGTTCTCATAGAAGAGTAGAACATAGGCGTAAAGAAAATGTTATAGTTGAAACTGAACGTAGAAGTATAGTTGATCAGAGAGGAGGCTATCAAAGAAAATCTATTCGACGTTCGTCCTCAGACAGAAGATCATAAATTAAAAAGGCCCTTTTTATAAAAGAGCCTTAATAAACGAAAAGTCTTATTGAACTATAATCTAAGAATATGCCTTTTCCATACCTGTTAAAAAGTTATTTAGGACTCCCAAAGAAGATTTAACAGCTTCAAGTATTTCGGTTCTTTGTTCTTTGGTTTCACTGAGTTCAATGAGCATCTTTCTAACTACAGCTCTATGCCATTTATCAGCATGCATGTGTACTGTAAAAAACTTCAGAGTGTTCTCGTCATTAACACCATAGAATTCTTTGAGTCCTTCTTTTTTACTTTCTGATATCTCAGGTTGCATAGATTCATAACAATATAAAGCCGCAAGACCAATGTGATATTTTTCAGACCTAGAAAGTTTCATAAAAGTTTCAACTAGCTCTTTTGTCTCATTCATCGCAACTTTAGTTTTAACTTCTTCACGAGAATTTCCCATCCCTTCGGCAAAGCGCATCCATAACTCAGGATGATTCTCTTTCCCTTTATCTTCATCAATTAAATTTTCTAATAGCAATTGCCTAACATTAATATCGTCACAATTTGAGTGAATGGCTGAAAGATACCTTGGAAATAAAGATACATGTTGAAAATATTGTGCAGCATATTCTTTAATCGTCTCTTTTTCTAATGCGCCTTCATTCCAGGCCTTATAAAAAGAATGATTTAGGAGGTGGTGTTTTTTTATTTCGGAATCTATTTTTTCAATAAAAGAAGAATTTTCCATATTAATTTTCCTGAATTTTATTTTTAAAAGTAATTAAATATTTATGATTATATAATTTATGTTTAAAAAGTAATCTGTTAAACCTATTTTTTAATAAAAAAACCAAAAACATGTTTATTAGAAGAAAACAAAATTTGGATGTACTTTTGGCAGCTAATTTCATCAAGTAATGATTTATTTTATTTAAAATGAGTACTCCTTCAAAAACAGTTGCGTTTCATACGCTTGGCTGTAAGTTGAATTTTTCTGAAACTTCTTCAATTTCTAGAGATTTAATTAGCTCAGGTTTTGAAAAAGTGGATTACCAAGAGCCTGCAGATTTTTATGTTATAAATACGTGTTCTGTAACTGAAAATGCAGATAAAGAAGCAAAAAAGCTTATCAGAAAAGCAAAAAAAAGAAACCCTGATTCAGTAGTTATAATTATTGGCTGCTATGCTCAATTAAAGCCAGAAGAAATCGCTTTAATTGATGGAGTAGATTTAGTTTTAGGTGCAGAAGAAAAGTTTAACTTAATAGAACACTTGGATAAAATTAATATTCATAATAGAAGAACAAAAATTTTTCAATCTCAAATCAGTGATACAAAAGATTTTGTTCCATCTTATTCTTACGGAGAGCGAACAAGGTCTTATTTGAAGGTTCAAGACGGTTGCGATTATACATGCTCTTTTTGTACTATCCCTCAAGCAAGGGGAAAAAGTAGAAATGACACGATTAAAAAAACAAAAGAAATAGCGGAAAAAATTTCAAATACTAATATTCGAGAGATAGTTCTGACCGGTGTAAATATCGGTGATTTTGGTAAAAGTACTTCTGAGAATTTTTTAGACTTAATTAAAGAATTAGATACCTTAGAAAAAATAGATCGAATTCGGATCTCGTCTATAGAGCCAAATCTTTTGACAGATGATATAATAAAATTCTGTTTTTCTTCAAATAAATTTAGTCCCCATTTTCATATTCCACTCCAATCAGGATCTAACAAAATATTAAAAAAAATGAGGCGAAGATATTTTATTGAAAAATATTCAGGAAGAGTAAGTTTTATCAAATCATTAGACCGTGACGCATGTATTGGGGTGGATGTTATTGTTGGATTTCCTGGAGAAGAAGAAAAAGATTTTTTAAAAACATATGAGTTTTTAAAAAATCTAGATATTTCATATTTGCATGTTTTTACTTATTCTGAGCGAGCAAATACAGATGCATTAAGTATAAGAAAAACGGTACCAAAAAATGTAAGAGCTAATAGGAGTAAAATGCTTAGAATTCTTTCAGAAAAGAAAAAAAGATCATTCTATGAAAACTCATTAAAGTCTAAAAAATTAGTTCTTTTTGAAAGTTATAAAGATGGAAATTTAATAGGGTACTCAGATAATTATATTAAAGTTATGGTTCCTGGATCTAAAGAATTTATAAATACTATAAAAGAGGTAAAGTTATATCAAAATGCGGGCACTCACGTTGAAGGTCTCTTGCTATAGTTTTCTTATTGAAAATGAATTCATAGAGTGATTCGTTTAGAAAGCATATCAAAAGAATATCCAAATGGGAAACTATTTTCTAATGTAAACCTTCTTTTAAAAAGAGGGATGAGAGCGGGATTAGTTGGCCCAAATGGTGCAGGTAAAACAACGTTACTTAAGATTATGCTCGGTGAAGAGACCCCAGATTCTGGTAACATTATAAAAGATAAAGCAATTACTATTGGGCATTTAGCTCAAGACATAGTTTCAGGTAATGAGGAATCTATTATAAAACAAGTTTTAAAATCCTATCCTGAAGTTCTTGAATTAGAGGCCAAGATAAAAACTATAGGAGAAAAGCTTTCAGAAAATACAGAAAATATAGACCTTATGAATAAATTAGGTGACTATCATAGCAGATTTGAAGCTTTGGGTGGATGGATGCTTGAGAAAAAAGCAAAAAAAATACTTGGAGGTTTAGGCTTTGCAGAAGAGCAGTTCTATTCACCAATGGATGATTTTTCTGGCGGATGGAGAATGAGGGTTGCTCTCGCATCTATTTTACTAAAAGAACCAGATGTTTTGTTTTTAGATGAGCCTACTAATCATTTAGATCTTGAGGCAACAATCTGGTTAGAATCTTTTTTATCAGATTGGAAAGGTGGGCTTATTATGATAAGTCATGATCGAGAGTTTTTAGATCGCTCTATAAACCATACGATAGAAATAGATTTAAAAAAAGTTGTATTATACAAAGGAAATTTTTCTGAATATATTGCTGCCAAAACATTAAGATATGAACAGCAAAAAAATGCATATCGAAATCAACAAAAGCAGATAAAAGATACAGAAAAGTTTATTGACAGGTTCAGGTATAAAAACACTAAGTCAACTCAGGTTCAAAGCAGAATAAAAATGCTCGATAAAATGGAAATTATTGAAGCGCCAACAGATATTAAAAAGCAAATTAAACTTACCCTACCTGAAATATCTAGATCACCATTGAGTGTTATATCATGCAGAAATGTCAATAAATCCTTTGGTTCTTTAGAAGTCTTTTCTAACTTAAATATGACAGTTGAGAGAGGGCAAAAAATAGGACTTGTTGGTAAAAATGGAGCTGGAAAATCAACCTTATTAAAAATATTAGCTGATATTGAAAAAGTTACGTCAGGAGCTGTAAGACTAGGAAGTAATGTTATCAGGTCTTATTATGCTCAACATCAACTAGAAGTTTTAGATATCAATGATACAGTTTTGCAAACTATTGAAAAAACGGGCTCAGACTGGAGTGAAACAATAATTCGGAAATATTTAGGAAGTTTTCTTTTTACGGGTGAAGATATTGAAAAGCGAGTTAAAGTCTTGTCGGGTGGAGAAAAAGCCAGGCTTGCTATGGCGAGAATGCTTGTTGAGCCATCTCATTTGTTATTATTAGATGAACCTACTAATCATTTAGATATGATCTCTAGGAATGTACTTGAAAATGCAATGATAAATTATAAAGGATCAATAATATGCATTTCCCATGATAGACATTTTTTAAATCAAATTACAAATATTATATACGAAGTTGGAAGTGGAACTGTCAAAATTTATGAAGGTAATTATGATTATTATGAGTGGAAAAGTAAAGAACATATAGAAAAAGATGGCTTAGGAAAAAATTATATAAAAAGTAAAGTTAAAATAAGCTATCAAAATCAGAAAAAGCTTAAAAATAGATTAAATTGGATATCTAAGAGATATGGAAAAATTGATAATGAAATAGAAATTTTTAAAAATATTCTTCAAGACCCTAGAAATGGTAAAGATTTTAAAAAATTACAAGATACAATGGAAAAAATCAGTAATCTTGAACAAGAATATTTGATACTTATCGAAGAAGAAGAAAGCTTAAAATCAAAATAAATATTTATTTTAAAATAAATTTAGAAAGGGAAGAATGATTTCAACAGATAATATATCAATGCAGTTTGGATCTGAGCCTCTATTTGAGGATATAACTGTTACATTTTCGAAAGGTGGTAAATATGGATTAATCGGTGCTAATGGTTCAGGTAAATCTACTTTTATGCGAATACTTACTGGAGATTTAACACCAACTTCAGGAAGTGTTGTCATCGGGAAAAATCAGAGAATCGCAAAATTAAATCAAGATCAATTCGCTTATGAAAAGATTAAAATCTCTGATTGTGTTATTATGGGTCATGAAGATCTTTGGGAAATAAAAAAAGAGAGAGACAGGATATATTCTTTACCAGAAATGAGTGAAGAGGAAGGAATGAAAGTAGCAGACCTGGAAGTTGAATTTGCAGATATGGATGGATATATGGCAGAATCAAATGCTGGAGATTTGTTGCTTGGCGTCGGAATCCCAATTGAACAACATGAAGAATTAATGAGCTCTCTAGCTCCAGGAATGAAATTGAGGGTTCTTTTAGCACAAGCTTTATTTGGTAATCCGGAAATTTTATTATTAGATGAACCAACGAATAATTTAGATATTAATACAATTCGCTGGTTAGAAGAGATTTTAAATTCAAGAAATAGTACCATGATTATAATTTCTCATGATCGTCATTTTTTAAACAGTGTTTGTACAGATATGGCAGATTTAGATTATGGTGAAATAAGACTATACCCTGGGAATTATGATGATTTTATGATTGCCTCTACTCAAGCTAGAGAAACATTGCTACTTGAGAATGCAAAGAAAAAAGCAAAAATAGATGAATTACAATCTTTTGTTAAGCGATTTAGCGCTAATGCTAGTAAGGCAAAGCAAGCAACTTCTCGAGCAAATCAAATAAGTAAAATAAAATTAGATGATATTAAAAAATCCAGTAGAGTATATCCTTTTATTAGATTTAACTACGATAAAAAAGTATTTAATAATGTATTAAAAGTTAAGTCGATATCTAAAAGTTATGGAGACTTAAATGTACTTAATAAGCTTAGTTTTGATATTGATGTAGGTGAGAAAATTGCTATTATCGGAGAAAATGGAATCGGAAAAACTACTCTTCTAAGTTGCCTAGTTGGAGATGAGAGCATAGATACTGGTGAAGTTAAATGGTCCGAGAATGTTAGAATTGGATATTTTGCACAAAATCATAGTGAAGAATTTAAATCGGATAAATCTTTATTTGATTGGATGAGTCAATGGGGGCATAAAGACGATGACTTACAAGTAATAAGAGGAACCTTAGGAAGACTTTTGTTTTCACAAGATGATATTAATAAACCAATTAGTGTTTTGTCAGGTGGAGAACAAAGGAGAATGTTATTTGGTAAAATAATACTCCAAAGACCTAATCTAATTATTATGGATGAACCAACAAATCATTTAGATATGGAATCAATAGAGGCTTTAAATTCTTCGCTAAGTCTTTTCACCGGAACGTTAATAGTTGTTAGCCATGATCGTGAATTTGTATCATCATTAGCAACTAGAATAATTGAGCTTGCCCCTGATAAAATAACTGATTACGGAAGTGGCTATGAAGATTATTTGCTATCGGTAAATGCGAGGTCTTAAAACATTATTATATTTGTTTACCTGTTTGAATATTCCATAATTGACTATAAAAACCATCTTTTTTAATTAAGTCATTGTGGGTGCCTTGCTCAAAAATACTTGAGTCTTTAATAACTAAAATATTATCACAATTTCTTATTGTAGAAAGTCTATGTGCGATAATTACAATAGTTCTATTTCCTTTGAGCTCATTAAAAGATTTTTGAATTAACTGCTCAGTCTTATTATCTACAGAGGATGTTGCTTCGTCAAAAATTAAAATGTCAGGATTTCTAATTATTGCCCGGGCGATAGCAATTCTCTGCTTTTGTCCTCCAGAAAGACGTTGGCCTCTCTCTCCCACAACGGTGTTAAATCCGTTCGCTAAAGATTCAATAAAATCAAACGAATAACTATCTCTAGCTGCTTTTACAATAGATTCATTTTTTACAATGCCCATTCCATACGAGATATTTTCTTTTACAGTTGCATTGAATAAAAATGTATCTTGATTTACGATTCCAATTTTTTCTCTTAATTTTTCTAATGGTATATCTTTTATATTATGCTGACCAATTTTTATATGACCACTATCTGGATCATAAAGTCTCAAAATTAATTTAGCTATGGTAGTCTTTCCCGAACCCGTATCTCCAACAATTCCAATAGATGATCCAAATGGGATGGTTACACTAAAGTTTTTAAATAATGATTCTCCTTTAGGGTAGCGAAAACTAAGCGAGTTAAAAGAAATATCTGATCTCAAATGTTCAACGTGAACTGCTTCTAAGTGATCTTTAATTTTTATTTTAGAATTCATTAAATCAAAAATTCTTCTACTTGAAGCCATAGATCTTTCGAAGTCATCTACAAGTATTGAAAGACTTGTAAAAGGCCATAAAAATCTTTGAGTTAAAAACACCAGTACGCTATAAGCCCCAACTGCTAACGTACCTTTTAATGCCATAGAACTTCCAATTAAAATTGTTCCTAAAAATCCTGCAAGTACCCCCATTCTTATTACTGGGTTGAAAGCGCTATTAATTGAAATTGCATTTATATTCTCTTTTTGATATTGATCGCTTAAATAACTAATATTTTCTTTTTCTTGAGCATATGTCATAAAGCTTTTTATTGTTTGAATACCAAGGAGGTTATTTATTATTGATGAATTTATAAGTCCTGCTTTATCTCGAACACTTTTATATATTGGTGAAAGCCTTTTCTGGAAAATGAAACTAACAAAAAATATTATAGGTACTGGAAGAATTGCTATAGATGCGATAAGAGGAGATATATAGAAAAAGATTAAACCAATACTTATAGTTGAAACGGATACTTGAATAATTTGATTAATACCATTGTTTAAGAATTTTTCTAATTGATTAATATCATCATTCAAAATAGCTGCAATATCACCAGTAGTATTAGACTCATGCCAACTAATATCCAATTTTTGTGCATGGTCATATGCTTCTATACGTAAAGCATGTTCAACTTTTTGAGCTAAGCTTCGCCATCTAACTAGATAGAGATATTCAAAAGTAGATTCTAATACCCAAATTACAAAAGTGGCAGCTCCCAAAAACATTACTTGGCTTGAAATAGATTGAAAGCCTAGCGAAGAAACAAAGCTATCATTTTTTTTTACAACAAGATCAACTGCTACTCCAATTAAAATTTCAGGTGCTATATCAAATAGTTTATTGAAGAAAGAATAAATACTACCTAAATAATAATCTCTTTTCCACGGAGCTATATATCTTTGTAATTCTTTTAATGCTGACAGGGAGTTGATATGTTTTTTCATTTTTTTGTTTGAATAAACAAATTAAGGTAAAATATTAATTTTACAGTAATTTAAATATTAGTTGTAATATTTACTGGAATAATAATGAAATTTTTAAGCCCAATAATAAGGTAACAAACAATTAATTACAATGTGTGTATTTAATATAATTATTAATTAAAGATGATTAAAGAGTTTTTAGTATTTATAATTTTCGCCCAGATAATGAATTTTTTAAAAAATTTTTCTTAAAAATTATGGGCAGTAATATATTTACCTTCGATTAGGAATGCCCATGTAGTTGGATTATGGCCCATTACTAATTTGGGCGCAGCCCAAATTAAATTTTTTTTTCACAATAGATAAAATGATAATTCTATTTATATAAAAAAATTACAAAAAGTAATTTTAATGTAAAAATTATAATCACAGAATTTTTTATTTAAATAAAATTTTTTTTATATTAAAAAATAAGTTTGAAAAATGATTGAAAATTTATGTTAATTGTAAATTAAAAGATTCCTTGTAATTTATAGTTGTAATAAGATAAATTAACTAAATTACTTATTCCGAGGTAATTAATGATGCGGAGTCATATTACAGATAGGAACATAATTCTAGTTGTAGAAATGTGACTTTGCATTTGTTATGAAGTAGCAAATGTAAAATGAAATTAAAACAAACAGACAAGGTCCTTATAACGGATGCAAAGGTAATAAAGCTTTTAAATAAGCCTTTGATACGTGATATCCTCAATTGCTTAAGCGAGTCTCCAAAAACTGCTACAGAAATCTCTAATTCAGTATCGTTTCCTAAAGATAAAATTTACTATCATATTAAAAATCTAATTTCTTATGATATTCTATATATTTCCAATATTATAAAGATTAATGGTGTAGATCAAAAAACCTTTTTCCCTACATCAAAAAATTTTATTACAAAGCCTTTAATTAAAAATACAATAAAAAAAGATCAAACTAAGGATGAGGCTTTGATTGGCAAAGAGAATCCTAAGAACCTATCGAATGATGATATAAAAACATCAGAAGTAATAACAAGGAAAATTCAGAGACGAAGAAGAATTGAACGTAGAGTTGTATTCCGAAGACAGCATATCTCCAGGCGTAATACTACTAAAAATAATTTCAAAGGATATGAAAGACGAAAGAATCATGAACAACGAATTAATTTAGACCAGCGAATTCAAATTGAAAGAAGAGAAATCTTTGATAGGAGGGTGAAAGATCAAACTAATAATAATTATAAAGATATAAATAGTCTTTCAAAAAATCCGAAACAAGATAAAAACATATCTATTCCTGTCAAAAATTATTTATTAAAAATGAGAGGTGTAAAAAATGCAATTTCCTTTGTTTATGATGGAAATTTTGTAACAGTTTTGCACTGCAAACTTTCAAAAATTGGATTTGAAATTTATAGCTCTAATAAATACAAAGTTCCTTTTATTGAAAAAGATTTTACAATTCATAATCTTCCGGACTTTATTATTAATGTAATTGATCAAATTATCTATGATAATAAAAGAGGGAAAATCTTTATAAGCATTCACTCTGAATACCATCAATATGAGATGACATATTTGACTAAAAGTAAAGGGCAAAATAAAAAAACTATCAATAGGATTTTTAAAAGTTTTTCCTTAGAAAAGAAAAATATTATCAGTGACAACAAATCCGATAAGAGTGGTTATACATCAGTTATTTACACAAAAAATAAACAATTAGTTACTGAGGATGTTTCTAAGCTTAAAAAACACGGAATAAGCGTCAGTTATAATACCTCTATTCCTAAAATTATTTATAACCTTTATAGCTATTATAACCTTAACGAAAAAAATAATCTTACATTACTCTGCTATATAGGTAATGAAAAAACTCATATTACCATTTGTAAAAATAAGACAATTTTAGGGTCATCAGAATTTCCAAAAGGATTAAACTTTTTTTTAAAGAGATTGATGGGTATTTCAACAAAATCATTAATAGGAGATCAAATTTATTTTGATGCTGCTCACTATCTCTCCTTTTATGGTATGGGAACTGAGCCGTTTGAAGATATACTGTTAGACGGTTTCTCAAATGTAAAAGCACAATCGATCCTTTCTGAATTATTTATTACCTTTAAAAATGAATTAAAAAAATCAGTTGAATTGATATCTGATTTTGATTTTTATCAAGAGGAAGAATCTATTTCTAAAGCATACATTTGTGGGCCTGGAAGTCATATAAAAAATTTAAATACCAACCTTACCCACATACTAAAATGTGGGGTAGAGAGTTTGGCAAAAATAAATGATGACTTTCTAAAAAAATCTAAAATAGAAAAAAGTGATTTTCTGTTCAATATTCATAAAAATAAGATTTTTAAAAAGAGAGAAAAATCTAATAGTAGTTTAAACTCAATCAAAAATACAATTCAAAAGAAGAAGATAGCAATAGAAGCAATTAAAAGTCCAGAGAGTATTAAATATAAACTGGCAAGACTTGAGATAGAGAAAAGTACCAAAATCAAATCCATTGATCAGGCAACAAAAAATTTAGTTCATACCGCAAAAGATTTTAAAGAATTAAAACAAGATTTCACATCTCAGCAGAAGATATTGAATGATGATTTTGCTATGGTTACAAACGATTTAGAAAATAAAGGTGCTATTTTACTAAATAATTATAATCTGCAAGAACAACTAAAAGAAAAAATATCAGAAATCGAATATGGCTATGATCAAAATTCAAAAAAAAATAAAAATTTTAAACAAGGTAATAAAAACAAATACCAGGCAAAAATTAAATCTGCAACAAACTCTAGGTATAAATTTTCTGAAGAAAAAGAAGAACTCGAGAATAAAATTGATTCATTAGAACAACAAATAATAAAAAAACTAGATGAAATTCAAGTTAACAATATAAAACTTGATAATGGTCAAACTGAATATTCTACCTTTGAATATTTGAAGGAATCCATACAAAGAACTGCAAATGCATTTAAAAAATCTTTTATTGATAAGGTTAGATCTATAGAAGATATCTCTGATAAAGATTTAAATAGTTTGAACGAAGCTAGTTATTTGATCATTCAAAATACTAAAAGAGTAAATGAAATTAAAGAATCTTTTAGCGCTTCTATTAATGGTGAAGTAGATCAAAACCAGTTTATAGATGGAGATCGGGGTGACTCTACGAAAAGAAATTTAATGAATCTTTTATCAATGATTTTAGAAGTACCAGATGCAGTGATCGAGTTAAAAACCTTTTTTTCTACGATAATAAAAATTAATAAAGACCAAGAAGAATTGATTGATAAAAATCAAAAAATTAAAAATCAAATAAAAAAATCAAACATAAATCAAAAGGAATTGAAAAAGTCACTACAACTTATAACGAATGAATTGGATAGTATTGAAAAAGATTTAAGAGGAAAGGAAGATAAAAGAGTTGGGCTTAAAGATTTATTGACATTTGTCCGGGAAAGTATTCAAATATTAAATGATATAGATCATCAAAATCAGCTCATGGATGAATTGAAAAAACAAATAAAGTTGAGTAACGATGAGGTAAAAGATTTAGAAAAAGATATAAAAAAGATAAAAGATGAAGTTGAAGATATAGAAGATGAAAATAGTCAAATTAATATCGAAATAAAAAGAGCTCAAAAAAGGAATAATCATGATCTTAGTTCAAAAGAAAATGACTTAAAAAAATTAGAAAAAGATAATAATGACCTATCAGAAAAAATTGAAGAGCAAATTTATTTCATTAAACAGGCCAAAAAAGAAGTTTCAGAATCAGAAAACAATTGTGTCCAATTAGAAAAAAATATCCTAAATAAAAAGAGTGATTTAGAAGATCTTAATGAAGAAAAAATGGCAGTATCCGAACAATACTCAAGAGAGGAAAACATTATTTCTAATCAATTTAAAAAACAAATTAATATTATTAATCAAAATAGAAATCAAAAAATAAAAGAATCAGAAAAAACAAAAAATAGTACAATAAAGACTTTCTTCGAAAAAGAAGAAGCTACGTTGAAGAAAAAAAGACAATCAATAAACACATATTTACTTCAATTAGATAAAGACAAAACTAAAGCTGAAATAGATAAACAGAAAAGTGATAAGGCATTGTTTGAAAAAAAGAAAAAATTAATTCCTGAAATATCCAAAAATCGTGAAGCTATTAAATTATTTTTGAGAGATTTAAAGAAAGGAAGAAGAATTGAAGAAAGGCTAATAAACCTTGAGAATAAAAAATTAGAATGGGATTTGCTTCTAAAGCATGAAGAAGATGGATATAAAAATAGATTGAAAACTCTTCAAGAAAGTATCAATAGAAAAAAAACACCATCTTACATATCATTTGTAGAAAAAGGTATTTCTCGATTTAATGATAGCAGAGATTCAAATAGAATAGCTAAATCTATGGCTGAAGAAAGTATTAAACTAGATTTAGAAGAAATAGAAAAAGAACAAATTTCATTTAATCTTTTTAAAACAAGGTATGATGTTTTCATGAAAAAGTACCGAAAAAGTCATCGTGAAGTATCTGCCAAAATACAACCTTTTGGAGGGAGGCAAAAAGTTATTCGGCAAAAAATTAAAGCAGCAGAACTCAAAATTTCCAGATTTGAAGATACCATCCAGCAATTGACAGAAGAGCTGGAAAGTAAAAACAATTTTTTTCTTAAGAAAAAGATGACTCTGGATAATTATATTGATCAAGGGCAAGAAGATATCAAGAGACTAGATATTCAATTAATTAAGATCCCTGAAAAGAAATCTCGTGCTGAGTATGATATTGATACCAAAATGGCGATGAAAGTCGCATCATTTGATAAAAAATTAGAGGTTGTAGAAAGAGATTATAAAAGCTTATTAAGTGATTTAAATACACAATTTCAAAATGAGAAAATTATTACTGAAACTTCAAGAATTGAGAATGAAATATTAGCAGACTTGGAAGAAATTGAAAAAACAAACAGTAAGAGTGATCAATTAAAAAGCAATATAAAAGATGCAAAGAAATTACACCAGAGGCTTGAGAGAAAATTAAAAAGAGAACAAAAAAGAGTTTTAGATTATAAAAATATAATTAGCAATACAGAAAGTAAGAATAGATCAATAGAAAATGATTTGAACTTAAAATATGATCTCAATACAAAAAACTTACTCAAAAAACAAAGTGTTTTAATTAATTGTATTAATAAATATGATGATCTAAGCGAGCATCTTAGGAATAAAACCTCTGAAATGGAAGAGCTCCAAACAAAAACAATCTTTCTGCAAGAAAAAGTTCAAAGCTCAATGAATAAAAAAAATAAAGATGAGTTCTTAAAATATCCATTTAAGAAAAAATTAAATAAATCAAATTTAAAAAATCATATGGAGTTTATGCTTCAAATTGAAAAAGATCTGATTAGGAACCTAGGTCAATCTGAAAATGTTATCTATAAAATAAATTCTATAATTGGAAGAAAGAAAGAGGAGCAAACAAGTTTCCAAAGGAATATTCATTTAATTATAAATGATTTATCTTATCTTAGAGATGATCAAATAAAGATAGATAAAATAATCGAGACCAATTTAAACTATCTAAGAGATATTAAAAGTGAATATCATAAAACATTAGATCTAATCTTAAATATCAAAGAATCTTATCCTTCTGCTAAATTATTAATCAATGAAAGAATTTCTGTAGTCCAAACGTTAATTGATTCAAAGTTAAAAGATTCAGAAGCACTTGATTTAGAAATTGATGATTTAAAAAGTACTTTACGAAAATTTAAAGTAGATATAGCCATAATAAATGAAGAACTGTCAAAAGTTAATTCTCAAATGAAAGTGGCCCTTGAAAAATCATTTTATGAAGATGAAAATAACGAGGAAACTTTTGATTGGGGCATCGATAATGACCAAATAGAAAGTTATTCGAGCATTGCTAAGCTAAAATCAAAATCTAAAGAAGTTTTTAATGATATTGTTTTGCTTGAAGAAGAGATTGGAGTTCTAAAACATAAAAAAACATCTATAAGAAATCTGATTATAGAATCTGAAAAATTGAGCCAAAACAAAATAAAGAAGATGGAGGAGGTTTGCACAACACTAGAATTACAAATAACAAAAGAAAAACATGAAATCGTTGCAGTTGAGGATAACATAAATGATTTAAAAGGCCTTGCTTTTAATTATGGAGATCGTATAAAAAAGATGGAAAAAGAACTAAAAGAATTTCGTGCTCAAGAAGCTGAGCAAGAATTAATTCTAAAAGATTTAGATCGTTCCATAGAAATAATTCAAACTAAAAGTGATTTTATTTTAAAGAAAAACAAGTCTGATTTTAAGAATACAATTGAAAATGATTTTACGGCAAATTTTGGACTTTTAATGGATCCCTTTATGGAACTTAATTTAATTCCAGAGGAAGATAGGGTAAATGAGTCCTTTTATTTTACAAATAAAGTAATGCAGAACGTCTTAATTACGCTCTTATTTGTTTTTACAATTTCGTCATTTATAAAAGTTCAACAGATTAATCCTCTCGAAGAAGAATTGCCCATAAAGAAAGCAGAGCTAGAACTTTTAAATATGCGAACAGAAATAAAAAACGTTGTTAAAAAAGATAATGAATTAGTAAAAACATACTATACCATCATTAATGAGGACGATAAAGTTTCCTCTGAAATGATAGATATTTTAAAATTTTTAAGCAATAAAATTCCGAAGACATTTAATGTTACAGGAATAACCTTAGATAAGCTGCAACCAAACTATTTTCAGGAAAATAATCAAAAAAACGATACAGATATTATCATAAATGTTGAAGGTTTTTTTAATAAAGGTTTAGAAAGCTCTTTATTACTTATAGAAAACTTTATAAATGATTTAGAAGGCTCAGATCATTTCAAAAAAGTCGAACTAAGTAAACCTGATGTACAAAAAAAATATAAAACTGCATTTAATATGAGTATGGTCTACTAAAAAGAATGAGTCAAAAAACAAAATATATATTTCTTAATGTAGTCGCGCTTCTATTAGTTCTTATTTATGT
>CBFIBM010000008.1:0-81078 GCA_965660855.1 uncultured bacterium | reverse complement strand
ATTAAATCGCCAGGAAAAGATATAGATATCCGTGTTTCTATCCTACCTACAGTATATGGTGAAAAAGTTGTTATGAGATTATTAGATAAAACTGGATTTGACTTCAATTTAAAATCTTTAGGCTTTCCACAACAAAATTTAGGAACTTTTAAAAAGGTAATTAATCAGCCTTACGGTCTAGTTGTTGTCTCTGGTCCTACTGGATCAGGTAAATCAACATCATTATACGCAGCCCTAAAAGAGATAAAGAGTGATCGAACTAATATTACTACAGTTGAAGACCCTGTTGAATATCAACTTGACGGGGTTAATCAAGTACAAGTTTTTGAAGATATTGGTTTAACTTTCGGTTCAACACTTAGATCTATTCTTAGACAAGACCCAGATGTATTGCTTATTGGAGAGATTAGAGATGAGGAGACTGCAGATATCGCTGTGAAATTTGCTTTAACTGGTCACTTAGTCTTCTCTACCGTACATGCAAATGATGCTCCAGGAACTATAACTCGACTACTAGACATAGGTATAGCTCCATTTTTAGTAGGTTCATGTTTGAATCTTGTCATGGCACAAAGATTGGTTCGTAAAATCTGTGATAATTGCAAGGAGGAATATACCCCAACTGATGAGGAACTATCTTTAGTAGGCCTAGATAAATCAAAAATAGTGGGTCCAATTTATAGAGGAAAAGGTTGTGCTGATTGTCGTAATACTGGATACAGAGGTCGACTTGCAATTTTTGAGATGATACCTATGGCAAGAGATTTACGGAAATTGGTTTTTGATAATGCAAATGAGGACGAGATCAGACAATCAGCATTAGGAAATGGTATGACAACCTTAAGAGATGCTGGATTAAAACGAGTACTTGACGGAACAACATCTATTGAAGAAATATTGAGGTCTACTGTAGAAGATTTATAATGGCTGTTTACAATTACCTAACTAAAAATTCAGAGGGTAAAAGAAAAGAAGGTGAAATACGTGCAGATTCACTGGATAATGCTATTCAGAAATTGACTGCAAATGGACAAATGGTCATCACTCTAAAAGAGGTAGATGATACTTTCGATTTCTTAGGTCCTTTTCTTGATGAAATACAACTGTCTATTGAAAAACTTAAAAATCGGATACCGTTAGCAAACATAGTATTTTTTACGAGACAATTAGCAACTATGTTCTCTGCTGGATTAACTCTTGAACGTGCTATTCAGAGTCTTGGTGCTGAAGAGAAACATAGAAAATTCAAAAAAGTTTTATCATCTGTGAGTGATAATATCAGAAAAGGTCTTAATATGTCTGAGTCCCTATCGAGGCATCCTGGGGTATTCAATAGTCTTTTTATCGCTATGGTAAAAGCCGGCGAAGTAAGTGGAAATTTAAATGAAATTTTAGAGCAACTTTCTTCTTACTTAGAAAACCTAGATGATACACGCCGAAAAGTAAAGTCTGCGATGAATTATCCGATTTTTATGATTGTGTTTTTAATTTGTATGCTTATGGTTATGCTATTAATAATTATACCTAAATTTTCTCAGGTTTATGCTCAATTAGGAGCTGGTTTGCCACCTGCAACTAGAAAAATGATAAGTTTTAGTGAATGGTTTACTGATAATATAGGATTTTTATTTTTTATCGGTTTTACTATTACATCAGTAATCTGGTTAGTTTCGAAAACACAAAGAGGTGGATTTGCGTTAGATTCAATTAAATTGAAAATTCCAGTTTTTGGATCCCTCTTAGAACAATCAATTTTAAATAAATTTTGCAAGACTTTTGGTATATTAATTGGTGCTGGTGTTCCAGTTCTTGAGACTACTGCATTATTAAGAAAAGTAGTTGATAATAAAGTATATGCTAAAGCGATAGATAATGCTTCTGATTTCATAAGAGATGGGTATAATATATCCACTGCCTTGAGGAGGACTGAGGTTTTTCCATCTATTTTATTACAACTAGCTTCTACTGGTGAGGAAACAGGAGAACTAGACGATTTATTAGATAGAGCGGCTGAATATTATCAAAAACAAGTTGATGCCTTAGTTGAAAGAATGACAACATTAATTGAACCTCTGCTTATTCTATTAGTGGGAGCTGTAATTGCATTGATGGTTGTATTAACTTATCTACCTGTATTTCATCTTGGGTCTGCACTGCAGTCAGGTCTTTAAAAAATGATAATATTTTCAATAATATTTGGTTTTATAATTGGTTTTATATCAAAAAAAATAATTAATTGGGTCAAAGTTGAAGATTTCTCATTAAATAATAAAAATTTAGTAATTGAAGGTTTGTCTATCATTATATCCTTGTGGAGTTTCTATAATTTGGATTTAATGGAAGCCATTCCATTTAGCTTATTCTTTGTTAGTTTATTCGCAATTTCTATTGTTGATTTTAAGACTTTTCAAATTCCATTAATATTTATTATTATTTGTCTATTATCTTCAATAGCTAATATTTTATTAAAAAATATTTATTTATCAGCTGCATTTTTTGGAATATTTATTGGCGCTTTTATTCCATTATCTATTTTAGGAGTAATGTGGCTAATCACAAAAAGACAAGGTATGGGATTTGGTGATATCCAATTAGGTTTTGTTCTTGGAGCAATGCTTGGACCAATGCGAATGGCATTAACATTATTTTTTGCTTCACTGTTGAGTTTGGTTGTATGGATAGCCGTTTCTATATTTAGGGGCTTTGATAGGGATAGAGCGATGCCGATGGCTCCGTTTTACACTGTAGCCGCAACCTTTGTTTACATCGGTAGTTTTTATTATCCGGACTTTTTTTACTTATTGATTATGCAATAGAGGAAGAAATGAATAGACTTTACCAAATTTTTAGATTTTTACTTTTAGTAACTGTATGTGCTTATGCTGAAAGAATTACTGATAAAATCCATAATGGATTTGAATTTACGAGTGTTCTTAATGAACAGAAATTGAGATTCAAAAATATTAATTATGAATTAAAACATATGGATGTGAATGGTGAAAATTTCATCAAACCTACAATTGAAAATGCAGGTTCAGTAGCATTGCCTGGAGAACCATTTTTACCAACTGTTACTACTATGTACGCAGTTGATCCTGGGAAAAAATTGAATGTTGAGTTAGTAATTCATGAACAAGAAGTTGTACAAAATATTGATATTTTGCCACTCGAAGGGTGGGGTCGTAATTTGACAGGTAATCCTGTTAAAGGCGTGGTCTATTCTCAAAATAATATTTTTCCACAAGAAATTATTAATGCTTCAGAACCAATTGTAATGAGAGATCTTGTAATGGTTCAAATAGCTATGACGCCATTTCAATATAATCCTTCAACTAGAGAACTTACCATTATTAAAGATGCTGAAATTTCTCTAATAGAAATAGAGTCTGAAAACATTCCATTTGTACCAAGAAAAATATCTAGAGAATTTGAAAAGTTGTATGAAGCTACCGTAGTGAATTATAATACCTTGAATAGGGATGAGGTAGAATATCAAAGACCATCGATACTTTATGTCTTGCCAAATAATATTGGAAATCTCTTTGGCACGATTGAGCAACTTATGAAATGGAAAGAGCGAGTAGGTTATGAAGTTAATTTTGTTTCAAGCTCTAATGTTGTGAATAATAGAAACAACTTAAAAAATTATATCGAAGATGCATATGAATCATGGGATAATCCTCCGGTGCATGTCAATATAGTTGGTGATGTCACAGGTTCTTATGATATTCCAACTTGGAATGAATCACAAAGTGGGTATAATGGAGATGGGGATCATCCTTATACTACACTTGAAGGGAATGATAATTTTCCTGAGGTTTTTATTGGTCGTTTATCTTTCGAAACCAGTTCACATTTAAATACAATTGTAAGTAAAACCATTAATTATGAATCTAATCCATACATGAACGAAAACTGGTTTGAGCGTGCGTGCTTAGTAGGTGATCAAAGCACATCAGGTATATCATGTGTTATAACAAATGAAGCTATTCATGAAATCCTTGACATGGTAGGGTTTGAAGAAGTCAATACTATTTATGGTGGTTCTTTTCCAAGCCAAATGCAATCAGGTATTACTGACGGTGTTTCTTTTTTCAATTATAGAGGTTTTTATGGAGTGAGTGGTTTTAGTAATAATGACATAAATGGTACATCAAATGGTTTTATGTTACCTGTAGCTACCGTTATTACTTGTGGAACAGGTTCCTTTGGTCAAGAGGAAGCAATGTCTGAAGCTTTTATTAGAGCTGGAACCTCATCAAATCCTAAGGGTTCAGTTGTTTGCGTTGGCACAGCGACCACAGGTACACATACAATGTTCAATAATATTGTTGATATGGGATTTTATTATGGGAGTTTAATAAAAGATATTAATTCTGCTGGTGGTGCATTGATGTATGGTAAAATGCTTCTGTATGAAATATATCCAGATAACCCTAATAATTTTTCTGATATTTTTGTTCATTGGAATAGTCTAATGGGAGAATCATCTCTACAAATGTGGAGTTCATTTCCAGAATTAACAACAGTTAATCATTCTTATGCTGTTACTAAAGGAACAAATTTCATAGATATTAATGTTTCAAAAGAATTGGGACATGTAGAAGATGCGTGGGTGACAATATTGATGGACGGTGTAATGGTGGAGTCAGGGTATACAAATGATCAAGGTTTTGTTCGTCTGCCAATTACTACAAATCAGACAGGGGAAGTTTTAGTAACAGTAACCAAGAAAAATCACTATCCATATCAAAACTCTTTCCAAATTTATGATCCGGGGGTATCGTTAAATGTTTCTGAAAATCCTCTTTTAATAATCGATGATAACACAGGTGGCTCAATTGGAAATTCAAATTCAATAGCAAATAGTGGAGAAACTTTAGAAAGTTACTTAACAATTACAAATTATGGATCTGAAAATGCATCAGGTATAACTGCAACATTATCAACTCAAAATAGTAGTGTTAATATTCCTTTAAACACAATTACTTATGGTGATTTATTGCCAAATGAAAGTGTTACCAATACCGATCCATTTTTATTAATTCTTGGAGATGGTATTGAAGATGGTAATAATTTAGAAATTATAGTTGATTTGGTTGATGATAGTGGTAATGATTTTACAGGAATATTAAATGTATTCGTTTCTGGAAATAAGATAAGTGCTAGTAACTTAGAAATAGTTGGTTCAGCCTCAGATATACTTAATCCAGGTTCGACATCTCAGGTTGATATAGGTTTGAAAAATGAAGGAAGTATCGGATCGGAGTCTATATCTGGAACCATTACATCCTCTTCTCCATTCATTGAAATATTGGACAATTCTGGAACCTGGTCATCCATTTCTTCAGGAAGTTCTGAGTATAATGATGAAAATAATTTTGAGATAAAAGCGCTAGAAGGGACAATTCCTGGAACAATCGCACATTTGGTAGTAAATATTGAAACAGAAGATGGATATACATCTAATTCTATGGTATCTCTCCAGATTGGTGCAGCAACTGTAACGGATCCGGTAGGACCTGATTCACATGGATATTACATATATGGTAATGAAGATATTGACTATACGTTAGCACCGGTTTACAACTGGGTTGAAATTGATGATAGGGAAGGTGGTCCAGGTACTCATTTAGGTGGATTATCAGATGCTGGAAATAATGGAGACGATGTTATCCTTGTTGATTTACCATTTACCTTTAGTTTTTATGGTCAAGACTATGATCAAATTAGTGTCTGTTCAAATGGTTGGATATCAATGGGATCTACACCTATGGAATCTTTTCGAAACTATACTATGCCAGGAACTGGTGGACCTAGGGCTATGGTAGCAGTTTTTTGGGACGATTTAAAAACAACAAATGGTGGAAGGGTGTATACATGGTTTGACGAAATAGGTAAAAAGTTTTACGTAGAATGGTCTGAACTTCGTACTTATCAAAATAATTCAAGAGAATCATTCCAGGTTGTACTCTTTGATCCCAGCTATTATCCAACTCCTACGGGTGATGGTGACATTCTAATTCAGTACAAAGAATTTAATAATACTTCATATGGATCATATGGATGGGATCAGATTCATGGAGATTACTGCACTGTTGGAATAGAAGACCATACAATGACAGATGGTCTACAATATACATTCAATAATACCTATCATACCTCTGCCGGTAGTTTATCAGATGAAACATCTATTTTAATTACAACTAGAGGAAGCGATGTTAGGCTTGAAGGTGATTTAAACTATGATGGTATTGTTGATGTCAATGATTTAATGTTGTTAGTGGATTACAACCTAGGATATGAGGGCGAGATAAATGCATTCTTTGCAGATATAAATGGTGATAATATGGTGAATGTCATGGATTTAATTTCATTGATTAGGACTATTATGAGATATGAAGGTTAATTCAAAAAATTAGCCATACAAAAATATTACAATGACGCCCCTATATTTATTAGGTGCCTTAGCAATATCCCTCTGTATTGCAGGTTTAATCGAGTTCCAATTTCATAATCGATCGCTTGGTATGTTACCATTAAGAATTCATGTAAATGGAACAAGAGGTAAATCTAGCGTAACTCGTTTAATTGCTGCGGGGCTACGACAAGGCGGTCTGCGAACATTTGCAAAGACTACTGGTACTGCCCCAAGGGTTATAGATCATGAAGGTAAAGATCGAATTATACACAGGCTTAGATTACCATCTATTGGGGAACAGGTTAAACTTCTTCGTTATTTTGCATCTCAAAAACCTGATGCCGTAGTGATTGAATGTATGGCAGTTCAACCGCAATATCAATGGATTGCAGAACATCAAATGGTAAAATCTCATATTGGAGTAATTACCAATGTGAGGCCTGATCACTTAGAAGAAATGGGACCAACAGAAGATGATGTAGCTTATTCCTTATGTAATACTGTTCCAGTTAATGGGATATTTATTACTGCAGAGGAACAAAAGCCAAATTTATTAAAGGCCGTAGCAGCTCAAAATAATTCCAAGATGATTAATTCTAACCCAAAAGAAATATCAGAAAAAGAAATAAATTCCTTCAAATATATGGAGCATCCTTCTAATATTGCAATTGCTTTAGATGTATGCAAAGAAGTTGGAATAAAGAGAGAGACTGCGCTTAAAGGAATGTATAAGGTTCAACCTGATGATGGTGCATTAATTGCATGGGATTTAATTTTAAAATCAAATAAATATATATTTATTAATGGTATGGCTGCTAATGACCCTGTGTCAACTTTAGATATTTGGAAATATATTAATAGCAGATACGGATTAAAAAGAAATACCTGTGTTTTTTTAAACTCTAGAGAGGATAGGCCAATAAGAACAATGCAAATGATTAAGCTCACTTTAGAAAGCATAAAACCTAATTATCTTATTATTAGAGGTAATAAGCTTAATAAAGTTATTGGTGAACTTTCTTTGCTTTCACCCGATACCAGAATTCAAACATTTGATTTAGAGAAACCATTAGAAATATCCATCCAATATATTGAAGATTTACCTAATAAATCTATTATTTATGCAATTGGAAATCAGGTTGGAGCAGGTCAGGAAATTCTTAAGTTAATCTCAAGATTCCGAATTAATGATTGAAGTAAGTATTGGTTTAGGTATTGTCCTTAGTCTTGTCCTATCTGAGACTTTAGGTGTCACTGCTGGAGGTATCATAGTACCCGGTTATGTCTCTCTTTATTTACACCAGCCGTACCAAGTGTTATCTACTTTTTTGGTAGCATTAATAGTTTGGGGGATTATTCAAATACTTGGGAAATATATCTTTCTTTATGGTAAAAGGAGAATCGTACTAGCTTTAATTCTAGGCTTTTTCTTTGGTTATATCTCAAGAAATTTAATTTTTATACAATCTGACCTCGGATCTGTAGCAGTAATTGGAAATATTATTCCAGGTCTAATTGCAAACTGGATGGACAGACAAGGGGTAATGCGAACACTCTCTGTGGTTCTACTTACGGCAGTAATAGTAAAACTTTCTGTAATGTTAATTTTTGGGGGAGTTCTTTTTGAACAACTATAAAAATACTCCTTTTATTCCTGCTATACAAAAAACATCAACTCTTGTATTGCTTTCAATATTAAGTCTTATTTGTTTTATCATTAGTATAAATATGAAAACGATAGAAGTATCGCCCTCATATACCTCTAAAATTAAAGCAGCAAAATTAATGAAAACTGCAATGAATGAATTAAAAAACCATAGAATGGAGCAGAGTATTTTTATCGATAGTGAAAATGATCCAAATGAAACAGGTTTGGTTGGTGGGCCATTTAGTTTGATTACAACAGATGAAGGTGATCTCGATGCAAAATTGACAACTTTAGATCCTAATTTTTCTGCAATCATTGTTGACCTCATGTCTCAATTAAGTTTAAAGAAGAATGATACTGTAGCAATTCTTATGACTGGATCAATGCCTGGTGCAAATATTGCTGTACTGACTGCTTGCAAATCACTTGGATTAATACCTATAACTATATCCAGTGTTGGTGCATCACAATGGGGCGCAAATCAAATTGATTTTACATGGCTTGATATGGAAAGAATTCTTTTTGAAAAAGAATTAATTCCATCGGTAAGTATTGCAGCTTCAATAGGAGGTAGAAATGATATGGGCAGGCTTTTATCTCCAGCTGGAAGAGATTTGATAATTGAAAATATTTCAAAATATAATATTCCATTGATAAAAAAGAATAGATTGAATGATAATATTTTATATAGAATGGAGCAATATAAAAAGTATGCTTCCATAGATTCATATAAAGCTATAATAAATATTGGCGGTGGTGTAGCTAGCTTGGGTACATCATTTAATTTGAAATTATTATCACCGGGAGTTGTTAATCGTTCTGACATTAACAAGATTGAAAGATCCGGAGGTATCGAAGGCGTTTTTTCTCGGTTCATTAAATCAAATGTTTTAGGATTACATATACTTAATATAAAGCCTCTAATTGAACAGTATAATATGCAATTTGCACCAATTCCGGTTCCTGAAATTGGAATTGGAAGCCTATACGCTGTTGAAAGATATAATTTAATAGTAGTTACCTTCTGTTTATTATTAATAGTAGGATACGTTTTATTGATCGGTTTCCAAAGTAAACAAAAAATAAAAGAGCATTTAACTCAACATGAACCAGATAGTTTATTATAAAATAATTATACCAATCTTACTATTTTTATTGGTAACTCCTTTAAGTGGTAAACTTATTAAGCCAACTGAAAATGGTGAAGAAAAAGAGATTTTAATCATTAATTCAAAACGAAGGCTTTATTATCCTGTTAAACCAGAAGGTCTTGTGTTTTCTATAAGTGGACCTAAAAGATTAGAATTTATCTCAAGATTTCCTGTTCTTAGAAAAAAAAAGAAAAGCTATCCATATTCGTACCAGATTGTATTAAATGAAAAAGACACAATAACTGTTAAACACAAATATAAAATTCAAAGAGCAGTACGATCTGTGCAGCACCCTAAGCATAATTATACCTTTTCTGGAAATTATTTTATTAATTTAGATAAAGGTCAAAATAAAATTGAAATTTTGGAGAACTCAGATCAAAAACTACCCACATTAGTTAGAGTATTGTCAAAAGAATTTGAAAATCCTGGAAAGAAGAAGAAAATCATTACTCCTTCAATACATAAAAATTCAGTTTCATTAGTTAGTGGAAATAAAATAATAGAATACTTTGAGTGTTCACCGACTCTACCTCTAAAAATTCAAACAAATGGGGAAAATATTCTTAAAATAATGAATCGTCTGGAATTTACTGAATCAATGGGACAACAAGAATCATTTAGAATCAGGGTAAAAGAAGGTAGTAAAGTTATTGGAACATATTACTTTAATACCGAAAGATCTTCTGCATCTAAAATTATAGGTAAAGATGATATAGTACCTGGAAAATGGAGATCTTGTGAAATTAAAGTTCCAAAAGGCAAACATTCTTACTTTGTTGAAGTTCTAGATAAGGGAAAAACTGTGCTTACTCGTTTTATTTTATATTGATGAATAAATTTTTTTTAAAATTACTCATACTATCCACAGTTTTTGGTTCAACTCCTTTTGAGTATACATTGAGTTTTACATCTGGTTATGATAATAATGTCATGAGATTTTCTGATCGAGACTTCTCTGATGCCGTTCTTAGCCCAGAGATCTTAGGAGGAACAACTACTTTTGATAGCTATGTTTTTAAATATGGATTAAAAGGTCAAAAGTCGTTGTACAAAGTTAAAAAGAATGAAGTTATTTTAAGAGGAAATTTTACTTTTTCAGATTACCGAAATAATAAAGAAAAAAAATATTGGAGTAGTGGAGGTGACCTCATATATAAGTGGGGTGGATATAAAAATATAAAATATCAAATAAGACATTTAAATAGCTTTTATTTAAGACACTATATTAATCGAGATGTTAGTAATGATTTGTATAGTCCGTGTTTTTTCAATGATAGGAATCAGAATATTTCTATTTCTCAAAGGTATTATAAAAATTCTTGGTCTATTTTGACATTAGGTTATATACAAAGATATTATGATAAACCATTTACAGAATTTGACTTGGATATTATTTTTATAAGAGCAAAACATAACTATAAGTTAAAAAATATTGGGATTTTTGGAATACAGTATGAATATGGTAATGCAAAAAGTACTTCAGGAGAATTTCCGTTGAAACCAAGTAGCTTTGATAGATCCTACAAGTCTACTGAAATGTATTTACCTCTGATAATAAAAAAGAAAATTAATACTATTGATGAGTTTGGTTTCTCATATAGAAATGAAAATCGACTATATGATGCAGAAGATTTTAACGATCCTCTACATTCTGGAAGAAGTCATAGAGACTATAAATATGATTTATGGATAAAAAAATACATCTCAGATGGATTAAAATTAAATTTTAAATTTAGATATAGGAAAAGAGATACATTTTCCTCATACAAGTGGGTTTCTGATTTAAAGAGCTTTAACCAAATTCAAACTTGGATTACTATTGAATGGAAAATAGATTATGACAATTATTAAAGATAAAATATATATTATAATTTTAATTTTGATGTTTTCAGGCTGTATGGAACCAAATGATGAAGATTTATGGTCTTATGATATAATATCAACTTTAGAGACAAATGGGTTTGCTAGAGATGTCTCAATAAAAAATGATACTGCTTTTGTTGCAGCAGGTCAGTCAGGTGTTCAAATATGGAATCTTACTTCAAAGGCTTTAATAAAAAGTTTTTATGGTTATTATGAAGGAGGCGCTTTTTTAGAATTTGAAGATATTTCACTGATTGAACATAATTCAAAAAACAACCTAGTTTTTGTTTCTGAATCAAATAAAGATGTAATGATATACAATCTAGATGAAGCAGACAGTCTTAGATACAGAAATACTATTATGAGCGCTCGAACAAAAGATTACGTGGTTTTCTCAAATAAACTTGATGAATTCATAATGTATACAGCGGATAATGATGATGGTCTCAAATGGGGTAAGTATAGTTTAGATACAACTAATTTATTTGGTATAGAATTTATAGAATGGACACCTATTGATGGATCAGAAATATACACCCCAGGTAAATCTATGGGCATTGATTCTGATGGATTTTCTAAAATCACCATGGCTGTTGATCAAATGGGTGTTGAGCTTTTTTCAATAGATTCCCTAGGCTCTGAAATAAATTTCATAGGAAGGGTAAACACTCAAGGGAATGCACTTTCCACTGCAATCTCAGGAGAAGGTGTATTTGTGGCATGTGATAATGCAGGAGCAGTATACATCCCTTACCCTAATTTTCCAACTGGTGAAATGGGTTATAGATTTGCAGAGGATTTAACTGTAAATCATATTTCGATAAAAGATAACATAGCAGTATTGTCTATTGGCTCTAGAGGGACTGCTATTTATGATATAACTGATCCAACAAATCCAATTGAAAAAGGTATTTTTTCTGTGGGTTATACATACAAGACTAAGTTTTGGAATCAACAGCTTCTTACTTGTACAAGAGAAGGTATCAAGATTTTAAAATTAAATTTATAAACTATTTTAAAAGGAATTTTAATGAAATATATATCAATAATAATTTTATTCTCATCGATTTTGATGTCAATAAATTTTGATAGTGGTGATGGCGCACCAATAAGACAAGGTGTCCACATTGAATGGTATAGAACCCTAGCTTCAGGTAATGAAGGCGAATCAATTTTCGTATGGTCTGATACCAGATTTGGAATGAGGAACATTTTTGCACATAAAATTAATCAAAATGGTGAATTATTATGGGGTGATAATGGTGCTACCATTACAAATCTTCCTGGAAGACAAGAAGATCCAGTTTCGATTACTGACGGATCAGGAGGTGCATTTATTGCATGGGTTGATTACCGCTTTGATGCTCAAGGTGATATTTTTATTCAGCATATTAGTTCCGAAGGAGTAATCTTAATGGATCCTAACGGTGTTGCCCTAGCTGATGTTCCAGGAAAACAAATTACTATAAATATGTGTACGGATAGTTTAGGTGGTGTTTTTGTTACATGGCAGGATAAAAGAAGTGGTATAGATGATGATATTTATGGAACTCATGTTTCTTCAGATTATACCATAGGAGCCCCAGGCACTGGTTATCCAATAGTAGTTCAAGGAGGAAGTCAAAATTCTAAAACTATTGAATATGCTGGGAATAATGAAGCATTTATTGCATGGACTGATTTTAGAGAAGGTGCTAATGCAAATATTTATGGACAAAGATTCGGTATCGATATGGTTATGCAATTTGAAGAAAATGGTTTTCAAATTGCTGGTACTGAAGAACAAGAGTTAAAACCTCGAGCAACATTTGTAAATAATGACACTTCCTTTTTATGTTGGAAGGTTGGTGATGAAGATTCTAAGGTTTTATATCAATTTATAAACTCTGATGGGGTTTTATTTGAAACAGCAAAAGAGATTTCTTCAAGTGAATCTATTCAAACAGCACCAAGGGTCAAAAGAAGCACTCTTGGAGAGATTTTCGTTAATTGGAAAGATCTTAGAGATGACCCAATTGATGGTGATCAATATTTTCAAAAAGTAAATATAGATGGTGATACAGAATGGAATGATGGTGTAAGGGTTGATCCTTCAAATCTACCTGATTTTAGTGCGAGGTTTGCACCAGATGATAATGGTGGGGTAAATGTAGTATGGGAGAGAGGATCATTTCCTGAAATCGATATTATGTATCAAAATATCACATCTGATGGAACTGCAATACATAATGAACCTATTTCGATTAATCAAGAATTAGGGTATCAATATTCACCTGCTATTATGGGTAACAATTCCAGTGGATTATTTATCATTTACGGAGATCAAGGTAATGGAAGTATAGATTTAAAAGTACAAAAAATAAATACAGATTATCAACCTGAGTGGCAAAATAATGGTTTAGAGGTAATGAAAGGTTTAGATGGCGATATAAATTATACCAAAACCTTTAAAATCGCAGATAATGATGTATATTTAGTATGGGAGGATAACAGGGCATCTAAAAAGATATTTAGTACTAGAATTCTTAATTCAGAGGTAGATACGTTAAATGGTAAGCAATTAACTTATGGTGATAACTCATCATCTGAAACAGATTTTTCAACCCCATTTTATATTGAATCTAACAATAATTTTTACACTGCGACTTTCGATGGGGCGTCATCACCAAAATTTCTAAGAATAAATAAGGTTGATGATAATTTAAATAACTTATGGGATTCCTCTGGAGTTGCTCTTTCAGCTGTATTTGATATGAGAAGTGTTAAATTACAAGAAATCGGTGATGGTATTGGATGTTTCTGGTCTGAGAGTAGAGGGTTTAACTATAATATTTATTACCAAAGATTAAATTCTGATGGTTCAATTGCTTTGGTTGATCAAGGTATAGAATTAGTTGATTCAAATGGAGATGATTATATCGTTGAAATAATTCCTACTGGAGATAATAAATTTATAATATTTTGGTTAGAGGATGCTTGGCCAGCAGCAAGTTTAAAATTTACAAAAATTGATTCAGATGGTAATGTTGAAATAGGTTGGAATCCAAATGGAAATCAACTAAGTATTTCTCAGTATGACTCAAGAAACTTACAGGTAAAAGTTATTGATGAAGAAGTAGGAATGTTGGCGATTTGGAACCAAGATGGAAACTTTTCAGATATATATGCTCAGGTTATAGATTGGAATGGTAATTTGCAATTTTCAGCTAGTGGAATAGTAATATCAGATGCTGATAACGATCAAGGAAATATATCTTTTGATATTAATGAAAGTAAGACCCACTCATTAATAATATGGGAGGATTACAGAAATGGTTCAGATTTTGAAATCTTTGCAAATGTTTTGAATCTTCAAAATGGTTTGATTAGTGGCAATGAGATACAATTTTCTAATGATACGACTGATCAATTTAATCCACTGGTTAAGCATCTTATGGATGACGAATTTTTTATCGTTTGGGAAGATGGAAGAGGATATTACAATGATGATCCATTGCTAATCAATGGTGTAGATTTATATGGAAGCGGATTTATTCTGGGAAATGGTATGACAACTGAAGTTAATGGTACTCCAGTTTGTATAGCATACCATAAGCAGCAAAATGTAAATATAACAAATTACCAGAACTCTGAATATCTCCTTGATTGGGTAGATTATAGAAGCTCTGGTAAAGAAGATTTGGCAAACTATTATGGGCGAATAATCACAAAGTCAGAATATTTAACAGTCAAGGAACCTTGTATCGACTGTGAAATTCCCCGCAAATTTTCACTTAATAGTGCATATCCCAATCCATTTAATGGTTTAATATCATTTGATTATTTTGTCCCGAGTGAAGAACCATTAGATTTTACTATTTATGACTTAAATGGTAAAATTATTACTAGCAAACTTATTTTACCGAATACAGAGGGTCACCACCGAATTTCTTGGGATGGAAAAATGATAAATGGAACGACCGTATCAAGTGGATTATATTTTTATGTATTTAAATCAAAATCAAATATATACAGAGGTAAAATAACATATTTAAAGTAAAACATGAATAAAATATTATTTACATTATTATTATCTTATATTTCTGCCCAACAAATCGATAGTAGATACCATTCTACACAAGAAATTTATTCATATTTAGATTCTCTGAATAATATCGAAGAACTAAATGAATGGTTAATGATAGATACAATAGGATATTCCTCTCAAGAGAATATTCCAATAATAGCTATTAAAATTTCTGATAATGCATCCATTAAAGAAGACGAGCCAAGGGTATTATTTGTAGGTCAAGTCCATGCTGAAGAAATACTTGGTGTTGAAATTGTACTTGATCTTATCAATGATTTGTTATTTCCAGACCCCAGCATTAACACGCACATGAATATTTTAAAAGAGTATTTAGATATATGGATAATTCCAACCTTAAACCCAGAAGGATTAAATGTAGTCCATGATGGTCATGATCTTAGTTATAGAAAAAATAAAAGAGATTTCTCTCCTAATGGTCCATATCCTAATAGTATTTTTGATTTTGATCCATCCATTGGGAATGATGTAGATGGAGTTGATTTAAATAGAAATTTTGGATTTAACTGGGCATTTGGAGATACATTTCTTGAACCTGATAATTCTGATTATGGTTCCCATTATGATTACTACAAAGGAGAAGAACCTTTTTCAGAATCTGAATCCATAGCCTTGAGAAATTTGGCACTTGAAAATGATTTTGTATTTTCAATTGTGTGGCATAGTTCTAGATCTGGAAATTTATCAGAGAAAGTATTTACCTCATGGAAGTGGGAAGAAGTAAAGGAATCACCTGACCTCAATATTATGAAAAAAATATCAGATCATTTCTCTGGTCTTATTCCGACTGAAGATGGAACTAGTACCTATTTATCGGTTTTTAGTGGGTCTCGAAATGGTAAAATACATGATTGGTTTTACAAAGCTACTGGATCATTTCAGTACTTAGTTGAGTGTGGAACTGCAAATTTACAACCAGACAGTATTTTAATTGAAAATACCATAGAGCGAACAAAACCTGCTATGATATATTTAATGGATAGAACTATAGGATATTATGCAGATGCCTCTCAAATTACTGGAATTATTTATGATAGTGAAACAAATCAACCTATTGAAGGAGCAGTTGTCGAAATTCTGGAGCACACTGGGTCAGTATTATCCCCAAGAAAAACAAATGAATTTGGAAGATATAGAAGAATATTAGATGTAGGAACTTATACGATTTTAGTTAAAGCTAAAGGTTATAATGATAAACAGGTTATATCCGTAGCAAATAATAGTGGTATTACAAATAATGATATTTTTATTGATCCGTCTCAAAAGTTTAATCTTGAAATAAATATTTTAAATAATGCTTTTGATGTTCCTTCTATCACAGCACATCTTAAATCTGAATTTGATGAAATATCTATTGAACTTCTGACAACCAGTCAGAATTATTTTGAGTTGCATAGTGATGAATATCAGATTGTGATTCCTATGAATGAGGCAAGTAATTTAGTTCCTTGGGAAAAAAGAATTGTCCTTGATCAAAATATGTCAATTGATATCCCAATATTAGAATCTGAAAATATGATTTCAGATAATCCATGGGTTTGGGAAACGATGCAAGGATTCTGGGTGTTCAATAATGGCATTTTAAGTTCTCAACTTAATCAGCATTATGCAAATATTGATTCTTTAACTTCCTCTCAAATTATAGAAACAAATTTTATCAATGTTGAAAATAAAAATAGGATTCTTTTACAATTAAACCATAGGTATGAAACTGAGTGGGATCATGATTTTATCAATATTCAGATAATTGATAATTATAATAATATTTTATATGACAAAAAAATATCTGGATCAACAAATAATACTTTTGTGAATAATTATTTTACAATAATTAATGATTCTACTTTTAGCCAAGTCAAAATCAGATTAAAATTTTTATTAGATAATAGTGTGAATTATGAAGGTTGGGATATAGCTGGAATAAAATTATTTTCAGTTCAAGATAACTATTTAAGCCTATCTAATAGTTCAACTAATACAATCCCTTCAATACCCTTGAAAATTAGTAATATAAGTCCTAATCCATCAAATGGTCGATTTCAAATTTCTTTTAACCAGTACTACAGTGGAGTAAAACAGTTAAAAATATTTAATATTTTAGGTCAAGAAATATTTTCAAAAAAATTGAATATGATCCCTGGAAGCAAAAACTTTGTTTTTGATTTTAAAAACATTAATGAAACAAAATACGGCTCAGGAATGTATTTTATTCAAATTGAATCAAATAATAAACGGGCAATAAAAAAATGCGTTATTTTAAAAAATTAATATATCTTATATTTATAGTTTATTTTACTGAGGCAGATACAATGTCTTTTAGAGGAAAAAGTAAGGACCAAATTATTGGTCAAAAAGTTCCATTATCCTTTTCCTATTTAGTATCAGAGAATTATAACATATTACCATCTCAATTTAATTCTGAAAGAGGCAGTTATCTTATAATTGCTCCAGACGGAATCATAAACTACTTAGATGATTTTGTTTCTTTTAAAAAATCTCAAGGATTTGATGTATATATCAAGTCATTGTCAGAGGCAGGTGAAACAGCCCAAGGAATCAAGGAAAGTATTTATTCAATTCTAATAGATGATCCAATGTTAGAATATGTTTTATTGATAGGAGATGTTGACGGATTTTCAGAATTACCTTCATTTTATTATGGACCTGAAAATGATGTGACAGATCAAAAATATTCATATCTTTTAGGAGATGATAATATTCCCGATGTGTTTATAGGTAGATTATCAATTGATTCATTATCTGATCTCGCTGTAATAATGTCCAAAACTATCAACTACTCAAGAAACCCACTTGAATATAATTCTGACTGGTTAAGTAGGGGTATTGTTGTTGCAGGTAATTATTCTAATACATACCCTATACCTGTAACCCCAAAATGGACATCTTACTGGCTAAGAGATGAGCTAATTGATTTTGGTTATAGTCAGGTTGATACTGTTTTTTATCCACCAATACAGCAAGGAGCCTCTTATATTATTCCATTAATCAACAATGGAGCAGGTATAGTTAATTATCGAGGGTGGGGAGATGCAAATGGATGGCATTATCCAGAGTTCCATGTTGACGATGTAAATGACTTAAATAATGGATGGTTAACTCCAGTGTTTATGAGTTATGTCTGTAATTCAAATGATTTTGCAAATAATGTAGACCCATGTCTTGCGGAAGCCATAATTCGCGGAGGAACTCCTACAGTTCCCAAAGGTGGAGTAGCATTTGTTGGACCTTCTGATTTACATACAAGTACTAAATATAATAATATAATTAATGCATATATGTATGATGCTATGTTAAATCATGGAATTGTTGAATTGGGTCCTGCCATGCAAGCTGGACAGTATGGATTAGTAAAAGAATTTCCTGCACAATCGGGCCCAGGTGAAGCGCAAGAATTTTACTCACATGTATATAATATTTTGGGTGATCCTTCTTTGCAAGTCTATTTAAATACCCCAAACCAATTTGAAATTGTCATACAAGAATTTTCCAATATTGATGGGTTCATAAAGTTAATTATTGAAGATTCTCAACAAAACCGCATAGCTAATGCTGTTATAAGTATAATGCAAGATGACCAAATACTTAAAAAAGGTATATCCGATATTAATGGGGAATTTGTTTCAACTCTAAATATTGATAATACGGGTCCTATCGATATCTATGCTAATAAAAAAATGTTTATTCAAGGTTATAAATCTCTTCAAGTTGAAAGTTCTGAAGGATTAAAATTATCGAACCTTACATTTATTTTAGAAGATGATGAAGCACAGCCATCCTTTGGCTCTCCCGTAAATTTAAATTTTGAAATTAAAAATACTTCTCAAACTGAAACTACGGGTTCGTTTGAAGGGATTTTAAAATTCTCTGATTTCGTTTTACCTCAAGAACTTATATTAAATTTTCCTCAACTGAGTCCGGGAGAGTCCGTCAATTTTAACAATTTAATATTTACTGCTTTTAAACCAGATTTAGGAAACTCAATAGTAGCCGCTATAGAGAATAGTGAAAATAATATCATATCAAAAATATGCATAGATTTTAACCCATTAGCTTTTAATCTAAATTTTCTAAATAACCCTTCGCCTGGAGAAATCTTTTCACCAACTATTTTACTTTCAAATTTTTCCAATTCAAAAATAGATTCAGTTTTCATAAAACTAACCCCAGTTTCTGATGGTGTTAATATGGAAATGAATGAAACTGATTTTTTATTAGATATTTTACCTTTTGAAGAACATATAAATTCAACAAATTACAATATAGAACTATCAGATGTATCTTATGGGAGTCAGATTACACTCTTTGTAGAGTTATTGAAAGATAATATAAATATTTACTCACAAGAAATTTCTTTGGAAATAGCTCCTAACTCTAGCAACTATCCAGTTTCACCAAATAATTTTGGATACTGGGCATACGATGATACCGATACTGGTTATCTTAATACACCAACTTTTAATTGGGTTGAATTAGACCCAAATTATGGAGGATTATTTGGTACTCACCATCAATTAGATGATGATGATCATGTTGATTTAGAACTTCCATTTACATTTAAATATCATGGTGTCAACTATAATCAAATTACTATTAATTCTAATGGATGGGCATCTTTTGAACCCTGTGATATCAATTATTTTTGGAACATGTCAATACCTATGTATATGGGTCCAAAAGCCTTGCTAGCACCTTTTTCTGATGATTTAGAAACCTTAGATACTGATGGCGATGGTCAAAACGATATCTGGATTAATGTTTACACATGGTACGATGAGGAAAATGGTCAATTCATTATAGAATGGTCAAGAGCTTTAAATGGATATGATGAAATAACAGAAGAAACATTTCAAATAATATTACACAATCAAAGTTCGATGCCAACTGAAAGTGAAAATGGTGTTATTGATTTCCAATATTTGGAAATACAGGATGTTGATGTTACTAAAAACTATTCAACTGTAGGAATTGAGGCACCAGAAAAAAATTACGGACTCCAATATGTCTTTAACAATGTCTATGCACCAGGAGCTGCCATACTAGAAAATGAGAGAATTATTAGGTTTACTACAGAAGCACCCGATAATTATGTTGCTCCATTATCAATAGATGATGATTTCATACCTCATGGTTTTAATTTAAAACCTCCCTACCCAAATCCTTTTAATCCTACAACCACTTTACAATTATCAATATCTAAAACGGAAAGTGGTCAAATAAGTATATTAGATATCCTTGGAAGAGAAATCTCAGTAATCCAAATCGGTACGCTTGTTCCTGGGAATTATACTTTTTCCTGGAATGGTAAAAATAAATTTGGAAATTCAGTTGGATCTGGGACTTATTTTGTTTTAGCGAAATATGGAAATAAATCCAAGTTTCAAAAAATATTATTAATTAAATAATGGATAAAAAGGTTATAGTTTATACCGCATCATGGTGTGGCCCTTGTAAGTATGCAAAACAACTTTTAAATGAAAAAGGTATTGACTATGAAGAAATTGATATAGAAAGAGAAGGTATGTCGAGAGAAGATTTATATAAAATAACAGGGGGTAGAACAGTTCCTCAAATTGTTATAAATGGCGAAAATATTGGAGGATTTACGGACCTACAAAAATTAAATAAAATGGACACTTTAAAAACTTGATTACTAATTTAAACATATTTTTAAGGGTTTTTGTACTTACAGGAACCCTTTTTTTATTTATAGATTGTTCAGGTAGGATAAAATCTTGGAAGGTTTTAGACAGGCATTCATTGGATGTGAAAATATTTGAAACTTCTAAATGGATAGAAGATCGTAAAACGGAATATCCTTTTGTTGATGATTTGATAAGAAAGCAATTGAAATATTTTATCGACACAGATATGAGAAATTACGACCGTTTAGCTCCGTCATTTGAGTTGTATAAAGAATCGATTAACAAAATAGATACAATATTAACTGAATTTGAAACTTTAACTAAAAGTATTCCGTTAAATACTTCAGAATTAATTTTGAATAACTCAAATAAAAATGGAAGAAATAACGATTTACGAAATGAAATTGCTATAAAAAGTAAACAAATTGAGAAAAGTAAAAAATTTTTTTATTTAAGTATTTCTAGGATTAATAAAGTTTTAAAAAAAGAAAAGAAAAAATTAGTTTTTATTTCAGATGAAATTAAGGATTATAAAATCACTCTCTTTAAAATAAGATATAAAAGATCTCAGTTAGAAATAAAACTCAAGGATTTTAATAAGGTAGTTAACTCAGCTTTTTTTCGCTCACCAAATTCTTTCTTCTCAAAAGAATTACAAGAAGTTTTTAAAAAAATTGAGCTGTACAATAAAAGTTTAGATGAATATGAAGACTTTTTAACCAATATAAAAAATATAGCACTCACCGAAGTAGGAGCACCAGTGTATATGGAAAGTAAAAATCAAAAAGAGAAAAGCTATAAAATTAAATATAAAATTGATTATAAATATTATACTCAAACTCTGAATGAAATTGAAAGACTACTAGATTCAATTTAAACTTAATAGTTAAACAATAATGTCTTGTGAGTTATTATTTTATTTTCGCCTTTAAGTTCTACAAAATAAATTCCATTACTTACCTTCCTTCCAACATCATCATATTTATTCCAATTTATTTTCTTAATCTCACCACCAGTTGATTTAAAATTTTCACTTAATATTTGCCTCCCTAGTAAATCGTAAATCTTTAAATGAAAATTTTGAGATTTTATAATTTGAATTTTGAAGAACACGTCATTCAAAGTCGATGGATTTGGGAATGGAGGATAAAATGTAAAATCTTTATTCTCACCATCTTTTATCGATATTAAGTACTCTGAATTAATCTCATTATCATTACCCCTTGGGACTAAAAGTTTTATCCACTCTATATTAATATTCGGGTCAATATTTACGTTTTTTTGATCAATAATATCCCAACTTTCCTCATCTTTTAATTTGATAATAGTAATTAGTTTTAAAAATTCATTTGATGATTCAAATTCAATCATTATTGGAGTTTCAGTAGCAATCTGATAATAAGAGCAAGAAAGTGCGTTTGAAATATTAGATTGAAAGTAATCAAAGCTTCCTTTTTCAAAAACTATGGTTTCTAACGATTGATCGCCTATTAATTCATTATAATTATTCGCCTCCTCATAGTTATAATGATCTAAGTTTGAATTATCAGTCATTATAATATTTGAAACTCTCATTCGACTATGCGCTTCTTCAATGGAGGAATTTTCAACTTTTAATGCATTGTCTATGGCTATAATAGGATTATTAAATTGATCGTTTCTTAATTCTTTAGAATTTTCCCAGCATCTTTTTATTGTATTTCTACCACCTAAATGCTCATCAATATATTGGAAAAAAATAAATGATCCATACATATGATTACTTTCTTCTGATAATGATTTTTGCGGATTGGAAAACCATGAAGGTATATACCTATATAAATCATTTATCTCATCGAAGAGTTCATCTTCGCTCCAAACAGCGGTTGCTTCCATGAACCATAATTCTTCATTACAATTATATCCAAATTGTATTGAGTGAAAAAATTCATGGACAGCAGTTACTTTTATATTTTCAATTTCTGTTTTATTATTAAATTGGGAACTTGTATAATTATTACGCATTTTTATAAAGCTTGTGCATGAATAATTATTTTCACTATAATTTTCAACATATGTTATTCCAAAATAATAAGAAGGCAACCTCTCGATAAAAATATTATATAATTTTTCATTTTGTGGGTCCACTTCAGGAGGAGGCGTGTATTCTAAAGTATCAATAAAAAAATTCCATACCTGCTCAAAAATTCGTCCCATAGAATGTACGTATTCAATATCTGCTACTGCATCATTTCCATCTAATGTATAATGAAATTTAAAATGTTCCGTTTCATATGAGTTATCTAAGTAAGTAGGCTTTAGCACTTTTATGGATCCATCATAATATTCCAATCCGAACTTAGATAGTTCTCCGATCTCATCGATTGAAAGATGGATAGGATCGTTTCTTAAAATATTTGTTATGCTTGTTGTCGCATGGTTAAAAGATGTCGAATCCAGTAATAATTCATAAGATTTCTTGACAGATGTATTATGACAAAATACCAATGAAATAAAAAGAAATAAAAATTTATAATTTATCATTTAATTCATCAAATCGATTTTTAAACTTAAATCTTAGATAAATGCCTAAACAAATAAATCCAATTACCCAAAATAAAGAAAAGTATATAATAGATTCTTTCATTAAAAAAAACCAATTAGGTCTAAAATTGCTGTTATGGCAATTATTCCAGAACCGGTAGTCAATTGAATATTCTTTCTGCTATCACTATTATTATGTAATAAGCTAGAGGTTATAATAGAGAAACCTGTTAGATAAAGCCATTTTTTGACACCGTCAAATTTTCTCTTATTGTATGTATATTTCATAGATGGATGATTTTTTAACTCATGAGCGAGTATGTCTTTTGAATAATGCAATGTAGCAATAACACTGTTTTTCTCTTTTTTTGTTTGATATTCGATATAATCAATTTTGTTAAATGTTCTTAAGCCGATTTGAATAGAATCATCTAACTTGATAATTTGAAATTTTGAAATTTCCTCTGGTATATTTTTTGGATAAAATTTTGTGGAATCACCATCAAAGTTATAAAGAGTGATATAAAACCATCCAGAATTAGATTGCCAACCTGTTATATTTTTTTCTTGGATACTTGAAGTACAAATAAACTCCACTATAATACCATTCTTTTTTGAGCTTATGGAGATATCATCCAAGCGAGCTTTTTCTCCTTGAAGTATATTAGATAAAAAAAAAGGATAGATATTATACTCTTTTTCATACTTATTTTTTTTGTTCTCAAATTAAATTTATCATAATAGTAAATTGAATCTTATTTACCCATTGTTCAATTTCTAGCTGAATACTAATTTTATCAATATAAATCTGATGAAAAATGTATTTTAAATCTAATCTATTTCTCTTATTCTTTCTTTTTTCTTCACTTTCTAGCCAAGATAATGATATAGTTGATAATAATATTTCAAATCAAAAATCGCTAGAAGGTGCATTTGGTGCAGTTACCATTGACGGGAAAATCTGGAATCAAATCGCATTACGCCCAATTATCCCATTTGGAAAGTTATCTGTGGCTTTTGATTTGGTACTTTATATTGACCAAGATGGAAATATACATGATGATGATTGGAATTTTTCATCAGGAAATGATGTTAAGAATACACTAGTGGATAAAATTTATTATGTACGGTACGGAAATAAATGGCAGAAAAACTATTTTCAAATAGGTGCACTTAATAATGTAATTATGGGCTATGGTATTCTTTTAAATAATTACTCCAACACTTTACTTTACCCACAAGATAGAAAAGTTGGAATGGAATTTAAATCTTATCTATTCGGGGTAAATATTCATGGTTTTACAAATGACTTCAAGGAAAATTTTGGATTAACTGGATTTCGCGCATCTGCTCCAGTTTCATATAATTTTAATTTAGGTTTTTCATGGGTTGGAGACAGAAATCAATATTTAGGGTTAAAGGATACGGATAATGATGGTGCTCCTGATTTGGTAGATGACTTTCCAAACAATAAAAAATGGCAGGTAGATACTGATGGTGATGGTTTAGCAGATGATGAAGAAGAAGAATGGGATATCGATGGAGACGGTATAACAGATACTTTGAGTAACAAAATTCCAGGTTGGAATTTAGATACTATCGTAATTTTAGATACTAGTATCATTCGAAAGCCTAATCCTATAAATATTAATAAAGAAAAAGAATCATTTAATGCTTTTGCTGTTGATATAGGATTTCCTATATACTCTGAATCTGGAGTCAATATTAATGCCTATTCGCAATATGCAGCACTTCTAGGTAAAACAACTGACCCTATTAACGATAAAGAAATAGATGCTGGATATGGAATAATACCATTTGGGATTTCTGCAAGATTAGGCATTGCAAAGTTAAATTTTGAGTTTAGAATGGTTCCTAATGGAAATTTTGAATTTGGTTATTTCGATCGATCATATGAAATAGAAAGAGCAATTTTTCAAAGTATAAATGGCAATCAAGGTAAGATTGTTACAAAAGCAAAAAAGTTAGGAACATATGGTAAACAAAATGGATTTTTCGCTTCACTGAATTTGGACTTAGGTTCGTTAGTTGATGCTAGGTTATCCTTTCAAAATCTCAATGGTCAACAATATGATTCTGTTGAGAATAAATTTGAAACTGAAACAAATAAAAGTTTTACCACAATTCTAGGGTTAAAGAAATCCATAAGCAAAATACAGAAAGCAACATGGTTTTATCAACAACGAAATGTCCCAAACCCTTTTGAATTTGAATATTCTGAAAGTACTATCATGGGTTATAATATTGGGCTAAACTTAGGTAATGGTATGCTACTCACCTATGTTTTCCGAAGAACATTCAATGATTTAAACGGAGATGGTGATGTCTCTGATTCAGGTGAAATGAATAATATGACTAGCATTGAAACAAGTTTTACATTTTAAAATGAACTCAAAAAAAATAAGACAGACTTTTATTCAATTTTTTCAAAATAGATACCATAAAAATATTCCTAGTTCTTCGGTTGTTCCATTAGATGATCCTAGCTTATTATTTACTAATGCAGGTATGAATCAATTTAAACCAATTTTTCTAGATGAATTAAAAACTGAGAATAAACGAGTTGTAAATAGTCAAAAGTGTATAAGAGTATCAGGAAAACATAATGACTTAGAAGAAGTTGGTATAGACTCATTTCACCATACCTTTTTTGAAATGCTTGGTAATTGGTCTTTTGGTGATTATTACAAAAAGGATGCAATTAAGTGGTCATGGGAATTATTTACTAAAGAATGGAAACTAGATAAGCGTAGACTCTGGGTCACTGTTTATGAAGAAGATATTGAATCCTATAATTTATGGAAATCAGAAACAGACATTAGCAATACTAGGGTTTTAAAATCGGGTAAAAAGGACAACTTTTGGGAGATGGGAGATACTGGACCTTGCGGTCCTTGCTCCGAGATACACTATTATGTTGGTGATGATCTAAAAAATCAAAAAGCTTCAGGAGTTAATGAGTCTGATGAATACTGGGAGCTTTGGAATCTTGTTTTTATTCAAAATAATCGTTTGAAAGATGGTTCACTAAGTCCACTTCCTAATAAACACATTGATACTGGAGCAGGTTTAGAACGTATAGCTGCAGTTTTACAAGGTAAAAAAAGTAATTATGATACGGACTTATTCAAACCTATAATTAAAAAGCTTTCAGAAATATCCAAAAAATCCTATAAAAAAAATCCTATTCCTCATAATGTTATTGCGGATCATATAAGGATGCTCTGCTTTTCAATTGCTGATGGTGCAATCCCATCAAACGATGGGAGAGGTTATGTTCTTAGAAGAATATTAAGAAGAGCTTCAAGATTTGGAAGGAAAATTGATCTAAAAGATCCATTTTTATTTAAACTTGTCCCAATAATTGGAGAATTAATGGGAGATATATACCCTGAAGTTTTAGAAAAACAAAATTATATTCAAAAAGTAATCAAGTCTGAAGAATTATCTTTTAATAAAACGTTAGATAGAGGTCTTATTCATTTTGAGAAAATTATTTCTAATAAAAAGGTTCAAATCATTTCTGGAGATGAGAGCTTTAAGCTATATGATACGTATGGGTTTCCTATAGATTTAACTCAGTTATTAGCCAAAGAAAGGAATCTTGAAATAGATTTAATTGCATTTGAAAATCTAATGAGTGCTCAAAAGCTAAAAGCAAAAAAATCTGGAAAATTTAAAGTTCAAAAAGAAAATTTAAATTGGGAAGTTTTAAGTGATGATAAAGATTCTATCTTTCTTGGTTATGATACATTAGAGTCTGTATCAAATATTATGCGTTATACCAAAACAGGTGATTCAATTTTACTCATCCTAGATAAAACACCTTTTTATGCAGAATCTGGGGGGCAAGTTGGTGATATAGGTATTATTTCTGGTCAGGGTTTTCAGTTAGATGTAATTAATGTTATAAAGGATAATAACTCGATTATACATGTTTGTGAAGGAGATTTCATTAAACCTTCAAAAGTTAAATGCGAAGTAGACTCTAAAAAGAGATCAAAGCTTAAAAGAAATCATACAGCTACTCATCTACTTCACAAAGCACTTAAGATTGTTTTAGGAGATCATGTTAATCAAGCTGGTTCACTCGTTGAATCTGATTATTTAAGATTTGATCTTACACATTTTAATAAAGTAACAATTGATGAAATAATAGAAATTGAAAATTTAGTTAATTATGAAATTTTAGAAAATCATGAATTATTATTTTCATTAAAAAGTTTTAAAGATGCAAAAAAAGATGGAGCTGAAGCACTTTTTGGAGAAAAATATGATGAAGAAGTACGTGTAGTTCAAGTAGGAGACTTCTCCATGGAGCTGTGTGGGGGAACCCATGTCAAAAGAACCGGAGATATAGGATCTTTTAAAATTATCGAAGAATCATCATTATCAAGTGGTGTAAGAAGAATGGTTGCTGTCACTGGTAATAAATCAATCCACAGAATGCAAAAGAATGATTTAATAATTAATAAAATTCAAAATTTATTAAATATTGCTCCAAATAAAATTATTTCTAGAATTGATGATTTATTAAGCGAAAAAAAGAAGTTAGAAAAAGAATTAAAACAAAATATTAATAAAAATCATTCGTTTAATTTTTCAGATAAATTTAAGAAGGTAGGGGACCATAGTTTTCTAATTGAAAACTTAGAAAGTAGTCAAATCGACCTTAGAACTATTGGTGACCAAATCTATGGAAAATTAAGGAGTGGTATAGCAGTTGTCTTTAATCAAGAACTAGACAAAACTTCAGCTGTCGTAATAGTAAGCGAAGATTTAAATAAAATTGGTATAATCGCTGGAAAATTAGCAAAAGATATTGGTGGCTTTATGGGAGGAGGAGGAGGCGGAAAGTCCCATCTGGCTACGGCTGGGGGTAAAAAAGGTTTAAACATGAAAAAGATTATAGATGAAACAGAAAAGCTTGTGCTCAAAAAATTAAAAGGATAGATAAATGCAATACAAACAAATAAATGATGATTACTTCATTTATATTGAAAAAAATGAAAAGATCATGGAAACATTTACACAGTTTTGCATAAAAAATAATATAAGTAATGCAAAAATTTCTGGCATAGGTGCAGTTAAAAATACCGAGATCGGAGCTTATGATATTTTAAAAAAACAATATATAAAAAAGAAATTTGACAATATTCTTGAGTTAGTAAGTTTTGAGGGAAATATTACCTTGAATAATGATGCTCCTTTTCCTCACGCACATGTTGTTTTGAGTGATCACGATATGAATACATATGGAGGTCATCTTTTTGAAACAACTGTAGCTGCAGTAGGTGAGTTTTTTCTTAAAAAAATTGATAATGAAGCTTATAGGAAACTAAATGATGATATTGGGCTTCCTTGTATAGTTCTGGAAAATAAATTTTAATAAAAATGAAAAAAAATATAACTTCTAAAAATTTACCTGATGCTATTGGACCTTATAGCACCGCAGTTGTAGAGGGAAAATTATTATTCACAAGTGGACAAATAGCAATTGATGCAGAGAAATTAGAATTGATCAATGGAGGTATGAAAGAGCAGGCATTGAAAGTATTAGATAATATATATTTAATCTTAAAAGAAGTAGGTCTCGATAAAAGTTCAATTTTGAAGCTAAATGTTTTTGTAACAGACCTTAAAAAATTCAATGATGTAAATGATGCATTTAAGTTGTTTTTTAAAAATTATGAATATCCAGCTAGAACAACTATCGAAGTATCAGCCTTACCTTTAGGTGCACTAATTGAGATAGATTGTATTGCAACTCTTTAGGAATTAATTTTTTGAAACTTTACTTAATTTTATTTATTGTAACATGTAATTTTTTGGTTGCAAAAAAAGTAGACTCAAATGAAAAAAAAACTAAAAATATTCCATATTATTTGATTCCCGGATTAGGCCAAATAAAAAATAAAAAAATAGTCAAATCAATAATATTAATTGGAGCAGAACTAGCAGCAATTAATTATTGGTTATTAAATTCTTCCAAATATAAAGATTATGATTCTAATCCTGATCAATACGATTTAAGAAAAAATAGATATCTTGAAAAAAGAAATAAATATGCATGGTGGGTTGGTATTATATATTTTTACTCCATGCTAGATTCTATAGTGGATAAACATTTTATTGATTTTAATGAGGTTATGAATAATTCAATTGAAAATCCTGCAAAAATAAATAAGGAAAATACTGATGAAAAATAGAGAAGAATGGGGCTCTAAATTAGGTTTTATTTTAGCGGCTTCAGGTTCAGCGGTTGGTATTGGAAATATATGGAAATTCCCTCATATTGCTGGTCAAAATGGAGGAGCAGCTTTTACATTTATTTACCTGTTATTTATACTAATAATTGGTCTAAGCTTAATAGTTGCTGAATTCGCAATTGGAAGAAAAACACAATTAAGTCCTGTTGGTGCATTTAGTGTTTTAGCACCTAAAACAAAATGGAAATATGCAGGGTTTTTAGGTGTTGGCTCAGCATTTGTTATTTTATCATTTTATGGTGTGGTTGGTGGATGGATCTTAAAATATATTACTATATCTATTTCCGGTGGATTTAGTCCACTAGATGGGAATACGGATGCTGCATCAACTCTTTTTACAAATTTTATTCAGTCAACTTGGTCTCCAATATTTTTCCAAGTAGTATTCATGTCATTATGTATTTATGTTATTGTTAATGGAATAAAGGAAGGTATTGAAACCTGGTCTAAAATTTTAATGCCAATTATAATCTTATTACTGTTTGTATTAGCAATTAAAGGTTTGTTGATGCCTGGTGGAACAGAGGGGCTTAAATTTTTATTCTTTCCTAGATTCTCTGACCTAACTGCATCGTCAATTGTTTTGGCACTTGGTCACTCTTTTTTCACTCTAAGTCTTGGTATGGGAACCATGATAACCTATGGTAGCTATTTAAATAAAAAACAAAATTTAATTAAGTCGGCTTTATGGGTTATTTTTTTAGATACATTTATAGCATTGCTTGCAGGAGTTGCGATCTTTTCAACAGTCTTTGCTTTAAATGCTGACCCAGCAGGTGGTCCAGGTCTTATATTCTTTGTTTTACCTTCAATCTTTCCACAATTAACATACGGAATTGTATGGAGTACACTTTTCTTCACTCTTCTATTTATGGCTGCACTCACTTCAGCTATTTCAATTTTAGAGGTTGTAACAGCCTACACTATTGATCAAAAAGGCTGGTCTAGAAAAAAGTCCACAATTGGCTTTGGTATTATTATTACAATTGTGGGTGTTTTTTGCTCTTTATCTATGGGAGGGGGTGTTAATTTAACAGGGTGGATGGGAAAGACATTTTTTGATTTTATGGATGAGCTATCATCTAAATATATGTTACCTATTGGTGGACTATTTACAGCGTTGTTTATTTTAAAAGAATGGACTGTAAAGTCTTTTGTTAAAGAGCTAGGACAAAAGATTTTTAGTTTTAATAAGGACGTCTTGATGTTTAAAATATTTTTTATTATCTCTGCAATTTTAATAGGTTTTATTTTAATCAATGAGATTATTTTAGAATTAACAGGAAATGCCATTTTAGGTTAGGATGTTAATAGAAAAGATATTTACAAAAAAATCTAGTTTTTACAAAAAAATAAAACCTTATTTTATTGATATTGGTGAAATTTTTGATAGGCTAGGTCTTATTCATTTATTTTCAATTTGGACAATTGTGGTATCAGGAGTTGTGGTAAATACACATTCCTATGACAGGTACACATACTGGGATTGGTCTACTTGGATCGAGGGCAGCTTAAAACTAATATTAACAAGCATATTTTTTATTTTATACTTATTCCATCACAAGAAATGGAGCCTTGGAAGTAAAATTTTGAATTTAAAGGAAATTATACATCATAGTATCATAGGTTTCATGCTCATGTTTTTTGGATATGTAAATTTCAGTACAACGTTCAATGATATATTTCTTTTATTTCCATATTATCTAGCTCTTGTATCCTGTATTTTAATTTTTCAATTTAAATTACTCCTTAATATAGATAATGGTACCTGGGATGTCTTAAATTGGGAAAATAAACAGATTTACCTATTTACTTCATTACTTATTATGCTACTAGCGGTCGCTTTAGGAATAATATTTGATGATCCAATAATAAGCACGGCAGGAATGGTTTCTTCACCTTATGCTTTAATTGCTCTTTTATGGCCTAGGCATGTAAGACATTTGCAAAGAGCAAGATTCTATCCACTTTTTACTTTCGCTATGTTTTTATGTGTAAGAGCTCCTTGGTTTATTCTCCCATTATTTTTTCTTTTTTTTATATTAAGGATAACTAATTATTTTCGTTACGGTATTGCTTACCCTTCATTTGCTGTTGATTTTTTAGATGAAGAAATATAATGTATGATGTTATTATTGTTGGAGGTGGTCCAGCTGGATCAGCTGCAGCTTTATATGCAAAAAAGTTTGGTTTGAAGTCTATTGTTGTAGATAAGTCTTATTTTCCAAGAGATAAAATTTGTGGTGATGCACTTTCTGGAAAGTGTATCAGAATAATGAGGGAGCTTGATTTATTAGATGATGTAGAAAAATTAGAAGGTGCAGCAATTAATCGTATTACATTTGGTAGTCCCAGTTATAATCAATTCAATTTACATTTAACAAAAACAAAGAAAAGAGATTATGTTTCAAAAGGATTTGTTATTCCGCGCCATATATTTGATAATTTTTTATTCGAAAAGGTAAAAGATGTCACAGACACTAAAGAAGGCTTTAAAGTTAAAGATCTAGTTTATAAAAATGGTAAAATTGTTGGTGTCAAAGGAATTAATAATAAAGGTGAAAATGAAATTATTCATTCTTCAGTTGTTGTTGGAGCAGATGGAGCAAACTCAATCATTGCAAGAAAAACAGGTTTATATAAAATGGATATGAAAAACACCTCCATTGCAATAAGGTGTTATTATTCAAATGTTAAAGGTTTAACTGATCAAATAGAATTACATTATTTAAATGAAGTTAACCCTGGTTATTTGTGGCTTTTTCCAATTGGAAATAATAAAGCAAATGTTGGTATAGGTCTAAGTAAAAATCATGCTAAAAATGATAGTAGAACATTAAGTCAAATATTGGATCAAGTTATTAAATCTGGGCCATTTAAAAAAAGATTTAAATACTCTGAAAAGCTAGAAAAACCACGAGGGTGGAACTTACCTTGTGGAAGCACCCATAGAGAAAATTGTGGAGATAGATTTATGCTGATAGGCGACTCAGCAGGTTTAATTGACCCTTTTACTGGCGAAGGGATTGGAAATGCTATGGTATCAGGAAAATATGCTATGCAAATATTAGCAGAATCGAAAACTAAAAAAGATTTTAGTAAAAATTCTTTTAAGAAGTATGATCAAATACTGTGGGAAGAAATAGGAAAAGAATTAAAGACAAGTACTCGATTACAAAGTCTTGCAAAGTCAAGTTTTCTTTTAAACTTTGTTATTAATAGAGCAGCAAGGAATAAAGATGTTCAAGAAATAATAGCTGGAATGTTAGCTCATGAAATACCAAAAGAAGAATTATCAAACCCTTTATTTTATTTTAAAATTTTATTATCGTAATTGGAGACTCTTTGGATAGAATTAAATTGTTAGAAGTATTAGAATTATCAAGTTTTACTGCTTTTGATTTTGAAACGACAGGTCTAGACTCTAAAAATGATAAGGTTATCGAAGTTGCTGCTATTCGATTCGAGAATGGAAAAATAACAGACAAATATGTACAATTAATAAATCCTGAAAAGAATATATCTAGTATGATTACTCGATTAACCGGAATATCAAATAAAATGGTGAAATCCTGTCCAACTGAAGAGATGATTATAGATGATTTATTAGGGTTTTTAGGAGATCTTCCTCTTGTAGCCCATAATATAAGTTTTGATCAAAAATTTCTTTCCTCAATGTGTAATAGGTTAGGAAGAGATGACCCTACTTTTGTCAAATATGACACATTACAACTAGCTAGGAGTGTCTTATTTCAACAACCAGTTTTTAATTTAGGTGCACTTTCTGAATCATTTGGTTTATCATCAGAGGGTTCACATAGAGCAGAAAAAGATACTGAAAATACCGGATTAATATTTCTAGAAATGTTAGATATTTTATCTACTTATCCTTTAGAGCTTATTTCCAAAGTTAATGCAATGTTAAAAGGGTCTAAAGTTCCAAATCAAAAGTTATATATTAATTTAGGAAATGAACTAACTCGTATTGGTGAATTATCCCAGGGATTGAATACAAATTCAGATAAAGAGATTTTCAAAAAAAATACATTTAAATGTGACGGTGTGAATGATTTATCGAATATTACAGCAGAAAATGTTTTTGGAAATAATGGTTTACTCAATGAAGTTTATTCAAATTTTGAAGAAAGACCAAATCAAATAAAATATTCTAAGCTAGTTGAAGAAGTTCTCAATAATAATGGAAAGTTTGGTGTTATTGAAGCAGGAACGGGTCTTGGTAAATCTATGGCATATTTATTTGGAGCATATAAAAGTTCTTATGACTTAGAAGGCTCTGGACCAACCATAATTGCTTGTCATACTAAACCACTGCAAGATCAGCTTTTTTTTAAAGATTTACCACAATTATCGGAAGCTCTTCGCGTTCCGATAAAGGCAATAATGTTAAAAGGTAGAAGGAATTACATTTGTAAGACTCGACTTAATTGGATTATATCTGATTCTAGAACTCTTGATATTCAAGATTTAGAAGCTTTAATTCCAATTATCTTTTGGATGTTTTGGACAAGGACTGGGGATATCTCAGAGTGTTCTGGCTTTTTTAATTCAAGAAGGAACTGGTTGCAATCTTTAATTTGTAGCGAGCCAGGATTTTGCACAGGAGAATTATGTAAAAAAAATGATGGTTGTTTCTACGGAAAATTAAAAAAGAATCTTTTCCGAGCAAATATAATTATAATAAATCATTCTTTATTAATGACAGATGTAGCTCAACCAGGTTTTTTACCAGACTATAAAAATATTATCATTGATGAGGCGCATAATCTTGTAAAGTCTGCTTATGATCAGTTCAGGATAGAATGGAGTGAACAACAAGTAACCCATTTACTGCAAACAATGGACCCTTCATTTTCTAGATCTGCTCGTTGGAATAATATATTAAACAGAATTGGTGAAATTAATAAAGATGTTATTGAACAAAGAGATGCTCTAAAAGAGTCTATTAAAGATTCATATGGTTTTTTAAAAACTTTAATGAGCGAGTTTAAAGAAGATAATAAGAGCAAGTTTTCTTCAGAACGATCTTACCAGGATAAACCGATAGTAAATAGTCTAGACAATTTATATAGACATTTGGATATAGAGTTAAAGAATATGAAAAAATCATTAGAGATAATTTTTTCATGTATTGAAAGACTTAAAAATTCAATTCTTGAAATTGATAAAAGTAGAAAAGATTTTCCAGCATTACACTCTACATTAGAACGCTCTACAGAAATCTGTAATTCGTTGTTAAAATCTTTAATTCATCTAACAGAGGATCAAAGCACAGAATATGTATACTGGTTGGAAGGGGAGTACAAATCTCCAAAAACTGATAAAGAGAAATTAATAATATCCATGCACTCCTCTTTAATTGATGTCTCTGAAACTATTAACCATTCTTTTTTTAAGCGAATAGAGAACTGTGTTTTAACTTCTGCTACTTTAAAAATTCAAGATTCATTTGATTATTTCATAAAACGTATTGGTCTAGATAACAATATAAACTTTTTAAAAGAAGAGTACTTTAGTCCCTTCCATTATAATGAACAAGTAATTTATCATCAATATAGTGGTAATAAAGAAATTGTAAACGATCCAAATAGTATTGGTGATCTTATTTATAATCTTCATAAATCGCTTTCTAAAAGAATAATGGTATTATTTACTTCAATTAATACTTTAACTGAAACAGCCTCATATATTCGTGAAAAACCTGGAGGAAGAACACTACCTTTATTCGCACAAATAAAAGGTGCATCAAGGCCTGCTATAATTAAGGGTATGCATCAAAAATCAAATGGTATTCTTTTTGGGACGAATAGTTTTTGGGAAGGTGTTGATTTGCCGGGTAATTTATTAGAAATATTAATTCTTGTAAAGTTACCGTTTGATGTTCCAAGCGAGCCTTTAGTCAAATCTTATTCTGAATATATAAATAGACAGGGTGGTAATAGCTTTATGGAATATAATTTACCTGAAGCAGTTATTAGATTTAGACAAGGGTTTGGAAGATTAATCAGAACCAGTTTTGATTCAGGTAGGTTTATTTGCCTAGATAATAGAATAGTTACAAAAAGATATGGGAGAATTTTCAGTGATTCATTACCCGTTGAGATTGAACCTTTTTCACAAATGGACTCAATTAAATAAACTTCACATTAATTAGCTTCACTGATTCTTAATTTATAAATTCTCAAATGAGTTATATAACTATAGATCAAAGAAACCATACTTTTTTGGATTTTGAATGCTTTTTTAAAGGTCCTATAAAAGTTAAACTTTTAAAAAAATCTGAAGAAAATATTAAAAATTCTCATAAGAGTTTTACTAAAAAACTATATTCATCTGAAGTTATTTATGGTGTTAATACAGGTTTTGGTAAATTGAGTAATGTTTCGATTAGTGATCAAGATCAAATTTTATTGCAAGAGAATCTAGTAAGAAGCCATGCATCAGGTATTGGTAAGCCATTTGATCTTGGCTTAGTAAGAGTAATACTTTATCTTAAGATATTAACTTTTATAAAAGGGTATAGTGGAATAAGGCTTCAAGTTGTTCAAAAAATTATCGAATATCTCAACCATGACATCTTGCCAGTTATACCTCAAAAAGGATCTGTTGGGGCTAGTGGTGACTTAGCACCAATGGGGCATATGGCTTTATCTTTAATTGGAGAGGGGGAGGTATTTTTTGATGGTAAAAGATCAAAAACATCAGATATTCTAAATCAATTAAATATTCAACCGTTAAAACTTGAACCTAAAGAAGGTTTAAGTTTAATCAATGGAACTCAAGTTTCAACAGCTATTGCAATAAAAACATTATTAAATGGCAAAGTTTTAATGGATTCAGCGGATGTAGTCGGTGGTATATCAGTAGAAAATAGTTATTCAAGTCTGAATGTCTTTAGAAAAGAAATTCATGAAGCTAAAATGCATTTAGGTCAGAGAAAAACAGCTGAAATTGTTTATAATATCCTCCAAGATAGTGAAATTATTAATTCTCATAAAGATTGTGATAAGGTTCAAGATCCTTATAGTTTTAGATGTATTCCTCATGTTCATGGTGCATCCAGAGATATATTTGAAAATGCAGCCGAAATTATTAATAATGAAATTAATAGTGTAAGTGACAACCCATTAATTTTAAAAGATGGAACTATAGCAAGCTCGGGTCATTTTCATGCGGAGCATGTAGCTCAATCATTAGATTCTCTTGCAGTTGCATTTTCTGAACTAGGTGCTATATCAGAAAGAAGAATTCATAATTTTATGAAAGGGGTAAAAGGAAAATTTGAACCATTTGTTGCAATAAAACCTGGTTTAGAGTCAGGCTATATGATTGCTCATGTTACTGCAACAGCTCTTGCTTCAGAAAATAAAACACTCGCTCATCCTGCAAGTGTAGATTCCATTAATTCATCAGCAGGACAAGAAGATTTAGTTAGTATGGCACCATGGGCTGGGAATAAGTTATTAATGATACAAGAAAATGTATGTACGATTTTATCAATTGAACTTCTTGTTGCTTGTGCAGTTAATTATATTTGTAGCTCTAACATGAAATCTGGATCTGGCATTCGAAAAATAATTTCATATGTCAAAAATAAGTGTGAATTTCACATTGGAGATAGATCTCTTTACTCTGAGATTACTCTCTTAAAGCATTACATAGAAACTGGTGATTTATTAAATCAAGTTGATTATAATTTATAATGGAGAAAAAGTGAAAAATCGACCACCTTTTAAAAAAGCATATACATTTGACGATGTTTTATTAGTACCTCAAAAGTCTAGTATTTTACCAAAAGATGTAAGCTTACGAACTAGGCTTACAAATAAGATCGATTTAAATATACCTATTTTAAGCGCAGCAATGGATACTGTAACAGAGACAGATATGGCAATAGCATTGGCAAGGACAGGTGGATTAGGTGTGATACATAAGAATCTGTCAATTAAAAAACAGGCAAATATGGTTGACCGTGTAAAACGATCTGAGAGTGGTATGATTCTTAACCCAATAACGATCAATGAAAACTCAACTATCCATGCAGCTAGAAAAATTATGTCTGAATATAAAATTAGTGGACTTCCTGTAGTAAGAGAGGAAGGAAATCTGGTTGGAATTATAACAAATCGCGATATTCGCTTTGAGACAAACAATAATTTGAATATTTCAGAGAGAATGACTTCCAAGAATTTAATTACTGTTCCTTTCGGAACATCCTTAGAAAAAGCAAAGGAAATATTACAAAAGCACAGAATTGAAAAATTACTAGTTGTCGATAATCAAAATAATTTGACTGGATTAATAACAGTCAAAGATATACAGAAAAATGAAGATTATCCTGAAGCTTGTAAAGATAAAAATGGAAGATTAAGAGTAGCTGCTGCATTAGGAATCTCAAATGATTCTATTGATCGTGCTGGAGCCCTAGCAGACGTTGATGTCGATGCAATAATTATTGATACTGCTCATGGCCATTCAAAAGGTGTGCTTAAGGCTATTGATAATATTAAAAACTCATATTCAAATATAGAAATTATAGCTGGAAATGTCGCCACAGGTGAAGGAACTAAGGCTCTTATAGATAATGGTGTAGATGCAGTAAAAGTTGGAATTGGAGCTGGAGCTAGTTGCACCACTAGGGTGATTGCTGGTGTTGGTGTTCCTCAACTTACTGCAATAATAAACGCCGTTGATATAGCAAAAAAAGATAATATTCCTGTGATTGCAGATGGAGGACTTAGATATAGTGGCGATATAGCGAAAGCTCTTGCAGCTGGTGCAGATTCTGTTATGTTGGGAAGTATTTTAGCTGGTATGGATGAGAGTCCAGGTGAATCTATCCTTTATGAAGGTAGGCAGTATAAATCTTACCGTGGTATGGGTTCGATGGGGGCAATGGAAAGAGGAAGTGGAGATAGGTATTTTCAAGAAGGTGCCGAGGCAACAAAATTAGTACCAGAAGGTATAGAAGGCATGGTACCCTTTCGAGGTCCTGTAAGAAATACGATTCATCAATTACTAGGTGGCATAAGGTCATCAATGGGATACTGTGGATGTGAAAATATATCAGATTTTGGAAAAGAAACTCAATTTGTAGAAATAACATCTGCAGGTATTAAAGAAAATCACCCGCATGAAGTAAGAATTGTAAAAGAGGCTCCTAACTACCAGGTATCTGATAGTTAGGTGTTTAAACTATTTTAGTGAATTAAAATGTTTAGTAATCTGGGCTTTCCTTCGTGAACCAGTATTTTTATGAATAAGATTTTTATTTACGGCACGATCAATAACACTTACCGCTACTTGATAGATAGCTAGAGCTTCTTTTTTATCTGTTGTAGATAAAACTTTTTTTACGTTTGTTCTAAGTTTTGACAGGGCATCGACATTTCTTGCTCTTCTTTTTATATCTTGCCGTTCTCTCTTAATTTGTTGTGGATGTCTATCCATTATTATTTCCTTTAAATTGAAGATAATAAAATTACACTTTATTGTAACAAAAAGTCAATAATCTGGTGGTGTAAATAAGACTCTATTTTTAGAACAATATTGAAAATATTTTTTATAAAATTTGATATGTGTCCGGTATTCTGTATTTTACAATATGGATAAAAATAATCTTTTGAAGTCTGTATCTCTATTTTATGACCTAAGTGACAAAGAATTAGGATATATATCATCTAGAATGATTACCAAAAATTTTGAAACCGGAAGTTTGATATTTATGGAAAATTCGGAGGGTGAAAAGTGTTTTTTTGTTTCAGAGGGTAGCGTAAAGGTTACAAGATTAAGTAAAGATGGGAAAGAAGTTATTTTGGCAATGCTAAATAAAGGTGAATTTTTTGGGGAAATGGCATTATTAGATGGCGAATCTAGATCTGCGAATGTAATAGCATTAGAAAAAACTGAAGTCTTAACTTTAAATAGAAAAGACTTTTTATCTGTTTTAGAAGAATATCCTCAAATTGCTATTCAATTACTTAAAGAAATGGCACATAGATTAAGAAAAAGCGATAGGCAAATTGCTAGTCTTTCATTAAGTGATGCTGAAAAAAGAATTGCACTATGTATATTAAGGTTTGCAGATGAACAAGGTGTTATTAAAAATGGTGAGGTGAATATACCCAAAATACCAATACAACAAGATATTGCAAACATGTCGGGTACTTCTAGAGAAACTGTTTCTAGAGCACTTAATCTATTAGAAAAAGAAAAGTTCATCAGACGTGAGGGACGTGAATTAGTTATAAAGAACTATAAAAGATTTGTTAAGGAGTTTGATTCATAAATGTCCAAAAGTCTTTTGCAAGGAATATATAAAAATGATCATTTAAGTATATCAAAAGCGATAACAATAATTGAAAATAACCTAACATTTCATAATAATCCGTTCGAAGATTTAGATTTAAATAATAAAAGCTTAAGAATAGGGATAACTGGTCCTCCAGGTGCAGGTAAGAGTACCTTAACTAATCAGTTAATAGAGACAATCTTATTTAATAAAAAAACAGTTGGAGTTATTGCTGTAGATCCAACTAGTCCATTTTCTGGTGGATCGCTTCTTGGTGATAGAGTAAGAATGAACAAATACATGTGGGATGATCGAGTTTTTATTAGAAGTATGGCTAGTCATGGTGATTTAGGGGGCTTAGCTCGTAAATCACATGAAGTAGGAGATATCCTTGAAGCGAGTGGAAAAGATTTTATCATTTTTGAAACAGTTGGTGTTGGCCAGGGTGAGATAAATATAGCCTCGACAGCAGATATTACAGTTGTTGTATTAGTTCCTGAATCAGGTGATGAAATTCAACTGATGAAGGCTGGATTAATTGAGATTGCCGATTTATTTGTAGTAAATAAATCTGATAGGAAAGGTGCGAATAAATTGGCTTCTTTATTGAAAAATATTCTGCATTACTTTTCTAAAAATATAAAAAAAGAACCAGAGGTCTTTAATGTTATTTCCACAAAAGGAGAAGGAATAGTTGAATTATTTATTGGTATAAATAGGTTGAAAAAGTTAATGAAAAAAAAAGGGGTTCTTGATGAAAAACGCTTTACTAGGATTAAAAATAGAGTTAAGAATAAAATATCAGAGCATTTAGAAAACCAATTTTGGACAGATTACCAGAATGATAAATTTGAAAAGATATTAAAAGATAAATCTCCTTCAGATTTAAATATTGATTGGATAGTAAGACAATTATTAGCAAATAAATAGTATGAATAAAAATGATCATGAAATGGGATTTCTTGACCATTTAGAGGAACTTAGGTGGCGTTTAATAAAGTCCGTTATTTCTATTCTAATTGGTTCAATTTTTTCTTTCCAATTTATGGATCACATTCTCTATTTTCTTTTAAAACCAACTTATGAGACCTCGACAACAATCAACTTACAAGTTCTTTCTGTCCAAGGAATGTTTTTAATTAAGTGGTTTATTGCATTTGTATCAGGATTTATAATTTCTCTACCAATTTTAACTTATCAATTCTGGAAATTTATCTCACCAGGTTTAAAGGTAAATGAAAAAAAATATTCGATTCCGATAGTTTTCTTCTCATTTATATCTTTTATTCTGGGTGTGTCTTTTGGATATTTTATTTTAATACCTTTTTCACTAGAATTTTTTAGTAGCGTAAGTCAAGGACAAGTAGAAAATAATTTTTCAATCCAGTATTATTTTAGTTTTTTAACGTGGTTATTAATTGGAACAGGTTTAATATTTCAGCTTCCTGTTTTATCTTTATTACTATCTATCATCGGGCTACTTACTCCTGCATTTATGAGACATTACAGGAGGCATTCAATAATTGTTATTTTAGTCTTATCATCATTCATCACACCGCCAGACCCTGTTTCTATGATTATTATGGCTTTTCCTCTAATTTTTTTATATGAACTAAGTATAGGTATATCTTGGCTGGTCAACCGTGATAAATCCTGATTGAATAGTCATTCAAGAAAATAGTAATTTTTATAGATGTTTACTGATATTTTAAGTCTTAAAAATATAACTTTTCCTATTTCAGAGGATATAAAGCTTTTTCAAAAAGAGTTTGACGAGGCGCTTTATTCTGATGTTAAATTAATAAACACTATCTCTAACTTCATGATAAGAAATAGAGGAAAAAATATAAGGCCAATCCTAACTATTTTATCAGCAAGATTATGTGGTGTACCAAATGAAAATACATATCGAGCAGCTGCAATGATGGAATTACTACATTTAGCAACTTTAATACATGATGATGTTGTTGATGATGCTACAAAGAGAAGAGGTAAGCCATCAATAAATAAAATTTGGAAGAATAAGATTTCAGTCCTAATGGGAGATTTTATTCTAAGTAAGGCCTTAATAAATATGATAAGACTTAGAGATTTTGATGCCCTTGAAAAAATATCCAGTACTGCTGAAAAGTTAAGTTCTGGTGAAATTCTCCAGTTGGAAAAGAGCATAACAGGCTCTATGACAGAAAGTGTTTATTTTGATATGATTCGGCAAAAAACAGCATCATTAATTGCTACGAGTTGTGAGTTAGGGGCGATAACCACTACGAAAACAGAACCCGATAGAACATCAACACATAATTATGGTGAGTCATTAGGTATGGCATTTCAAATAAAAGATGATTTATTTGATTTGATGGGTTCTGAAAATGATACTGGGAAAAATAGTGGAGGTGATGTTAAAAAAAATATGAAGACTTTGCCTTTAATTTATTCCATGTCTAATATGAAAGGGGCAGATAAAAGAAGATTGAAAAAACTATTAAAATCAAAAAGAAAAAATAATTCAATTCTTTCTGAAATCCATAAAATCATAGAGGATACAGGTGGTGTAGATTATGCAATTGGTAAACTTGATGAATATTCAAATCGAGCACTAGCATCCATATCTACTTACCCAGATACAATCTACAAAACGGCCCTTATTAATCTTGTAAATTTTAATAAGAGTAGAGTGAAATAGATAAAATGAAATATGATCAGAAAATTCTGATCATCCGATTTAGCTCTATCGGTGATATTATTCTTTCGACTTCGCCTTTGAAAACAATTAGGATTTCATATCCAAATGCACAGATAACGTTTTTAACATTGGATGTATTTAAACCACTTTTAGAGTTTCATCCGGACATTGATGCTATTCTTTCAATATCAAAAACAGACACTCTGAATAAATTGTTTCATTTTAAAAACTATTTAATAAAAAAAAACTATGATATAATTTTTGATTTACATAATTCACTGAGGTCTAGAGTAATATTATTTGGTAATAAGTCAAAAATATTTCGTTTACATAAACCACGATTTAAAAGATTTTTATTATTCAACTTTTTCATAAACACATTTGATAAAGAATTTTCAACATTGAAAATGTATCATGACTGTATAAGTATAAATTCTATTCCAGTTCAAAAAATACCTAAACCATATCTTAAAGTAACTAAATCAGAACTAGAACAAACAAAAACACTATTGAGAAACAAATTAGTTAATAATGAATTTATTACTATTATCCCTGGGGCTGCTTGGAAGCAAAAGCAGTGGAGACTAAAGTATTATATTAAATTAATTGAAAAAATTAATTTTGATGTAGTCTTAATTGGAACTAAAAAAGATAATATCTGTTTTGATATAGAAGAACAGTCAAAAGAAAAAATTCATAACTTTGCTGGGAAAACATCACTTCGCGAAGCACTATCTATTTTATCATTATCAAAGTATGTAATAGGTAGCGATACTGGTTTAACTCATGCAGCAGAGGCAATTGGAAAACCTGTGACAATGATATTAGGTCCTACTTCAAGGGAGACCGGAGCGGGAGTAAACTTAGATAGTTCAATTAATATTGAAAAAGATATTTGGTGTCGACCTTGTTCTCAAAATGGAAGTGCTAGATGTTATCGTAAAAAGCAGTATTGTATGGATTTAATAAATCCTGAAGATGTTTTGAACAGTATACCTAAATTATAACATATGTTTTATTTTTGGTTGTTCTTATATAATATTTTTTATCCATTTCTATTTCTTACAGCAATGATTTTTTCTCTATTTAGTTTAAAAGTAAGAGAAAGTATTTTAGGAAAGTTTAAATCACTATCAGTAATAAGAACTAATTCAAATTTGTTTAATAGAGGAAATGATATATATTGGTTTCATGTATCCAGTTTAGGTGAATATTTTCAAATTACCTCTGTTCTTAAGTCGTTAAGAGAGATTAATTCACGTATCAAAATAGTTGTTAGCTTTACATCTTCATCAGGTTATAATAACGCAAGAGATAATTTATTTGATTTAAAGTTCTATCTTCCTTTTGATTTTATATGGATAATTGGTAAAACTCTAAATATTATAAAACCAAAAAAAATTGTTTTTTCATCTTACGACATATGGTTTAATTTTTTATTTTTAGCAAAATTTAGAAATATTGAAACCACTCTTACTTCATTAGTTATTGATGATAATTCAAATAAGCTTAACCAAATAATCAAGTCTTTTTATAAAACTATATACAAAAATCTAGACTTTATACATGTTGTAACTGAAAGAGATAAAAAAAACCTTGAAATTATTTTAGGGTTAAATGGGCATAACACAAAAGTTTTGGTTTCTGGAAATCCAAGAGTTGACTATGTATATGATGAGTTTCAGAATACAAGTGAGGATGTTCAAAAATTGAAAATTCTTAAAAGAGAAAATATAATAATAATTGCAAGTACTCATGACAAAGACGATGAAATTGTTATTCCTGGATTAATAAAAACCCATAATAAATTTCCAAATTGGAAAATCATATATGTCCCACATGATCCAATTAAGAAAAAAAATAATAAAATAAAACTGATGTTTAACAGAAGTAATAAAGATGTTAAAATTATATCAGATGGAAATCTGAGCTTTCCAGAAAATAAAACTTATCTTATATCATCAGTAGGTTTACTTGCAAAACTCTATTGGATAGCAAAAATAGCCTATGTTGGAGGAGGGTTTTCTACAGGGATACATAATATTATGGAACCATCCATAGCTAGTTTACCAATTATAATAGGTCCTAAGTATAATAACTCTCCAGAGGCAGAAGAATTATTAAAAAATGGAGGTGCGGTCTCAATAAACAACTCTATTGAATTTTCTTTTTTTTTAGAGGAACTAATTGAAGATAAAGAAAAATTATATCAGAAAAGTAAAACTTCAAAAAGAACTATTGAAGCAAATTTAGGTGCAACAAATAGAATAATTAAAGATTTAACTAATGAATGATTTAAAATTTTCAATTACTTTTGATAAGTATTTACATGATAAGAAAAAAATGATTTTTTCTCCAGGTCTACATATTGTATACGGTGAAAGTGGAGTTGGGAAAAGCTACTTTTTAAAATCTTTTTTTGAAAAAACATCTAGTCATAGAAGTAATTTTAATATAGAAAGTCAATTAAATTTTGAAGATATATTTATTATTAATCAAAACCCTGATACTCAATTGGTATGCAGGACTGTACAAAGTGAATTAGCCTTTAATGGCGAATGCCTGCAGAAAACTCATCAAGAGATTGATGAATTTGTTTATAAAGGTTTAAATAATTTTTCAGGGCCCATAGATAAACAAATGAATCCTGGTTTTTTATCAGGTGGAGAAAAAGAATTACTTAATATTATTACGGCAACTCAATTAGAAAAAAAAATATTAATGATTGATGATGGTCTATCTTTTTTATCTGAGGAGAATAAAATACGATCCATAACTTTATTAAAAGAATGGACTATAAAAAATAATGGAATAATTATTTGGTGTACATCAGATTATGAAGATTTAAAATTTAAATGTGAAAGTAAATGGATTTTAAGTACAAAATCTTTGAAAAATGTCAGAAAATATAAAGCTAAGAACCATAATGCACTTTTAAATCCCAAAGGATACTTAACACTTAAAATTGATAGCCTAAAATTTAATTATAGAAATGGAAAAGTAATATTTAACGACTTTTCTATAAATATTATAAATACAAGATGTTTAGGTCTTTTAGGAAATAATGGCTCAGGTAAAACCACCTTAGCTGGATTATGCTTTGGTGATTTAAAACCCTCAAAAGGTAGTTTACATTTCTTAATAGGTGAAAATTCAAATTTAAAAGTGGGATATCTTGATCAATTTCCAGAAAATTTATTATTATTAACTAAACTTGGTAACTTTCTAAAAAAGTTAGAAAATTTAAAGTTACTTAAACCAAATCAAATTAATTCCATTAAAAAGAAACTTTTGATCTTCAATATAAAATGGCATGATATAAAATTTTTTAATAGTCTACAAATGTCATGGGTTACTTTACGCATAACATTAATAGTAATTCTAACTCATTGTTCATTTCAAGTATTGATATTAGATGAGCCAAGTTTTGGGTTAGGATGGAATCAAAGAGTCTTACTAAGATCCTATCTAAAGGAATCTATGATAAATAAACATTTTATAATTGTATCCCATGATAAAAAGTTTTCTGGATCACTTTGTGATAAAGTTATAGATTTTGATACATTAGCCATTCAGAGTTAAATCTTGGATTCAATTATCAAAAATAATCAGAATACCAATAAAATTACGGATCCCAGTAGGATTATTACTCTGGCTAATTTTATCAGTATTCTTAGAGCTCTTTCAGCTATTCCAATCATTTACAGCATGGCTAATCCAGAGTGGAATTGGATAACTGGTATTCTCATTCTTTTGGCGGCACTTTCAGATGCTTTAGATGGCTATTTCGCAAGAAAAGCAAAAGCAGTGACACATTTTGGGAAGTGGATTGATCCTGCTGCTGATTTTATAGTTATTATTTCAGTATTAGTTTATTTAGTTGGAATAAATAAATTTCCATTATGGTTTTTTTATTATTATTTAGGCAGGCATGTAATTATCGCAGGCTTTGCTATATATTGTATGAATTATGAATACATGATTCTTCATTCAAATTGGTGGGGAAAATGGTCCGTTAACATTACTGCATTAGGAATCTTTCTTCATATTTTCGAGTTTACAGCTTTACCTTGGTTGAAAATGACCTCTATTTATGTTGCATTTATTTTACTAACAGTTAGTTTTTATTTATACTTAAAAGAATTTATTAATTCTATAAGAGATGCTCATGCTAAATAAACTATTTAATGCTTTAAATAAAACTCGAAATAAGTTTAATTATACATTTTACAACTTATTAAATAAAGGTATCAATGAAGATGTTTTAGAAGACCTTGAAGAGCAACTATTAGAAACAGATATGGGATTTGATACAGTAGAAAATGTAATAAATGTTATTAAAAAAAATAACTCCAATGATATAATACTAGATGTCAAAAATTATCTTTATACCATCCTCCAAATGAAGCAACAAGTTGTAGAAGGTAGCATACCTAAAATAATTATGCTCATTGGAATAAATGGTGCAGGAAAAACAACATCAGCGGCAAAAATTGCTTACAAATATAAAGAATCAGGAAAAAAAGTACTGTTAATTGCTTGTGATACATATCGTGCTGCTGCTGTAGAACAATTAAAAGTATGGAGTGAAAGAATTAATTGTAAAATTATTTATAATAATAACACTTCTGAACCTAGTTCTGTTTTATTTGATGGACTTCAGTCAGCTTCTTCAAATAATTTTGATATTGTGATAGTGGATACGGCAGGAAGGCTTCATACAAGCGATAATCTTATGCTAGAGTTAAAAAAAATGTATACATTAATTGAAAAACGTTTTACTGAATTTAATGTAAATACTTTGATAAGTTTAGATGCTGGTTTAGGACAAAATTCATTGGTACAAGCAAAAGAGTTTAATAAATATTGTAAGATTGATGGTGCGGTTCTTACAAAATTAGATGGTACTGCAAAGGGAGGAATTTTGTTTCCTCTTTTCATAGAGACTGGTATTCCTATAAAATATATTGGTACAGGAGAAACACTGAACGATTTAGAAGCTTTTGATCCAACTATCTATATTGATAGTCTTTTAGGAGTTTTAAATGAAGAGGATTCATGATTGAAAATAATAAGAAATTGAACTTGATAAGTTTAGGGTGTGCAAAAAATTTAGTTGATTCTGAAATATTATTAGGTGGATTAAAAAAAACAAATATTTCTATTACTGATAATATTGAAGAAGCAGAAACAATAATTGTTAATACTTGTGGGTTTTTAGATATAGCAAGAGAAGAATCGGTAGATACAATTCTTCAAGCTGCACAAATGAAAAAAGAGGGAGCTTTAAAGGAATTGGTAGTAATGGGCTGCCTTTCAGAACGATATCCAGATGAATTAAAAAATGAAATACCTGAAGTAGATCGAATATTTGGAAGTAACGATCATAAGCAAATAGTAAGTTTTCTAACTGGAAAAGATTATGCAAAAGATGATCCTCTTTTCTTTAGATCTCTCATGACACCTAACCATTATGCTTATATAAAAATTGCAGAGGGTTGTGATAATGCTTGTTCTTTTTGTAGTATCCCATTAATGCGAGGATTACAGAAGAGCAGATCCATTCCTGCGATTATGGAAGAAGCCGAAAGGCTTGTAATGAATGGTACCAAAGAACTGTTAGTAATTGCACAAGATACTACTTCATATGGATATGACCTTCCTGGAAAAGTATATTTAAATAATCTTATCAAAGAATTAAATACCATTAACGAATTAGAATGGATTAGAATTCATTATGCCCACCCAGCCCATCTTTCACAAAGAATAATAGATTCTTTAGCTGAATCTGAAAAAGTATGTAATTATTTAGATATGCCAATACAACATGCTTCAGATAATATTTTAAAATCAATGAAACGTGGTTTGGGTCAAGATGGAATAAGGAATCGTATTAGTCGGTTGCGTAAAGCGATTCCAGGTATTGCACTGCGTACTACATTAATTGTTGGTTATCCTGGTGAAACCGAAGAAGATTTTGAATCTTTATCAGACTTTATTAGAGAAATAGAATTTGATAGATTGGGTGTTTTTACATATTCAGAGGAGGAAGGAACATCTGCTGAAAATTTAAGTGATGATATCCCAAGAGAATTAAAAGATTATAGAAAAAATCAAATTCTCGATATACAGCATGATATAAGTCTTGAGAAAAACGAATCTTTTATAGGCAAAATAATTAATGTTTTAGTGGATGAGGCTAGTGAAAACGTTAGTATAGGTAGAACAGAATTTGATTCACCTGAAATTGACAACATTGTACATATTAAAGGATATCAGGAAAAAGGATCTTTTGTTAAAGTAAAAGTTGAACGAGTTAATGAGTATGAATTAATTGGAAAAGTAGTCTAGCTAATTTTTACACAATTGATTGTAATATCAATAATCTTATTTTCCAAAACGATGTATTAGAGTCAAAGATCGAAGATAGTTCTGAAATGTTAAAATATTTTAACGAATCGATCAAAAAATATAAAGACCTTTAATGTAACCGTAAAATATTTGAAATAAAATAATTCCTATTTAGTTGAATTCTATGTTGTTATATTTAATTATAAAATTTCTAGGAAGACATTATGTATAAAAATATTTTTTTCTCAACAATTGTAACATTTATCTTCTTTGCATGCGCAGGTTCTAATCAAAAACCACTAACGAACAAAGATCTTCCTTCATGGTATTTGAATCCTCCAAAATTTGAGGATCGTTTTGTTGGTGTTGGCGATGCACTTAGACCTCAATTCAGTTTATCAAAGCAGGTTGCAACTGAGAGAGCAAGAGTTGAAGTTGCAAGAGCTGTTGAAACATCGATAACTTCAGCTTTAAATGATCACATGCAGTCTTCTGGAATGGGAGCTAGTGCTAGCGCCACAGAATTCACAGAGTCTGTTTCAAAATCTCTAGTAAATACGACACTAAAAGGATGTAACATAGAAAAAACTGAGGTTTTCAAAGATAGAGTTTTTGTTATGGTTACCTATGATGCAAACAAAGCGAGGGAAATCGCCAAAGAGAGTGCGAAGTTTGAGGCGAAAAAAGAAGAGGCACTTTTTAATGAATTCAAAGCAAGGCAAGCATTTGATTCATTAGATCAAGCAATTAGTAAAATGAAGTCAGGTTCAAGTGTAGCAAAACCAGAGTAGTACATTAATTAACTAGACTTTCAATAACTTTTAACATTTGTTTGTACTCATTTTCTTCAAATAATCTAGTGAGAAAGACAATTTCTCCAGACTGATTAATTACAATATTTCGTGTAACACCAGAATTTCTCTCAGCAAATAAGCTAAATATTTTACCTCCAGGGTCTAATGCAATAGGATATGTTGTCTTCATTTCTTTTTTAAAGTTAATTACTGTTTCAAGTGGTTCATCTCTATCAATACCAATTAAGAGTAAATTTTTATCTTTATACTTTTTCCAAATATCTTTTTCAAGGTGTGGCATCTCTAATCTACAAACAGAGCACCAGCTAGCTGTAAACTGTAGTATAACTGTAGAACCTTTGAATTCAGATAATTTTAAGGTTTCTCCTGTTGTAAGTAACATAGAAAAATCAGGAGCAGGATCACCAATGTCTACAATAAAACCTCTTTTGTTATCATTTGAGTTTCCCCAAACTAAAGATTGAACTAATATAAAGTAGAATATTTTATACTTCAAATCCATTTTCAATCATCCAACTATCATTAGGAAATTTGGTCATATAATTTCTGATACTATCAGGTAAAATAACCAGGACTTTTTGATTTTGTGTTAGGCCTTTTGCAGCTTTTAAAGCTGCTATCATTGCTGACCCACAAGAACCACCGCAGAGTAACCCCTCTTCTTTTATTAGTCTTCTAGACATTTTAAATGCTTCTTCATCCTCTGTCTTAATGTACTGATCGATTAGGTTATTGTCTAAAACATCTGGAAAAAAATCATAACCAATACCTTCAACTAAATAAGATGAAACCTTTTTTCCTCCTCCTAAAATAGAACCAACAGGGTCTGCTCCTATAATTCTAATATCAGAGTAAAATTCTTTTAAACGTTTTGCAACACCTGTAATTGTTCCACCGGTACCAACACCCATTACAACCATATCTAAATTTTCTCCAAAGTCTTCAATGATTTCTTCAGCAGTCCCTTCGTAATGCGCTTTAGGGTTTGATGGGTTAGCATATTGATCAAGAATATGAGAATTTTTAATTTTTTTTTGAAGCTTTTGAGCGACTTGTATATGGCTTTCAGGGTCATCAAATGCTGCTTCAGTTGGAGTTCTTATTATTTCTGCTCCTAATGCTTCAAGGGCTATTTGCTTCTCTTGACTCATTTTTTCTGGCATAGTTATGATACATTTATATCCCAGAACAGCACATGCTAAGGCTATGCCTTGTCCGGTATTACCAGAAGTGGGTTCTATAAGGGTATCTCCAGGTTTAATCCTCCCAGATTTTTGCGCATCAATAACCATTCTGTAACCGATACGATCTTTGATAGAACCGGCAGGGTTGAAAAATTCACATTTAACGTAAATATCACATTCAATTTCTTTTGAAATATTATTTATTTTAATAACTGGTGTATTTCCAATTGTCTCTAGAATTGTATTATATATCATGTATAAATCGTTTTTAAAAAGTTCTATTAATGATTAAAGTATATAAGATAAATTAACCTAGTATATAGAATCATAATACTGAAAAAATAATTGTTAAATACATCAAATAAACTTACTGGTCCTTTTCTTGTACAATTAAAGAATAAGTTTCGATCACTTTCTGGCGAAGATCAATTGATTGATAAGCAAGAGTTTTTTGATGGACTCGAAGTATCAAATAGGAGTTTGTCAGATAGACTATTTGACCTATTTGATAAGGATAAAAATGGAAGGATTGATCATCATGAATTTTTATCTACAATTGAAACAATTATTCTTGGTAGTAAAAAAGACAAAATCAAATTTGCATTTAATTTACATGATTTGGATAATAGTGGATTTATAGATAAGAAAGAATTGAAAATTTTGATAGTTCAAAGTTTTATTCAGAATAATCTTGATTTTGATGATTTTCAACTTTCTTTACTTGTTGATGAAATTTTCTTTAAGGCAGATATAGATAAAAATGATAAAATTGATTTTAATGAATTTTTAATTATCGCTAAAGATTTTCCTGATTTTATGGAGGGGTTTGCTGTAAATCCAATAAAATGGCTTACATCTAATAATGGACTTTCTGCCTCAGAAAATTTAAATAAAAACAAAAAAAATAAAGAAATTCAAGTTCAGGAAATAGGATTCTTTCAATCAATTTTAATTCCTAAGATGATATCTTATTATAATATTCTTCTGAATAGGAAAAAGAATCATATTCGTACTGAAATTACATCAGCTTTTTTATTACCATCTGAGACATTAGAAATAATTTTAAAACCATCAATAGGTTTTGAATTTGTTCCGGGTGATTATATTTATGTTAATTGTAAAAATATATCCTCTGTAGAATGGCACCCGTTTAACATAATTCGTATAAATAAAGATGGTGAATTAGTACTTCATATTAAGTCAATAGATAATTGGACTAGAAGTATGTTTTCATTAATTCTCGAAAAATATAAAGAAAATAAACTCATTCATTTTAACCTTAAAATTGATGGACCCTATGGTTCTTCAAGTAGAAATATTCTTAACACAGAACATGCTATCTTAATCGGTGTAGGACACGGAATATCAAAAATTGCCCCAATTCTTCAAGATATAGCTTTGCGTTTCGATAAAAAATCAAACAATTTAACCTTGAAAAAAATTAGTCTTTATTGGCTTATAGAAAATGAGACATACTTTGAATGGTTTACAAAGTTTTTAAATGAAATTGAAGGAGAGGAAAAAATTAATATATTCACTTATAATATATTTTTTATTGATAAATCTGCTCATGAAGTTTCAGAAAAGTTAATGTTTATGTCCACTGATTTATCTAAAACTAAAACTAATGTTACCTTGATAAATAATATTTGGGGGAAATCAAAATTCGGTCTACCAGATTGGAAACAAGAATTAAAATTGTTAACAAATAATAATGTTGAAACCAAAAATCATATCTTTTATAGTGGTCCTAATAAATACAAAAAAATCATCAAAAAGGAAGCCAAAAATTTCAAACTTACATTTGAGAATAAAATTTTTTAAATAGGTCAATTCAATAATTTAAATAGTTTTTTTAAAACCTTCATTCCGTCACTTCTTAAGCCATTGTGCTCTAATTTATTGGTCTCCCAAATTTTTAGACCTTTTATTTCGGACGCGGTTCTGATTGAATAATCTCTATCAACATACATATCATTAGTGTAAACTGCTGCAGCGACGGGGACAATATTATTATTTAGTATTTTTTTATCGTATAAAATTGACCAATCGTTTTTTTCAGCTAAACCCAAAGCAATATTTTTAAACGGTTTTAAATTTTTATATTCATCCATCATCCATGGGAAAAGCATTTCTCCGGTAAAATAAAAATTATCATGACCATCGTTAAATTGTTGAAATTCTTTTCTTATTCTTTGAGCAGACCAATTTGTACTGAATTTTTGAGCATAACAAGCTTCATGTAAAATAGTAAATAAAGGATTTGTATCAAAAGATTGCTCTGAAAAAATATTTTTTAAAAATGTATATGATAGCTCATCTTTTACAAAAGCATCTTCAAAAAGATAATTTAATTTAGAAGGACCATCGCTGAAACCTAATTGAAGGCCAAGCTGTTGAAAACGCTTTACTGTAAGGCTATCTCCATTTGGTAAAAAGGTTTCTTTCTTTTGTAGATACCTTGCTATTTTTATTGCATTTTTTTGAGCTTTTGGAAAGTTTTTATAAAATAAAAGATTTTTTTCAAATACCCTCTTATAAGTTTTTCTATAAATGTCATCTGGATGAGCACTTAAAGGAGGAAGACCACCCGTAATGAATACCTTTTCAAGGCTATCTTGATAGTAAGAAAGGTAATGAACGCAGCAGAATCCACCAAAACTTTGTCCCAAAATAGACCATTTCTTATTTCCAATAAGTGATTTTCTAATTTCTTCAGCATCTCTGACAATGTTGTCAGCTCTGTAAAGTGCTATCTTTTCGACTGCAACATTATTTTCTTCATGAGAAAAGTCATGAATGTTTAATTGTGTACTTTTACCTGTTCCTCTCTGATCTAGTAGAAGAATATTATAAAATTTTGATGCATAATCGATCCATTTTAAACTAGATATTGGCCTTGGGGATTCGTAGCCAGGTCCTCCCTGAAGATAAAGTAAATATGGTAATTTATTATGCTCTTTTCTTGATATTTCTCTAATAAAAATTTGAATTTTTTCAGATTTTGGATTTGAATAATCAAGGGGAAGATGGAAGAAGTGGTTTTTGATTACTTTTGACATGAATTAAATATTCTATTATTACTCAAAATTTAGATTAAAGGTATGGATATTAATTAAAGAAATCAAAATTAATTAAAAATTCAATATTATTTTGACTATAGAATACCTACTAAACTAGGGGGGAAGTAATTCCCCCTAGTTTATTTTGATTAAATTGTTTATTTAATCTTTATTAGCTTAGGTTTTAGTTCTACTTGTTTTTCTTTTGGTAAAATAACTTTTAAAATTCCATCATTGAAAGAAGCGTCGATTTTACTTTTATTTATTTTATCTGGTAAGTTAAACGTCTTTTCAAAATCACCAAAGATAAATTTATTAAAAAATATTGTTTTTTCATTCAGTTCCTCAGGTGCCTTTTTTGTTCCACTTATTTTAAACGTTTTTTCAGAAACCTCAACCTTTAAATTAGATTTTGAGACTCCAGGTATCTCTGATAAAAAAACATATTTCTTTTCATCTTCGATTATATCAAAAATTGGATTGAAACTTTTTTTATTCCTTTTAAAAGACCAATCATTTTTGAAAAAATCATCTAATACATGGTGTATATTGTTAACTCTATCGTTAGGAAAATCATTTAATGTTATGTAGTTCATTTTTAATCCTCATTATTAAAATTAATTGATTATCTTTGATCTTCAAAAAACGAACCAATAAAAAAAATGATAGAATTTAACATACTATAGTGACTATATGACATACTTAACCGAAGTCAATACGCCTAAGAACGCCTTATTGGCATATTAAAATATATTTTTAAATTTTAATTCGATGAATTCATTGGTATTAGTTTTTTTGATTAATAAGTTAATGATGATATTTAATAAATATTTTTACTAATATATATAAAGAGATTAATTATGAAATTAGATATAGATATAAAAAATCTATTAGGTTCAATTGATGTTCCTGCGGATTGGGTCGGATTAAGAGAAGTTTATGAGGTTCATACGCCTAGAATGATAAGAGATGGAGTTCCAGTTATGAATTCAACCTCATATACACACGGAATAATGGTTGAGATACTAATTGATGGACAATTTGGCTATTATGGTACTCCAAAAATGACTTCAGAGGGTATATCTAGTGCTGCAAGAAAAGCATTTGACCAAGCAAAAATTGCCTCAAAACATGCAGTACATTCTTTTGATTTAACAGCTAGACCGCCTCATCAAGGAGCTTATAAATCTCCTTATATAAAAAATAAGCAATCTCTATCTGCGGGTCAGTTAAATGAGATTTTACTGGAAGCATATCAACATCTCAAAGTAAATGAAAAAATTGTTAGTGCTTCATCACTTTGTCAAGTAATTGAATCAAATTTTAATTTTGTTAGTTCTAATGGCAGCGATATTAATCAAGAGTTTTTGATGTTTGAATTTGACCTGAGTGCAACTGCAGCTGATGGTGCAAACCAACAAACTCGAACATTTGGGGGTATGAGAGGTACGTGTAGGCAAATGGGAATGGAATATTTTGATAAATATGAAATCTATGCGAATGCAAATAGAATTGGTTCGCAAGCAATAGAGCTTTTAGATGCAGAAGAATGTCCTACAGGAGAAATGGATTTAGTTATAGCTCCAGACCAAATGATGTTGCAAATTCATGAAAGTATTGGTCATGCTCTTGAAGTAGATAGAATTTTGGGTGATGAAAGAAATTATGCCGGATGGAGTTTTGTTAAATTAGAAGATTTTGGTTCTTTAAAATATGGTTCTGATTTAATGAATATAACATTTGACCCAACATTAGAATCAGAATTTGCATCTTATGCATTTGATGATGGAGGGTTGAAAGCAACTAAAGAATATTTAATTAAAGATGGGTTACTAGTAAGAGGTCTTGGAGGTCAGGAAAGTCAAATAAGATCAGGTTTAGATGGTGTTGCTAATTTTAGAGCGAGCAGTTGGAACAGAGCGCCTATTGATAGAATGGCTAATATTAATTTAGAACCAGGAGATAAAAGTTTTGATGATTTAATTAGTCAAGTGGAACTTGGTGTATATGTTGAAAGCAACAAATCTTGGTCAATCGATGACTATAGAAATAAATTTCAATTTGGTTGTGAATATGGAAAATTAATAGAAAATGGAAAATTAACAAAAACTCTTAAAAATCCAAACTATCGAGGAATCTCAACTCCTTTTTGGAATAGTTTGAAAGGAGTAGGGGATACTGACACATTTGGAATATATGGAACACCTAATTGTGGTAAAGGTGAACCAAATCAGGTGATAAGAGTTGGTCACGCATCTCCAGCATGTCTTTTTGATAAAATTCAAGTCTTTGGAGGAGTCTAGTGGAAAAGGAGTTTAAAAATATAAGTGAATTATTATTTAGTCAATTGAACAAGGAAGAGGATTTAATACTCTCATTATCAGGAGAAAATAGTCAATTTATACGTTTCAACAATGCTTCAGTTCGGCAAACGGGCCTTGTAGATGATGCGGAATTAGAATTAAAATTTATTTCTAATAATCGAATTTCCAGTGGTGGATTTACAATATCAGGTAAAAAAGATCTTGATTTTAAAAGAGGAAGAAATGAGATCGCAAGGCTTCGTGAAGAAGTTAAAGAATTACCAGAAGATCCTTTTTTAGTTTTACCAAAAAATTTGGGATCTAGTATTGAGAAAAAATCCTCAAATGGACTAATGTTTGAAGATTCTGTTGATGCGATTTTACCTGTGATGTCTGAGGTTGATTTTGTTGGAATTTTTTCTAATGGAAAAATGTTTAGAGGAAATGCAAACAGTAAGGGGCAAAATCATTGGTTTGAAACAGATACTTATAACTTAGATTATTCATTAGTAACTCAAAATCATCAAATGGTAAAAGGTTCATTTTCAGGTAACGATTGGAATCAAAATGATTATGAAGAATATGTTAATAGAAGTAAAGAAAAATTATCTCTTATGGAAAGAAAGCCAATCAAAATGAAAACGGGAGATTACAGGACTTGGTTCGAATCAGCTGCAGTTTCAGATTTTTTAGGTATGTTTTCTTGGAATGGTATTAGTGAAGCTTCTTTAAGACAAGGTTGTAGTGGCTTTGGAAAAATGAGACATAATGATATAACTTTATCTCCAAAATTTTCAATTTTAGAAGATTTTTCTCCTGGATACTGTCCTAAGTTTAATTCTGATGGTGAGGTGGCATCCAACGAGTTATCCCTTATTAAAAATGGCAATTTAAAAAATACATTAGTTAGTTCAAGATCAGCTAAAGAATATGGTTTAAAATCAAATTATGCTGAAACTGGAGAATATTTAAGATCTCCAAGAATGGAAACTGGAGATTTAAATCATAATGATGTAGTTAAAAAACTTGATAAAGGTCTATTCCTATCGAATATTCATTACCTTAACTGGAGCGACAATCCAGGAGGTCGCATAACAGGACTTACCAGATATGCATGTTTTTGGGTAGAAGGTGGTGAAATTGTTGCACCAATTGAAACCATGAGATTTGACGATTCTTTTTATAGGTTTTTTGGTGATGAATTGTCTGAAGTCGAAGATAGATTATACACTAATCCCGAAGTCGGTACTTATGGTGGTCGCTCGCTAGGCGCAACTTCATGCCCTGGAATATTGGTTGACTCTTTTTCTTTAACCTTGTAAAGATATGGGGTTTGACGGAGTACTATTATTTTTAGTTGGTCTTGCTATTGGAGCTATATCCGTTTGGTTTTTGCGTGAAAAAGAGATTAATTCATATCAAAAAAATCAAAAATACTTAGAAGAAACTTTTGAAAAAAACCAAGAACAGTTAGAAACAAAATTTGGTGCATTATCGAATGAAGCCCTTGTAGATAATCAAAGAAAATTTCTTGAGCTTGCTGAAGATAAATTTTCATCACTTCTTGGAAAATCAGATGAGCAACTAGGTAAAAAAAAGGAATTAATTGATAGTACTCTGAAAGAAATGAAAGATGACCTAAAGAGTTTGTCTGAAAATACTGTTGCGCTTAAATCTCAAATGGAAGAGTCAAGAAAAAGTGTTGGAGAATTATCCGATACAACTTCAAAGCTTCGGCAAATTCTTTCAAGTTCCCAATCAAGGGGGCAGTGGGGGGAAAGAATGGTTGAAGACATTCTTGATTTCATTGGTCTAACGGAAGGAATTAATTATAAACAACAGGTGCAATCTGGTTCTGATAGACCCGATTTCACTTTTTTTCTTCCTGATAAAAAAATGTTAAATATGGATGTTAAATTTCCTCTTGCCCACTATGAGAAATACATTGCTTCCGATAATGAAAAAGATAAAAATGTAGAAAAAAAAGCATTTCTTAAGGATGTGAGAAACAGAGTGAAAGAAGTCTCAAAAAGATCCTATATTGATCCGGAAGGTTCAACAGTTGACTATGTTTTACTTTTTATACCAAATGAGGGTATATATTCTTTTTTAAATCAGGAGGATAATTCATTAATCGATTATTCATTAGAAAATAAAATTATGTTATGCTCACCTATAACACTTTACGCGATATTATCATTAATCAGACAGGCTGTTTCTAATTTTGCAATGGAACAAAAAGCTGGTGAAATGCAAGAATTAGTTGGTGTTTTTAAAAATCAATGGGAGAAATTTACAGGAAAGATTGATGTACTGGGTAAATCTATAAATATAATTTCTAATCATTATGAAGATTTGAAAGGACCTCGTTTTAGAGCTTTAGAAAAACCAATGAATAAGATTTCTAAATTACAATTAGGCAAACAAATAAAAGAATTGGATCCAAATGATGAATAATATTATTTATTTTTTTATATTTTTAATGATATTTACCATTTCATGTGTTTCTCCTCCGGAATATTCTGATGGATTATTAGAAAATAAGCCTGCAATCATGAATGAGAGTGATTATTTTTCATTTTCAATTTTTGGAGATGATTTTACTGAGTATAATAAATGGGATTTAAATCTTTTATTAATAGAATCTGATAAAATTTTGTCTACTTTAATAGTAAAAGATTTGAATATTAATTCTTTAGATACAACCCACCTTTTGCTTAAAAATGAAGAAAATGATACTTTGTTTTATATTCAAATCTTTAACGAAATAGTATCGAGTGAAATTGATACTATTTTGAATTTTGGTTTACCCAATAACTTTTCATTTGATGCAAACAAATTTTCAGGAAGAATTGAATATCAATTATTAAAACTACAATAAAATTAATTTTTAGTTTTTACTTATAAATTAGTTCTTTATGGAAGAAATAGGAAAATTTACTCTAGATTTTTTCCCAAGCTGGACAAGCTAAAGCTTTATAGTCACACCAGTCACAATGTTTTCCTGTTTTTGAATCAAATTTTTTATTTTTTATTCCGGCAGCTACTTCGATTATAATTTCTTTAGCATCAGCTATTTGATCTTTACTAAATGAATGGCTTTTTATTGGATCTTCTTCATCTCTGAGAAAATAAAATGAAGATTTATATGGTATCCCACCTAAATCTGAATCGTCCAATTGTTCTAGATACATAGAATAAATTGCTAATTGAAGACTATTCTTTGCTGAAGAAGGTGTCTTGCTAGTTTTATAATCAATTATTTCTAAGCCCTCATCAATTTTATCAATTCTATCAATCGCACCTCTTATGGTTATGGGTCCAATATCAAAACTGAATTGTTCTTCAGTTTTAATGACTTCAGGAACGTTTTTAATAATATTTTCAACATATTTTTCTAAAATTTTGATTCCCTGTTCCTTAAATTTTTCTTCTCTGACTTGATAATCAAAATCATCTTTTTTCCATTCTTCAACTAATAATCTAGTAATACGATTAGATGAAATTTCTTTATTTGGTTCATGAAATCGTTGAAGAACTTTATGAATAATATTTCCAAAAATTAATTGTGGCTTTTTTGCATTTTGTGGTAAACCATCAATTTTAGAAAATCGAAATTTAAGTGGACAAGTTTTATATGTCTCAATTGAACTAGCAGATAGAAAAATAGTTTCTGGAATATCAGGTTGAAAAGGTTTCTTCAAATCTTTCTTTAGGTTTTTTTCCCAAATTTGATTTCCTAGACTAAGTTTTTCGCCATTTTCATATTTTTTAATAGCTCTTAAAGCATTTGATAAGTTGATAACTTCATCATACATTTCTTCAATTAAAGCATTTTGAATTAGATTTTCGTATTTAACTCTTAGGTTTGAATAGGTTTGATATTCTTTTTCATCTATAATTTTCATATTCTTATCCTCAATTAAATGATCAGGTAATTCTTTGACTAATTTAGAAGTTGCTTTTGTTGGTGTCAGTAGATATAATTTTTCTTTTGCCCTTGTAATTGCTACATAAAACAATCTTCTTTCTTCTTGAAGGTGGTGCTCTCTATCTGTTAGATCAGTTGTTTGAATATATTTCAACCAATCATCTGGAGGTTTATCAACAAGTTTTTGTTTTCGAAACGATAGTGGAAAGCTTGAAGATCGTAAAAATGGAAGAAAAACAACAGGAAATTCACCACCTTTTACTCCATGTATTGTATTTACATATACACCATTCCTTTTTCGAGATTGAATAGGCTTGATTGATGGTATTCCACCAGTTTTCATGAGAGTTTCAATATATTTGTTAAAAGAGTAAAGGGAAGATTTATTTTTATTTCTTTTGGTAAAGTTTTGAGATCTTTTTAACAAATGCCCAACGTTGAGAAGGATAAATTTATTGTTTAGTGAATAATAATTTCCAATTGAAGTTAGGATATTTGTTTTTTCAACAATCTCCCATATCATTTCACTAGCAGACATTTTTGGTAATAACTTTTTAAAAACAAAAATTTGATTGACCAAATTGGATAATTGAACATTCTCTTTTATTAACATTTTATCTTTAGATATTAAATCAAACCTTGATTTTAAATTTTTAAATTCAAATTTTGAAAAAATCTTATTAGTAATCTTATAACCACATTTTTCCGATATCAAACGATATAAGGCAGAATCCATGAGAGTTCCATTTGCGATAACTTGTGACCATGAAATAATGTCACGTATTTTCTTGATTTGAAAAAAAGAACTATACTGAGGTTGTATTACAATTCCAGATTTCTGGAGTACATTGTTTATTTGCGAACATTGATTGTGTGTTCGGCATAAAATAGCAATATCAGTTAAAGAAATACCTTCACTTTTTAATGATTTTATTTCATGAACAAGAAAATTTAACTGCTCTTTTTTTTCACCCCAAAACCGTATTGGTTTTTGATTATTAAAATCTAAATTAGATTTTAATGTTTTATCCATTCTTTCGATGTTATTTATAATTGATGAATTTGCAAGGTCAAGAATAGCTTGGTTAGATCTGTAATTTTTTTCAAGAGTTACAAATTTAAAATTGTTATTTTCTTTATACTTATTTTGAAATGATTTTATATTATACATATTTGCACCACGAAAACTATAGATAACTTGATCATCATCTCCTACAACAGTTAGGTGCTTTCTTTCTCCAACAATTAAATTAATTATCTCATTTAATGCAAAATTGTTATCCTGAAATTCATCAATAATAATGTTCCGATACTTCCTTTGAATTAAAGATAGAATTTTTTTATTTGATTTAAGTAATTCATAGCAAGAAAGGATCATATCTCCATAATCAATTACATTGATGTTCTGCTTCCATTTTTGAAAAATAGGATAAATTCTTTTTAAATCTATTAACTGATTGTGAATTTCTTGACTACTATCATTTTCATTATGCTTTATACTAAGATTTGAGATTTCTATTAACTCATCTCTCATTCTGTTAAAAAATGGAATAAAACTTGAAACTATAGCATTTTGAGGATCCATGGCAAATTCATCTGATTTGAAAGGACCGAGCTCATCAAACCTTTCTAAAAATAAATGAATCGCTTCACTTTCTTCTAATAGTTGCATTGATGCTAAAGGAGTATATTCTTTTAAAATCTTAAAGCAAAATGAATGGAAGGTATTAATTGTTAAAGCCTCTCCTTTCTTGCCTATCTGCTTTACAATTCTACTTTTTAATTCATTTGCACCTTTTTCAGTATAAGTGATTCCTAAAATATGATTTGGATTAACATTAAATTTTTTAATCATATAAATGATTCTTGATTCAAGGGTAAAGGTCTTTCCGGTACCAGCGCCAGCCAGAATCATTAATGGTGAAGGAGGGTGAGTTATTGCCTCCTTTTGTTTTTTGTTTGGTGCTTGTTTTAACATCTCTATTATATATCTATAATTATCATTATAAAATAAAGTTTATAAAATTAATTAGAGATAATTTTTTTTAACCTTTTTTAAATTTTTGAGTCTAATCAAAATATAAAATGAATGAAATAGATAAAAATTTAATTTTGAAATACCAAAATGGAGATATTAATTCTTTTAATAAATTAGTTCTTAGACACCTTGAAAATACCATTGGATTTTTTTTTAATATTACTAATAATCAAATGGAGGCGGAGGATTTGGCTCAAGATGTTTTTGTTAATTTACATAAACATCTTAAAAATTTTAAGTTTAATTCAAAATTTACCACTTACTTGTATAGAGTAAATATGAATAAAGCAAACACATGGCTTACTAAAAATAAATGGAAACGTTATCTTTATTTAGATCAAAGAAAAGATGTTGGAGTCTTAGATCAATCTATAGAAAATGATTGGAAGCGTAAGGAATTATGGGATGCTGTGGAAAAATTACCTACTAAACAAAAGCAAGTGACTTTACTTAGAATTGCAGAGCAACTACCTTTTAAAATCATTTCTGAGGTTTTAAATATGAAAACTGGAACTGCTAAAGTTCATTTTCATCATGCGATTAACAATCTTAAAAAAGTATTGAATTAATGAAAAATTTTGAAAAAAAGATTGAAGAATATCATTTAAAATTTTATGGTAAAGTAAATAAGAAAAAGTTTATTGATAACTTGCATCAAAGAGTTCATGATAATAGAGTAAATAAATATTCAAAATATTTACTTTCATTATTTTTACTTACTTTTAGTGTAATAAAAATGATTGATAATAAAACCTCAGAAAATCTTGAGAATAAGTTAGGCTCGAATTTCTATGTTGAATCAAACATTGAAGAATATCCTGATTCCACTTACTTGGATAGTCTATATATTATTGATTTAAAAGAAACATTTTTTACTTTCGGTGACATTTGGAACGTTTTAGAATTTTTAGATGAAATTAAAATAGAAGAGGAGTATCAATATGAAAATTATAATTATAATTAATATTATTTTTTTTGGGTTCTTGATAGGTCAAGGAGATTTATTACATACTCACCCAAAAGAGTTTAATGATGAAAAAATCACAGCGAAAAATAAAAGAGAACGAATGGAAAATATGATGATATGGAGGCTAACGGATCAATTAGAATTAAAAACGGAACAAGCTGAAGGTTTTTTCCCTATTTACAGAAAACATATGTCAGATCTAAAGAAAATTAATGAAGGACAAAAAGAGATTGCTGATAAAATTAAAACTGATGTAGATAGTAATAGATCTTTTTCTAAAACTGGGGTAAGAAATATTTTAATCAAGTATAATAATTTAGAAGAAAAAAAACTTGATCAAAAAAAACAATTTATAAAGGAAGTAGAAAATATACTTGATCCAAAGCAAGTTGCTATTCTTGGTGTTTTTAAACATAAAATGATGAAAGAAATGAGAAAAGAGATAAGAGGATATAAAGATGATAGATTAAAATTAAAAAAAAATAGAAAAGGAAGGAAAAGTATATGGAATTGATTTAAGAATTAATTAACATAATTATGGTTCTTTTGTAATACCTCATAATGCTATTTTTATATTATTATATTTTAAACTATTTATACAATTTAGGATAATATGAAGATATTTAATTTTAGTGCTGGTCCTGCATGCTTGCCTCAATCTGTTTTGAAAAATGCTAGTGCAGCTTCTATTAACTACAAAAACTCTGGAATTAGTTTAATGGAAATGAGTCATCGTAGTCCAGAGGTTATGGAACTATTTGATAAGGCTACTTTAAGAGTAAAAAACTTATTAAAAATACCTAATAATTATCACGTTCTATGGTTACAAGGGGGCGCTTCATTACAATTTTCTATGGTTCCATTAAATCTTTTACCAGATAAAGGAATAGCTGATTATATTGAAACAGGATCATGGTCAACTAAAGCAATTACAGAGTGTAGCCGTGTTGGAACCGTAAATATTAGTGCCTCTTCTAAAACAGAAAATTTTACATATATACCTAAAAAATTAAATCAGGACAAAAGATCATCATATTTACATCTTACAAGTAACAATACGATTTTTGGAACACAGTTTAAAAACTTTCCAGATCCATTAAACTCGAATGGATACTTAATTGCTGATATGTCTTCTGATATTTTTTCTAAAAGTATTGATGTCACTAAATTTGGTTTAATATATGCTGGTGCACAAAAAAATATGGGCCCTGCTGGAGTCACACTTGTTATTATACGTGAAGATCTAGTTGGGCTTAATTATCGAGATATCCCTACAATGTTGAATTATAAGACACATGTTATGAAGGAATCAATGTTTAATACTCCTCCGGTTTTTTCCTTATTTGTTGTTAATGAAACATTAAAGTGGTTAGAGGGTATAGGTGGAATTGATGCCATTGAAAAAATTAACAATAAAAAGGCTAAAAAATTATACGATGAGATTGACATGAATGAACATTTTAGATGTCCTGTAAGAATTGAAGATCGATCAAATATGAATGTACCTTTTACCTTCAGAAATAATAACTATAATGATATAGACTTTTTAAAATTTTGTGATAGAAGAGGCTTAAAAACATTAAAAGGTCATCGATCAGTAGGTGGTTTTAGAGCATCAATCTATAATGCTATGCCAGAGGCTGGAGTAGAAGCATTAATTATTTCGATGAGGGAGTTTTCAAAAAGCCTTTAATCAATTATTCCTAGTTTTTCAAGTTTATCTAATTTTGGTTTGATAACAAATAAACAATAAGGCTGATTTTGATTATCATTGTAATAGTTCTTATGATAATCCTCAGCATCTGAGTAGTTATTTATTTCTGTAATTTCTGTTATAATTGGATCAGGCCAAACTCCTAATTTTTCAATTTTTTTAAGCAAACTTTTAGCTATTTCACTTTGAATTTCATCATGATAAAATATTACTGACCTATATTGGGTGCCCTTATCATTTCCCTGTCTATTTAGTGTTGTTGGATCGTGGGCCTGCCAAAAAATATTTAGGATATCCTCATAAGAAACAATAGTACTATCATACTTAAGTTGAGCAACTTCAGCATGTCCAGTTGTCCCTGTGCATATCTCTTTATAAGTAGGGTTTTTAATATGCCCTCCAGCATATCCAGGTTTAACTTCAATTACACCATCAATGCGTTGAAAAACGGCTTCAACACACCAGAAGCATCCACCTCCAAGTGTAGCGATATTTGATTGTCCCATTGTAAACTCCATTAAGTAAAAAACTATTACTGCTAAATATGTTTTATATATAGTCAACTTTGCTTAAGAAGGTACTGGTTTGATTTAAACCATCCACCTCTGTTTGTTTTAATTATGATATACGATTTTCCAATCTTTTTAGATGAATTTGAATCTAAAGGATCTAACAAAATTTCATACACACCAGGTTTATCTATTGTAAATGCAAATTTACCATTTTCATCAGAAATTCGTCTTTGTCTTAAAGATGGAATAAAGACCTCTGTACCTTTAATTGATTCACCTGTTTTATAATCTACAACCGTCCCAAATAATACATTAGGTTCCAAAAGATTATCAGGTAAATATTTTGGGTTGTTTGAGTTTTTAAAAATTGGATCTTTGAGTAAACTTTTTAGTATAAATGATAAATTTTCGTATTTACCCTCTTGAGGGACATAACATCTTGCTACATCATACATCCTATCATTGATTTTTAAAACAATAAAGCCAGCATGAGTTTGGATTGCTTCACATGTTTTAATTAAAATTCTTTCTGCATCATTATTACTTTTGAGATTATAAAATACATTTCCTTTGATAAAAAAGGTTTCAGCTCTAGAAGTAATTGTACTTCTATTTAGATCTGGTATTTGGTCTTCATCTGGAATAGGTGAAATTATTTCACCAATAATCATATTATTTAAACTATCTAATTTTTCAGGGTCTAGCTTAAAAGTTTTCGTTTGAAAATTATGAAGGGTAAATCTCATTTTTGGTTTCCAGAGAAAACCAACATTTTCAATACGATAATATCCATTTTCGTCAGTGTAAGTAGAGTCTTTCAGTATATTGTTACCAGCTAAAATTTCAACTTTCAAATCCATCAGAGGTGTAGAATCAAAAGCATTGAAAACTACACCAGATATGGTATTTAGCTGAAACTCTACTTGCTGTTTCGGTTGCCCCTGTATAAAAGAAATAAATAATAAGGTTATAATCAATTGATATTTCATCATAATAATATACAGAAAATAAAATTTTTCTCACATCTTTTCATCGCCCAGATGGATAAGTTTGTTTAATATTCATTATGCACAATAAAATAAATATAATTAAATCAAATTATACACATTGGACTGAAATAAGCACAAGATGGAGAGATATGGATGCTATAGGTCACATAAATCATGTTGTTTATTTAACATATATGGAGAGTTCAAGAGTAGATCTTTTAAAAAAAATAGGTTTCCCTGGTCTAATTAGGGAAATGGATGAAAGTGCAATTCTTGGCGGCTTAGAAATACATTATCTAATACAGGCCTCTCATCCTGAAATTCTAGATGTTGGAAGTCGTATTTCTAGAATTGGTGAAAAGAGTTATGATATCAATTCTGTAGTATACAAAAAAAAGTCAGAAGATCTTCTGTGTGCAGCCACTTTTCGGATGATTGCATTTAATTATAAAAAAAATAAAACTATAAAAGTCCCAAAAATTATAGTGGAGGCGTATGATAATAATAAATGATTCAGTTAGCTGATTTCGATAAGAAAAAAATAATTTTTAATGATCGCATCACACGATCTGCGTACGCTAGGGATGCAAGCATGTATAGAATGGTTCCTAGGTCTGTAATTAAACCGCAGAATGTAGAGGATGTGAAATTAATTTTCCAATATGCTAATAAAAATAAAACTCCCTTAACATTTAGGGCTGGAGGAACATCTTTATCTGGTCAATCTGTTACTGATGGGATTTTGGTAGAGATTTTACATAATTGGAAAAAATATTTAGTTCTTGATAATGGGAAATTAATTTTATTAGAACCTGGGGTAATTGGTGCACAAGCAAATAATTTGTTATCAACATTTAGTAGAAGGCTAGGACCTGATCCAGCATCCATAAAATCAGCCACAATAGGAGGTATCTTATCAAATAATTCTTCAGGCATGGTTTGTGGAACTGAATTTAATTCATACCATACAATTGATAGTTTATCTTTCATACTACCTAATGGAAATTCATATGATACATCGAAGAGCGATGAAAATCAAAAATTTATTAAGAGAGAAAAAGAGATAACAGAAACTTTAAAATCTATACAACAAACCATAAAAACAAATCCAGAGCTCAAAAGAAAAGTTCGTGATAAATATAGAATAAAAAATACCATAGGTTATTCTATGAATGCATTTTTGGACTTTGAAAAACCATTAGATATTTTTTCTCATTTATTAATTGGTTCTGAAGGGACATTAGCATTTATCTCAAGCTGTATAATGAATACAGTTCCAAATCCAGAGTATTTTGGTACAGGTCTATTTATTTTTAATGATTCTAAGGCTGCTGGAAATACTATATCTCAATTTAAAGATCTTGGTGCAAGTGCAATAGAGTTCCTCGATGATAAATCTTTAAAAACAGCAAGACATTATAAAAATATTCCTTATGATACAAATCTTATTGATGATAATGATGTTGGTATTTTAATTGAATATCAAAATGATGACATAAATAATATTTTATCTTTTTTGAAAAAAACAAAACAATCTTTAAAAAAGAATAGATCTATAAAATCAACTTTACTGGTGACCGACGATAAAAAAAGAGAAGCTATCTGGAAAATTAGAAAAGGATTATATCCAACAATAGGTGCACTAAGGAGGACTGGTGAAAGTGTTATTACTGAGGATATTGCCATCGACTATACAAATCTATCCTCTGCAGTAGATGAATTAAAAAATATTTTCACAAAGAGAAATTTTGACGATAGTGTGATTTTTGGTCATGCTAAGGATGGTAATTTACACTTCGTAACATCAGTGGATTTTAATTCACAAGAAGGAATTGATAATTATGGTGAATTAATGAACGATCTAGCAAAAATGACACTTCAAAAATTTAATGGTTCACTAAAAGCTGAACATGGAACTGGAAGAAATATGGCTCCATTTGTAGAGAGTGAATGGGGTGGAGAAATTTATAAGCTCATGTGGAATTTGAAAGAATCAGTGGACCCAAATAATATTTTAAACCCTGATGTTTTATTATCAAAAAAACAAAATATTCATATTAGTAACATAAAAAAAACACCTCAAATTTCTTCTATAATTGATGACTGTGTTGAATGTGGTTTTTGTGAAACAATTTGTCCAAGTAGGGGGTTAACCTATACTCCTAGACAACGAATTGGGATTATGAGAGAAATAAATCAATTAGATTTAACAAAAACTGAAAAAGATATTCTGAATTACGGAGTATATGATACTTGTGCCACTGATGGACTTTGTGCAGTTGAATGTCCTGTTAATATTGATACAGGTAGCTTCATAAAAGAAATTAGAAGATCAAAAAAGACTAATAAATTATTTAATAAAATTTTTATTGAGCATTTTAAATGGATGCTAACTTTCTTAAAGTTAGGTCTAAGGATGATTAATTCTTTAAGGTTTATTTTTGGTTCACAGAATTTTATCTTTATATCAAAGAAACTAAATATTTTATCAAAAAATTTAATTCCAGTTTTTCCAAGAAATGGATTCAACATTAGTAAAAAAAATTATAAGAATCATATTTCTAATCCTGATTATATACTTTTTGAATCCTGTGTTAATAGAGTCATCTCAGGAGATGATACTGGAACCACTTCTTCTGAATATTTAGTTGGTATTGCTAAAAATGCTGGACTGAAAATTTTAAAAATAAATGATTCTTCTGATTTTTGTTGTGGACTTCCATTTTCATCAAAAGGATATATTGAATCTGCAAACATGATGCAAAATTTATTATTGGATAAATTAGAGGAAATCTATAGTTATTACAGGAAACCTATTATTGTGGATATGAGTCCATGTTCAGAGGCTTTGTATTCAAAATTAAAAATAAAAAATATTTTATTGCTTGATTCGGTAGAATTTTTAAATACGATAAAAAGCAAATTGGAAATTAAGAAATTGAACAAATCATTTTTTGTTCATACAGTTTGTTCTACGCAAAAAAGTGTTGATAACGATTCATTAATCAATTTGGTAAAAGATTGTGTTGAAAATGTTGAGACTTTAGACGAATTTTTTTGTTGTGGAATGGGTGGAGATAGGGGGCTAAAATTTCCTGAATTATCTAAAAACGCAATTAATCAATCTGTGCAGATACCTTTAAAATCTTCAATAGGTGTATCATCCAGTCGAACCTGCGAGATAGGCTTAAGTAATGAGCTAGGATTAAAATTTATTTCTATTGAATCTTTGGTTTACAAAGTAATTAAAAATTAAATTATTTTATGCTTAAAAAGGTTTTTTTATGAAGTCATGTATGTTAAAAAAAGTTTTGGTCATATTAATTCCAATATGTGTATTAAATGGAGAGACCATTGCTAGACTCGTTAAAGTAGAGGGAAACGTATATCTAAAAAGATTAGGAATGAGTACTTTTTCAGAAAGAGCCAAAACCGGTGATCCAATTTCTAATGGTGATGAAGTTAAAGTAGGAGAACGATCGTTTGGTGCAATTATTTATATTGATGATAGATCTGTAATTAAAATAAGAGAGAACACAAAATTTTCTTTTATGGATACAAGAAATTCAAGAACCGTAGAACTTGAATATGGAACCTTATTAAATGATGTTAAAAGAAAGGATAAAGCAAAAACATACAGAATACAAACTCCAGTTTCTGTAGCGAGTGTTAAGGGTACTAAGTTTGCAGCAATCGTTTCTCAAAACGGAGTGGATCAATTTATTTGTAAAGAAGGGCTTTTTGAGGTTCTAAATATGATTAGTGGAGAAACTGTAAATGTAAGTGAAGGTCAGAAAGCTGTTAGTAATTCTAGTGGTAATTTGATTCAGGCGCCTTCCTCATTGCAAGAATATCCTAAAGATCCTGAAATTGAGGATACTATTGACTCTGAATTAGATGAGGAAACTCAGCAAGAAAATATCCCCAAACAGAAAAAGATAAAGCTTGAACCTAAAAAGATAGAAAATAATAAAGAAAAAATTAATGAAGATATTAAAACTGAAGAAACTGAAGGAAATCCCATAGAAGAAGAAATAGAAAACATAGAAGAAATAGAAAACATAGAAGAAATTAAAAATAATGTATCAGATAATTTGCCTGTTGACCCATTCGCTCTAGGATTAGGCATCGGATCTGTCACTTTAGAGGATGTTTTGTATAATCAAATAGCATTGAGACCAGAAATTAATATATGGAAAATTGGAATTGGTTTGGATCTGGTATTGTATATTGATAATGAAGGAAATATACGATATGATGAGTGGGATGTTAAAAATGATCCTGGATTGTTAATGGATAAGATATTATATATCAAATATGGTAATAAAATTGATCCTTTCTGGGTAAAATATGGATCTATTGATGGAATGACATTGGGTTATGGGGGTATTTTGAATAATTATTCTAATATGATGGAATTCCCTAGTGTAAGAAGGGTTGGAGTAAATGCAGGTGTAAATTTGGGTCCTGTAAAATCTGAAGTTTTTTTAGCAAATATAAAAGATATATCTAGAGGAGGTACGATTACAGGATTTAGGTCATCATATACAATCTCAAAAGATATTCCATTAACTATTGGTTTTAATTATGTTTCTGATCAAAATATGTTTTCAGCTTTAAAAGATAAAGATGATGATTCATACCCTGATTTATTTGATGATTTTCCTGATAGCTCAAATATATGGAATGATACAGATGGAGATGGTATTCCAGACCCGCATGTTGGATTAAATGAGGACAGATGGGACATTGATGCAGATGGTGACAACTTATTCGATTACGGGGATAATTCTGATAATGAAGTTTTGCTTAAAGCAACGCCTTTTAGTTTAAATAATAATAAAGCAAAAACAACTGCAATTGGTTTTGATATTGGTTATCCGATTTATAGTTCAAAATTATTATCATTACAAATATACGCAGAATATAATAAATTAGATTTTATTGGTTTTAACACATCAGATAGCACATTTAATAGGCCTAGTCGATCTGGAACTGGATTAACAATTCCAGGAATTAAGTCTAAATTATTTGGTATAATTGATCTATCTCTAGAATATAGGATGATAAATGGTTCATATATACCTAAATTTTTTGATCAAGCATATGACTTAAACCGTATATCAACAAAAATTGAAAATAATTCAACAAAAATATTTACTAAAGATATGAGTATTTTAGATACAGCTTTCACCTCTAGTTCGAATGGAATCTATGGTTCTGCTGGTTTTAAACTTTTTAATTTTATTACTTTTTCAGCTTCTTATGCAAATATGAAATCCGATACCTCTGAAATACAAAGTTTTAACTCATTTTTAGTTTTAAATACTGAAAGTATTCCGAAGATAAGTACAGCCTCAGCGTATTTTCAAAGGAACAATGATATTAACCCATTTGATTTTGAAAATCCTTCTTCAAATACGATTATGGGTTACAAAGTGGGCTATGAATTGAGCAAGGGTGTTAGTCTAATTTGGGATTTTCGTCAATATTATAGAGAGGACGGTACTGGAAGTTTAGAACCGATAAAGCAGACTACAATTGAAACTTCTTTTAATTTTTAAATCTTAATTTTAGATGATTCTAAAATTTCTTCTCTTTTTACTTTTTAATACTATAAACGCGAAAACTGATGTTGTGGTTTTAAGTCAAAATGTAGGTACAATCATAGACGTGCATGAGAATCGTTATTATAGAATTTTCCCTGATGAGAAAGGGTTTAAAAATGCCCAATTGATTAAAATATCCAAAAATCAATATAAAATCAATTTTGAAAAAGTTATCAGGAGGAACCCTTTAATTAGATCTCAAATTATTGATACTAAAGAATTTAATCGGTTGAAAAATATAATTGATATTAAAGGTCCATTTAATAAAAAAGATAGAATTGAAATGTATAAGGGTATGGATTTTCTTCAGGCTGAAAAAATTATAAATGAAATAGAATTGCCGCAATATATTGTAATAAAATATTCTAAGCAAAACATTCTGAAAGGAACTTTAGTTAGGGTTTCTAAAAATAATTTGTATGTCCAAACTCCAACAAGTATTGAGTTTGTTAACCTTGAAGAAATTGATGAGATTAAATATAGAAAGAAAACAGAAAAATTTAATTTTTTGAAACCATATATATTGACTTTCACTGGTATAAGTGGTCTTCTTGCTGCAAATTTATATAATAATCAAAGGCCCATAATATTAAATGATTATGGTATTCCTAGAAAAGATTTAGTAAGATATCGACAGTTATTTGGAATAGTTTTAGGATTGATTTTTAGTGGCGAGGTGTTTGATGCTGTTGGTACATTATTGACACCCAAGGAATCTGTTATTTTATCAGAAGCCGAATTTGATCGAAAAAATATTAAAAAAGAAAGGGAGTAATTATGGCAAAAAAACCCGACGAACCTACTGTCCAGGAAAATAATACATCTTTAGTAGATCCACAGAAAAAATACTTAATGGATCAATTTGGTGATTTAATGGAGCAAGTAGGAGATGGATTTGGTGGACCTCTTCAAGAAGAGTTAATAAGTAGGCTTCAGCAGACTATATCAGATTTTCATGAAGAAGTAAATGAAATGCTAACAAAACTTAAAGAGAATTCTGAAAAAAGGCATGAGAAATTAAAAGAAATTTGGGATAATCCAGAGGCATCCGTAGAAACGGAAGATACTCCTCAATCTGATAAGTCAGAACCTCAACCTGAAAGCAAGGAGATGAGTGAATGGGAGAAGAAACTAGAGTCTGCCGATGCAAAGCTTGAAGAGAAGCCAATTAAAGAGGAACCTCCTAAGAAAAAAGGTTTCTTTGGGAGAAAGAAAAAGTAACACAAATTAGAGGGTGTACATTACACTCTTATATCATACTTTTGTTGTAATTATTTTTTCTATAACTTTTGCAAATGGGCAGGAGCACAAGAAAAACCTAGCTACATATTCAAGTCTAAAAAAACGTGTATATAGTTTTACTAAAATTGATTTTATTACATCAGAAGGTGAGTTTGATGAGTCAATTTGCACTCTGGTTATACCTGATTTAAATGAAGATAGTCCTCCATTCGTTTCTATTTATTATAAAAGGGATAATTCTGAGTGGTTTACCGAATCTTTGTACAGAAAAAGATTACGATTCAATTTTAAAGATGGGCTTTTAAAACTAGATCAATCCAATTTTTGGGATTGGTTTGAAATATCAGAAATAAAAATAGTAGTCATTTATTAAAAAAATAAATTTGGTTATTTATTATCTATAATATATTTGTATTTTTGGAAAGTAATATTTGTGTAATAATTAATTTCTGGCCGTGCTAGATGGGGAATTAGCGGTGCCCTGTAACCTGCAATCCGCTACAGCAGGATCGATGCTATTGCTAGGCAATTAACGCTTTAAGAAATCTATTTTAAGAAGTATTGACTCTTTGTACTGTTGCAATAGTTAATTGGTGAACCCCGTCAGGCCTGGAAAGGAGCAGCGGTAAATCATATTAACTATGTGCTGACATGTTTTCGAAGATGAGCTAATTATTCTATTTTTATTAAAAAACGTGATTGTCAACCAAAAGTGCACGGCCGATAAAAAAAAATATGTCATATAGAGTATTATCATTAAAATGGCGTCCACAATCTTTTAAAGATGTTGTTGGGCAAGATCATGTCACACAGACACTAATAAATTCTTTTAAGCAAAATCGAATAGCACAGGGATATATATTTACTGGCCCTCGAGGAGTTGGTAAAACTACAACTGCTAGAATAATGGCTATGGCATTAAATGCAAATGGTGGTTCTAATTATAATTTTAATCCTGATGATGAAATTTCTAAAGAGATTGCTGAGAGTAGATCATTAGATGTTTTAGAAATTGATGGAGCATCTAATCGTGGTATTGAAGAAATAAGAGGACTCCGAGAACAGATAAAATTTTCTCCAATGAATGGGTTATTTAAAATAATCATTATAGATGAAGTCCATATGCTTACCAATCAAGCTTTTAATGCCTTATTGAGGACGTTAGAAGAACCTCCTTCTCATGGAAAATTTATTTTTGCAACGACTGATATACATAAAATACCTGCAACAATTATATCTAGGTGTCAAAGATTTGACTTTAATCGTATTTCATTGACAGTTATTATCGAAAGAGTGATGTTTATCCTTGAAAAAGAAAACCTTATTTATGATAGAGAATCAATTACTTCAATTGCTAAAAAAGCAGATGGTAGCATGAGAGATGCTCTATCGCTTTTGGATCAAGCCATATCTTATTGCGATGGTAAATTAACTTTTGATAAAGTATCTGAAGCTTTGGGGCTTATTCCTCATGATTTATTTTTTAAATATACTGATGCAATAAAATTAAAAAATAATAATGATATGGTTGCTGTATTATCAGATTTTTCCCTACATGGAATTGCTGTTTCTGATATCTTGGTAAATCTTATTGAACATTCTAGAAACTTACTTTACGGTAAAATTAATAGTGGTAGTTCTTTAACTGATATGAATTCAGAATTAATTGCAAGGTATGTTAAAGAATCTTCTGAATGGGACAATAGAGATTTATTGAGAATTATTCAAATGTTATCTGATTTATTAGGTATTATAAGGAAATCGGAGACTCCATATATAATATTAGAATTTACATCATTAAAACTTATAGAAATGGATAGCTCGGTAAGGATAGATGACCTTATTTCTAGGAAAATTAATATTTCTGAGAATGAAGATAGTTCCTTGATTCAGAAACCACAAAAGGATCAAAACGAAAAAAAAAACAATAATCCTCAAATTAAAAATTCATTAACCGTAGTTATCGAAGAAAAAAATAAAGAGAATATTAATGATGATAATGAGATAATTAACAAAACAGATTTTGAAAAGAAAAGAGAAATTAAATCAGATCAAGATAGACTAATTAAGCAAAAAGATTTAATTGTCGAGCATAATGAAAATATTAAATCCAACAAGAATCCACTCAGCGATGAAGATATTTTAGTGAAAATAAAATCTAAATGGGCTGATGTAATTTCTAAGGTCAGTGTGGAAAAGCCTTCAATAGCCGTTGTTTTGGAGGACTTTATACCCGAATCATGTAAGGATTCACTTTTAATACTTAAACCTGTAAGAGAAACGGGCTTTAGTATGAGAGCAATGGAGAGGAGTATGAAAAATATAGAAGAAGTATTGCTCGGATTAATTGGTGTAAAACTATCTTTAAGTTTTAAGAAAAATGTCACAAATTCACCCACCGAAATAGTTGTAAATAGTATACAAAAACAAGATTCCGATCCGAAAGATGAGGAAGTATTTAATAAGGTTGTCGATTTATTTGATGGCGAAATTTTACGTTAGGAGTAATTATGTTTAAAGGAAATATGTCTAAGCTTTTAAAGCAAGCTCAGCAAATGCAAAAGCAAATAGAGAGTGTCCAAAATGAATTAGCAGATTTAATCATAGAAGCTGAATCTGGTGGCGGAATGGTTTCTGTTAAAGTTAATGGAAAACAAGAATTATTAGATATTAGTATAGATGAAGAAGCAATTGCTGAAGGTAAAGAGATGCTTGAAGATTTAATCATCTCAGCTGTTAATAAAGCTCTTTCTAAATCACAAACTGATTCTCAAGAAAAAATGAATACTGTTACTGGTGGTATGATGGGTGGAATGAAAATTCCAGGAATGTAATTGAATTCTTTTCCAGAAAGTATTAATGATTTAATTGAAGAGTTTTCTCGTCTTCCCGGAATAGGTAGAAAAACAGCTCAAAGATTAACTTTTTATATTTTAAAACAAAAATCTAAAGAAGTTAGTTCACTCTCAAATGCACTTAATTCAGTAAAACTACTTATTAAAGAGTGTGCTACCTGTCACGGGATAAGTGAGAGAGATCAGTGTTCAATATGTGAAGATATTCGAAGAGATCAGAATACTCTATGTGTAGTTGAAAACTCTCAAGATGTATTTGTATTTGAAAAGACAAATAGTTTCAAAGGGATGTATCATATTCTTGGTGGAGTTTTATCTCCATTAGATGGTGTCAGTCCTGAAAATTTAAATATTTCAAGCCTTCTAATCAGAGTCCAGCCTGGAATGGAAATAGTTTTAGCTACAAATTCGAGTGTTGAGGGGGAGACAACTTCTTTATACCTAACAAAGATTTTAGAAAATAAAGATGTCAAGATTACCAGATTAGCAAGGGGCTTGCCTGTAGGTGGTGATTTGGATTATATTGATGAGGCTACTTTAATTAGAGCAATGGAAGGTCGAACATCCGTTTAAACATTCCCAATATACTCACTATTTTTAGAATATTACTCACCCCGGTATTTATTCTCTCTCTTTTTTCAAATCATTCTTATGGTCATCCAATTGCTTTGGTTATTTTTATAATTGCGAGTATTACAGATGCTTATGATGGGTATCACGCTAGAAAATATAATCAAGAAACACCTGAAGGTAAATTTTTAGACCCTCTGGCAGATAAAATATTAGTTTCTTCAGCTTTTATTTCTTTTGCATTACTGGGAATTATTGAATTTTGGATGGTAGGATTGATAATTTTTAGAGACTTTTTTGTTACAGGACTCAGAGTTGCAATTGAGCAAAAAGGTTTTTCTATGGTAACATCTAATATTGCAAAAGCTAAGACAGCTACGCAAATGATTATTATTAGTTTTATATTAATTTTTCTCGGTGTTAAGGGGCTTTCGCTTAGCTGGGCAATGCCAGTTATAACTTTAATATCAAATTATAACATTATTTATAATTTGACGTTGTTTACTACACTTTTTACCGTTTTTACTGGGTTAACATATTTATATAGTAATAGAGGAACATTAAAAGGGTTTATTCAAGATGAATAAGGATATTAGGTATCGATTTGCAGAATTCTTCGGTACTGTTGGTTATGTTGGATATATTCCCTTGGCTCCTGGTACTTTTGGAAGTCTTGTAGCCCTAGCAGGTTGGTTTTATTTAAAACCAAAAATTAGTGACCCGTTATTTCTTTTAATTACTGGTGCCATTTTCTTTTTTGGTATTGTTGTTACTGATATTTTGGTGACTATATGGAATGATGAAGATCCAAAAGTAGTAGTAATTGATGAATGGGTAGGAATGTGGGTTGCTCTTTATCTTGTTCCACATTCATTAAAATGGGGATTCATTGCATTTTTCTTTTTTAGAGTATTTGATATCTTTAAACCTGGACCAGTTCAAGCAATGGATGATATGCATGATGCAACAGGAGTTATGATGGATGATGTCGTTGCAGGTTTATTAGCTTGTTTATTAACTCAAAGCCTTCTTTATTTTAAATTTTGAATATATCAATTTTATCTATTGGTGATGAATTATTATCAGGAGATACAATAAATACTAATTTTTCGTGGATATCAAGCAAGGTATCTGAATTAGGTATAAAAGTTGATAAACAGGTTACTTGTCAGGATAAAGAACTTGATATTATCAATGCATTAGATTTTTTATTGGTCAGTAAGCCAGGTTTTGTTATAACAACTGGGGGATTAGGTCCAACAGAAGATGATGTAACCAGATCTTCACTATTTAAGTACTTTAATGTTGAAGAAAAATTTGATTATGATTACTGGGAAAAATTAAAATCAAGCTATAATAAAATGAATATGAAAGTATTAATTTCTAATAAATCCCAGGCAATCGTTCCAAATAAGGGTGAGGTAATTGATAATCCAAAAGGATCTGCAAGGGGATATTCCTTTTATAAAAATAATACAGAAATTATTATTTTACCTGGTATACCTTTAGAAATGAAAGTAATGATGCAAAAGTTTATCTTACCTAAATTAGTTCAAAATCTCACAAAACCAATTTTTAGAAAAACTTTAAGGACAACAGGATATCCAGAGTCCATATTAGCTGAAAAAATCGGCGAGATAATAAAAGTTGAAGATAGTTGTAAAATTGGATATTATCCATCTGCTTATGGTGTTGATATAAGAATTAGCAGTACATCAGAAATTAAATTAGAAAAATTTCATATTGGTATTCGAAGTATTCTAAAAGAAAAAATCTTTTCATTAAATAATGATTCTATTGAAAAGGTAATAATTGATATGCTTTCTATAAATAATAAAACTATCTCTATTGCAGAGTCGTGTACTGGAGGTTTAATTGGTGATAGAATCACTAATATCCCTGGTTCATCAAAAGTATTTTCTGGAGGATTTATCACATACAGTAATCAATCTAAATCTAATCATTTGGAAATCTCAAGTAATTTAATTAAAGATTCGGGTGCGGTTAGTAAAATAGTTGCGAAACAAATGTCAGAAAGAATTAGGGAAAAATTTAATACTAGTTATGGATTAGCGATTACAGGGATTGCTGGACCAGGTGGAGGATCCGAAGACAAGCCAGTTGGTACTGTATTTATTAGCATTTCAGATAAAAATAGAACATTAGTCAATAAATTTTTATTCGGAAATGATCGAGCAAAAAATAAAATAAAATTTAGTCAAGCTGCATTTAATATGTTAAGGTTATTTATATGAAGACTGAAGATAAATTAGTTCGAACATTTTTGGCAATACCAACTCCAAAATCAGTTGGAATTAAAAAAAATATGCTATTTTCAACAATTGATGAAAAATCAACAGTTAATTGGGTGAAAAATGAGAACTTACATGTAACCTTAAAATATTTAGGTTATACAAAAGAGTCAAAAATTCCAAAACTTTTGGAAGATATTAAAAATATAGTAATAAATACTAACCCATTTAATTTAATGATTAATGGAACAGGTTGTTTTCCCAACAAAGAAAGAGCAAAAATACTATGGCTTGGGCTTGAGGGTAACCAAGGTCCTTTATTTAATCTTTTCTCTAATTTTGAAAATTTATTTGAATCATATGGCTTTCCCAAGGAAACACTTGTTTTCAAACCTCACATTACCATAGCTAGAATTAAATACCCACAAAAATTTGAGCCAAATCTAAATACGTTTTTAAATTCTAGATTTGATCCAATTGAATTTCCTGTTAATCGTGTGCAATTTCTTACAAGTGAATTGCTTCCTTCAGGAGTAGTTTATACATTAATTAAATCTTTTCCGTTAGGAGAAGAATAAAAAGGAGTCGTAATGGCTGTAGATTCAAAAAAAAATAAAGCACTTGATTTAGCAATTACTCAAATAGACAGACAGTTTGGTAAAGGATCCATAATGCGTTTAGGTGAAGATCACACACCCACGCAGGAAAATTCTATTTCTACTGGATGTTTGTCTCTTGATGTTGCACTAGGTGTTGGAGGTGTGCCAAAAGGTAGAATCATAGAGGTTTATGGACCTGAATCATCAGGAAAAACCACATTGGCTCTTCATATAGTTGCAGAAGCCCAAAAATCTGGTGGCTATGCCGCTTTTATAGATGCTGAACATGCGGTTGATCCTGAATATTCTAAAAAATTAGGTGTTAATATTGAAGAACTACTAATTTCACAACCAGACCATGGTGAGCAGGCTTTAGAAATTTGTGATACTTTAGTAAGGAGTGGTGCCGTAGATGTAATTGTGATTGATTCAGTAGCTGCTCTTGTACCAAGGGCAGAGTTAGAAGGAGATATGGGTGATACTCACGTTGGACTTCAAGCAAGATTAATGTCTCAGGCACTTCGAAAATTAACAGGCACCGTTAGTCGATCGAATACAACGGTTATTTTTATTAATCAAATTCGTGAGAAAATAGGAGTCATGTTTGGAAACCCTGAAACTACTTCAGGTGGAAGAGCTCTTAAGTTTTATTCAAGTATAAGAATGGAAATTAGGAGAATTACTACCCTTAAAGATGGTACCGATATGGTGGGTAGTCGAGTGAGGGTGAAAGTAGTTAAAAATAAAGTCGCCCCGCCATTTAAACAGAGCGAGTTTGATATTATGTATGGCCTCGGAATAAGCTCTGAAGGTGATATTCTAGACTTAGCTGTAGCAGGTGAGATAGTTGAAAAAACTGGTGCTTGGTATTCTTATGATGATATGAAAATTGGTCAGGGTAGGGAAAATGCAAAAACATTCTTAAATGAGAATGAAGACATAATGAAATCAGTAACTGGTAAAGTTAGGTCTTTTATGGGATTAGATTCAAAAAAGGATTAATAGAATTCATAAAATTGAATTTATAAAGCCTTTGAAAGGTAATAAGTCTGGATTCTCTGTTAATTTAAGCTCCGGAATAAACCTAGTTTTATCAGCAGAATTATTTTTAGAGAATTCTTTTTTAAAAGGACAAATACTAAGTGAACAAAAAGTCCAGCACCTCCAAGATGAGAGCACTAAAACAATTCTTTCTAATAAAATATTAAACTATATATCCTACAGACATAGAAGTAGACAAGAAATAAGGAATAAATTTATTGTTCGAGGATATAGTGAGAAAATAATTAACTCATCAATTTCTAAACTAGAAGAATTAGGTTATATAGATGATAATCTGTTTGCAGAAATGTTCATTAAATCTTTAGTCAAAGAAAAAAAATTAGGAAGGTGTGCTGTAAATTATAAACTGTCTCCTCATAGTTTAGATAAAAATCTAGTTAGT
>CBFIBM010000007.1:0-92568 GCA_965660855.1 uncultured bacterium | reverse complement strand
TAAAAATAAGTTGGAGATAGTAAACCTTTTTGCTTGTCTTTTTTTAATACCAGTAGTTGTTTTTTTAAAATCTTATAGATGGTCAATCATATTAAATATAAAATCAATTAAGTTCGATATAATTGATAATTACCTTATATACTTTAGTTCTCTTTTCTACGGCATTGTTTCACCCGGTAGAATTGGTGAATTTGCCAAAGTAATTCATTTAAAAAATGAAAAAAAAATAAAATCAGGTCAAACTACAGCTTCAATCATTATCGATAGATCTTTTGACTTATTAGTCATTTTAATCATGTCAATTTTCAGTATTAGTTTTTTAAATAATAGTTTCAGGAACTATTTAATACTTTTTTTTTTAGTAATAATTTTATTTCTTACTATTATTTTAAAGTTGTATCCTTTTATTAATAATTTCTTTAGAAATAGACATACTATTTTATTTAATTATCTTTGTGATTTACATCAGCTTTATAAAAAGATGTCAATTTATATTATATTTAAATGCTTAACGATTTCATTCATTTGTCAAATCATTTCTTATGTTCAAATTTTTTATATATGTAAGTTTTTACAATTAAGCTTTGGAATTATTTTTTTAATTAGTCTTAGTTCTTTGATTACTTTAGTTTCACTTATACCAATAACATTTGCAGGGATCGGAAGTAGAGATTCTTTAGTGATCTATTTTTTTTCACTAAAAGATATTAGCCCAGAATATGGTTTTCTATTTTCAACGATTTATCTTCTAATTTTTTACCTTGGGACCTCTTTTTTTAGTCTCATTGCACTTTTAATAAAGCCTCTAAAGTTAAAAGCTTAATGTTTATAAAATAAATCACAAGTTTTTTACATATTAAAATTGACAAAAAGTTTTAACTGCATCATCAAAATCACGAGTAGCAGAAAACATCTATCATTGTTCTGGGGCATGATTGCAATAAGCATTTTGACATAACTAAAACATCTTCATCAACCATACCAATTTCAACAACATGGGTGTCTTTATTTTTCAAGCGTTGAAAGAACCCTGTAATTACTTGTTTTTATCAATATTTCTCATAATTAAACTCCTATTGAAATTGTTGTTTTTGTATCCTCATCAATCATATCACCCATATAATAATCAGTCATTTTTGTTGAAGAGTGTCCGACTATTTGTCGTACTAAATCTCTGTTTTTTGTTTCTTTAACGAATTGGGTAATAAAATATCTTCTTATACTATGACTACTGATTACACCTTTACCTCGTAATCCAAGAAGGGCTATCATCTGTCTAAATCTTTGAAGATAAAAACTAGATGTTAGAGGTTTATTTAAATCTAAATCCACTTTCAATCTTATGCTTCTGTTTTGGATAGAAAACTACTTTAGTTCTGTAAAATAAATAAATCCCACTACCCTTCTCCTCTAGAATTTCATCCCATATTTTTTGATCGTCTTCGTGTCTGAAATGTAATGGTCTTCTGCAAGTTTTACCACTTACCCAAATTATCTTGTCTTTTTCATCAATATTACTATTTCTTATCTCAACTAATTTCTCAACTCTTAAACCACTTTTCAGTTGTAATCTCAACATCAACACAAACTTTTTCCAAAGTTCATTGTCTTTATTTTTAATAATAAAGTCAATAATACCATCGTATTCCCAACTATTGATTGTGTCTCTAGCGTGTTTAGGATTTTTCAATTGTAATCTTTTTAAAAGGTCATATGGGAAAGAACCTTTTGAATAATCAGCTACAAAATTATAGAAACCTCTCACATTTCTGAAAGCCGTCATACAGGTTGTATCATTCCAATTCCCACTTAAAAGTTCCTCTTGATAATATTGTTCAAACCAATCAGCACCATTTTTAATGTGTTCTCTCATTTCATTTGAGTTTTTATGTTTATCCAATATCCCAAATCAAATTCATCTTGATAGTTAGTCAACCTACCTTCAGCATTTGAAACCTCATCTTTTACAAAATTATCACAATCAACTAAAAATGATGTTCTATCTCTAAACCATTTTTTGTAATTCTGTTTATTAATGCTCGAATAGTAATTCTGTTTTCTTTTGCGACGAGTTTTAGGTGTTCCATTTATATTCACAAGATGGGGAATACTATAACTCAATATCAACTTTTCAGTTTTATTATCCCATCTAAAAGAAAATCTTTGTGTTATTTTATTTTTTTTTGGATTTCAACTATTTTTTTTAGTGATAAAAGTTCCTTATCTTTCGTCATAATATTTTACCTATTTTTTTTATACAATATAGATACTATGAAAAACACAATATTTACTTTTCTTAATTCACCGATTTCATTGGTCAAACCCCACGAAAAGTGCACAGTAAGTATATTGTCTATCTTTAGAAATATCTCTATCTTTATTAATAATTAAGGTTAGGGATATGTGAATCGGTAGCTCAGTTAGTAGAGCAGAGGACTGAAAATCCTTGTGTCGCTGGTTCGATTCCGGCCCGAGCCACTTTTCATAGATATAAAATATATAAATTTAATAATGCTTTCAAGGGTCTTACTAATAAAGCAAGGTAAATGTTGTGGTAATGGATGTATCATGTGTCCTTTTGAAAAAAAACATGCTAAAGAGTCGAAAGTGATTAGAAAAGAAGTTTTGGATAGTTTAGAAAGTTGGGAAAAACAGGAATTAAAAAATATTCTGAATTACATTTCTAAAAAATAATTTAGAAGTTCGTTAGGGTTTTTGAAGATTTCATCAGCAGACTCTAACTCCTTTGGTGTTCCATTTCCCCACAAGACACCACCAGAAATCATGTTTGCATTTTTAGCAGTTTGAATATCTATTATTGAATCTCCTACGAAAATTGATTCTTTTGGTTGAATATTATATAGTTTCATTATCTCTACAGCTGAACTGGGATCAGGTTTTCTCTTAAAAATATGCTCTGCTCCTATTGTAACAATATCATATTCGCTAAAATAATAATTAACACACCTCAAAGCCAATTCATGCAACTTATTTGTAACTATACCAATACAAATATTTTTAGCCTTCAATAAATTTAATATTCTGTAAACTCCAGTAAAAACTTGTGATTTTTTATTAAGGTAAGTTGAATAAAAAAATTTTGTTTCTGATAATAAAGACATAAAATCTTCATCATATTTCTTTGGTAAACTTTTCTTTAGTAAATCCGATATCCCACTACCAATATTTTCAGTATAAAACTTTTGGGATCTTTCTGAATAACCATTTTTTTTCAAAGTACAATTAACTATATATGCAATTTCTGTAGTGCTATCAATTAGTGTACCATCTAAGTCAAAAATTATTAGATTAATTTTTTCAGTTTTTTTTATCAAGCTTTTCAAATTTAACGATCTTGTATTCTTGTGCCATATAAACTAAATAATTAACCTGCTTTTTGTTTAATTTTAAACGCTTTCTAAAATAAGAATTCATTTTCTGATTAATTTTAAAATTAGATCCCTCTATTTTAGAAAAATGAATAAGTCTTAGTAATCCTCCAAGGACAGCATTTAATTTTTCAACCTCTATGCCCGCATCAAAAAGATTGTTTTTTATGTACCCTAAGCTTTTATTGCTATACTTGCTAAAATTAACTTCCATTATACTATCGTGCTCTTCATGTCGAAAGTCTCTGACATTATATCGAGGTCTATATCCATTTAATAGATGTTCTAATTGAGGGATGGTAATAGAGCCATTCTGCAAATTATTGTTTACTCTAACTTTAAATTCATTCCAACTTTCTTCCGGAAATGGAACTATCCTTTCGATGATCTTATCGTTACCACCAACAATTGTAGCAATCCATAAACAAATGGATATTTTTACAATTTTTAATATAATATAATATATTGGGAAGGAAATCATTTTACTATTTTAATGGTCTTGAACCTTTCATTAAATTATAAGCTATTTATTTAATAATAAACTGTCTAAATATAATTTTGAAAAAAAACCTATTCAAACTCCTATTTTTTTTCTCAATTATCAATAATATATATTCTTCAGGATTCCTTAAAACCAACAATCGAATTATTGTAAATGAAAATAATGAAAAAGTAATTTTAAAGGGTTTTGGGCTCGGGGGCTGGACAGTCCTTGAAGGTTATATGTGGAACGCTTTTATTAATCATGCATCGACAACTAATTTAGAAAATGCAATAACTGAACTAGTTGGAGAAGATAACAAAAATCAATTTTTTGAATTATATCGACAAAATTATATAACAGAGAAAGATATTATTTTTTTGTCGGAACAAGGGTTTAATGCGTTAAGAGTTCCTTTACATTATAAACATTTTTCTCCTTCACCCAATGTCTTCACAAATGAAGGTTTTGAATTACTAGATCCCATAGTAAAGGCTTGCAAAGAAAATAATATCTATCTCATATTAGATATGCATGCAGCTCCTGGCGCACAAAACACAAATGATTTTTCAGATTCCGATGGAGAAACCGCAAAGCTATTTACAGAATATGAAAACCAAGTATGGTTGGCTTCGACCTGGAGGTATATTGCAGAGTATTATGCTAATGAGCCTATAATTGGAGCATATGATTTATTAAATGAGCCTGTAATCCCTTGGGGTTACGGTCCTGAATTACTAAAAAACATTTATGTTCGATCTATTGACTCTATCAGAACCGTTGACCCTAATCACATCGTCATAATAGAGGGTAATTGGTATGGAAATGATCATACAGGCTTACTACCTCCTTTTGATGATGAAATGGTTTATAGCTTTCATCATTATATTGGAAGTAGCGCTGATACAAATTGGATTCATCAATATACTACCAATCTAAGTCATCAATACGATGTCCCATTATGGATAGGGGAGTTTGGTGAAAACTCTAATTCATGGGCCTATAATAAAATTAACCTATTTGAAAATAATAATATTGGTTGGAGTTGGTGGAATTATAAAAGTATCGAAAGAATATCTAGTTTATTATCCTATCAGATAAATGAAGATTATCAAAAAATTATTGACTATTGGAGTGGCTCAGGTTCCAAACCCGATTCGTCAACAGCTTTTAATGGTTTAATTACAATGGCAAAGAGTATTCATATTGACTCGTGTCAAATAAATCAAGGTTTAATAAGAGCATTAATCGATACAACATTTAATTCTAAAAAGTCCCCTTACACTAATTTTAGCCCGCCTGGATTATTACCTGCAGTCAATTATGATACAGGTAATAACAATGTTTCTTATTATGACAATCAAGTAGAAGACCCAAGTAAATTTTCTCCTGAGACAAAGTCATGGAATAACGGATGGTCCTATAGAAACGATGGAGTGGATATTGGTATTACTTATACAAATAATAAAAAAGATTATTTTGTTGGTTGGATTGATGATAATGAATGGATGAACTACACTATAAATCCATTAAAGCCTGGAAATTTTGAATTATTAGCTGAGGTAGCATCCTATTCAAATGGTACAAAATTATCAGTTGAAGTTAATGATTCTTTAATTTCAGGCCCTATAAATTTACCAAATACGAATGGTTGGAGTAGTGGCTGGAGAATCGTAAAAATAGGGAATATTACGGTTCAAGATGAAATTGTTTTAAAAATAAAGGCTAATGTTGGTGGCTTTAATTTAAAAAATCTTATTTTCTCAGATTTAGATGTTTCGTCAATCCCGATGAACCTTAATTTGAATTGTTATCCCAACCCTACAAATTCAACTCTTACAATTGAATGGATGAGTGAATTTGCATTAGATACAGAAATAAAAATATATAATGTTCTTGGAAAACTAATGTTAGAAAAAAAAATAATTTCTTTAAAAGGAGCGAATTCATTAGATTGGTATTTAGAGTCTAATAATTATAATCTAATTCCATCAGGTGTTTACTTAATAGAAGTAAAAACAATTAACTCAAGTAATATTAAAAAAATTACCTACCTAAAGTAATCACTGAATATATGTTATTTTAAAACTATAGTTTTTTTTGTTTGTTTTAATATTCCCAAAGTATAACCCACTTGACAAATTAAGTTTATCAACGGAAAAAGTGTAAACATTATTTTTAAAATATTCCTCTCCCAATGATAAGACAACCTCACCTTTAATATTTATAAGCCTTATTTGAATAAGATCATCACTTTTAATATTTGAAAGTAACTCAATTTTAAATGTTGAGTTAAAAGGGTTAGGATAAATATATAAATCTCCAAAGCTCTTTTCCTTTTTCTCATCTATATTAATACTCAAAGGTTCTCCTGAATATCCGTATGACATATTATCTGTTAAACATAAAATGAGATATCCGTCCTGTAATACTGCATTTTGCTGTACAAATTGTGAATTATTACCATTCCAAGTATGAGTTGCTTTTTGCCACCGCTCCTGATTAAAATAATCGAAGTTATCTACCCATTGAAAAGAAAAGTTATTATCTGTACCTGTATTCCCTGTTCCTGGTGTAAATGAAGAATAACGAACCCAATCATAAAAGGCATAAATAGGTAAAATAGAAGGATCAAATCCTCCTACCCAATCCTCCCATATAGGCTGCCAGATGTTCATCATTATTTTTTGGCCATCATTAAATGACTCTACATAAGAATTTGCATCCCTCCTTATTAATTGATCATTAATGAAAAAATCTATATGATCTGGTGTCCATTCAAAAGCATATGTTTGAAAACTAACATGAGGATTATATTGTAGAGTATGAAGCTGTTCATGGCTTGTTTCATACGCTGTAATTACATTAGTTTGAAATTGGTTTGTGTATTGCCCTAAAGCTTCAAAATCAATTTCTTGCCAGTTCTCCGTACCGCTTAGACCCTCAGACCAATAGTCATTAATTGAGAAGAAGGATGAGACAGTCCCTGATCCATAAGCTGACTTCATCCTTATTTCAAAACGCCCATATAGAAAAGTATCTATAGTTCTATATTCAGCGCCTCTATAGGGTCTTTGAGAAAAACAAAGAGAAAGGATAAATAAGCTGATTAATAAATAGTATTTTTTCCCCATATTTTTTTAATTATTATTTTCTATACATTCTAGCATAATCAATTATAAATGAAGAAGGAAATATAGAATTATCAACGCCTTGAACTCCACCCCAGTCTCCTCCTATTGCTAAATTTAAAATAAGGAAAAATGGACTGTCATATGGCCAATCACTATAGCTGCTTTCTCTAGATTTGTCAAAAATTTGAATACCATCTACATAACCTTTTATCATGAACTCGTCCCATTCAATAGAATATATATGAAAATCATTTTCTATGTTCTCAAGGTAATAAACACCTTGTTGGTCCGTTCCATGAACATTCCCGTATAAATTTTCATTATGCATACTAAAATAAACTCTGCTAGGATCATATCCCACATGTTCCATAATATCTATTTCTCCAGAATAGGGCCAAGGTATTGAATCAATAATGGAATTTAACATCCATATTGCTGGCCATGTTCCATTACCAGATGGGAGTTTTGCTCTAATCTCCCAATATCCGTATTTTAGTTCAACTTTATTTTTTGTATTTATTCGCCCTGATGTATATCCTGGTTGGTTTGGATTGAAAGGAATTTCTTTTTGTGCTCGGATATATAAATATCCGTTTTGAAGGGTTATATTACTTTCATCACTTGTGTAGGATTGTAATTCATTATTATATGCGCCAGACCACCAATTTTCAATATTCCAAAATTTTCCATTAAGAGTATCGCTATTAAACTCATCGTTCCAATAGTAATTGAATCCATCAGGTATTTGATCCTCGGATAAACAATTACCATCATCTATTGTTGCAAATGGATTATAATTTGTAGCTTCAGAATCTGTACAACCTGTATAAATACAACTATCATTTGATGCTGTTGCATTAATATTATAATTTGATGCATCAGAGTCCATGCATCCATAAATGTCTTCTGCTTTATTATTTCCAGTTGAATCATGACAACTAATAAGAAATAAAAAATAAAAGTAAAGAATAATTTTAATCATTAAAAGTTACTTTTTTACCATAATCTAATAAGTGATCATCCGTTAAAATTGGAAAACCCGGTTCAATTTTTGAATATGCTTGATTAGAGTAGTTTACATTCATATCTATTGAAGATAACTTTATTTTTTCAAATTTATCAGTATCTATTTTTACCATATCAGAATAAATCAATTGGAGTGAATCAATTTTTGATGATAAAGTGTTAAAAGATTCAGAATCATAAAATTTTGTTTTATAGAGAGTAGATTTTATATGATCTTCCCATTTATCTTTAACATTTGTAATATTGATTTTTTTATGAAAATTCAATTCATAAGCTTTTTTTGTTATATGGTAGTCTCTTATTAAATCTGCAATAGCATATTTGAGTTCATTTGAAAATAAATCTTTATTTGTTTTTTTATTTCTAAAAACCAAGGGATGTTTTTTAATCATATTTAACAAATCTTTTATTTTATAATCCTTGGTATCATGTGAAAAGATAATTCTATTACCCATATTTTTAATTTCATCAAAAGAAGTGAACTCTATATTTTCATCAATATTCCATATTTTTTTATTAATGACTGTTTCTTTTTTTTCTTTTTCAATTAAATATATTTCTCTGAGTTTATCAGAAAAAAATTGAAAAACATTTGGGTTATAATCAATTTTTTTTCCTCTCATTAACCTCTTAACATATTTACTGTAGTAGTTTAGTGCTTCAACTTCTTCATATTCTTTTTGGATAGTTTTCCATCTTTCTATTTTTTCTTTTTCTGTAACATCAACAGAGTTAATCCACGTGTCAATTTCAAAATATAAAATTTGATCCCCATTTACCTCAAAAGGACCATAAACAATATTTTTCATCGGTTCCCCATTGAAAAGAATTTGTTTTACTTCATCAAGCATTGTTTCATTTTTTGAAACTTTTCTACCTTGAATATCTCTACTTATGCCGACTTTTTGAACTAAAGATCTGAGGCTAGTTTCTTGTGAAAATTTATCAATTATATCATCATAATTCTTATTCAGAACAACAAATTTAATATCATATGTTCGCTTATCTAATTCTACTAAGTTTTTTATAATTTCGTTATCTAATTTCACTGAATCATAACCGAAAGACTTAAGCATCAGTTGTCGCATAACCTGCTCCTGCTGCCCTTCAATTAATGATTTATGTGTATCATTTAATTTTAAATCTTTTTTTTCAAACTCCAGAGCTAAAAATTTTTCTGCAATTAAAGAATTTAATGCTATTTTTTTATGAATATAATTATCACCCCTGCAATACGGTGGTCTTGGAACATATTCACATCTTTTAATAAAATCATTAACCATAATTGATTTATGAGCTACCTTAACTAAGAGGTTTTTATCTTGAACAATTCGAATTTCTTTTTTGTTTTCACAACCGGAGAGAAGTAGAAAAAAAAATATGAATAAAGAACAATTAACCTTGTTCATATTGTTTATATATTAAAAAAGTTGAAATCTAAAAGTAAGAAGAGAAACATCGCCTAAAAGACCTATAGACTGATAAGAATAATCAATACCTAAACTCTTATTATTTATAATATTTCTTTCATATCCTAAACCATAGGTAATTGAGGAAAATGGAATTTCTGTACCAAAGATTTCACGTGTATCATTTGACTGGGCAATACCAATGCTTTTAATACCAGCTCTCAAAAAGAACTTATTACCACCTATAATTTTCATTGAATACTCTGTCCCAAGGTTCAATGACTCACTATTATTATTTGGATGAAGTACATCAAACGAAACAATAAGTGAATGGATTTCATTCACAATTGGCTTTACTGATGTCCCTAATCTAAAGATTAATGGAAGTTCCCACGACTCAGTTCTAAACTGGCCTATTACATTTTCGTAGTTCCCATTTTCATTTTCTAAGATATCTATTGGATTAATCAAGTCTATACCATCATATCTTAATTTTGAACCATAATTAGAAATACTCATTCCTATCTTCATGGCGTCTTTTCTCATTCCTGTTACTGAGAAAAATTTAGTCTCAACGATAACACCTAAATCTAAAGCATATGCCTTTGCTGATGAATGCCAAATATTTGAATTTATCATTTTTAAAGATGCGCCAAATGAAAACCAATCTACTAAATTTCTACCATACGCTAAAGAAGCAGATAGATCATTAGCACTATAATATTCACCTGTTCCATTTTGTTTTTCAATATTTGTTACTTCTATTGAACCATAATCAAAATCAGTAAACCAAGCACTTAAAGTACCAAATCTTCCCAGATTAAATGCAGCTGCAAATGATGAATGGCTGATCCCAGCTACCCAATCTTGCTTTGACATTCCTATTTCTAATCCTTTTACTTTTGCTAAACCTGCTGGGTTCCAATATGCGGACACTGCATCATCAGCAAGAGATACATATGCTTCCCCCATAGCAACAGCGTCACTACTTATTCCGATTTCTAAAAAATTAGCAGCTGTGGTACCATATCTATATTGTCCTTGGATAAGACATAAAATTGAAAATATATAGATTAAGATATTTCTCATTTTATAACAGCAAATTTTCCAACGTGTTCGTTTTGATTCAGAGAATTATCAATAAAATTTGACTTTACATGGTACAAGTACATTCCTGCAGCTATTTCTAAACCCTCCTCATTGAGTAAATCCCAATGTACAATTCCACCATCAATATTATTATTTGTGATAGTTTTAATTTTAACACCACTAGATGTAAAAATAGTTATAATTGAACTTGATGGAATATTTGTAAACATAATGCGTCTTGGTTGATTTAAAAATGGATTAATAACTGCTTCTTCCATTGCATTTGTACCTACATAAGGGTTTGGAACCACCCTTATATTTTCCATATCATTTTTAAGGTTATTATTAGAAATTGGTTGAATTTCATCTACTTTAAATCTAAAAGTATCTGTTTTCCAAAAGTTCCTGTCCCAATTAATTGAGTATCTTGAACCAGCAGGTGGAAAAAATGTTGAGTCTGTATTTAAAAAATCTATAATGAATGAGGTGCCTTTCCAGTTATTCAATGAATCTATTTGCCCAACAAGAATACGATCATTATCAATATTAAATTCTCCATCATAACTCCAAGATGGACCTGAATAATCTTGAACAACCATATCCATTAGAGTATAATTTCCTTCTTCATCTAAAATAGTTTTATTTACGACATAAAAATTAAAAGAAGAACCTAAAATGATCCGGTTGGGAAACCATAATCGAGTATCAAATTCATCATAAACCCCAAATGGGCTTACTGCTTGTGAAGTATAACTTATCTCATTTGTAAAGACAATCTCACAATCCCAAGGGATTAATTTTGATTCTCTTGTTGTCATAGTTACATTCATATCTCCAGTTTCATCACTTATCCATCCAGTACTTGATGAATCTAAAGTTGGTATTACATTCGTTTGATTTATAGTTAGCTGCAGTCCTTCAAAAACATCTGATTTAACTGTTGTATTCATACTCCATGAATTATCATCCTCGTCGTAGATTAGATTACTACCACTGAAATTTGGTTGACCGGTGACATCATATAGTGGACTTTCTTCGTAAATATTTTTATCTTCTGTTTTATTGTATACATTAAAACCTGAATTGGAATAAAACTTTGGTCTTTCTAATTCATTTTTAACTGTATCAAAATTAAAGGTCACTAAATATTCACTACCTGGTGCTAATTGTTCTCTTGAGACTATATCTAAATCAATTTCACCAGTTCCAATAATATGATTATTTAAAGAATCCAATAATATATCTGGCTCTTCGTAACCTGCTGCATTAACCCGTGGAGTTACAATTGCAATATTTTTCCCAATTCCTCTAATATTGTCATATTCGTCAATATCGATTACTGTTGTATTTTCCGATGGTGAAATACCTGGACCAATATCTGGCGCTCCATAATCATATGCAACAATAGCATAATAATAAGTCCTCCCATTATCAACATTTTCGTCTTTAAAATAATGCTTAATCCCAGTATTATCACCCAAATTATAAGCAGCACCATTAACAAGTCCATAATCTGTAAAACCACTATAATCATCAACTAAATCACATTGATAAATGGGCTTCAAAAACATGGGAGTCCCATATCCATCTGTGATAACCTCAGCATCAGAAAAATATTTATCTGTAGATCTAAAAAGCTTGTAACCTTCAAAATCATTTACATTTCCAAGAAATGGATCTCTTGTCAATTTATCAGCATCGTCGTCCCACGTTAACATAACATATCCATCTCCTGGAGAAGCTGTTAATGTTGGGGTTTTGGGAGGTTGGGCAAAACGATAGTCTTTTTCATAAATTATTTGAACAATTGACTTTAATTGAAATAGTGCGGGAGCAAGATGCTCTGTTGAATTCAATCCTTCCAATGGATCATATGAATGGATTTCTGCCATTGATATTCTCTCTGTTTTTCCTTGATAGAGAGGAAATGGACCTGAAGCAAATAATTCTACTAGATTCGCAACTGTTCCATAGTATTCAGTTAATGAATCCATTGATACTAGATCCCACATAACATCATCATTCCTGAACCAAGGACTCCCAGGTGGTGCAGGATGTTGATCAAAAATTGGGAACAATTGAAATGAGGTCAAGCCTATCATATCAGATTCAGTGACATCCGTTACTGCAAAATTAGGTTCGCAACCTACTGATTCAACATAATCAGGTCTGTGGTTACCTTCACCTTCATCAGGGCCTGTATAATTAATTTCTAAAGGTCCTACGCCATCAAGCCCTACATCATTTCCTGGATTTTCAAAAGTTGAATAAACACCATCTCCATCTTCATCATCTCCATCTTCCCAGTCCTGGTCTTCATCTGCATCCCAGTGTGGCTTTAATTCAGATTCTGTAATTTTATAAAAGTTTAAAAACTTTTCTAAATCATCAATTCCATCTGTTGGTCCTACAAAATTTACAGCTTGATTATCCCTTTTTTCATCAATAATACCATCATCATCATTGTCAATACCATCATATGCGAGACCGGGACTCTCTAAATATGCAAATCCCATTATTCCAGGTAAGAGACCAGATATGCCAATACCATTTTCATCCCAAGAATAGGACATATCTAGTAAATCATTAAAAAATCCTACCTCATCGTCCGCACCATCTCCACCAATTGCATTATCCACCCAATAACCAAAACAAACTTCTGGAAGATCATATTCTGAAGTATTGGATATATTATACTCCCAAAATATTGCGTCTCTTGCTTGCGGATTATTCCATTGGAATCCTCTTGTCTCAACTCGTATTCCTAATCCACCCCATGGCTGCCCACTTTGGATAGAAATATCTTCACCAATTTTTTTAGTACTATACCTTGGATAATATTTAACAAGGTCATCCTCACCTAAATATTCTAAATCGTGTGCATCATTTACAACAAAATAAGTTTCCAAGTCTGCATATGTAACGCCTCGGCCAAAACGACCATTCCATTCACCTGCCCATATATTTCCATTAGACGATGGCCACCCTGCAGAAGGCCAAGAATCGGGGAGTCTACTTATTGCTGGATATTCTCCATTTTCATTAAAGTATCCAAAAATAGGATAAAAACCCCAGTTTATAGTCCCCGTAGGATCAACATCCATCTCTTCTCTGTAACTTGTTTGCAAATAATGAAGAATGTGATGATCATAGTTTGGTAGTAATGATAAATTTGTTATTGGAATTGTATCTACAGTACTATTATCTAGGTCATCTTGTATATATACTCTAGCACCAACTAATAATCCAATACCATCAAGCATTTTAGTACCATCCGGATTATTTGGCCACTTTGAAACGTTTGATTTCGGCCAATCAGATAGTTGAGTGGTATTTTTATAGTAGAGGTACACTCTATTACCATTCATATATCCTTCTCTTTCTGCTTCAATATCTCCAGCAGGGTCATCAGGGCCAGCATAGTCAACACCTTGAGAATATAACAAAGAAAGAAAACTAAAAATAATTAAGTATAATATTTTCATATTTTTTAAAATTTAACTGTTAATCCAACCTTAATCTCTCTAGGTCCAGAGAACATAGATGGATCTTTGTAGCGATCTTCATAAGTGTTAAAATTACTTCTATGACTTAGGAGTTCTGTTTCATTTACAACAGCAGTGTACGATCGTCCTGTTTCTGAACTTACTCCGTATTCATTTTGCCTATCCGTTACATTTCTTATCAATAAATTAAAATTTGGTTGATATCCAAAAAATTTTGGAAGATTTATATAACCTGTTAAATCCAGAGTGTAGTTTGAAGGCTTATAGTCATTGTTTGGATATAAATTTAATAGCGCCAAATTACTCTCACCTTGAGGACTAAAAGTATAAGGAGTACCAGAATTGTAATAGCCTGTTCCCGTAATACCAAATTTTGAAGTATTATAACCTAAGGAAACATTAAAAGTATGTCTTTGATCCCAACTCATTGGTATAAACCGAATTACTTTATCAATACTAGCACCTTGTCTACTATACGTCTGCGCTGCGTTGTCTGCATTCCCTCTTGTAAATTGATAAGTATAATTTGTTTGAATAAATATATTATTCAAGCTGTAGTCCAACTTTAGTTCTAACCCTCTGACATTTCCATAATCCTTATTTGTATAGATACCATACTCAATCTGATTATATGTACTAACTACAGCTAAGCTCAATAAATCATATATATCGCGATAATATAAATTCACTTCAAAACTTGTATTCGGATTAATTTCTTGCCATAAACCAACTTCATAACTAACTGTTTTTTGAGCATTTAAACCTAGACTATCTGAGGCAAGATTTGCATTCCCAACAACAGAGGAATAGTCTGAAGGTCCAATAATTGATGATTTATTTTCAAAAATAGAGTACATCGGAGGCATTTGTAAAAAATGTCCATAGCTAAAATGTAGAACAGCAACTCTTCCAAGTTGATATGCAAAACCTAATCGCGGGCTAAGTTGCTCTGCAATATTAGTTTTTAGTGATCTTGACATTCTTTCCTCATTGATAATTAGATTACCATTTGCATCCAAAGAATCTGTTCCATCACTTTTTTGAAGATAGTAAGTTGAAGAATTAGTTGGATTTCTTCTTTGACTGGGATATGTTGTATTTGCATCAAACTGGTCATATCGCAGACCAAAATTGATAACTATTTCATCTCTTTCAAACTTATCCTGTATATAAATAGATGTTTCTTTTGGCTTTACTTCATAAACATCAGAATAGACCGTACTATCATCATAAACAACTGGTTCATAGGCCTCTGAATCCAATGCTGTTCCCGCATATTTATTTCTTATGCTCTGATATTTATTATCAAGATTATAGAAAGTACTTGAAAATCCGGTTTTTAAACTGTGTGCATTATTAATTTGCCATGTAAAATCAAATTTTAAATTCGTAGTAATAGTTGTTCTTTGAGTATGCCCTTTTTCTTGCCCTCCCGTAAAAAAACCAACCCCATAGGCTGTCATGTATTTATCATGTACATAATTATATACTGTATCACCTACAAAATGATAAGCACCTTGATAAATACCATCCTCATCAATGATTTTATAGGAGTCAAAATCTTTAAAAACATAAGAGCCATAGTAATTGTTTGTTCTTGATATTCTAATATCATAAAACATTTTTTCATTTAGAAAATGATTCAATTGCAACATATCTAGTGTTGTTTTAGTATCTTGGTAAGATCTACCATCTGGGTTATATTTATAAATATGACTGTAACCTTGAGACTGACCACTGTTAACATTCCTCATTAGTGAAAACTTTATATTTCCTAAATTAAAGGAGAGCTTCCCCATATAAGTTCTGTAATCACCTGTTCCCATTGGAACAAATGAACCATCTCCAGTATTCTCACTTGTCCAATTAGAGGTATCTTGATCGTAAAAATCACTCAAATTCCATACTTGAAATCTCTGAATACCATTTAAATGTCCATTGACATCTTGGATTCTAAAATTTGAAAAGAAATAAACTTTATCCTTGATAACTGGACCACTTATATTAAAACGATTATCAATATTTGAGTTAATACCAAATGGGTCTAATCCTATAAAAAGCTCTTCACCATTTCTTTTATTATTTGTTATGTAGGTAGAGTAATTTGTATTAAGACTACCTTCAAAATTATTATTCCCATCTTTGGTAACTGCATTAACCACACCACTCATTGCATTCCCGTATTCAGCATTAAATGTACCGGTTATTACCTCTAGATCTTTTACTGCTTCAACTTCCAAGGTTGATACTGCGGATACTCCGCCAAAAGCATCATTTACAGGTACACCATCTATCATATAACTCACTTCGTTATTTCTTCCGCCTCTAAAGCTTCCTGCAACCACGCCTGCTTGCATATTGACAACCGCCCCGATATCTTCGACCGGTAATATATCTATTTCTTCGGAAGAAATGTTTTTAACTGTACTGGTTTGATCTTTTTTCCTACTCAATTTACTTGCATAAATAATAACCTCTTTACTCTCTATTACACCCATCTTCATTTCTACATCTAATGAAGTCGTTCTGTTAACAGAGACCACTACATTTTCAATCGTAATAGACTCATACCCAATCATCATTACTCGTACGGAGTATTTTCCAGGACTTACATTAATTAAATTAAAATAACCTTCTTCATCTGCGCTAGTTCCAGCCTGTGTTTGAGTAATAATAACATTAGCGCCAACCAAGGGCTCACCAGTTTCTTTTTCAATTATTCTTCCTGATATCTTTCCAGAGGTTTGCCCATGGAGACTCAATGAAAAAAGGATTATAGCAAAAGCTTTAACTAATTTAATTATCATTTATTATTTTATATAAAATCTTATAGTAGCAAAGGTAGAGGTTTACAACCTCTACCTTTGCAAATTACGCTTATTTTAGATATGTAATCTTAACAATGTTTTGTCCTGAATTGCGACTTATAACAGCAAAGTAAATTCCAGACTGAAGATTTACACCGTTAAGGTCTTTACCATCCCATTTAAAAGAGTAATTACCTGGCTCTTGAATATCGTTAACCAAGGTTTTTACCTTCTGCCCTAGTAAGTTGATTATGCTTAAGTTTACCAATTCTTGATTTGGTAATGCATAATCAATATTGATTGTTGGGTTGAATGGATTTGGATATGCCATATAAGTGAAGTTATTTGGAACTAAATATCCAGAATCATCAGTACTCAATAATTGAGGGCATTCATTCCATGGGTGAACACCTAAGTCTAGAGGTGCTAAACCTTCACTTGCAACAAAACCATAATTATTAAATTCATCACTAGGATCAAAATCACAATCTGATGCAAGAGGAGCACCTGATTCAGTATTTGGATCACCCCAACCTTCATTTACTAGAAATTTATATTCATAAGAGACACCATCTTCTAAATCTGTAAGTAGTCCAGTATAAATATTATCACCATCTTCGTCAGTCAATTGAAGTCCACATGCATTCCATCCAGCAAAACTACCCACAGCGCATAAACTGAAATCTGCTGGCCATTGATCAATTACACTAGATACGTCTACTTGAAAAAAGACTCTTGGAGAATTATCTAAAGGACAATTTCCAAAAGAAACAGGATCAAGAACTAAAACAGAATCTCCTTCTGAATCCATAATGGGTAATTCTCTTACGTTCATACCTAGATCAGAGTCTAGAATTCCACATTCAGATGGAACAGATTCTACTGTCTGACCAAAACCAAATAGAACAGTAACAGAGTCTGTTGAAATGAAATCTAAAATAGTACCCGTATAAATATTATCACCGTCATTGTCAGATAACATTGTTTGAGTTGAAAAATTATCCCAATTATTAAATGAACCAAAAATGTAAGGTTGTTCTGAACCGTCAAAACCAGCCACATCATTCATATCAACATTAAATGTGATGTCAACTGTATATTCACCAAGGCAATCCATACAGCTACCAAAGCAAACTAAAGGCACTTCAACATCTACAGAACCAACGTTGAATTCTCTATCGTCAAAATCACCAACCGCACAATCTAAAGGGACTTCTTCCCAAGCACCGCCCCAATTTGCATCAATCGGTCCATTTACAAATTTGTACGTAATATTGCTCTCTGGTGTTACTGGTCTTGTAAGAGTCCATATGTCATCACCATCGGAATCATTCATTAAAAAACCTGGATTGCCTCCATAATTACCACCAGCTAACCAGACACCTTCAGGACTGGTATCTTCCTCTTGCATATTCACAGAGAAAGTGACATTTACAAAGCTTGCTTGCTCGCAACTAACACAAGATCCGTAACAAACTGCATCTAATACTGTGTCGGTATCCGGAACTACTACGAACCTATCATTATAAGTTCCCATTCCACAACCACCTGAAGCTAAGCCTGCATCAGGCTCAAACCCGTCCCATGTTCCGTAAGAAGGTGTATTACGAAATTTATACATAAATGTATCACCAACTTTCAAAGGTAAAGTATATTCCCAAATATTGTCACCATCAGCATCATCCATCAAATAGCCCTCTTGCCCAAAGTCACCTCCTGCGAGATAAACACCTTCAGGGTGAATCTCTTGGTCAGGATCAGCATCTATTAAAGCCATATCCACTCTAAAAGTAATATCTGAACACTCATAGCAACTTCCATCATCAACTGTTGCTTCTGGATTGTAATTACAAGCGTTTACATCTGTACAACCATATATATCTGTTGCAGCTATCGCCTGGATATCTTCAATTAAAAATTCTCCACTAACGGTTTCACCGCTTACAGTACTAACAATTTCAATAGATATGCCACCTATGCTATTAACATCAAAAGTATCATTACCACTAATACCTACCCATCCAGTTTTTGTAAAACCAAGGGTATAAGATGTTCCACCACCAGTAGAACCTGATTCTTGAAGAGGAATTCTATATTCAACCCAACCTTCTTCTGATGTATTATAAAGGAAAGATTCATCATTCTCGAAAAAAGAATACCAAACTTCGAGGTCATCTCTTGAAGACCAAGAAGTAGCATCGCTTACATCAAAAAGAATCACTCTAGCTGTAACGCCAGATATTTGAGGTTGTGTAATATTATAAATCTTAAAAGAAAGATAATTATACGCAGACAGATCAACTGCTTGATCAAAAAAATTAAGCTCTCCAGTATATCCACCCCAACCAAGAGTTCCCACAATACCATAGCTATAATCCATTACAGGACTGTCTCCATCAGGGACTTGGCTTGTTTCGATTTGAGACAATGTAGAAAAGTTCATCACTTCTTCTGTTTCGTCATATTCTGACCAAAACGCACCCTCACCTTCATCCGAGGCATCCTCAATAGTATCAAAATTATTTATCACATATGGGTCTGTTTGACTAAAAACAGATGCAAAAATCATTAGAGATAAAGTAATTAAATACCTTTTTATCCAATCAACCATAAGTACTCCTTATTCTTCTTTTTTATTTTTCAAATTTAAAAATTTTTTTTCTTAACCATTGTTAATTATGCCTACTAATTAAGCAAATATAATCCAAACTGCTACTACAGCCACCACTAAAAGGACAGAATAAAAACGGTCCTCTAGTCCTTGAGTCATTTTTTGAACGGATTCAAAAGTTAACTCTGTTGATTCTTCCGTTCTTTCATAGGTTAAACCGTCAGTATTCACTGAATCTGGTTCTGGTGTATTATAACTGACTAGAAATAATACAACAGTACACAAAATAAATAGGTAGAATGCAAAATGTAAAAAATTCACATTTAAGAATAAATCTAAAAATGAACCTGGGACTGTTTCAATTCCAATATTAGTTAAGATAAATCTTCCCATACCAAAAATAAACCCCGCCGCAAGAGATGCAATTGCACCTTCCTTATTTAATCTTTTAAAAAATATCCCAAAAAGAAATACAGCAGCAATTGGAGGAGCAACCATAGCTTGAATCGCCTGAAGAGAAACAAAAAGTGTATCACCAAAATTATCGATGAGTGGAATAAATGCTAACCCTATTGCAACGAGTACAACTGTTGTTATTTGACCAAACCTCACAAGTTGTATTTCTTCAGAATTTGGATAAAGTTTTTGGTATATATCAAGAGTAACAAGCGTTGAAGCGGAATTAAATACAGAAGCAAGAGAGCTCATTAAGGCAGCAAGAAGTGCAGCACCAACCATTCCTTTTAAACCTGAAGGCAAGAGAGTTTTTACTAATTCAGGAAGAGCGCTATCTTTAGAAGTAAGGTCAAGTCTCATATGATCTGGAACACCAGGCTGGGTTAGACAAAATGCAATTACTCCAGGAATAACAAACAAAAATAAAGGTGTTAATTTTAAAAACCCAGCAAATATAGTTCCTTTCCTGGCCTCCGATACATTTTTTGCAGATAAAACTCTTTGTACAATGTTTTGGTCCGTACACCAATACCATATACCTAAAATTGGTGCACCGAAGATTACACCCGTCCATGGAAAATCTGGATGATCAGAAGGTTTCCATATGTTCATAAAACCAGGAGATGCAGTTGCAACCATTTGGTTCCATCCACCAACTGCATTTAAACCGTAAATTAGTGTAGCTGATGCGCCTATAAGTAATATTATTGCTTGAATAGTTTCCGTAATTACAACTGCTTTCAGTCCACCTAAAACTGTATATATACCTGTTAAAATAACAATCAAAAATGCACCAGTCCAAAAATCAATCCCCATTAAACCTTCAAAAACAATTCCACCTGCGGCAATAGTAACGGCGATCTTCGTAACTACATAAGCAAATATAGAAATGACAGATAGATACCATCTTGCAGCGGAGGAAAAACGTCGTTCTAAAAATTCAGGCGTTGTTGAAACTTTACTTTTTAAATAGTAAGGAACAAAAAACCATCCTAGTAATAATAAAATAAGAGATGCGAGTATTTCAAACTGAGCTACAGCAATACCGCTATCAAATCCAGTTCCTGCTAAACCAACTAAATGCTCCGAACCAATATTTGAAGCAAACAATGCGGAACCTATAACGAACCATCCTACATTTCTATCTGCCAAGAAATACTCTGAAGTGTTCGATCGTCTGCGAGAAACATAGAGCCCTATACCAATGATTACTAATAGATAAAGACCAACAATGTAAAAATCAAGTGCAACAAATTCGTTTGTCATTTTGCTCCTTTTTTTCTTAGAAATTCTTTTAAAATAAACAATTATTAATAATAATTAAATTGATCTAAGAAGCTAGAACCTAACTTAATCAAATAAAGTAATGCAAATTATTTTTATAAACTTTAAATTTTTTTGCAAATGAAAGTCAAATTAGAACAAATAGCAAAAAAATCAGGTTACTCCGTTGCAACTGTTTCACGTGTTTTAGCAGGGAAAGCAAAAGGACGTTCCCAAAGTGTTACAGAAATATTGATGACCGCAAGAGATCTAGGTTTTAAAACCTCATCTATAAACTATAAAAACCTCAGCTTACCTTTGGATATAGCTCTCATCACACAGCATGATGCCGAAGAATTTTATTCATGTTTGTATGAGTCATTCGATCGGATATCGTTTGAAAAAAATATCCACATGAGCATACACTCCGCAAAATACTCAAAAAGTATACAAGGGCAAGTTCAGCTTTTATCAAAGTATAATGATGGAATTATATTAATGGCACCCACACTGGATAAAGCCGGATATGAAGGTATCATTAAAAAAATTAATTCATTCCCGCTACTTTCAATTGCTCCAGTCGAAGGCAATATTGTTCCAACAATAACTTTTGATTCTTATGAAGGTGGTAGATTAGCAGCAGAGCTTTTGGTTAATTCAGGGTATAGAAAATTTGGTATAATTACTGGTCCATCTGAGAAGTTAGAAGCGAACCTGAGAAGAAATGGATTTCAAGATTTTCTAAGAAAGAATAAATTGAAAATTAATTGGGAATTTCAAGGCGACTATTCCTTTAAATCTGGAGAATTAGCATTTAAAGATCTCCATAAAAAGCATAGTAAAAATCTAGGTATTTTCTCTTCAAATGACCAAATGGCTCTAGGCTTCTTGCATGCATCTTCAGAAAAGGGATTAAACATACCAGGTGATTATGGAATAGTTGGTTATGATAATATGCCTTATAGTAAAGTTTTCTACCCTAAATTATCAACCATTGATACCGATTTAGATTTATTAGCAATAAATACTTTGGATTTTATTGTCCAAAAAATAAAAAGTTCAAATGAAAAACCTGTTAACCCAACAACTACTCTTTTGCCAGTAGAATTAATAAAAAGAAGGACTCATTCACATGACTAATTATAAGAATATTTTCATCTTTGTAGCATTTTGTCTGATCAATATAAATTGTGTAAACGAAAATGTAACAAAAGAATCATTCATTAAAAATATTTTAGATAAAATGACTTTAGAAGAAAAAGTCGGTCAAATGACTCAAGTAGATAAAAGGATGTTAGATAGCGATGAAGATATAGCAACTTACTTCCTTGGGTCTATTTTAAGTGGAGGTGGAGCTGTACCGAAAGATAATACTCCTAAAGGTTGGGTTAAGATGGTTAATGATTATCAAGATCAAGCTCTATCGACAAGACTTAAAATTCCTTTGATATATGGTATTGATGCCGTTCATGGGCATAACAATGTAGTTGGCGCAACTACATTTCCCCAAAATATTGGCTTAGGCTGTACAAATGATCCTGATTTAATCAAACAAATTAATTATGCTACAGCAGTCGAGGTAGCAGCGACAGGTCTTCATTGGACATTCGCGCCTTGTATCACAATACCAAAAGATGATAGGTGGGGCAGGCAATATGAAGGATTCAGTGAATCAAGTGAATTGGTTACCAATTTAACCGCGTCTGCAATCAAAGGATATGAAGAAGCTCTTCCAACTTTGGGTGGTAAAAAAATTGCTGCATGCGCAAAACATTTTATTGGAGATGGAGGCACGACTTGGGATTCTGGTACCTTACAAGAAGGAATGCATAAATATAGACTCGATCGGGGAGATACCAAGATTACTGAGAAAGAACTTAGAGAAGTACATCTTCCTCCGTATTTAGAAGCAATTAAGGCTGGAGTTAAAACAATAATGATTAGCTTTAATAGTTGGAATGGAATAAAATGTCATGGAAACAAATTTTTAGTTAATGATTTATTAAAGGAAGAACTTGGTTTTGAAGGGCTTGTTGTGAGTGATTGGGCTGGAATTGATGAAATTCCAGGTGATTATAAGTCCGATATAATTGCTTCAATAAATGCGGGAATAGATTTAGTAATGGTTCCAGGTTCTCTCTATGGGCAGAACCACTATAAAACATTTATTAAATTATTAAAAGAATCTGTTATTGAAGGCCAAATTACTATGTCAAGAATTGATGATGCCGTAACACGAATTCTACGTGTTAAATACGAGCTTGACCTATTTAATGATCCATATGGTAACCCTGAATATTCTAAGTATGTTGGTGATCCAAAACATCGAGAAATTGCCAGAACTGCAGTGAAAAAAAGTTTAGTTCTACTAAAAAATAATTCAAATTTGCTACCACTTAATAAAGATCAAAAAGTTTATTTGGTTGGTTCGGGTGCGAATAATCTTGGCATGCAAAATGGTGGATGGACAGTTGAATGGCAAGGAAGATTTACTCCAGATTTTAAAATTCTAGATGAAAATAATGATAATTCTATTCAACAATCAGAAATGGTAAAATTTTATAAAGAAGTCTATAATTTAAAATATGATGACGGATCAACAATTGGCTTTTTTTCTAAATTAGATACAGATAAAAATGGGAAAATAAGTAAAACTGAATTCCAATTCTATGAAGCATCCTCTCCTTTTCAGCCTGATGGGACAAGCATATATTCTGCTATTAAGAATTTAGTAACAGATGAATCATTACTCACATATAACCCAAGGGCAAATAAGCTCGATGGAGATGGTGTAATTATTGCTGTTATTGGCGAATACCCATATGCTGAGGGCTATGGGGACGATGGAGAACTCTCTATCTCACCATTTGACCAAGCTGTTTTGAATAAATGTTATGCTTCAAACAAAAAACTCATTGTAATTATGCTTTCTGGTAGACCTTTAATTATCAAGGAGCATATTAACAATTGGGACTCTTTCCTTGCGGCTTGGTTACCTGGAATGGCTGGTGAGGGGATCATAGATGTTCTTTATGGTGATTATAATCCAACTGGAAAATTAAGTTTCTCTTGGCCGAAAAATATAACTCAATTGCCTATAGATGTAAAAGATAGTGATTATGATCCTTTATTTAGATTTGGATTTGGATTAGGTTATTAATTTTTGATTTAATGATAAAATTTTTATTTACTTTACCGATTATTTTATTTAGTCAAAATTTATACCTAAATGAAATAGTCAGCAGCAACTCTTCTTCATTTTTTGACGAGGATGGTGATTCACCAGACTGGATAGAAATACATAATGCCTCAAATAATTCAATAAACTTGTTAGACTTTGGTCTTTCCGATGATTACGAAGATCCATACAAATGGATATTCCCCTCTTTTACTATCCTTCCCAATGAATACTCAATCATTTTAGCTTCAGATAAAGATAGAGTAAATATTATCCAAAGTTGGGATGCGATTTTAGATATTGGCGACACCTGGTCCTATTGGATTGGCAATAGCGAACCTATAAATAATTGGGAACAACCATATACAGATGTATCAAATTGGCCCATCGGTCAAAGTGGTTTTGGATATGGAGACAATGATGATAACACCACAGTCAATCAGACAATTTCAATTTATGTTCGTACTAACTTTTTCATAGATGAACTGTCTAATATTTCTAAAGTACTATTTCATCTTGATTTTGATGATGGTTACATTGCTTATATTAATGGTGTTGAGTTTTCAAGAGAAAACCTTGGTTTACCAGGTACAAATACAAGCTACAACACGACTGCAACAGCACTTCATGAAGCAGAAATATACTCTGGAGGATTTCCAAACGCTTTTGTAATTGACCCCGATTTATTTCCTATTTACCCAGGACAAAATACTATAGCAATCGAAGTACATAATTACTCGAGCTCATCCTCTGATCTATCATGCATTCCTTTTTTAACATTTGGATACAATACAGACGTTTCAGATATTAGAAATCCCGATGAGAGAATGATTTTACCAGACTCATTTTTACACACAAATTTCAAAATTAGTTCTTCTGGCGAAAATATAATCTTTTCAAATAGTTCTAATGAGATAATTGATTCAATTTTTACAGGACAACTTGATACAGATATGTCTTTTGGTAGAATTCCAAATGAAATTAATTGGGCTTTATTTTCTGAGACAACACCTGGCGAGGCAAATACCACATCCTCCTTTTTAGGATCACTGCAAAAACCCTCTTTTTCAATACAATCTGGATTTTACGATGATGAGCAAGCACTTTTTATAGCTCAAGAACATCCAATTGCGACCACACACTATACATTAGATGGTTCTGTACCTGATCGGTTGGACCCTATGTACTCTTCTCCAATATACGTAAGTGAAAATTCAGTTATTAGAGCAAAATCGTTCCTTGAAGGTTGGGCTCCATCAAAAACTGAATCTAAAACATACATAATTGGTGAGGAATATCCAGAGGGTATACCAGTTTTTTTCCTTACAACAGATAGTAATAGTTTTTTTCATGAAGACACTGGTATGTATGCAATGGGACCAAATGCTAGTAACGATTTTCCACATTTCGGTGCTAATTTTTGGGAAGATTGGGAAAGGCCAATTCATTTTGAAATTCTTGATCCAAATAATGAAGGTTATTCTGCAGATGCTGGAGTGAAAATTTTCGGTGGCTGGAGTCGGGGTTTCCCCCAAAAATCTCTTTCTTTTTTTTCAAGGAGCTCTATAGGAACTAGCTCTTTTGATTATGCCCTGTTTCCTGATTCAAACATTGAAAATTACGAAGCCTTTGTATTAAGAAATTCAGGTAATGATTGGGAATCAACTATGCTTAGAGATGGCTTTATTACAAGTTTAACAGATAATTTAGATATTGATCATCAAGAATACAGACCTTCTATATTATATATTAATGGCCAATTTTGGGGAATTCAAAATATACGTGAAAAAGTTAACGAACATTTTATAGCTTCTAATCATAATATTAATCCTGATCATATAGATTTATTGGCTGGAAATGGTGGAGAAGCTAACAATGGATATTTAGAAATTGTCAATGGTACGAGGACTGATTATCAAAACCTAATTGAATATATTGAATCAAATAATATGAATGATGGGATTGTACAAAATGCATTAGAAAATTGGATAGACATTGATTCTTTTTTAAGCTATCATGCTTTTCAAATATTCATTGATAATAGAGATTGGCCTGGAAATAATATAAAATTTTGGAGAGATCGGCGACCTGGAGGTAAATGGAGATGGATTTTATATGATACTGATTTTGGATTTGGAATTTGGCAGTCAAATGCATACGCATTTAACACACTAGACTTTGCACTTGAAGAAAATGGACCAGGATGGCCTAATCCACCATGGAGCACTCTAATTTTTAGAAAGATAATTGCAAACGATCATTTTAAAAGTCGTTTTATATCAATTTACTGTGATCTACTGAATACTACTTTTAAACCTGACAACTTGACGAATCACTTAGATTCAATAAGGAGTAATATTGAAGATATTATACCTAGGCATCGAAATAAATGGTTTAATAATGGGTGGTGGCCTAACTCCGCAGTAAACTGGGAAAGTAGATTGAATAATATTTATAATTTTAGTCAAAATAGGTCTAATTTTGCCAGAAGTCACATTCAAAATCAGTTTGGTTTAGATAGTATGGTTGAGGTAACAATTAATATTCAACCGCAAAATTCTGGATCTTTACATTTAAATTCTTTAAAAATCACTGACAACCAGTGGACAGGTCTTTATTTCCCAAATATCATTTCTGAAGTTTCAGCTATCCCAAACTCTGGGTATGAATTCAGTCATTGGCAAGAATATCCAGATTCAGGATCAATAATGCAGTTATCATCAATTCCTGGAAATCTTACTGCTATTTTTACAGAAAGTAACTTAAGCCCAGGAGAGATTGTCATAAATGAGATTAATTATAACTCAAATTCAGATCATGATACAGGAGATTGGGTTGAACTAATTAACAAAGGTCAATCCACATTAGATCTATCAAACTGGGTTTTAAAAGATGATGATGATAGTCATAGTTTTATTTTCCCAGAGGGAACTGTTCTTGGTGAAAATGAATATTTAATTATTTCTCAAGATCAAAATCTATTTTCTTCATTTCATTCATCTGTCAATAATTTATTAGGTCCCATGGATTTTGGACTTAGTGGCGGTGGAGATCAAATACGTGTTTATGATAGGTTTGGTTCTTTAATAGATTCTGTGGAGTATGATGATAATGAACCTTGGCCTAATTCTCCAGATGGAAATGGTCATACTTTAGAGTTGGTAAATTTAGACCTCGATAATGCTTTAGCAAACTCCTGGGCAGGTTCACTCAACCTCTATGGATCTCCAGGCATTCAAAACTCTTCATATCTTACTAACATGGAAGAATCAAATTCTTTTCCTAATAATTATAAAATACTTTCCCCATACCCAAACCCTTTTAATGGTTATGTTAATATTCCAATTATGATGTCTGGATTATTTAATGAAAAATTAATGATTTCGAATATAAGAGGAGAAGTTGTAAAAGTAATTCCATTAAATAACATAACTCCTGGTTTACAAAATTTGAATTGGAATGGGACCAACGAAAAAGGGTTTAATGTCTCAACAGGTATTTATTTTTTGACATTACAGAATTCAAAAAACAATCTTTACCAAAAAGTACTTTATCTAAAATAGAAGTTTAGTTATATAGTTTTTCCACCTTTCATAATTTATATTTTCCCGGTATTCAATTATGAAAATTTTATTTTATATTCCAATTTTTGTTTCAATATCTTTTTCAGAAGTAATATTTGAAGATGGTAACCTCCTTCAATTCTTTGGTGGATCTGCTCCTAATTCATCATACGATAACTGGTTAAGTCATGTTACTGAAGGTATTGCAGAACCTAACTATAATGATTACGGTCCAGATTTTTTAGACGTTCAAAAAAATGGATTTGGGAATCATAGAAAATTAAATCAAAATTCTGCAACTCTAGTTTATTGGGAAAATATTTTTGAAAGTTTTATAAGCGGGAACCTACCTCAAGTTGATTCATTATTGATAGATTCCATAGAAACTTTTTTTTATGAACTTGTCGTTTTTAATGACACAATAACAAATGATACATATCACATAATTCGAGAAAAATTAGACTCTTCTTATGTAGATAATAACCAGCCTGAAAATGAATTAGATGATATTTATGGCAGCTTCAATAATAGTTGGGGAATGTATATAATTAATCCAGATGCCGATAAGAATCAAGTTGTTATTCAAGTTCCGCATCCATGTGATGATTTTATAGCTCCGTATTTAGCTTTAAATATTTTCATTCAAACAAAGTCCTATGCTTTTATGATTAGTAGTGCCGGGAGAGAAGTTCAATGGTCTGAAGAGGGGGAGTTTTCAAATAATAAATCTCATTCGGATCCATCACGATACCCTTTTTCTGTTTTTCAAAAATTTCAAGAAAAAATTACTAGTCCTTTATTCAATCAGGAACCCCATTCACCTTTAGTGTTAGCTATTCATAGTTTTGACAATGAGTCGCATCTTGATAGAAAATCAATTATCTTAGCTGCAGGCGAACAAAAACCCTTCACTACAAAACCAATAAGAGATATATCAAATGATAATTTTGATATTATAAATTTCACACCTGAATATCCCATTCTTGAAAATGAATTCGGAAATCATAATCCTTTACATGTTACTGATTATTATGAAGCATATTATGATGATTATTGTTTTTATGATAATGGAAATGAAAAATTTGAAATTACTTTAGCATCAGAGTTAAGAGGTCCTTCAAATGGTGTTCAAATGATTAATCTCCAATCAAAAGTCAATAATTACTCTATATACGAAACTTGGGTACATATAGAATTTGATGAAAAACCTGATCTTCTCGATAATCTAGAAATAATAAATGATGATACCTACACTTCTAATCTTTACCCTACAGGAATAAATAATTTTTCTAAAATATTACAATATTATCAGCCATTTATTAATTCATTAAATGAATATTTAATTGATTGGGAAAATCATGATGATCAAATGCCTCCTTCAAATCCTGAAAATTTATTTTCCCAAAATCAGGATAATCCTGACCAGATTAAATTGAGTTGGATCCCATCAACCGATACAAATTTTAAATCATATCAAATTAAAATTAGTTCAGATTCTCTAATGTATAATCCAACTCTCATAGATAGAGATAGTTACCCAGATTTACAATATATGAGAAAAAATGAACTGATCCTTTATGGATTTAACAATGCAATTCCTTGGTTTTTCCAAATTCGTGCTATTGACCATTTTAATAATACGAGTGATTGGTCTGAAATCTCTACAAATATTTTACCTGGCCATTCGCCTCCAACAACACTATTCTCATTTGATGGGAATATAGTTATTGAATCAGTTATTGATGAGGACCAAGATCAATTTGGTTATATTGTAGATACAACTGAATTAATACCTGAAAACAATTCAACTCTTTCCTTATTTGGGAATACTTGGAAGTCTATTCAAATAAACCCAACTCAAATAGATTCGTCGACAATACTACAAATATTTGTGAAAATTGATAGTATATCTGAAATACAAGGAGTATTATTTGAAAATTCAGAAAATAAAATTCTCAGATATGCATTTTCTGGAACTGAATTATTAAATATTGAAGACTGGATACCTGTTTATCAAGGAGCATTCCAAAATAGCAATTGGAATTCTTATAGACTGCCTTTAGGAGATGATTGGTTGTCTATTTATGATAGTTTAAGTGTGATTACAAAAATTACTTTCGTCAATGAACACGATGATTCACTATCAAATCCAGGGAGTATTCGATTTAGCATTATTAGAAATATAACATCAGACTTGCCTATACCTCCCAATGTTAGAATTGAGACAAATAATATTAATATAATAACTTCACATACACGAAATTCTTTTTCATTTTCTTCTATAATTGAAGATATGGACTCTCAATTTTTTACATATAATTGGGATTTTGGAGATGGAAATTATTCTAATTTAAAGAACCCTATTCATCAATTTAATTCTCAAGAAAATATACAATATAAAGTTATTCTTGTTGTAGAAGACGAAACTGGCCTTATAGGTTGGGACTCCAAAGATATAGTTTTAGATTCCATAAATGGTAATACATCTGCTATTACCATGAACTTCATTGGAGATATCATGTTAGGAAGACGATTTGAAGATATAGATGGAATCGTTACAAATCAAGGTGCAGATGCTTTATTTGAGCCTACATATGAAATTCTTGGTTCTGCAGCTGACATAACCGTAGCAAACTTAGAAATTCCTTTAACAAACCATGATACTCCTCACCCAACAAAAGGTGTTGTATTTAAAGCAAACCCTAATAGCGTAAATGCCATGGTTAATGCAGGAATTGATGTTGTAAGCATTGCTAATAACCACATCTTAGACTATATGGAATCTGGTTTAATTCAAACGCAAGATGTTTTAAGAGAATCGGGTATAATTTTTTCTGGAGCTGGACTAAATAGTCAAGAAGCATACCTTCCAGCATTTAAATCAGTTAATGGAAGAACAATCTCTTTTCTTGCTTCAAGTGATCGAACCGGACAATATAATAATTATCAACCTTATTTAAATGCTGGCGAAAATAAATCTGGTTTTGCATATATGACACCTTATTATATAAGAAAACAGATTGAATCTGTTAAAGACATATCTGATTTAATAGTCATAGAATTTCATAGTGGAAGCGAGTACTCCTTTGAACCTGGTAGTGATTATGATTATTATACATCTAGTAGGGATGATTTTGCTCGAATTAAATCCAACCCTGCAAGTAATTTAGGTTTTAGTACAACATATCTGGATGAAGAAGAGGATTATTCCACAAGGTTAGATCAACCTCAAATGTGGGATAGGGCTATCCGTCACTTTGCAATTGATGAAGGAGCTGATCTTGTTATTGTACATCACCCTCATATTATACAGGGTGTCGAAGTTTACAATGAAAAGTTAATTGCACATTCTCTTGGTAATTTCATATTTGATTTAAATTATCCAGAGACTTACCCCTCTATGATTCTAAACAGTAAATCAAATGATACAGGCATTTACGAATATTCTATTTCTCCATTATATATTGATGATTATTTAACGAAACCTGCTACTGGAGAGTTAGGAAACTATATATTGAATGATGTTGCAAACAAATCACGAAAACTAGATACTTATGTACATGTGAATATAGATTCGAATATTGCTCATGTAATTATGGATACAACCGTAATGGAATCCAATAATTTTTATTACAATAAATTGATAACTAGTAAAGATACTTTATCGATAAATGGCATCGAACTTTATGAGTCCATACCAATAAAATTATCTAATGCAGGAAGTTTATCTCGAGTTTTAAATAGTGACTTAAATATTATTTATTACAGATTAGGAAAAGAAAAAGTTTGGATGAATAACTTTGAAAATGAAGGTAGTACTCTTTGGAATTTTAATAGTCCAAATGAAGGAATACAAGATTCTGTTTTTAGGAGAGGTGATGCAGCTGCTCAGCATATAAGATATGCTGATTCTCCTGGAAATATTGTCACTAATTTTGAAGAAAAAATACCTATAAAAAACGAATTAGAATATACTTTACATGGATATCTCAAAACGAATAACGGTAAAAATGTTACCCTTGAATTTCGAAGTTCTATAAACAGGACTGGTGACAATATTGAAACGATTTCCTTAGAAGATTCTATTAATGGTGATTCACCTTGGCGTAAATATTGGGAAAATATTTCTATCCCCGATAATGCTGAGTTCTTTGATATTAGATTAAATAGTTCAGTACCTGATACCGGAATTAGTTTTTCATGGTTTGATGATGTCGGTTTAATTGAATGGGATTCCTTAATGCCTTTTCCATCTTTTCCATTAGACTTTATTCACCCTAATAATTATAATTATATCCAGATATATACAGATCAGTTTTCAGAAATTGAAGATAAGATAGAACTTCAAAATACTACATTTGGTTCATTTTCTAATCTCGTATCAATACCAAAAGTTGTTAACCAAATAATTATGATACCTGATTTTTTCTATTTCTTTGATGAATCTACTGGCCCTGTTGGAGATAAATCTTGGACCTTTAATAATGAAATAATTTTAAATTCTGATGATCCTTACTTTTATTGCAATGAACCGGGAGTCTACGAGGTTAATCTTTTAATTTCAGGATTAAACGATGAAATGAACGAGTCTTCAATTACAGTAATAGCAATAGATCCAAATATCATTTTGAATAATAGAGGTGATATAAATGGTGATGGTGTAGTATCTTTATTAGATATTTTATTATGCTCAAATTCAATTTTAGGATTTAATAATTTAACCCCAGAAGAGTTCTTAGTTGCAGATTTAGATTATAACCTGAAAATAGACATCTATGATGTATTAAAAATATCCGACTCAGTTTATTAATTCAAAAATACTATTAATATTAGAGCATACCCTCCTGCCAGTTTTTATTAAACGTTTATTATTTACGTGACCATGATCTACTAAAATACACTCAATATCCATTTTTTTAGCAACATCACTATCATGTATAGTATCTCCAATCAAAACAATATCTTTTTTATTAAATTTTAAATTTTCTATTAATTTCAATCCCTGGTCAATTTTCCCATTTGCAAGTTGGTTTTGGACTCCAACTACATTTTGAAATGTTTTGAAAATTTTGTGTTGGTTTAACCAATTATTTAATAAATCTTGATTCCCAGCAGATAAAATAGATTGAGTAACATTTTGTAACCTTATTTTTTCAAGGATTTCTTTTGCATTATTATGTAGAGATACATTCTTAAAATTTTTTTCATAAAATTCAACAAATTCATTACTTACTTTTGAAAATGATTCTTTTTTAAAATCAAAACCTACTTTTTTATAAGCGTCTATTACTGGGAAAGTAAAAATTGATCTATATTTATCCAGACTAATTGGTCTACGATTTCTTTTTTTTAAGCTCCGATTAAATGATTTTACACAAACCTTACAGTCATCTAATAATGTGCCATTCCAGTCCCAAATTATATGTTTATATTTCATTTTTATTGTTTATCAATTTGAATCAAAATTAAATAATTTAAAAGATATGACTGACACATTTATTAATTCATTAAATCAGCAACTAATGAAAGATTTACCCGGAAAGAAATCTCATGATATAATGAAAGTAAGGTTTAAAGATCTTAAAAAAAATAGTCGACCATTGACAGGTTCATCTATTGCAGCAGTCTTAATCTGTTTATTTCCAGATCAATCAGGATGGAATTTTTTTTTAACAAAACGATCTAAACATGTCGCTAATCATAAAGGTCAAATTTCTTTACCTGGAGGAATGGTTGAAAAAGAGGAATCACCAGAAAACGCATCTTTAAGAGAATCCTATGAAGAAATTGGTATAAAATCTAAGTCCATTAAAATAATTGGTGAACTAACACCTATTTATGTTCCAATTTCTAATTTTAAAGTATATCCATTCATTGGATGGATTAATAAAAAACCTAATATAATCCTTCAAAAAGAAGAAGTCTCAAAAATATTTTCAATTCCAATCAAAGATCTACTCAATGAGCAGAACTTAAAAAGTGAGATACGATATTTTAATAAAAGAAAAGCGTTTGTTCCATATTTCCATTTAAAAAGTCAAAAAATATGGGGTGCAACTTCTTTAATCATTTCTGAATTTAAATTTATTTTAAAGGAAATATTATGAATTTATCAGAATGGTTATATTCCCTTTCCTTCAGCGATCATATTATTTTAATCTTTATTTATTTGATTTGTATCTATTTAAGTAAAATATCTTTACAAAGTCTTATAAGTATATACGATGAAAAGAAAAAATACAGTAAATATAGAGTCCAATTAAGAATAAGTCCTGGATCATTATTATCATTAGCTTTTATATATTCAATTATCCTGTATAAAATAATGAACTCTTTATTTAATCTGATACCCTAAAAATATTTTTATTCAAAAATCTCATTTATTTTCTCATCAACTTTCTTTTCAATAATTTTTGAAGTTTTAGATTTTGCTTCATCAATTGATTCTGTGGCAATATTTTTAACCTTATCAGCATTTTTAGAAACTGATTCTTTTAATTCTTCAACGGATTTAGGAAATTCACCACTAAAATGATATACGTACAATAAATAAAAAAATAATAACAAGCAGAAAAAAAATGTTAGTTTTAAAATTTTTTTAATTAGGGTATAAATAATAAATAAAAATAATAACCCAGTGATGAATATGTAGAGTGAATTAGAAAATATTGTTTCTATAATGGATTCCATAACACCTTAAATCTAAAAAACTAACAGGTTTAAGATTAAACTATTTATAACTAATTTTTATCATGAAACAATTAATCCTTTTTTTAATAACCTTTTCATTTATTTTATCCCAAGAAAAATATCCAGCAGATTCTCTAATTAAATCACCTAATGTTTCGTTATTGAACAAAATAGGTCTTATCCCAATTGCTGGATGGCAGAGAATTTCTTACAATACAAATTTATTTAATTGTCAGTTCTATCCTAGTTGTTCAAATTATGGAACAGATGCTATAAACAAATATGGAATTATAAGAGGTGGGGTAATTGCATCGGAAAGGATTACTAGATGTAATCCTAGAGCATATCATTATCAATTAATACAAAATCGACCCTTTCATGCTAATGATGGAAGAATAATCGACCCTGTAATAATTAAATCAAACATTCATTCAAATAAATCTCCAATTTTAGCAGCTCTTATTTCTACTTTAATTCCTGGATCTGGAAGGTTTTATGCAGGTCGAAAATTTGATGGAATTTCCGGTCTTTGGTCGTTTTTTCTTTATGGGTCAACTACATACAATTTAATAAGAAGCGATAATAAAATTCTTACACCAATCTTTATTGGAATTTGTTTTTACACTTACTTAGGTGAAATATATGGTGGATGGAGGTCAGCAAAATATTATCAAGTGCCTTTAAATATCCAGAATTAAAATTTCAAATCAATAATTTTTTTTAGTTGTATAATACAATTAAATTGGACAACAATTTATTTTTTTTCACTCTTCTTAATGATAAACTTTTTGACAAAAAGTTACTTCTATATTTTAAATAAAATATAGAAAAAGTATATCTCATTTATCAAATTAGAAATCCTAATTTATTAATTTTTTCAAAAAATTTATAAATCCCATTTTTTTAAAAAATAGTTTAAAAATTTATTCATATCATCTTTATTAGATTTTTATACAATGATTCTAATTATTTTATCGAAAATCTAATAAATGAAAATTCTGTGTAATGCCTCATTTCGAGGCTATTAATCGAAGATCAAAATTAATCAATATAATAGAAAATCTTATAGAGATCTTTTGGGGTTCATTTTCATTGAAAATCTAGATATTTTGAATAACTAAATCTTAATATATAATGATTTATAAAGAAATATATTTATAAAAAATTATCTCTCAAGATAAAATAAAATCCAATTAAATTCGTATTTAAATTTTTATTATTTAATAAAATTAATTAAAGATAAAAGAATATTACTCCAAATTTTTAGTTATTATTATCTAGCATTTTTTTTAGTTTCAATTTATTATTACAGTTGTACTAATTACAAAAATTATAAAATGAAAATCAATTTAAAAGAATTAAAACATCATCCATTCAATTCTAAGGTTTATATATTATCTGATATTGAAACTTTAAAGAAATCCATTATAGAAATTGGACTTTTAGAACCATTAGTTATTAATAAAAAAAATGAGGTCTTAAGTGGTAACCGGAGGTTAGAAGCATTAAGATCTCTTAATATTAAAGAGGTAGAGGTTGTCATAAAAGACTTGAAATTAGAAGACGAACCTCTACATATAATATCACATAACTCACAAAGAGTAAAAACATCAAGAGAAATATTGAATGAGATAAAAATATTATCAAAATATTATAAAAAAAGACAGGGTTTTAGATCAGATTTAACTTCTGTTGATATCAACAGAAGTGGAAATCGAGAAAAGTTATCAAAAAAATTAAGTATTAGTGGTGATAAAATCTACAAACTTATGTATATAGATAAAGTATTTCCAACACTCATTGATTTAATTGATAAAGGAAGTCTAACTATAAATCAATCTTATATTGAAGCTAAAAGAAAAAAAATTAGAGAAACTATTAAAAATGAAGAAATTTCAAACGACTCAGATAGAATTCAATATGAAGATTTTAAAATTTTTAATAAATCATCAAATAACATGTCTGATTTGGAGGATAGGTCCATAGATATGATTCTAACTTCCCCACCATATTATTCACATAGGAATTATGGTAATAAAAATCAAATCGGGTTAGAAGATACGGTAAATGCATACATTGAAAACCTAATGGAAGTTTTCAATGAATGTTACAGAGTTTTATCTGATGATGGTTCTTGTTGGGTTGTTATTGGAGATACATATATTAATGGATGTTTATCAAGTATACCTCACCAATTTGCAATAGAAATGATGAGAAATGGATGGATACAAAGAAATTGTATTATATGGCATAAAACTAACCCAAAACCAGAATCTGTCAAAACAAGACTTGGTACATCAAATGAATTCATATTTTTTTTTACAAAAAAAAATAATTATTTTTTCGATGCAGATTCAATTCGAGTTCCCTACAAACAGGAAAATCCTATTCAAGTTAAAAGTCCTAGGCATTATACTATCCAGGATAAATTTCAAAGACACACATCAATAATACAGAACAGCAAAGGTAAAATCCCATTGGATTTTATTGAACAATCTAAACATTCCAAACCTATTGGTAAAAAGATTGGAATGGAAAACATTGAACATATAGCTGTATTTCCAAAAGAATTATGTCACCTACCAATAAATTGTGGATCAAAAAAGGGAGATACCATCTTAGACCCGTTTTCAGGAAGTGGTACAACCGGAATAGTCTCTTTAGAACTGAATAGAAAATTTATAGGTTATGAATTAAATAAAAGATTTGTTGAATTGTCCATTAGAAGGATAAATAACTCATTGAAAATTGATTGAAATTATTTTTTTGATCTATAATTAATATCATTACACCATTTTGTTAATTTTTTCTTTTCCAAAAGAATATTTTTTAATAATAGGTTATCAAAGAAACCGTTATACTTTTCGTTAATTTTTTTTATAGATATGTTTTTTAACATTTCCTCATTTAAAGAACCTACTTTTTTAAATGTCCCTAAATGGATTTGTTTTTGAACTAACCCCATAAACTTCCATTTACACTGGACCACATTATATGATGGTCTTTTAATTATGTATAGTGAAGGTATTACATAAGAATAGATCTTATATACATATCGTATCCTATGTTTTATCTCTATATTATATTCTTTAGATTGATTTTTACATTTTTTTAATTTATCCATTATCAAAGAATTAGACTTTTTATACTGTTGAATAGTTAATCGAAAGGATTGTTTATCTAATGTGATTTTCTCTGATTGTATGTGCAAAATTTTCTTTGGTATGAATTCTTGAATCCTTTTATAGATTCTTCTTGTTCTCTCAATATCCTCATTAAGATTAGGTAACTGATCAAGATTTGCATATTGGATTTCATTCAAGTTAGGTTTGAGATATCTTTTAAAGTTAAATATCGTATCAGAGAATTTCATGTTTTCTAAATTATGTTTATAATTACTTTTTTTTACTGATTCAAATAATTCTAAATAATTTACTTCTTTAAAATTTTTTATATTATTTTTTATACAAATATTCATAAACCTTTTAAATTTAGCACACTATTATAATTAATCTTAATATAAATTAAATTATTAGATATTAAAATAACTGAATTTATATATCTTCTATTGTAGAATAAAATTTATAGATTTATAAAAGTTATATCATACTAATTTTCATAAATTGAGTATAAAAATAACCTTTTTTATATTTTTATAAAAAATATTTATTTAAACTATTTTTTTTAAATTATATAAATAGCACAAAAAAAAATAAACTTAATACAAGTGTATATATCTGATCTGATGGTCAATAAAAGTGTTTTCAAATCAGATAATCATGGTTATTTTGATATTTTAATGAATATTTAACATTAAAAAATATTAAATATCTACATGATAAATATGATATAATATTTAAAAATAAATTAATTTTTAATTTTCAATTACACATTATAAAGATGTGTTTATTTAAAATAATAATTATTGATTGAGTATCTATTATATTGAAAATCCAGAGTGATATATCCTAAAAAATTATATATCAAATTATTTATACAATTATACATATATTAAAAATATTTATATATGTAAGATTGAATTGATTATATGAAAATTATATGGAAAAACTAAATAATATATCTACATATTATAAATATTAGGTGCTATTATTTAAAATAATATTGTTAAAAAAATTTATTTTAGTTAGATAAATAACAAATAATTGATACAAGATATAATTAAATATTCATGAAATAAATATTTAATATATATAAATAGCACAAATAATTAATAATTTTTACAAATATATTTATTAGAATTATTTATTAAAAATAATAAAAATTATTTTTAATATTACAAAACTATTAATTGTTTAGTGTGCTACTGGGGATAATAATATGTTATTTTATTTTTCTAAATCATCTTAAATATTTCAAGTGTCATATTATAAATAATTATAATATCATCATTATAAACTTATAATTAATTTCATAGAATATAAACTTATCTAATCCTCATTAATCATATGTTAATTATTAAAAAAAACTTTAAAAAAAACTCATTTATTATCTTTTGAAAAAACAAATATCCAACCCCTTGTAATTTTATTTATAGGAACACTTTAATTTTAATTCTAGTGTACCAATATAATACATAGATTTAGTCAAATAATTATAAGAATTATAAATAATAATAATCTTTATTTTCATTTAAGATATCCACATTTTTTTTAATAATTTTTCAATCTCCTTATATTTTTTTATTGAAACATATTGAATATTTAATTCAATAATATATTTACAGTTTTAACTAGATTGAGATTTAATCTTCAAACAGTACTCTTTTAATATATGTATACTTAATTTTTAAGAGTTATTTCAATCTATTATTATTCAAAATATTTCTATACCATTAATGATGATCTCATTAAAAAATAAAATAATATTTCTACTTAATAAACATAAATTCATTAGTTGATAAAAAAAGATAATTGTTCGATTTATTAAGATATAATAGTCAATGTTTAACTATTCTTTAAAAAACATACTATCTTTCTTTATTTCCATAATTCATTTAAAAAAGTCAATGTTTTGTCAATATATTTTTACTATATCTTTTATTAATTTTCCATCGACCTTTAGTTCATAATCAAAATAAATTCTATTAAATAATTCCATATCATTTTCTGATTATGTTTAATATTTTATTTATAAACATTCTTTTATATCAACATATTTTTATATTGAAATAAACATATATTTGTTTAGGAACTCTTATGTCTAAAAATTGTACACTGTTAAAAAAAAAAGACAAATAGAATAGTGAATTTTATATAAAATACATTGACCAAAAAAATAACTAAATAATTCAATATTGAATCATATAATTAAATAATTAATAAAAGTGTTAATTATATCAAATAAGTAAAAATTATATACAATCTTATAAACTATATTTTAGTTATTTTTTTTATTATCATCATTTAAATAAAAATTCAATTATATTAAAAATGTTGATTAAAAAAACTCTAGAATTCTTTTAATTAATTATCTGATTTTATAACTAATAGATCTTGTGACTTTTTTCCCAAATAAAATATTCTATTTCCCCCAAAAAAAATGTAAAAAATTTTTTGTTTAGATAAACAATTATAAAATATTAAAAATAAAAAAAAATAAAAAAATAGCACTCATAAAAAAAGATAAATTAAATTTAAGGCTACTGTATTTTTTGTTTTATACTAATTTTTTTTATATTTTTTTTCTTAAAAAAAAATCAGTTTATAAAATTATAATTTTAAGATATTTTAGAAACTGCGAAACTATAATTTCTCTTAATAAGCTTCTACGTTTAATAAATCAACTTCAAAGATTAGAGTAGCCCCTGGCGGAATAACATCACCTGCTCCATTTTTACCATATCCTAATTCTGGTGGAATAGTTAATTTTCTTTTCCCTCCAACTTTCATTCCTTTTACTCCAATATCCCAACCTTTAATAACAGATCCAACTCCTAATGTAAAAGAGAATGGTTCTCTTCCTGGATTTAAAGATGAATCAAAAATGGAACCATCTTCAAGTGAACCCGTATAATTAACAATAACTTTATTAAAATCGTTTGCTTCAACACCTTCGCCTACTATAATGTCTTCTATTTTTAGATCATTACTCATTATTTCCACACTCCTTTTATTTGTACAGTATAATCCAAAAAAAATTATACTAATGAAAATTTTATTTTTTATAGAACTCATTTTATCTTCCTTTCTCGCTTGATTAAAAAGGTATGTAAATTTAGGTTGTCATGTTTTGCACTCAAATTAATATTAAAATCATTAAATTTTTGAAATGTATCAAACCAAAATATATTTTCAAATTTGTATACCTTTTAAATTTTATAATTTCTGAAAATAGATTAATTCTAAAACAAGCAAATATTTTAGAAAGTAAAACAATAAATGGGGAAAGTATAAGATTTATTGAAGGGAATGTTATCTTTGAAAAAGGCGACCTTATTTTAAAATGTCAAAAAGGTCAATATTTTGAAAAAAAAGGACAAGCCATACTTTATGATAAAGTATCTGCGATTAAAGAAGACTTAACATTTGTGGCAGACACATTAAAGTTTTATTCTGATTCAAACCAACTACTGGGTATCGGAAAATCTCATACCTGGACATCAGACTATGATTTAAAAGCAGACACGATAAGAGTTTTTACTGAATTAGATAGCGGAATCGCCTTAAAAAATGTTGTACTAATACAAAATAAACAAAAAATAGAATCTGATAAAATTATATATAAAAATTATCCAAACGTTAAAAAACTGTCTTATTCTGCGGTAGGAAATGTTCAAATTCAAGACTCTACAATCTTTTCTGAATCAGAAATTGCGGACTACAATGGGCTCAATGAATCTACTATCTTGCAAGGTAATCCTAAAATATTTGATCAATCTAGAATGTTATCAGGAAACGAGATAAAATTGACCTATATTGATAAAAGCTTAAGAAAAATTTATATCCCCTCTAAAGCTACATCAGATATCATTAAAACTGGATTTATAAAAACTGTAGATGATTCGTTAATAAAAGTTTCTTTCAAAGACAAAATTGAAGGTAAAGAATTATTTGGTAGTTTTTCAAATGATAACTTAGACTCCTTAAAACTTAATGGTATGTCCAAGACTCTATACCATGTTTTTGAAGATTCTTTATACAAAGGTAACAATCAAGTCTCTGGCGATTCAATAATTATAAGTTTTGATGAAAATCAAATAAATGAATTAGAGGTATATGGGGGTGCAGAAGGAAAATATAACCCTGATTCAACTGAGAATAATATTAATTCTCCTATATTATACGAAGCAGATAAAATTCATTATATGCTTAAAATTAAAGAAACTGACCTTTTTGGAAATTCAAGTATCACCCATGATAAAACAAATTTAAAGGCTGGTCATATAAATATTAATTGGAATAATAATATTTTAAACGCCTATCCAAATTCAATCTTTAATGAGAACGAAATCTTATTACCAATTATTAAAGAATCAAAAAAAGATCCAATGACTGGTGAGCGAATGACATATAACCTAGATACTAAAAAAGGTAGAATTAAAAAAGGTCGTACACAAGCAGATGATGGCTATTACAGAGGTAATAAAATCCAAAATGAAACTTCAAATACAATTTTTATAGAAAATTCTACCTATACAACCTGCGACTTAGATACTGCACATTTCCATTTTGAATCACATAACATGAAAATTATACAAAATGATATTGTTGTTGCTCGTCCTATTATTTTACATATTGCCCAAATACCTATACTGGGAATTCCTTTTGGAATTTTTCCTCATAAGGGTGGCCAAAGGCACTCAGGATGGATAATGCCTTCATATGGCGACAACAAAAGCAGAGGACAATATATACAAGGACTTGGGTTTTACTGGGCTCCAAATGATTATTGGGATTCAAAAATCACAATGGGGTTTGGCGATAAACAAGGATATACCTTTAATGTAAATAGTCAATATCGGCTTCGTTATAAATTTAATGGAAGTTTAAACTTTTCTAATAGACAATTTCTAAGTGGTACCAAAAATATTGGTGATATTTTTGGAGATAAAAAAGTCAGCACCACAGTGCGATGGAATCACAAACAACAAATGAGGAATAATCAATCTTTAAATGCAAACATAACTTATTCATCCAGTGGAGACTACAATAAAAAATATGGACTAACAGAAACAGAAAGAATGGACCAAAAAGCAATCTCTAATATTTCTTATTCAAAACGATGGCCAAAATCAAAAAATTCAATAAGCATTAGTTTCTACTCAAATCAGGACTTACTAATTCAAGAAAAGGTAAATCTTAATAGCAATTATTTTATAAACCCAAATCGATCTGGAACTCAATTAAATTCTAAAAATCAAACATTTCCAAAATTTTCTTTTAGACATGGTCAAAGTCATTTTTTCCCAACTACTGCAATTGATAAAAAATGGTATAATACAATTACATGGAACTATGGACTTAACTATACAAATGTTCAACGATTTTATTTTGAGTCGATAGAATCTGATTCAAATCAGTTTTTTTGGAGCGACAATCAAAAAAATGATGAAAATGATGGTTGGGTGCATACCTCTGCAATTAACGCTCCGCAAAAATTATTTAAATATATATCAATAAATCCTCGAATAAATATTAAATCAGCATGGGTCAATAAGACATACGATGGTATATGGGATGAGGATGAAAATAAATTTATTAAGAATGAGAGAATTGGTTTTGATTCCCGTACAACTGGATCGTTCTCAATTAATAGTAGTACTCAAGTTTATGGATTAATCCCCATCCCGTTTGGTCCAATTAAATCGATTAGGCATGTTATATCTCCAAATATTGGATATTCATGGACTCCTGATTTTTCTGATGAAGTATTTGGGAAAAATTTTGGTTATGTAAAAAAGAAATTTGATAGTGATGGTATTGAGATTGGATCTTTGGATCGTTTTTCAGGTACAATTGCTGGAAACACACCAAAATCAGAACAAAAATCAATGACTTTTGGATTAAATAACATATTTCAAGCAAAAATCTTTGATGGAAAAGAAGAGAAAAAGGTTGATTTATTTAATTGGCGTATAAATTCTGGATATAACTTAGCTGCAGACTCTCTTCATTTTACAAATATAAGATCAAGTATTAGATCAAAAATACTTAAAAAATTAAATTTAGATTTATCAATGACTCATGATTTATACTCTTTTGATAGTGAAAAAAATAAACGATTAGCTAATTTTAATAAAAATATTTCAGGACTAATTACTCCCAGATTAGTGAATGCCAGATTAGCTACGAGTATTAGAATTAAAAGTAAAAAATGGAAGCAAAATGATGATATTGGAAAAACATTTAAAGATACGACATCTATCGATAGTGATTTTGTCGATTCAGGCATAACTAACTCTATTAAAAACATAAAAAACTCCATTAATAATAATCAACTCTGGAGTACAAGTATTAGTTTAAGCTACTCTTTGAATTCTCAAAATCCTTCAAATAAGTCAAAAACATTCTGGGCAAATTCAAACTCTATAATAAACATTACGGATAAATGGCGGATTTCCTATAGAGCTAGATTTGATTTGCTTGAACAAGACTTAATAAATCATTCTTTTTCTGTATATCGAGACTTACATTGTTGGGAACTTTCTTTAAACTGGACTCCTAATGGATTAGGACAAGGAATCAATTTTAAGATAAATGTTAAGTCACCAACGTTAAAAGATCTTAAATTAGAAAAAAAAGGAGGAGTCTATTCTGGTGCAGGAATATAAAATCTTTAATTGTACTATTTATCGCAATTATAGAAATTCATCTATAAAATAAAATATGATTTGTCCTAATTGCTATGCTGAATATTTAAACGATGTAAAAAATTGTGGTGACTGCAATTTACAGTTAGTAGATGCTTGCCTTTTAGACCTACCTATTCCAGAGATGAAATGGGGCTCACTTCCAGTTTTTAATGGGAAAATATTTGCTGATATGGCTTCAGAAATTTTAGATGATAATAATATTCCTTATTATTTAAAGATGGACTGGGCATCCTCTGCTTATAGTGTTACTGGAACAGGTATTGTAGGTGAAACGGTTCGTATTTTTGTACCAGATAGCCATATGAAAAAAGCTTCTGATTTAACATTCCAGATTATCGAAGAGAGTAAAAAATGAAAATTATACGAAATATAAAAGGAACTCATGATATTTTACCTCCGGAATCATTTAAATGGCAGAAACTTGAAAAAATTGTAAATCATAACTGTAAAATTTTTGGATATGAAGAAATAAGAACTCCCATTTTCGAACAAACTCAACTTTTTTCAAGATCTGTGGGTACAGAAACAGATATTGTCTCTAAGGAAATGTATAGTTGGAATGATAGGGATGGTACAAGCTTAACACTCCGGCCAGAACTTACAGCTAGTGTTGCAAGAGCATTTATTCAAAACAATCTTAATACAAAATCACCAATAAATAGATTATATTACCTCGGTCCCCTATTTAGACGCGAAAGGCCACAGAAAGGTAGACAAAGACAATTTCATCAATTCGGAGTAGAAGCACTAGGATCAAAATATCCAGAAATAGATGTAGAGGTAATCTCTTTAGCTTGGAACATTATTTTAAATTGCAAGCTGCATGAATCAGTTACTTTAAATTTAAATAGTCTTGGATCAAATGATTGCAGGAATAATTATAAAGAGGCTTTAAAAGATTTTTTAAAACCACACTTGCAAGAATTTTCAGAGGTAAGTCAAAATCGATTTAAAGAAAATACGCTAAGATTATTGGATACAAAATCAAAAAAAGAACAATTAATTTTAAATGATGCTCCAAAAATTTCAAAATATTATACAGATAAGGATTTATACCATTTTGAAAAAGTAAAAGAGCTTCTAAAAATTTTAGATATTCCATTTACAATTAATCCAAAACTTGTTCGTGGTCTCGATTATTATTCAAGAACAGTTTTTGAGTTTTCCTCTACTAAATTAGGAGCACAAGATACTCTTATTGGTGGCGGGCGTTACGATTCTCTTTTATCAGACCTAGGCGGTAAACCAACTCCAAGTATTGGTTTTGCTGCGGGGCTAGAACGCTTTTTAATCGCAATGAAAAATGATGAGGTTAAGCCCAGTATTGATGTCTACATCGCATGTCTTTTTGAAGGTGCGCTTTCTGAATCACTTTTTTTATCAACTAAGCTAAGAAATTTAAAGTTATCTGTTACTTCAGATCCGTTACGTAGGAGTTTAAAGGCACAAATGCGAGAAGCGAATAAAATTAATGCTAGTTATGTTATAATTATTGGAGAAGAAGAATTATCCAATGGGATGCTTATAGTTAAAAATCTTAAAGAACAAAATCAAAGAGCCTTAACTAGATCTGAGATTATAAAATTTTTTGAAAAAGATTATAAAATCATTAGGGAATAGTAAAATGAGTCAAAAATCTGTATTAATTGTTGAATCACCTACAAAAGTAAAAACTATTCAAAAATATTTGAATAATGATTATGATGTGATTTCATGTGTTGGTCATGTCAAGGATTTACCAAGCAATGAATTAGGAATAGATATTGAAAATAATTTTGAAATAAAACTATCTGTTCTTCCAGATAAAAAAAAGTTTATATCTGAATTACGTAAAAAATCAAAAATAGCACCACGAGTTCTAATTGCAACAGATCCTGATAGAGAGGGTGAAGCAATTGCCGCTCATCTTGCTACTGAAGTCCCTGAAGAAAAGATGGAAAGAGTCCAATTTACAGAAATAACTAAAGCAGGGATAATGGATGGAATAAAAAATGTAAGAAGTATTGACACGGACTTAGTAAAAGCACAAACAGCAAGAAGGGTTATTGATCGATTAGTTGGATATAAAGTTTCTCCAGTTTTATGGGCAACTCTTCAGAGTAATATGAAATTTGTCAATACTACTTTATCTGCAGGAAGAGTCCAGTCCTCAGCTGTGAAACTTGTAGTTGATAAAGACCGAATAAGAGCTAAATATCTTAAAACTAACTATTACGACTTAAAAGCTATCTTTATTCATAATAACATTACATTTGAAGCCACTCTAATTAGACTAAATAATGATAAGATAGCTAACAGCAATGACTTTGACCCCATTTCAGGTAAATTAAAAAATAAAAATTCACTTTTATTATCTGAATCACAAGCGGATGAATTATTAAGAGAATTAGAAAAAGGAACTTGGAAAGTTTCGTCTATAAATGAAAAGCCGAGAACTTCGAACCCAAAGCCCCCTTTTACAACCAGTACACTACAGCAAGAAGCGTCAAGAAAGCTCAGAAGTTCCGCACGTCAAACAATGAGTACTGCCCAAAAACTTTATGAGAATGGATTTATCACCTACATGCGCACAGACTCTACAAATTTATCTGATGAAGCAGTAAGAGGTTCTCGAAAAATTATAGAAAGTCTTTATGGGAATGACTATCTACCCGAAAAAGAAAGATCCTACAGTACCAGAGTTAAAAATGCACAGGAGGCTCATGAAGCAATTCGACCTGCGGGTAGTAAATTTCATACTAAAGAAGATGTGCAAAAATTACTTGGAGATCAAGCTGCCTCTCTTTTTGATCTAATTTGGAAGAGAACAATCGCAAGTCAAATGAAGTCTGCCAAATTAATGCAAACCTCCGTAACTGTTATCAATCAAAAAGCTGAATTCAGAGCTAATGGACAAGTTATTTTGTTTCCTGGATATATGAGAGCATATGTTGAAGGAAGAGATAACCCAGAAAAAGACCTCGAGAACAAAGAGAGAACATTACCCACTCTTCAAGAAGGAAATAAATTGACTTGTGAAACACTAAGTTCCGAAGAGCATAATACAAAACCACCAGCAAGATATACAGAAGCATCATTAGTAAAATCACTTGAAGAAAATGGAATTGGACGTCCATCTACATTTGCTTCAATAATTGGGACTATTGTAAAGAGAGGATATGTTAATCGCAACAGTGGAAAGTTGACTCCAACTTTTTTAGGCGTAGCTGTAACTCAGTTATTAGAAGAACATTTTACCAACCTTGTAGATAAAACTTTTACTGCAAATATGGAGAATTCTTTAGATGAAATATCAAGGGGTGAAACTTCATCAGAGCCTTTCATTAAAAATTTCTATTTTGGTGGTGGTGAATTTATTGGTTTAGAAAAAATGTTGAATGAAAAAGTTGATATCCCAAAAGCTTGTACAATTACTCTACCCGAAAAAATTTCGAATACAACTGAGGGCCGTATTGGAAAATTTGGACCATATCTTAGGAGAGATGATGATACTCGATCAATCCCAGAGAATGTTTATCTTGGTGATTTAACATTAGAAAAAGTAGAAGAAATATTCAAACATGTTACTCAAGAAGATGAACCGCTAGGTTCAGATCCTGAGTCTGGTGATTCTGTATGGATTAAGAAAGGACCATATGGTTTCTATGTTCAGCTAGGTGAGACAACAAAAAGAAAAGGAATACCTAAGAACTATCCATTATCTGAAGTTGATTTAAATTACGCTTTAAAACTATTAAGTTTACCGAGAGTTATTGGAAATCACCCTGAAACTGGAGACCAGATAACAGCTGATTATGGAAGATATGGCCCATATTTGCGTTGTGGTAAACAAAATGCAAGTATCCAAGACCCCGATACGCCACTTAACGTGACCTTAGAGAAATCAGTTGAATTACTAGCAAATAGAAATAAAAAAAGTTCTGACTTAAGAACTGTTGGAGATCACCCTGAAACTGGTAAGACAATAAGTGTTAAAAGCGGACGTTATGGGCCTTATATAAGTGATGGAAAAGTAAATGTATCATTAAAAGGAAACTTATCACCTGAAGAAATCACACTTGAACAAGCAGTAGAATTAATTAATCAAAAACGATTAGCTCCTGCAAAAAAGAAAAAAACTAGAAAAAAGAGTAATAAGAAGAAGTAAAATTAAAAATAAACTTATAATAAAGGTATAATGGATAAAACTATCGAGAAGATTGTCTCTCTTTGTAAAAGAAGAGGTTTTGTATTTCAGAGCTCTGATATCTACGGAGGATTCTCTGCTGTTTATGACTACGGTCCATTAGGTATAGAGCTTAAAAACAATATATCTCAACTTTGGTGGAAAGAAATGACACAAATACATGAGAATATTGTAGGCTTAGATAGTGGAATTTTGATGCATCCAAAAATATGGGAAGCCTCTGGACACACAGGAGCTTTCAATGATCCACTCGTAGATTGCAAGCAATGTAAAGCACGTTTTAGAGCAGATGAGTTTTCTGAAGAGTATAAAAATATTGATTGGAAAAAGACTAAGTGCCTGAAGTGTGGAACAACAGGTCTACTCACAAAGCCACGACAATTTAATTTAATGTTTAAAACTAGCGTTGGTCCTGTAGAAGAAAAAGGTACAGATGCATTTTTAAGACCTGAAACAGCACAAGGTATTTACGTTAATTACCAGCTAATACAAGGGGCAATGAGGACAAAAATTCCTTTCGGAATTGCCCAAATTGGTAAAGCATTTAGGAATGAAATTATTGCTAGAAATTTTATTTTTAGAACAAGAGAATTTGAACAAATGGAAATGCAATATTTTGTTAAACCTGGTTCAGATGACAAAACAATGATTGAGTGGAAGACTAAGAGATATGATTTTTATTATGAAAAGTTAGGAATTACAAAATCAAAGCTACGATTTCATGAGCACCAAAACGAAGAGCTTGCACATTATGCAAAAGAGGCTTGGGATATTGAATACGAATTTCCATTTGGGTGGTCAGAAATTGAGGGTATTCATAATAGAACTGATTTTGATCTTAGAAGACATCAAGAGTTTTCAGGTAAAAACTTATCTTATTTTGATCAACCAAATAATGAAAGGTTTTTACCATACATCATAGAAACTTCTGCAGGTCTTAATCGTATGCTTTTAACGATACTTTCCGATTCTTATTGGGAAGATCTTGAAAATAATCGTGTTGTAATGAAGATAGATCCTCGAATAGCGCCAGTAAAAGCTGTAATCTGCCCATTAGTTAAAAAAGATGGTCTTCCTGAAAAAGCTCGTAATATTGTTGAAGAATTAAAAACTCATTTTAAAGTAATCTATGATCAACAAGGATCTATTGGGAAGAGGTACTACAGGCAAGATGAAGCGGGCACCCCTTTTGGTATAACAATAGACCACCAATCACTAGAGGATAATAGTGTGACTATTAGATATCGTGATTCTCAAAAGCAAGAGCGTATATCTGAAGATCAAATTTTAAACTTAATAAAAGATAATATTTAAAATAATTTTATTATGAAATATATTTTTATGTTAATCTTTTTATATTGTTTAATTTTTCCAGCGAGTGAGGATCCTATCTTTGGTGAAAACGGTATGGTTGTATCTACTAGTAAACAAGCATCTGAAGCCGGAGTTGAAATTCTAAAAAAAGGTGGAAATGCAATTGATGCTGCTGTTGCAGTAGGATTTGCACTAGCAGTGACAAGTTCAGGAAATGGAAATCTTGGTGGTGGTGGGTTTTTGGTAGCGACCATGAAGAATGGAGATACGTTTACAATTGATCATAGGGAAAAATCTCCAGAAAAATCAACAAAAAATATGTATTTAGATAATAACGGTGATATAATAAATGGAATGTCACTTTATTCAAGAGCAAGTAGTGGAGTACCTGGAACTGTTGATGGTTTACTAAAAGCTTTAAATGATCACGGTTCAGGGACCATATCTCGGCAACAAATACTCGCTCCAGCAATACGATTGGCCGGTAGAGGCTTTAAACTTTCTCATTATGAAGCTGAGCGATTTAATTTATATAAAGATTTTTTTAAAAGGAATGAAGCCGCAAAAAGAATTTTTGTAAAAAAAGATAATACTCTTTGGAAAAAAGGAGATCTTTTTAAACAAAAAGATCTAGAAAAAACTTTAAAAAGAATTTCAAAACATGGACGTTCTGGTTTTTATTCAGGCCCAGTTGCTGATTTAATTGTAAAAGAAATGAAAAGAGGGAATGGAATAATTAGCTTAACTGACCTTGAAGAATATTCATCTATATACCGTGATCCTGTATTGGGGACATATAAAGACTATAAAATAATATCAATGGGACCACCTAGCTCCGGAGGTGTATTATTAATTAATATGCTAAATATGCTGGAGGAATTCTCCCTTGATACGATGGGATGGAATTCATCAGATTATGTACATTTATTAACAGAAGTTGAGAGAAGAGCATATGCAGATAGAGCAGTTCATTTAGGCGACCCTGATTTTTGGGAAGTTCCAACCACGATACTTACTTCTAAAGATTATTCTAAAAATCGAATTCGCGACATCGATTTGAATAAGGCAACACTAAGTAGCAACATATCAGCTTCTACGTTAAATCAATATGAATCTACCGAAACAACACATTATTCTGTTGTAGATCAATGGGGTAATGCTGTAAGCGTAACAACTACAATAAATTTAAACTATGGGAATGGTCATGTTGTAGAAGGTGCTGGTTTTTTTTTAAATAATGAAATGGATGATTTTTCATCAAAACCTGGAATTCCTAATGCATTTGGACTTGTTGGAAATGAAGCTAATGCAATTGAACCACATAAAAGACCTCTTTCATCTATGACTCCCACTATAGTTTTAAAAGAGAATTCACCATATATAGTGATTGGATCACCTGGTGGATCTACAATTATTACAACTGTAATGCAATCAATTCTTAATATTATTGAACATAACATGGATATCAAAGAAGCTGTCTCAGCTCCTAGATTTCATTCTCAATGGTTACCGGATGAAATACAAATTGAGCCATACGGTATAATTAAAGATGTTTTAGAAAACCTCAAAAAACGTGGACATAAGGTTTCCTATTACAGAGGTGGTGGGTATATTGGGGAAGCTAATGGAATCATAATAAAAGAAAATGGTTATTATGGTGGTGGTGATACAAGAGGGGAAACATCAGCAGTAGGATATTAATTTCTAAATAAATTATCTACGATATTTAAAAATATCGAAGGTCCTATTAGCAGTGCCTTTTCATCCATATCAAAATGTGAGCAATGGTGTGGTGTTTCAAATAAAGATTTTTTATTAGGAGCAGAGCCTACAAAAAAGAAACATCCAGGTTTTTTTTGTAGATAATATGCAAAATCCTCACCTCCCATTGATAAATATGGCTCTCCTGCTTTTTCACCAACAACAATTTTAGCAGCTTCTAAAACAGTCTCTGATTGTTTTTTATGATTAATTGTTGGTGGGTAGCAGTCAATATAATTAAAATCAATCTTAGAATTAAAGCTTCTTGAAACGCCATTAACTATTTCACCCATCCTCTGCTTCAATAAGTCTCTATTTTTTTCTGTATATGCTCTAACTGTACCAATTAAATCAACTTCGTCAGCGATAACATTAAAATTATTACCACCATTAATCTTTCCAATTGTAATAACAGCACTGTCTATAGGGTTTATATTTCTGCTAACTATAGTTTGGAGAGTCTGAACAAGTTGAGAAGCAACTATAATTGAATCAACAGTCCCTTGAGGAGCTGCTCCATGACCTCCAACACCCCTAACTTTAATACTAAATTTATCTGCTGCAGCCATTATAGGCCCTTCTTTCACCCCAACTTCACCAAAAGGTTGATAATTCCAGAGGTGTATACCATAAATTTCATCAACTCCATCAAGAACTCCATCTTCAATCATATATTTAGCTCCTCCAAAGCCTTCTTCTGCAGGTTGAAAAATAAATCGAATAGATCCATAGTTATGATATTTTTTATTTTCAGTCAAAACTTTTGCAGTTGCTAGAAGCATCGCCATATGTCCGTCATGCCCACATGCATGCATAACTCCATCATTTTTTGAAGAAAAACTCAATCCACTTGTTTCTTGTATTGGAAGTGCATCCATGTCAGCTCTAAAAGCAACCATAGGACCTTCGCCAAATATTAAATCAGCTATAACTCCAGTTTTACCGATGTTCTTTTTTGGATTTAAACCCATTTTTTTTAAATCATTAAATATTTTTTCAGCAGTACTGAATTCTTTAAAACCTAATTCTGGATTCTGATGGAAGTATCTTCTCCAATTAATTATTTGATCTTCAATTTTTTTAATTTCTTTTCGAATTTTCATAACTTCATAATCTCTTAATTAAGTTCAATAAAAAATTTGTCAGTGTTCCTTTATTATTCAAAGCATTAGATATAACGTCTTCATGTGTTAATTTTTTGTCAGAGATACCCGCTGCATAATTAGTCAAATTTGATATCATTAAAACTGAAAAATCAAACTGTTTGCATATTTCTACTTCAGGAACACCACTCATACCAACGGCATCACCTCCTAAAGAGCGGAAATAATAAATTTCTTCTGGAGTCTCATACATCGGTCCTAAAACCCAACAATAAGTTCCTTTCAAAAATTTAATATTTGTTGAAGCTGCTGCTGCTACTGCTATTTCTAATAAATATTTTGAATAGAATTCATTTCCTTCATTTATTTTAGGATCCTTATAATCCTCTTGGAAAGATAAGTTAAAATGCTTATCAATCATAATTATTGTGCCTGGGGAGTAATTCTTATTTAAACTCCCTGAAGAATTTGTAATTATAATGTTTTTTATACCTAAATCCTTAAAAATTTTGAAAGGATAAAGTATTTGTTCTCTACTATATCCTTCATAAAGGTGAAATCTACCATTTGCAATAAGGATCTGTTTACCTTGAATTATTCCAGATACCAATTCTCCAGCATGTCCTTCAATTGTAGATTCTGGATAGTTTGGTATTTTTCCATATTTGATAGATCTTCTTTTCTCAACTAGATCCGATATATGCCCTAATCCAGAACCAAGAATTATAGCGGTATCTCCAGAAAATTTTAAATTAGCTTTTATAAATTTAATTGTATCTTTTTTAATAGATTTCATATCTTACCAATTGCGGTCACTAATTGTCCACAACCAGCGTCAATGTCTTGACCTTTACTCCACCTCACAGTAACTGGAAACATTGCATTTTTCAAACTATCTAAAAAGTTATTAATTGTCGTCTCACTAGGTCGCTTATACTCTCCATTAATTTCATTATATGGAATGACATTTAATTTACAATTAGTATTGTTTAAAATTCTCATTAATTTTCTTCCGTCAGATGGTTGATCATTTATTCCATCTAACAAAACATATTCAAATGTCACTTTTTTCCTGGAGTTATATGCATAGTTTTTTGCGGCAATGAGTAAGTTTGAAAATGTTTGATTTTTTGTGATTGGCATTGTTTTTAATCTTTGGCTCTGCGAGATACCGTTTAGACTGATTGCTAACTTATAAGGCTGCTTTTCTTCTGTAAATTGATTTATTTTATTTATTATACCTGAAGTAGAAATTGTAATCCTCCATGCAGCCATGTTAATTCCATTAGAATTATTTAATAGTTCTGCAGCAGAGATTGTATTTCTATAATTTAAAAAAGGTTCTCCCATTCCCATAAAAACAACATTTGTAATTTTTTTATTACTTATCTGCCTAAGTTGTATGAATTGGTCAATTATCTCTCCTACAGTTAAATTTTTTATAAATCCCATTTTCGCTGTCGCGCAAAAACCACAATCTACTGCACAACCAACTTGTGTTGATAGACATATAGTATTTCTATCTCCATGTTCCATTAGAACCGATTCGACTTGCTCACCAGTACCCAATTGAAAGAGGAATTTCTTTGTTTTTTTTGTACTACTATTTTTACCCTTGATGAGATTCAAAGGATGTATTTTTTTTGATTTTAACTTTTCACGAAGATGACTTGGTAAATCTGACATTTTTGTAAAGTCATAAATTTGTTTTTTATAAATCCAATCAAATATCTGTCTTCCCCTAAATGACTTTTCATTAATAGAAACTAATGCATTTTCTAGCTCTTTTCTTGATTGTCCGACAATTGGTTTATCTATGAGGTTTTGCATATTCCTGAATTTGAACAAAGACTTGTTAATCTCAAATACTAAATTATTTAAAATTAAATTCTTTTTCTTTCTTTGTAGGGTATCTTGTGTTGCTTAATTTTCAAATCATTATATAAATAAAGCAATCAAATATGAATCAAAAAATTGACGACTTAGAATTACTTGAACAACTAATTAACTCTAAAAAACTTTTTTTCAAAGAGGCAGGAAAAATTATTGTTGGGCAAAAAGAGATCCTAGATTTAATGCTTATAGCAATCTTAGCCAAAGGGCATTCTTTATTAGTTGGAGTTCCAGGCCTTGCTAAAACTCTAATTATTCAAACTTTGTCAGAGGTTCTAGACTTGACATTTAAAAGAATCCAATTCACTCCAGACCTAATGCCTAGTGATATAACTGGAACTGAATTGATTGATATTGATCAAGAAACTGGAAAGAGATCATTTAGATTTTTTAAAGGACCCGTATTTGCAAACATTGTTCTTGCAGATGAAATAAACAGGACACCTCCAAAAACTCAGGCTGCATTGCTTGAGGCAATGCAAGAACATAGAGTCACGGCAGGCGGAAATAGTTATAATTTAGAAGAACCTTTTTTTGTTCTTGCTACCCAAAATCCAATTGAACAAGAAGGTACTTACCCTCTACCTGAAGCGCAACTAGACCGCTTTATGTTTAACCTAAAAATAGACTATCCGAAACTCGAAGATGAAATAGAAATAGTGAGAAATACAACGTCAGAAGAAAAAAAAATAATTAATCCAGTTCTTACCAGAAATCAAATTACTAATTACCAAGATTTAGTGAGGAGAGTACCAGTCTCGGACAATGTTGTAAATTATGCAGTAAAAATTGTATCAGCAACAAGACCAGCTTCCTCTGACTTGGAATTTATAAAGAATTCAGTTGACTGGGGTGCGGGACCAAGAGCATCTCAATATCTGATTCTTGCCGCAAAAGCAAAAGCTCTTCTAGATGGAAGGCCAACACCCGATATCAAGGATATTCATATGCTAATCCCACCCATTCTAAGACATCGAGTCCTACCTAATTTTAATGCTGAAGCAGAGGGGTTGAAAATAGATGATATTTTGGAGAAGCTAATTGAAGCTTATCCTGAATAATGTCTAATTATAAAGACAAAAGAAAGTATTTAGATCCAGAAATTGTATCTACAATTAGCTCTATTGCACTCAGAGCTCGATTAATTGTAGAGGGTTATATAATTGGAAAACATCGCAGCCCTTATCATGGGTTTTCAGTAGAGTTTGCCGAACATAAAGCTTACGATTTAGGTGATGAAATCAGAAATATCGATTGGAAATTATATGGAAAAACAGACCGTCTATATATTAAAAGATATGAAGAAGAAACAAATCTCAAAACTTATATCATATTAGATAATAGTAAGTCTATGTCATTCTCCAGTGGAAAGGTTTCAAAAATCAACTATTCAAACTCACTTTTAGCCTCATTGGCATATTTAATGATTAACCAGCAAGATGCTGTAGGGCTTATTCAGTTTTCTGATAGGATTAATACTTTCATATCGCCTAAAGCGAAAAGAAGCCATCTCAAAACAATAATCGGAAAATTAAGCGATAATTCTAAAGGATCAGATACTAACATTGAGCCAGTCTTACATGAAATGGCAGAAAGGATTAATAAACGAGGATTAATAATTTTAATATCTGATTTATTAGATGATCCAACAAAAATTATAAATGGTTTAAAGCATTTTCGCCATAGAAAACAAGAAGTCATCGTTTTTCATATTTTAGATAAAGAAGAAGTCTACTTTAATTTTAATGAGCGCTCTAAATTTATTGACATGGAAACTGAAGAAGAAATAATCACAGATCCATGGCATATTAGAGAAAATTATATGCAAATAGTTAAAGAAAGACAAGATAGATTCAAGAGGGAGTGTAACCAACTATTAATCGATTATATTCCTGTAATAACAAATAAAAACTTAAGAGAATGCATTACAAACTATTTAGACAAGCGGAACCGATTAATTTGAAACCTTAACTCACTCCTTCTGCTATATCTCTTTTAAACCTAATAATATCTAAGTTTTTCTTATAAATATCTTTATTGTCAATATCTATAATCATTACTGATTTAATTTTCTTTTCAGCTTTTCGAAACCATCTAGCTGCTTTATCCAAATCTTTTTCAAAACCCTCAGAACCATTTAAAAAGTTATCACCTAACCCTTCATAAGCACGTGCCATACCAAGAGCGGCTTCAAAATCATCTTCATTTAAATAAAATGCTTCGTCAAAAGACTTCTCTGCTTCTTCATAATTACCAGTTTGATTGTGTATTACCCCTAAATTAAAATATAAATCAGCTTTTACAATTTCATCTTTCTCATTAATTATAGCATCCTCAAATACACTAATTGACTTATCTTTCTGGCCCAAGTCATAATAAGTACTTGCTAATTCTCTTAGTGCTCTACTATTTGAAGGCTGTATTAGGACTGCTTTCTGATAATAAGGTAACAAATTTGACGAAGACAAGCCTACCCTGCCAAGAATTTGTGCTGCTCCAAAATTTGCATCAAAACTATCCGGGTTTGTTTCTACTGCAGAGATAGCTGATTCTTTAGCTGATTTTTCATCCCCTTTATCAAAATAACACTTTGCTAAGGTAACATGTGTATTAACATCTTTTGGATTAATAATTGATGCATTAGTAAAGTGTAATATAGCAGTTTCAAGATGACTAATTTTATTCTCAGGGTCATCTTGTATTTTTTTAAATTGCTCTACTCCAGAATTAAACTCTTTTGCCCAATAAAATTCGGTATAATTTTTTACAGCATCTTCCACTGGGGCAAAAGCTCCTCTAACTTCAATAATCTTTTCTGGGTTGATAGACATCGCTTTATTGAACATATCAGTAAAGTCCGCCCACTGATCATTTTCTGCATATATTTCTACTGCCATAACTATTGGTATCTCTGGATTATCTGGCTCCACAGCCATTGCTTTTGGCAGCCATTCTGCAGCTTTTTTAAAATCTGATTGCTGAACAGCTAGCTTTGCAGTAGTGTATTCTTGGCTAGAGCACGATATAAAAATTGCACTCATTACTAAACAAACTGAAAAAAATATAGTATTCTTTTTTAACATTCATTCCTCTCTGATAATTATTTATCTAATTATAAAAAATATAATCTATTAAACATATTCCTCTGCTTTTCTTAAAGTTGTTATTCTCTCGTTAACCTTATCAATATTCAAATTATATATTGATTTAATACCAAAGTCTTCGATACAAAATGAAGCCATAACTGTTCCTCTAAACATTGAATCTTTAATTGTTAGCCCTTCAGCAAGACCACTTAAAAGTCCTCCACCATAACTATCACCTGCACCAGTAGGATCGATCACTTTAGGAATATCAACAACACCAACTGAGAAAACGGTTCCATCAATATCATAAATAGTAGACCCTTTACTTCCATATTTAACTAACACTTTTTTTGGACCCATTTCAAATATCTTTTTTATGGATAGTTCTACATTTTTAATTTTAGTTAAATCATATACTTCAGATTGATTTATAAGTAACAGGTCTGTTAATCTCAATACTTTTTCTAACGAATCCCCAGCTATATCAATCCAGAGGTTCATTGTATCTGTTATAACAAACGGGTTACTTTTACATTGATTCAGCACTGATAGTTGTAATTCGGGATGAATGTTTGCTAAAAAAATAAAATCTGGATTTGAATTTTCAGATGATAATTGTGGAGAAAAATTCTCAAAAACACCTAAATCAGTAAAAAGAGTTTTTCTATCATCTCCATTTTCATGATACTCTCCTCCCCATCTAAATGTTTTCCCCTTTTCAATTATCAAATCTTTAATTGAATTACACGAGTTTTTTAATATTTCTTTTCCTTTATCAGGAAAATCATCTCCAATGATTCCAACCAAATTTACTTTAGTAAATAAGCTTGAAGAAATCGCTGCATAAGTTGCAGATCCTCCAATTAGATCGGCTTCTTCACCATATTTAGTTTTGATTGTATCTAGTGCAATTGATCCCAGTAAAAGGATAGATTTTGGTTTCAAGATATTTTTTTAATTTGAATTAAGATAATTATGTTACTATTGTAAATTAAACAATTATCTAAACTCACCCAAATGTGAATATAATTTCATTATAAATTTAAATCTTGACCATCCGAATCTAAAAAAAGTATATTTTAGTAACATGAAAGCTAAGACCTTTGCAATAATCACTGATATCCATTCTAATTTAGAATCTTTAAAATCATCACTTGCAATAATTGAAGAATACGGTAGTATTGATCAATTAATTTGCTTAGGAGATTGTTTTGCTTTAGGACCCGAGCCAGAAAAGACATTGGAAATACTCCAAGATTTAAAAAACTGTATTTTTATTAGAGGAAATCATGATCGATACCTCGTTGAACGTCTCTGGGAAGATAAAAGTCCTACTTTAGAAGGCATGGACCCCGACGATCCGATTACTAAAGCAATAGTACAAAACGAGAAATGGACTGCTGAACAAATTGGAATACAAGGAATTAATTTTTGTAAAGAAATGAAAATAGCGCACAGAGAAATAATTGGAAATACACTAATTGAATTCAATCATGCGTGGTTTAAAAGAGATGATAAGCCCCCATCAGCGACCGAAGGCCTCAAATGGAGAGATGAGGTAATAGAAGCCAATCCAAATATAGAGAAAATTGTTTTTGTCCACGGCCATGTTCATGTTCCAAGAAATCATACTATCGAAAACCTTACAATTCTTTGTCAAGGTGCAACTGGTTTACCTTTTGATCGCGATCCAAGAGGAGCTGTTGCTTTTTTAACTGTTTCAGACAAAGGGATTAATTGGGATGTTAAACGATACGATTATGATACAAGTTTAACTGCAAAAAAATTAGAAGAAAGAAAACCTCCTTTTTATCAAAACTTAAAGAACACTTTAAAGTTTGCATCTATTAGAAACGATTTATAAACCTACTGGTATAATAATAAAGCTCTAAGATATTTTAAATGTTCTACTTTGATCATAGTGCTACAACACCATTAAACCCAGAGGTAATGGAGTTGATAAATAAAACCCAAAAAGACTTTTATGGTAATCCTTCCTCTGTCTATACTGCTGGTAGAAAAGCAAAATCAATTATTGAAAAATCTCGATTTAAAATTGCCGCTGCTATTAATGCGAATCCTGAACAAATTATTTTTACTAGTGGTGGAACAGAATCAAACAATCAAGTTTTATGGTCAATGCTAAAAAAATCGAATTCTCATGTTATATCTAATACCATTGAACACCCTGCAGTTATAAAAGTTTTAAAACATCTTAAATTACTTGGTTTAGATTACTCTTTAGTTAATGTTGATAATAATGGATTAGTTAATTTAAATGAATTGGATAAATGTATTACCCCAAGGACTAAATTAGTCTCAGTAATGATGTCAAATAACGAAATAGGTACTATTCAACCTATAAAATCAATTATAAAATTAATACGTGATAAAAATATATTAATGCATACGGATGCCGTTCAATGCCTTGGCAAAATTTCAATTGATACGAAGGATTTGGATATCGACTTTTTAAGTCTTTCAGCTCATAAATTTTATGGCCCAAAAGGGATTGGTATTCTTTATGTTAAAGATAAAAAAACAATTGAGAGTTTTATAATTGGTGGTAGTCAAGAAAGTGGACTTCGAGGTGGTACAGAAAACGTAGCTTCTATCGCTGGGGCAGGATTAGCAGCTGAAATTTGTTGTAAAAACTTAGAAAAAAATTCACAAAAACTCAAAATGCTTCAAGCTTATTTTATAAATGAATTAAAGAAAGAATTTTCTGAATTTAAACTTAATAGCAAATCAGAAAAAACACTCCCAGGCCTAGTTAATATCTCATTTCCTGGATTTAGGGCAGATATCCTACTAGCAAAATTAGATCGATTAAATATTGCAGTATCAAGTGGATCAGCATGCGGTTCAGGTAGCCCCAAACCATCCAAAGTATTGAGTGAAATTGGCGTAGAAGAAAGCCTAAATTTATCTTCATTAAGAATTAGTTTTGGCTCAACAAATACTCTTAGTGAAGTTGAATTTCTAGTAAGAAGTTTGTCTAAAATATTAAATAACTAATGGAACAGGTTGCTGTTGGAGTAAGCGGAGGTGTCGATAGTGCAGTTGCAGCTTCAATACTGATAGATAAAGGCTATAATGTTGAAGCAATTTTTATGAAAAATTGGGAGGAAGATCCTGAATACTGTACAGTTGAACAGGATTATAAAGATGCTCTTCAAATCTGTGATAAACTAAATATTCCATTAAGAAGTGTTAATTTTGCTAAAGAATATTGGGATAAGGTATTCCAATATTTTTTAGATGAATATAAATCTGGCCGGACACCTAATCCTGATATTATGTGTAATACGGAAATAAAATTTAAAGAATTTTTGAACTATGCTATCAATCTAGGGGCAGATAAAATCGCAACTGGACATTATGTACGTAGTGAACATTCGAAAAACTATTTTCAACTTTTAAAAGGAAAAGATACCCAAAAAGACCAAAGCTATTTTTTACATAGTTTAAATCAAAATCAATTATCAAAATCAATATTCCCTTTAGGAGAATTAAATAAAAATCAAGTTAGAGAATATGCTAAGAAAAAGGGCTTTCATAATTTTAACAAAAAAGATAGTGTCGGAATCTGCTTTATTGGACAACGAGACTTTAAAAGCTTTTTAAAGCAATATCTACCCGCATGCTCAGGCAATATTATAACTGATAGTGGAAAATTGATAGGAGAACATGAGGGCTTAATGTTCCATACTGTTGGACAAAGAAAAGGATTAAACATTGGCGGAATTGATAGTAATAATTCGAAACCTTGGTATGTTATAGATAAAAATATTAATTCAAATGAATTGATAGTTGGGCAAGGGAACGATCATCCACTTTTATACAAAAAATATATTACCATTTCTAATATCCATTGGATAAATGGGAATCAGCCAGAAAGAATTAACAATCTTAAAGCAAAAGTTCGATATCGCGCTAGTGACTACTCCTGTAAGTTAATCAATGACGATCCTGACAAAATAATTGTTGAGTTTGAGGAAAAGCAATTTGCCGTAGCAAATGGTCAGTCAATAGTATTCTATGATAATCAAACCTGCTTGGGTGGCGCAATTATAAATTCGTCATATTAAATTAATGGTATGAAAATTATAATTTTTACTTATGTGTATAAAAGTTTTAACTTATGTGAGTATTTATGATTAATACATTAAAAATATTGTTATCAAAAAGTATCCTTTGCGGATTTTTATTTGCACAATTTCAAGTAGATCTTCCTATTCAAACTTTGCCTACGAACATAAATGGAGAGTTAGATAATAATCACTCCATATTTGATTTTAACCTAGATAACTTTCAGTATAATTATGGACTAACTATGTCTATGCTTTCTTCTAATGGTCAATCTTTTTCAGTAGCGGGTTTTAATAACAATATCATGTATAAAATAAAAAATAATTTATGGTTAAATGCTAATGTTACATTAATGAAATCAAATTTACCTTTTCAACAGCAATCCACCTTCTTTAATAATTTAGATTTCGCTTACAATGCAGATTTGACTTACAAACCTTCTGAAAATTCATTGATTCAGTTTAGAATTCAAAGAATGCCATTTAATTACCTTAATCAAAACCATCTTTCAAACATGAACAGCTCTGTATTAAAATAAATGGCTCGAAAAAAAAACAAACTCAAGAACTCTAAACTTATAAATAATGACTTAATCCTAAACGGTGCTATTAGTATTGCAGGTATTTTACTACTGGGTTTCATTTTTTCATTCTATAAAAATGTTTCTCATAAGGGTATACCGGTTGATGTTGTATTTCCAGAAATAGAAGAAAAACCACGACTTGCAATTGAAGTATATGAGCAGAATCCTATTAAAGATATTAAAGTAGAAGTTTTAAATGGTTGTGGTATAAAAGGAATTGCAGCTAAAGCATCCGATTTTCTGAGACAACAACAAGTAGATGTAGTAAGGTCTGATAATGCTGATAAGTATGATTATTTGAAAACTACTATTATTGGCAGAAATGAAAATTTTGAAAGCTTAAAAATTGTTGCTGAATCTTTAGGACTATCAGTTGAAAATAAGACTAATATAAAACATGAACCGGATGAATCTTTAGGTGTTGATGTCACAGTGATACTTGGGAAAGACATTGTTGACTTTAAAGAATTATTTAATTTCATCTCTAAATTATAATAAGTGTCTAAAACTCATAAGAGTTTAGTGGGAGATCACATACTCTTAAAAAAAATTGTAAATTTAGCTCTTGATAAAAAAGCCGAGGAATTAGTTATTCTAGATGTTCGAGGCTTATCATCAATTACGGACTATATGATTATTTGTCATGGAAATTCAGAGCCCCAGGTTAAAGCAATTACAGATAGCATTAGAAAAGGAACACCACAAAAACCAAAACATTTAGAAGGCTACGATAAACAAAATTGGGTTTTAATTGATTATTTTGATATTATTATTCATGTTTTTAATAAAGATCATCGAGAATATTATTCTTTAGATCGCTTATGGGCAGATGCCCCTTTTGAAAAATTTAACAATGAATGAATTAAAAAACTTAATTCATAAAAAAATTTTAGAAAGCTTATCTGAACTTTCATTCCCAATAAAAACCTTTACAATAACACCATCAAAAAATGAAAATTTTGGGGATTTATCTACAAACATCTCATTAGTAATTGCGAAAGACTTGAAAAAGAACCCAATGGATATTGGCAAAAATATCATTGATAATTTTTCTAAAGAACTACCTGTTTTTATTAGTCAAACCTCTATAACAAAACCTGGATTCATTAACTTTAAAATAAAAAACAAATATTTTCAAGATCAGATTAAAACTATTTTAATAAAAAATGAAAATTATGGTAAAGGTAATTATGGAGATGGAAAAACTGCAAATGTAGAATTTGTGAGTGCAAACCCTACAGGGCCATTAACAATTGGACATGGAAGAAATGCAATATTAGGAGATGTTGTCTCAAATATTTTAGAATGGCAAGGTTATAAAGTTACTAGGGAATATTATTTTAATGATGCAGGAAGACAAATGCGTATTCTTGGCCAATCTGTAAAAGCTCGTTATGATGAATTACTGGGTAATAAATTTTCTTTTCCAGATGATGGCTACCAAGGCGCTTATATTAATAATATTGCAAAAAAGATTTTAAATGAAAAGGATAAAAAAAATAATTTGGATTTATCAGATTTTACAAAGTATGCTGAAAAATCTATATTTAAAGAAATAAAAATATCTTTAAAAAACTTAGGTATCACTTTTGATACTTTTACTAATGAAAAAACATTTTATGAAAATGGTGATATTAAAAAGTTGTTAAAAGACCTTAAACGCAAAAAACTTATTTATGAGAAAGATAATGCTACTTGGTTTAGGACAACTTCTTTAGGCAATGAAAAAGATAGAGTGTACATAAAAAGTACTGGCGAGCCAACTTATCGATTGCCTGATACAGCATACCATAAAAATAAAATTGAACGAAATTATGACCTAATTGTTGATGTCTTTGGCGCTGACCACGCTGACACTTATCCCGATGTTTTATTAGCTCTAGATGCTCTTTCCTATAATACAGAACATATAAAAGTTTTACTTTATCAATTTGTCACACTAATCAAAAAAGGTGAAAAGGTAAAAATGTCTACTAGAAAAGCTAATTTTATCACACTGGACTCTTTAGTGGATGAAGTAGGTTTAGATGTTGTGCGTTATTTTTTTGTTATGCGAAGTATGAATACTCATTTAGATTTTGATCTTGATTTAGCTGCTGACCAATCGGATAAAAATCCAGTTTTTTATTTACAATATGCTTACGCCAGAATATCTAATATTATAAAAAGAGGAAAAGAATCAAATATAAGTTTTAATGAAAATTTTAAACCACATATTTTATCAGATATTGATGAAATTAACTTATTAAAATATTTAATCCGATTTCCAGAATATATAAACCTTTCGTATGCAAATTTTGAGCCTCAAAATATTGCGAACTATTTACAAGGGCTTGCAACTAAATTTCATAAGTTTTATGGTAACTGTAGAGTATTATCTGATGATATTGATAAATCAAAATCTAGGATGGCTCTAATAAAGGCTGTTAAAATAGTTCTAAAAAATGGACTAACTATATTAGGCGTTTCAGCTCCAGAAAGAATGTAAAATGTTAGATTTGATTAGATCAGAATCTCAATTTTTTATTTTTAGCTTAACAACGGTTTTTACCTTAATAAATCCTTTGGGGATTGCGCCATTATTAGTTGTAATGACCGAAAGGTTTTCTAAAGAAGAGAGAATCAAAATAGCAAAGAAAGGTTCTCTAACCGCATTTTATACCCTTATTATTTTTTCAATATTGGGCTCTGTAATTTTTAAATTTTTTAGTATTACTTTAGAAGCATTTCAGATTATGGGAGGAATCTTATTTTTCAGGAATGGGCTAAGGATGTTAGAAGCAAAAGTTGGTAGGTCAAGGACTACACCTGCCGAGCGAGAAGAATCTTTTGAAAGTGAAGATATTGCAATTAGCCCAATAGGAATACCCTTAATTGCAGGTCCTGGCGCGATAACAGCTGTTATGCTTTTATCAAGCCAAACACCTCAAATATATAGTTATGCAACAGTGGTCCTTTCTTTATTCTTAGTATTGTTATTAGTTTATTTTATTTTGCGAAATGGAGACGTTGTAATAAAAGTGCTTGGAACTACTGGAATGAGAGTAATACAAAGATTAATGGGCTTAATTCTACTTGTTATTGCGGTACAATTTGTGATAAATGGTACCATATCTGTATTAAAACCTCTTTTTTAAAATATTATTTCAATAATAATAATTTTTGTGAGTGTAGATTTTTCCCAGCTTGTATCTGCAGAAAATATATACCTGTACTTACTTTTAGTCCTAATTCATTTATTCCCTCCCATGTGAATTGATATCTACCAGGATTAAGCTTCTCTTTTTTTGAATTATATATATTACGACCTAAAACATCATAAATTTGAATATTTACATCTAATATATCAGGAATTTCATATTTTATAACCGTTGTTGAATTAAATGGATTTGGATAATTATCTGTTACAAAAAATTTATCGGGTAAAATATCTACATTTAAGTTCAACATTCCCCTATCTAGTTCATATCCTTCATTATCCAAGTATTTATATTGCACTTTGCAAGATAAAACATCTGATTCTGTATCAGGTATTGTTATAATTAATAATGAGTCTAATCCATTTTTGTCTGCAATAGAAAATTGAGTTATTTGATTCAATGTGTCGGTAGATTGAAATAAAAATGATCCTGGATTTGGCTTTTTCATCTTCATTTCAAGTATATTTATATTTGATTCACCTACTAAGAATTCTGCCATTTTACTGTTTTGTGGAACTTTAAATATAACTTTGTTTCCTCTAGCTTCAACTTCATGGTCTATAACTAATCTTGATGAGTACTCACTTGAATCAAAAGATAAATTAAAATATTTCCACTGCCACATTTTTGCAAATGCTACTAAATCAGAGAGGTCAGAATTACCATCCGGTTTTGGCTTAACATGGGGTGGGTTATTTTCAAAAGGACTCAAGTCTATATTAGGCCAATTATTATTAAATATTAATATATCTTCCAAGGTTAAATCATGGTCATTATTTAAATCCCCCCATAATTGACTATGAAAATATAATGTGTCTGAAAAGAAAAGTGTATTATATGCCAGTGCACTATCTAAATAAACAATGACTGTATCATCACTAGCTAGCGGTTCATCCCAAATAAGGGTTATAGCTGAGTCAGTAAATACTTCTTGTACATCAAAATTAGTCTCATTATTTAGCTTAATATCTATATCATAAAAGTAAATTAAACGGTTAAATTTTATTTCTATCGTATCTCCTCTTAAAACTGAAAGTACTTTTAAAGAGTCAATAAAATTTGGAGATAATTCTTGAACTTTAGGTTCAGAATCATCAAAATAAATCCCATCAGTTCTTACCGTCTCTGATCGATTGAATGCAAGATCAACGCCACGTATATAGCTATAATAAAGAGTATCTCTATCTAAGTCAAAACCGAATAAAGTAGTTTGGCCAGTACTATCAGTAATCACCCAATCAAGAATATTTGTCGTATCATTATTTGTCCCTACAGCAATTTCATAATGTAAAATATCTATATTATCCAAAAAACCATTGTAAGTATAAAGTAATTTTGTTGAATCTAAAGTATAATCTAAATCAATTATCCAATTCCCATCATTTATCAATCCTGTATCAGGAATTTGGGTATCTATGGTGATTCCACTGTTCCAAATAGTATCAGAATAATTCCCAGCTGAATCACGCACAAAAACTCCACCATAATAAACAGATTCATTAATTAAATTCAAACTTCCTAATCCCGCTATATTATTTCCAACCGAAGATGTCCAGTTCACTATATCTGTACTATTATTTTCTGATCCTAAACCAAAGTAGACTTCTTTTATTCCAGATAATGAATCATTATGTTCCCAATAGAGAGTTAAAGAATCACTTTTGTTAAAATAACTAAGGTTTTGATTATTTTCTCCAACTAAGAGATTTGTAATAATTGGGTTACTTTTATCTATAGCTACACTCGATAGTGAATTATCAATTACTACTTCACTAAAATTTCCAGCTGTATCCGAAAAGGAAAAATAAAAATTTATTTCCCCGTTCGGATCCATTTCTTCGACAACGTTATTTGCTAACCAAAACTTTCCTCCCTGGCTATCATTATTTACTAATGTATCTGATAATAATATGGTTATTGGATTATATAATCCTTCGTTCGAGGAAAAAGAAATAAATATGGAGTCTGATACAGTAGCCCAATCTGCGCTTAATTCATTATTTGAATACAATGTATCTAATTCCGTAGTCGGAATAATTTCATCGATATGAAAAATCGTATTATCAGTTAAGCACTCTGACTGATTCCCTGCTTTATCCCAAATTAAATACTTAAATGAAATATTTTTCCCCTCACCATATTCACTCATTTGAATAATTAAACTTCTGGAAAGCTCTAATACTTTTACACTATCGTTAAGATTAATTGTTTGCTCATTACCAATATAATCATAGCCTCCCAAATCAAACTGGATCAAAGGCTGAATTTTTCCATCAAAAAGGGTGGAATCACCTGTAACTAAAATTTCCAGAAAAATACTTTGGTTTGATAAATTCCAATAATCTTTAACTACGTTACCTCCGCTTACATAAGCAGTGTCTAACTCAATAATTGATGGTGGTGTCATATCAAATAATATTGATGAATTATCAGTTGTGCTATTAACCTCAATCCCTGCATTTCCTACTGTATCAGAAAATTGAATATTAAATGGAATGAATCCTTGAGTTTCTGATCCATCAAGAGTCCTCCAAGCTCTATAAGTGTTGTTTTCAATTTCACTAACATCATCAGCTGGAAAACCTGCAATTAAAATAGAATTTGAACTTAAATACTCGCTTGAAATAAAATCTAAATTTAAAATGTCTCCAACAATTGCAAGTTCTTCATTGATTTCATTTGAAGAATAAAAAGAAACCATTTGCAACGTTGGTATAGTACCATCAAATAATACAGTAGAAGCGTCATTAGTTTGCGTAATACTTCCAGAGCTATTTCCAGCAGAATCATTCGCGACAATCTCAAATGTTATAAGACCGTTTAGATCATCCTGAGTCATCTCTTTAATTGCATAAAAAGATAATATTCCAGTATTTACTGAATTAACTGGAGATCCTTGGATGAATACTTGTAGTTCTCTATAGCTTTCACTCAAAGTGAAAAAGATAGAATCAACGTCTCCAATTGCAGCAAGAGTCTCACTAATTTCATTATTTGAGGATACTCTGATATTATTTACAACCGGTAAGTTCTTGTCAAATTTTACATAGCTATTATTTGTTGTTTGTGATGCTGATGGTCCTGTAACACCTCCAAGGTCTTGATAATCAATATTAAAAGTTATCAGCCCTTCTTCATCAGCATCATTCATTTCTCTCTTACCAACATACCAAGCTAAGTTGTTTTCAGTTAATCCATTAAATTCAATATCTGAAGCATCAACTCCTAATCCCAGGATACTTATATTCATTGATCCTAATTGCTCATTTGCAAAAAATTCAATAAATACTAAATCACCTACTTTTGCCCAATCTGTAAATAAATTATTAGAATATATTGAAACTGAATCAATACTTGGAGGGACAATATCATGATTGACATAACTATCATCTGTGGTGACATTTACCTGATTTCCCCTATTTCCAGCTCGATCAACAAAATCTATTGTATAAGTAATAAATCCACCCGGTATTGATTCTGTAATTGGAATAGTCGCCGAGTAAGTATCCCCATTTTGATTAACAGTTGCATCTTGACCGGATATTGTAACTGCAATAGAGTCTAAAAGAATTGGGTCCGTTGATAGAGGACGAAAAGTCAAATAAACATCATCTCCTGTTATTGCTATTAAACTATTATTCAAATTATTTGATTCAATATGCACATACTCTAAGAGGGGAATTGTTTTATCAAAAATTACATTTGAGCTATTGGATGTTTCCGTGACTAAATCACCCGCGATACCTACACTGTCTATGAAGCTCACTTCAAAAGAAATATCTCCTTCCTGATCAGTAGATTGCATTTCATATTTTGCTAAATATTTTTGTGACCCAAGAGAAATTACCTCTGCGGATGCTGATGATATTAAAGCACTACTTTGTGTTAATAATTCATTAGATTTGAATTGAATAAATACACTGTCCCCTATTTTAGCCCATGTTGTATCACTATTATCAGAAAAAATTCGTATAAAGTCAAGAGTCGGTTTTGTTTTATCAAAGACTACAGCTGAAGAATTTGTTGTGGTAACGGTTACATCACTAGAAGGATTTCCTTTCACATCATTGATTATGCTAATCTCAAAAGGTATCAAGCCATCTGGGTCACTTTCTTGCATAATATAGCTTGCTTCCCATGATGCACCACTTCCTGTTACATTCGCGTTATTACCCGAGATAGTTACAGAAGGTTGTTGTATATCTTCATTCGTTTTTAAAGACAAAGTTATTTCATCGCCAATAGTTGCTAGTGTAGTGTCTGTGAAATTTGATTTATATGATACGTAATTAATAGATGGTGAAATTTGATCGATCTCAAACCTATTTAAACTCTCATCACCAACCTTTTGATTTCCTGGTCGATCATAAAGAATAGCGTTAAAAACAATAGTATCATTATCGTTAAAACCCGTAATACCTTCAACCTCAAGTGCAGAAAAAATCAAACTTTTTTGTCCTGAAATATCTTCTTCTTCAATTTCTGAGATTGCTCCAAAATCCTCCATACTATTTGAACCAATTTTTGCACGAATTTGCACCCATCCCTGTTTAAGAGTTGTATCATTTTCTATTGGTACAATTACTTCTAAGTTATTATTTGTTGAATTCCAAACATTATCAATAATATTTCCACCCATTGATGTTATGGTTCCAAGAGTAAAATCTGAAGGAGTTGTACGATCATATATTACTTTGCTATTATTATCAACAGTAGATGAAGAGACAATATCCCCTTTATTCCCAGCTAAGTCATGAAAAGTAATTTCAAAATCCACCTCACCTTCTTGATCGGTGTTTGTTGTTATATAAGCTGCCTTCCAGTTATCGGAACCAATATTAGTTGTTAATGAATTCTGTCCTAATATTGTAGCAGACGGTATTGAATCTGTATTAGAAATATCTTCATTTGAAGTAAAGTATAAACTTATTGTATTACCATTGGATGCCCATGTTGTATCATGGGGATTATTACTTACAATCCTAACAATGTCTAAATTTGGTTTTGTTTTATCATAATAAACATTAGAACCATCTGTTATAGAATTATATGAATTTTGATTTCCAAGATAGTCTATTACCGTAAGATCAAATTCTATATTTCCCTCAGGCTCAGCGCCGCTAAGAACATAAATTGAGTTAAAAGATTCAGATCCTAGATCCGATTCAGTACTCGAATTACCTTCAATTAAAACCTCTGGTAAATTAACATCCTCATCAAAACTCATATTGAGGGTTATCTGATCACCTGTCTTTGCAAGATGTGTATAGGTATTATTTGAAGATATAGAAATAGTAGATGGAGGGCCTGCGATTATGTCTATATTTAAAGTGGTCGCACTAGTATTTCCATCTGCGAAGTTACCAGATTGATCAAACAATCGGGCAGAAAATTCAGTACTAAGGTTATGTCCAAACCCTGTCAAAGATTGAAATTGATCCGCGGTTGCTGAAAGATTCATCTTTTGCGCCGCTAAATCATCAGCGGTAATAGTGATTTTATCTCCAATTAACTCATATGGATTCCCAGATATCTTGCTTAATATTTGAAATTTTGATCCAATTATAGAAAGAGTGTTTAGTGAATCTTCCTGAAATAAAAAGTAGGAGTCTTGAACAAAACTTGCTCCATTAACTAATGCTCCAGGGTTATTTGTAACTGATAAATCAGTCGCAACTGAACCTGAAAGCTCATCAAGGCGCCAATAACCAATTAATCCTGTTTCATCACCATTTAAACCAACATTTTTATATGCTTTTATTTCATTCTCTGTTCGTGCAATATTCCAAAAACGTACTTCATCAATTTTTCCATCAAAATAACTTGTTCCTGAACCACTATCAAATGATCCTAAAATTAAATTATCTGAAAATCCACCCCAATCTACATTCCCCGTATAATCACTTTTTGAACCTATTAATATTCCATTTCGATATAACTTTAAAGTGCTATTTTCAAACGTAATTGCAAAATGTACCCATGTATCTATAGGAGCAGATGCCTGTAAGTGCTCTATATCACTTAGTCCACTTGCTAGTCCTGTTGTTTTTAAAAAAAACCTCCAACCCCCTCCATATAAAAATGCACCAAATCCTTTTTGTGTAAATCCACTATATTGACCAAAATCTAAAAATCCTTGATAATCTGTAGCTGAATTAACTTTAATATATGTTTCAAAAGTGAATTCATTAGTTACGTTGTAAATGATATTAGATGGAATATTTAAAAGGCTATTAGAGCCTACCATATCTACTGATTGACCTGTCTCATAATTAAATGCAACAACTGTTGTATCACTAGGAACTTCAACTTCTACTTGAACATTTTCATTTGTTGAATTCCAAATTCCTGAGAAAACATTACCGCCTAATACTACAGTATTGACTGTTACAGTGGGTGAAACAGGACCAGTAACATCTATTAATACATTTGTATAGTCTGTTGTATTTCTGCAAGTTGGACCTGGGATATTACTTGCTGTTGTAAAGTCAATAGAAAAAGAAATTGGTCCATCTGAAGCATCCTCTGGAACGGTATATTCAGCACTAAAATTGCGTCCAGAAATATTTGTTACTATAGCCTCAGCGGAGTTTATCAAAACAAATGGCTCTGTACCATCAGCTAAATCTGTAGGTACTGTAAATGCAAGTGTAACAACATCTCCAGGTATCGCTTTCTGTGAGTCATCAAGGTTATTTGAACTTATTGTTGCAGATCCATTTTGGTCTATTGATGGAATAGCAGTTACTTTTATATTGTCAATGTGCCAACGATCTATGTGATAAGAATTTGTACCATACGTTTCCCAACGAATTTGTAGGGTATTATCCATCGTTACATAAAATTCATCTGTTCTTGGTAAAATATCAACTGTTGCTCCACTTGCATTACTAATCTGATATTCTAATACAGTAAACCACGAATTCCCATCACTGCTATACTCAACTTTCATCCCATTATAATGGTTTGGAGGTGTAGAATAACCATCCAAAGCTATTTGAAATTGAACTAAAGCATATGTTGGATCTGATACATTAATAATTTCAGAATAAAGATAGTGTTCTGAATAATTAGCAAATCCGCTACTACTAGCAGGGTTCCAATTATAAGTAGCAGAAGGAGGATCCGTATTAAAACTAGAGGAACTTGAAGACACTGTCCATTCACCTCTATTTGCGGGTGAATATGGTGGCACAGGATCAAAATACCAATTGCTTGGAAGATTTCCATTATCAAAGTCAGTTTCTAATAATACTTGCCCTATTAATATTGAGCTAAAAAAAGAAAAAATAATTATAGTGATAAAATTTTTCAATCTATTTTTACCTCGGCACCTCTCTTACCTAATATTGAAATCTCATCATCATATACATTAATGATTTCACAATAATCTAAATCATAGTATAGACTGTCAACACCTCCTTCTAAAGCGGTAAATATGATGTCTGCAATATGCCCTGTTCCTTCAATAAAATATTTACTTTCGGATAAAAAATATGTATAAATATCAATCATATTATTCCCATCAAAAGTATAGGTAAAAAGTGGATTTGACTGACTAGTATCCGTGATAAACAGACCTGGAACTATTGTATCAAGCTTAATTAATTGGTTGGGAAAATGAACTCTTAAATGCGCTCCAGAAAAAGCTTGTATCGAATCTTCATGAAATACGATAACAGACTCTACTATAAGAGTTTCATTAACATTTATTGTTTGTGTTTTTGGGTAAAATACTAATGCAGGTGCATTTATTCCCAAATCGCTATTTGCTTTATAATCTACAGGGTTATCAAATTCTTTTTTATACAGCTTACATGAAAAAGTAATGAAAACTATTATTCCAAGAATTTTATAATCATTAATTATTTTCAAATTTATCCCTCTTCTAATTTAGATGAGGAACCCCATTCCTGATAGATATTTGTATAAGGCCGAGGTCCAAATACCCACGCGTGAATACTATTTGAAACCCAACCTGTTCCTGTTGCGGATGCTAAGGCAATTGCGAGTCTGCTGTATTTTATGTGATTTGTCCAATCACTTTCCGCTTCTAATCTGTATTTTGAAACTAGTTTTTCATCATCAGTTGTATTATATGAATTTGAATTTTTTAAAAAATTTGTAACAGATATATCATAATTTAAATAACTAAGAATGAAAGCTAGGCTTAGTGATGCCTCTACACCAAACCATACTCTTGAAGAGACTTTTTTATTTGAATAGGCTTGACCCCACCCCGGGACAATCAAACTCCTGATTGCTGCGCCCATAGGAGTTTTCTCATATTCTATTTCTTCTGGATCGCTAAAGAGAATTGATTCTCTATTTTCCTGCCAATCTTTTTGCTGCACACCAAGTGTATTTCCAACCCACATAATAAGTTCATTAATTTGTCCATTTAAATACTGTTTTAGATCTATTTTCCTTCTATGAATCAAACCACCTGACCGAGTATTAAATAACAAACCGTCTAAGATAAACCTATCATCATTATGTTCAATTTTATTTAATAAGATAAAATTAACTTTATGCTCTGCACCAAGTTCTTTAATAATGTCCATGTGACTTGAAGCAGGATTATCAAAATCATCTAAATCTAGAAAAATGTTTTTTATTGATTCATTAAATTCAAATTTAGAGTTATTAAAACTTTTTATAAGTGATTTTTCAGCTTCTGGAATTTCTTGGTCAAAATGGTTTAATACTAAATACGTTGGTTCTTGACTCATAGAAAAAAGACAAGATATAAGCAATATAAACCAAATATAATTCTGCATAGAGATTAGTCTGATGTAAGGGGTTTTTGTAGAAAATAGTTAAACCTTTTTGGTTCATCAACCGTTATCATCTGTTCATCTATAATTTCGCCAATTTTAAAAACTCTTAAGAAGTGCTCACCTGCTTCGAGTTCTAAACGTACCAATGGGACATCCCATCTGTGCTCTCCATTTACTTCAAAGATAAGTCCTTTTTCTTCTGTTTTGAACTTTACTTCATATATAGGATTTAAAAAGAAATCTAATTTTACAGCTTGAGCAGGGTTCACTAGTAATTCATAAGATAAAGGTGCAAAACCGCTCTTTTTGATTTCAAATTTATGTAAGCCAGGTTTTATTCTTTCATTTACAATAGGTGAACGACCTAAGTTAACTCCATCTAAAAAAACATTAACTCTATTCGGGATTGTGTTGACATCTAGTTTTATTTGTGCTTTAAGAGATAGAAAAACTGCTAAACTGATGAAAATTAAATTTTTGAATAATTTCATTATGAATATCATTTATATATGTTATTAAAATTTAACAATCTTAAATCAGATCGATTTACCCAACCTTCTAATTGAATCAGTTTTTTATCCTCCAAAAGAACTTCTATAAAACCAAAATATTCTCCTGGTGTAACTCTATCAACTGAAATAACCTCACCTTCTTTTAATAAAAATAATGTTTCTGACCCTATTTCAGGGCTTTTCCTAAAGTGCACATTATCTTTATTTGTCATATACAATGGTTCTTTTAGATCATTAGACGGACCTAATCCAATATTTAGATTTTTTTTACGACTTTCTTTAAAGTCTAATTTTTTTGCAAACGGTTTAAAAATTAGATTTTCACCGGCAACAATTCGTAAATGCTCTGCATATTTATATTCTCCAGGAATCGCAATTTGAAAATATCCAGACCTATTTGAACTTGTCGCATTAATTATATTATCAAAATTTTGCAAAGTAATTGATGCACCAGCAATAATGGAATCATTTTTATTTAAAAAAGTTTTTCCTTTTACAACTAATTGTCCCATCTTAATAGTCTTTCTTGGAAGTGTTAACCTCCCGAACCTTATGCCTTTAAAACGAACTTGAACAGGATCAAAATTACTATCCTGAGGAATAATTTTTACAATATTTGTTTTATTTTGGATGTCTAAAACACCTTGTGGCAAATATGCTAAGAAATCTTTAGGTGATTCCTGTAAAATAGATAATATTGGGTGAACTGTATCGCCTTGAGCATATACCTTAAATAAAATATTATCTGGAATTGCAGCATCATATTTTAATGGTAGAATTAATTCTATCTCTCCATACTCATAAGTTACAGAAATGAGTGGCTGACGATTATTATAAATTATTTCAGGATAGACTGGACCCCTAATAGAAGAACATCCTGAAAAAATCATCAGTAATGTTATAATTGGGATAATTTTATATATATTGTTTAAAATATAATTCATTTGGTGCCTAAATTTATAACTATTCAAACCTATTGTTATAATTCTAGCTGATAAAAATAATTATTATAATTTCTAAAATCTATTTCTGTTTATCAAGTTTTGTTTTTTTAAACTATACTTCAAAGTCTAAATGATGGAAAAAGAACAAAAAATATTACAAAACGTAAAAAATTCTGATAAAAAGTCGTTTAAAAAACTTTTTTCAACTTATCATGACAGTCTATTTAGATTTGTTTTTTACAAAACAAAAGATAGCGATTTAGCAGAAGATATAACTCAAGAAACCTTTTTGAGAGTATGGAAAACTCGTAAGAAAATTATACCTGAAAAATCATTTTTCTCATTAATTGCACGTATTTCAACCAATCTATGCTATGATCACTTCAGACATCTTGAAGTAAGAAATAGGCACAGAGAAAAAATTCCAGATTTTTCCAAGTCACATTATGATAATCCTCAATCCATGACAGATGTTGAAATACTACAAGAAAAAATCCAAGATTTAGTTAATAAAGAACTTCCTGAAAAATGTAAAAATATTTTTATACTAAGCAGGATAGAAGGAAAAACAAACTCAGAAATTGCAGAAATTTTGTCTTTAAGTATTCGAACAGTTGAAAATCAAATTTATCGATCTCTTAAAATCTTAAAAAAACATTTGAAAAATTATTTATGAGTATTTATGCAATAGATTTCGTTAACATTGGTACTAGAACAAAGGAGTAATAAATAATCGAAAAGAAAGAAAAATATATCTGGACACTTAGCGCTCAAAAACAATTGCCTACACCTCCAAAAAAAGAAATCGTTTGGGAACGCCTTGAACAAAGAATACAAATATTAGATAGGTCTGAAAATCTCCTTAATAAAAAACAAGGATCTTTCATAAATTTGAATTGGAGTATTTTAAACCCAAAATTTATTTTTGCCCCGATTTTAAGTTTGGTGTTACTCTTGATCATTTTTTATGGTAATTCAAATATTGAAATATCCACATATGCTGGTGAGAAGAAAACTATCTCCTTACTGGATGGATCTAAAATTTATTTAAACTCTGTAAGCTCTATATCATATGATGAAAAGTTTAATATTGAGCATCGAAATATTAAACTTTATGGTGAAGCATATTTTGAGATTGCTAAAGGAACATTACCATTTATCGTTGAATCTAATTATGCTAATGTAGAAGTTTTAGGAACCGCATTTAATATTAAAAATAGACCTGAAGGTTATGAACTTGGTGTTAACGAAGGACGAGTGAAGTTAAAATCTAAATCTAAATCTCAAGAGCTTAATAAAGGTGAATGTATACAAATATCTAAAACTAAGAATCAAATTTTAAATCAAACCTATTTTGAATACCCTAGCTGGAGGTACGATAAGATTCATTGTGATAATAGATCGCTTGCCCAGGTCTGTTTAGAGCTTGAAAGAATATTTGATGTTGTGATTAAAATTTCAAGACCTGAGCTACGAACGTTAACTGTCTCTGGTATTATTAATGCTAAAAATTTAAATGATGCTTTGAATGCACTATCTTTATTAAGCCCTTGTGAGGTTAAATTTGATGGTGATAAATATACCATATCGTAAATTCAAAGTATTAGTATTAGCAAAACATTTATTTATATTTTTCCCTGCTATATCATCAATATATGCATTGTCAGATGGGAATTCAATTGAATTTAAATTTCATGATGTAAAATTAAAAAAAGCTATAAGTAGTTTAATCGAACAGTATGGTCTCTCCATAGCATATTCAGATCAACTTGAAAACCCAAAAATTAATGCTAAATGCGAGAATTGCTCTGAAGTTGAAGCTCTAGAAATAATAGTAACTAACGCAGGCTTAGAGTGGAAAAAAATTGATGCACAGTTTATAATTTATAAAAAAAAGGATGATAACTCTTTTTCAATATCAGGTATAGTCAAGGATATTGAGACTAAGGAGATTATTGTTTTTGCTAATGTTTTTGATTCACAAAAAAATATTGGAGATGTTACTGATCAAAACGGAGAATTCTCATTTTTAAATATTTCTGTTCCAAAATGTACACTTCAAATAAGATATATTGGTTATCATCATAAATACTTAATAATTGAAAAGGCCACGGATAACAATAAACATTTTAAAATTGAATTAACCCCAAAAATATTAGAGTCTGAAACAATATCTATTACAGGCCATAATAAAGAATTTTTAGATATTCCTGGAACCCACGGTCAGATTTCTTTTTCACCAAAACATATAGCTAATTTACCTAACTTAGGGGAAGTTGATATTTTTAGAACATTACAATTTTTACCGGGAATTCAACTTTTTAATAATGGTCCTTCAGGGTTATTTATTAGGGGTGGTGAATCTGATCAAAACTTAATTACAATTGATGGAATGGCAATTTATCAAAAACATCATTTATTTGGTTTTTTAAGTAGTATCCCTCCGCATTCCATTAAAAATATTCAGGTATACAAAAGCAATATTCCTTCTCAATATGGTGGATATTTATCAAGTGTAATCCGCCTAACTACTAAAAATGGAGACGGATTAAAACCAAAAGCATCAATATCAAGTAATTTTATGAGTAATTCTTTGTCTTTTGAAGCACCCTTATCGAATAAAACAAATTTCATCATTAATTACAGACAATCTTTAGATAATGTTTCACCTTCAAATTTATATGAATCAATTAAAACCTATATTACAGGAGATGACCAGTTTAATCTTATCTCTGAGATCGCTAATTCTCAGGATACAAAAACTTCAAGTTTTGATATAAATACGATTTATAGTGATTTCATCGGAAAAATATCTTTTCTAGCATCGCCAAATCATAGATTATCACAAACTTTTGTTTATGGAAAAGATATAATCACTGAAAAGAGAAATTATTTTGGATTTGATAATATTTTTGCCAATGATTCAGTTCAATTTCGTAGCAACACTAATGGAACTAGTAATGGTCAAATATTGAATTGGTTTTCTAATTGGAGCAAATCATACAAATCAAAAATATCTTTTTCAAAATATAAATACTCAAATAAATATTATTCATTACAAGAACAACTATTAGATAGTTCAGAAATTCCAATTGGAGATTTTCAAGAAACTAATTCTTTAACCAATCAAGTATTTAAAATTAGTCAAACCTATAAAGGACTAAAAAATCATAATTTTTCGTTTAATGTCGAAGATACTCATTATAAAAATATTTTAAAAAATATTATAATGGACGGGCTACAAAGTAATAGAAGTTACCTAGAGCAAAAAACAAATATTATTTCTGGATCAATAGAAGATCTTTTCTCAGCTAATAAATATTTCAAAATTCAAATAGGAAGCCGTACTTCTTATTTTACAGGAACTGAGAAGTTTTATAATTCACCAAGGTTATCTCTGTATATAAAACCAAAGAGCACTATTACTTTAGAATGTACCTTTAATAAAATTTATCAATTTTTACATCAAAGAGATAATATTGGAAGTACCCAATCTAGTCAGAATATATGGCTCCTATCCTCATCTAAAATTCCTGTATCTGAATCAAAAAATACCTCTTTTGGTACTTTTCTAGATAAGGAGAACTTTAGTATTTCTGCAAGTATATATAATAAATCTTATAAAAATATGTTTCTACTAAATAAATCTTTTTATGAAGCAATAGAGATTGACTTGGAAGATAATTTAGAATCAATTGACTTAGAAATCGGGACTGGCAGGTCTACGGGTCTCGAATTTTTTATAAGGAAAAAGAACGGTTTTTTTACAGGGTGGATATCTTACAGCTTCAATAAATCTTTATATAATTTTAAGAATTTGAATAATTCAGAGAACTATACTCCAAATCATAATAGAAGGCATGAATTAAAAACTATTTCTCTTTTGAAAATATTTAATTGGGACTTTACAGCTATGTGGATTATCTCTTCAGGAGCTGTCTTTACTCCTGAAGAGAATATTTATATCCAAAGCGGCTATCAAAGTGTCATAAGTGATAATCAAAATTCAAAACGTCTAAAAGCTTCTCATCGTTTAGATATTAACTTTTCAAGAAAATTTTTTATCAAAAAAAATAAAGCAGACCTAGGATTATCTATACATAATTTATATGATAATAAGGTTGTGAGTCATAGGCGATTCAACCCTTACTTAAATCAAAATCGAAGTAAAAATGTTGTGATGTTTGGGCTAACACCCACATTGTTTTTTAAATATGGTTTTTAAATCATTAATATCTTGGTGGAGGCGGGGAGAATCGAACTCCCGTCCGAAGAAAAGTAATGAAAAGCATCTACATGCTTAGTCATCTGATTTTAACTTCGCTTTACCTTTTATCAGTGACACAAATCAGGAAAGGCTAGCCTACATATTTTTAGTCTCGAATTAGTAGACATATTCGAAACGAACCTATGCTTGTGACGCTCTTAACTCAGACCATAGGTTAATCGAAGTCAGAGCGAGCTGCGAGACTAAGCTGCAGCCATGTAGCCGTTATCGGCATTTATTGTTGTGACAGTTGATTTAGGAGAAGACTGTCATTCTCCGCGTGCAGCTCAACACATCTTATTCCCCGTCGAAACCGATCGCCCCCAATTTTCAAAAAGCTTGGATAATCTCACAATCTATAAAATACGAAAAGGCTTCTAGCGCCAACCCGAAGCCTTTTCCTTAAGTCGAAAAATTTTTATTCCAACTTTATTTCATTTGTCATCCTCTTTCTTTAAGTCTTCTTTTTTTCAAAATTAGACAAAAAGAGGTCATCAATTATAGAACTTCAAGAAAACTATTAGCAACTTAAAAAGTTTTTTTTCTAGAAATAAAATTAAGCGGATAAAAAATATATGATTTTTATGTATATTTTAACAAATTATTACACAAAAGATCTGCCTTGACTAAAAATACAATTCATATATTCTTTATATTGATTGCTTTTCTTATTATTGGAATTTCAATTAAACACACTGTAATTATCCCTATGATAATTGGTATATTAGTTTTGATACAAGGTATTTATGGGTTTTTTCAAAAGTAATTCCTATTCTGTAAAAATATTTACCCTTTTTATTTTTATTTTTAAAATAAATGCGAGCGATGATTCAATAACTAAAAATAATGTTTACCCGCACAATCGAAGACTAACAGAGACTTACTCAAAAGAAAAATTAGATGGTTTAGTAAAATTATATTATGATAATGGTCAAGCTGAATGGAGATATACATTTTATAAAGGTCGAAAGCATGGATTAATTACAAGGTGGTCTTCTTCTGGACTCATTAAGATGGAGGGATATTTTAATAATGGAGATTCGTCTGGCGTTTGGAAGTGGTACGATAAGAAAAGTGATATTACAAAAACAAAAGATTTTAGAAAAAATCTATATTTTAATAAATCTCACAAAAAAAGATACATAATGAAAATCAAAAAAATTTAAAAATGTATTATTATTGTTATGTAATTGAATTAGATCCCTCTATTTCAAAAAATAAAAAATTTAGATTTCAAAATCCAAACTACATAAATGGAAAAAAGTGTTTTTATATTGGTCAATCTTTTAGAAAGCCCGAAATTAGATTTGAGCAACATAAAGAAGGTTATAAAGCCAATAAATATGCAAAAAAATTTGGCCTGAAGCTTCGGCCAGATCTTTATGAGAAGTACAACCCAATTCCTACGCGAAAAGATGCCTTAGATATTGAAAAAATGTTATCTCTAAATTTAAGGGCCTCTGGTATTGGGGTTTGGTTTAATTAATAATAAATTTATTCATTAGTTTTATCAAAATTAATAAATCATGAAATTATTAAGAGAAAAAATTAAAATAATTATTTTTGGGACTAATACTACCGCAGGGAAAGTATTTGATCTCGTACTAATTATATCAATTTTGCTTAGTGTATTGCTCGTTATGCTTGATAGTGTCGAAGAGTTAAGTGCAAAGTATGGAACTCTATTTAAAAGTGCTGAATTCATTTTTACAATTCTTTTTACTTTAGAGTATTTTCTAAGGATTATAAGTGTTAGGAGACCCACTATTTATGTTTTTAGTTTTTTTGGTATAATTGATTTATTATCAATAATTCCAACTTATTTAAGTATTATTCTTCCGGGTGCACAAGTTTTTTCTGTAATTAGAGTATTAAGAGTCTTGAGAGTCTTCAGGGTTTTAAAATTAATCCAATTTATGGGAGAAGCTGAATTATTAAAAGAAGCGATGCTTGCAAGCCGAAGAAAGATATTTGTTTATTTATTTTTTGTAATCAATTTGGTCATTATACTGGGATCTATAATGTATATAATTGAAGGTGAAAAATCTGGCTTTGATAGCATTCCAAGAAGTATTTATTGGAGTATAGTTACTTTAACAACTGTTGGCTACGGAGATATTTCTCCTCAAACAAACATGGGACAAGCTATTGCTGCTATTATAATGATATTGGGATACTCGATTATAGCAGTCCCAACTGGTATAGTAACTTCTACAATGACTTTTACAACGGATCCTCAAAAAAGTGTATGTATAGTTTGTAATGATAATAATCAAACTAAAACTGCAAATTTTTGTAATAATTGTGGGGCAAAAATGCCTAAAAGTAAATAATTTAAAAGTCTTAAATAAACGATATTATAAATAATTTATTATTTTAAAACCTGGAAAAAAATCTATGTATCGAACCTTACTTAAATCAAAAATTCATCGTGCAACAGTAACAGATGCCAACCTCAACTATGAAGGATCAATTTCTATTGATGTTGATCTAATGAAAGAGGCAGATTTAGTTGAATTTGAAAAAGTTGATATTTACAATATAACTAATGGCAATAGATTGTCTACCTATGTAATTCCGGGAAAAAAAAGAGAAATTTGTTTAAATGGAGCTGCGGCAAGATTAAACCAAGTTGGAGATAAAGTTATAATTGCTAGCTATGTTCTTACTGAAAAAAATAATTTATCTCCTAAAATAATTCTAGTTGATGATAAAAATAAAAAAACATAAAAAAAAATCTGTTGTTCTTTTTAGCGGAGGATTAGACTCTACTACATGTCTTGTACAAGCATTAAAAAATAACTTTACCCCATATGCTCTTACTCTAAATTATGGACAGCGTCATAATTTTGAAATTGAAGCTTCGAAGGCTATAGCTAATCATTATAATATTCAAAATCATTCAATTGTGAATATAGATTTAAGCCAGTTTGGTGGCTCTGCATTGACAGATAATATTGATGTACCTAAAAATAGAACTTTGGAAGATAAAAATGATATTCCTGTAACATATGTTCCCGCAAGAAATACTGTCTTTTTATCATTAGCATTGGCATGGGCTGAAACTTTAAACGCATACGATATTTTTATTGGTGTAAATGCGCTAGACTATAGTGGATATCCAGATTGTAGACCAGAGTACATAAAGTCTTTTGAAAAAACAGCCAATCTCGCCACAAGAGCAGGTGTCTTAGGAGAACGATTTAAAATACATACTCCACTCATCAATATGACAAAAGCTCAGATTATCACATCTGGGTTAGAATTAGGTGTAGATTACGGCTTAACTTCAAGTTGTTATGATCCTAAAGAAAATGGTGATCCATGTGGTTTATGTGATGCATGTGTTCTGCGTAAAAAAGGCTTTGAAAAAGCTTTAAGTAAAGATCCTCTCAACTATACTTGATGTACTCTATAAAAGAAATATATTTTACATACCAAGGTGAGGGTTTCCATACCGGGAGGCCTTCTATTTTTTGTAGATTTTCTGGATGCAATCTTTGGAGTGGATATGAAAAAGACCGGGAAAATGCAATTTGTAATTGGTGTGATACTGACTTTGTTGGGAATGATGGAGTAAATGGAGGAAAATATTCAAAGAATCAACTAATTAACATTTTTAAAAATCTCTGGCCTAAAAATCAACCTGCACTACAATATATAGTCTTTACCGGTGGAGAACCCTTACTACAATTAGATCAAAAATTAATAGAGGCCGTTCATTCTGCTGGATTTGAAATAGGAGTAGAAACTAATGGTACGATTTTACCTCCAAATGGAATCGATTGGATTTGTGTAAGCCCCAAAGCGAACTCTAAATTTCTCTTAGATAAGGGGCATGAATTGAAAGTTGTATACCCTCAAAAAGATATAAACCCACTTGATTTTGAAGAATTACAATTTATCCATTTTTATATCCAGCCAATGGATAATATTAATCAAAAATTTAACATTATGAAATCTGAAGAATTTATTCGTAAAAATCCAAAATGGAAAATCAGTTATCAAACTCATAAATTACTTGGAATCCCTTAAGTTCTGCTATGGATACATTTAAAATATTTTCAATTGAAGCAGCAAGGTCATTGCCAAATTTATCAAAAAATCACCCATGTAAAAATGTTCATGGGCACTCTTTTAAGGTAAAAGTTGTAGTACGTGGAAGAGTGAATAAAAATACAGGATTTGTAATGGATTTTTCTGAAATTGATGAAGCTTTCAAACCGCTACTTAACCAACTTGACCATAAATACTTAAATGATATACCTGGTTTAGAAAACCCCTCTAGTGAGAACATGTGTCAATGGATTTGGTTAAATCTAAAGCCTAAATTACCCGGCTTATATAAAATAGTTATTAGAGAAACTGAATCAACTGGCTGCAGTTACAAAGGAGATTAAGATGGCTATAGCTGATGGAAAAAAATTCAAATTTTTAGATGAAACTAATATTAATCCGTCTTTTTTAGAAGTTTTTGATTTTAATAGTCCTGAGCAATATATTAAAACAGAGACAAATGAATTTAGTGCAGTCTGCCCATTTAGTGGCTTACCTGATCTTGCTAATGTCATAATCGAATATTACCCTATTGGTGGAAAATGCGTAGAACTAAAAGCTCTCAAATATTATTTTACTAGTTTTAGAAATGTTGGAATTTACCAAGAGGCGGCTACAAAGCGTATTTTTACAGACTTAAATAATATTTTAAATACAAACAAGTTAAGAATCACGACAATATATAATATTAGAGGTGGCTTCAAGACGACATGTATTGAAGGATCTATTTAAAAGAATGGCTCAATATGGATGCCAAAATATGGTTAATTCATTGAGAAAAGTACTCATTAAACATCCTAAAGATGCATATATAAATCAAAATAAACTTAACAGAGAAAGTAAAAAACTAAATTACTTAGAAATACCAAACTTTGAAAAAGCATGCTCAGATTTTGATAATTTTTTGAATATTCTAGGAACATTTGGTTGTGAAATACACTATCTACCTTTAAATGAAGAAGCCTCTATTGATTCTATATATACGCATGATCCATGTTTGATATCAAATAAAGGTGCTATTTTTTCTAGAATGGGGAAAAAAGACAGGTCCCAAGAGCCTAAATTGATGGAAAATCATTTAAATTCGATTGGAATTCCCACTCTAGGTACAATTAAATACCCAGGTACTCTAGAGGGCGGTGACATTGTGTGGATTAAAGAAAGAGTAATTGCAGTAGGCGAAGGGTATCGATCGAATGCTGAAGGTATTAACCAGTTAAAAAATATATTAGGTGATTTAATTGATGAAATCATAACAGTTCCTTTACCACATTGGACAGGAAAAGATGATTGTCTCCACTTAATGAGTAACTTATCACCAATCGATAGTAACTTATTTTTAGTTTATTCTAGGTTATTACCTGTCAGCTTTAGAAAATTCTTACTCAGTGAAGGAATTCATTTAATAGAAGTCCCTGAATCAGAATATTTATCGATGGGATGTAATGTATTGGCTCTTGCTCCAAAAAAAGTATTAATGATTGAAGGGAACCCTATTACAGAAGAGCGTCTTATAAAAAATGGTGTAGAAGTATTTAAATATGATGGATTAGAAATATCGCTCAAAGGTTCAGGTGGACCAACCTGCCTCACTCGACCTTTTTTAAGAGTAAAATAATTTAATGATTGAACCTCAATATTTGGAGAACTTTCCAATTGAAAATTCTTATACTATTCCTTCAAAATGGTATTATGAAGATGAGATATTTGAACTTGAAAAAAAAACTATTTTTAATAAATCTTGGCATCTAATCGGATCAAAATCCAAAATTCCAAATCCTGGAGATACAATTATTTATGAAGTTTTAGATAATCCGATCATTATTGTTAGACAGGAAGATTCTTCTATAAAAGCGTTTTATAATGTTTGCCAACATCGTGGTGGTCCAATTATTAGAGAAAACTGTTCTGTTAAATTTCTCCAATGTAAATATCACGGATGGATTTATGAAATAGATGGTTCATTAAAAAAAGTACGAGACTTTTCAGAGGTTAAGAACTTTCAAAGAGAATATTATGGATTAAAATCAATTAATTTAAAAATTTGGATGGATATGATCTTTATAAATTTTTCCAAAAATAATTTATTTGATATGCCAATTGATAATATTAAAGGTCATATTTATCCATTAAATATTTCATCCTACAAGTATCACTCGCGTGTGTCATATAATATTAAATCAAATTGGAAAATATATATTGATAATTATTTAGAAGGTTATCATATCCCATTTGTACACCCTAGATTAAATAAACTGATAGATTATAAATCTTATCAAACAGAATTATTTGATAATTATTCTTTACAGTGGAGTCCAATAAAACCTGAATTAAGTCCTTACAAAAAAATTAAAACTTCATTAAACAAAGCTTTCTACTTTACTATTTTTCCTAATCTGTTACTTAATATTGCGCCAGGTCGTCTTCAAACAAATATAGTTGAACCTCGATCTTCAAAGAGTTGTAGAGTTCATTTTGACTATTATTTTGAAGATTTGAATGATAAATCTATTATCACTGATTTTAAATTTAGTGAAGAAGTTCAGCAAGAAGACATTCAAATTTGCCAGGAAGTTCAAAAAGGGCTTGAGAGTAATGGGTTTGATAGAGGCCGAATTTCAAAAAAAAGTGAAAAAGGACTTCACCATTTTCAATCAATCTTAAAAAAATGTTTTTCCGATGGCTAATATATATCAAATAGGAGCAGGACTAGTTGGTAGAACCATGGCATTAGACTTATCTAAGGACCATACTGTTTTTTTAGCAGATAATAACCTAGGAAGATTGGAATCAATAAAACATGAAGATAATTCAATCCATATAAGTAAAGTTGATGTTAAAAAATTAGATGAAGTTTCTAGTTTTATAAAAAATGCAGATATTGTCTTGCTTGCTGTCCCAGGTTTTTTAGGTTTCCAGGCATTAAAGAATATCATTATAAATAAAAAAAATGTTGTTGATATCTCCTTCTCTTCTGAAAACACTTTAAGTTTAAATCAATTAGCGAAAGAAAATAATGTAACTGTAATTGTTGATGCAGGTGTTGCTCCAGGAATCCCAAATTATATTTTGGGTTACCATGACAAATCCATCGCCATAAATTCTTTTGAATATTTTGTTGGTGGTCTTCCCAAAAATCCAAAACCTCCTTTCAGATATAAAGCTCCTTTTTCACCAATTGATGTAATCGAAGAATATACAAGACCCGCAAGAATGATGATGGAATCTAAAATAATCACAAAACCTGCTCTTTCTGATATTGAACAAATAAATTTTGGAGATTTAGGAACTTTAGAAGCTTTCAATACTGATGGATTAAGATCAATTTTAGATACAATGCCCCATATTTCAAATATGAAAGAAAAAACAATTAGATATCCTGGACATGCTAAGCTAATGACTCGATATATAGATGAAGGAATGTTTAATCCGGAAAAAATTGAAGACACATTAACTAAACTTTTTGAAGAATGGAGACTAGAGCCTAAAGAAAAAGAATTCACTATACTAGATATTATAATAAAATCTAAAGAGAAAAAAATCCACTATCGCCTCTACGATGAGTACGATGAAAAGACAAACTCAAGCTCAATGTCTAGAACCACTGGCTTTACAGCAACGGCGACAGTAAACTTATTATTAGATAAAAGATATCAAAAAACAGGAGTATTTCCACCGGAAATTATTGGAAGAGAAAATTTATGTTGGGAATACATTAATCATTATCTTGTAGATCGAAATGTTATTATAAAGACTCTTTAATCTTCTTTGAATATGTAGATTAGGGTTGAATAATTAGAACAACAAAGTCCTCTATTTCCACAATAGACTTTAAACTCTAATCACTAGTAAAATACAAAAAAGACTTTAATAAATAAAAGTATTAAATTACTTTTAGATTAGGAGAAAAAGTTCGATGGAAGGTTTCTTAAAAAAATATTTAAAAAAATTATCATGGGTAAGTCAGGTTCTCATTGTTTGTGGCGTAATTAACATTCTTTTAGCTATTTATAGATACTTTAATTACAAATAAAAAACTCTACGACTTATATTTTCAAATTTCACGTTTATAATTAGTATTAAATGAATAACATTGAAATAGATATATTTTAATTGAAGTTCTCAAATTAATATTTATCTATCATTTAGTTCTTTGTAAATGCTTACAGATTTATCATATAATTCAGCATCAAACGATATATTTATTTCTTTTTTTGATTCTTGAAAATCAAAATTCAGTTTAGAGTCTACATTTAAAAAATCAAGGATTGATCTAAACACCAAATTATCCGTACATAATTTCTCATATGAAATAAAATATATATTTTTTGAATTTTTAAACTTTTTCAAAGCATTGTATGAAAGGTACCATTGCTCAATCCAGTGGTTCAATTCATAGGTGTTATCATAAATAATATTATCATAAGTGTCATGAACATAGTCTATTCCAAATTCAATATGACCGATCCAAGACATATATTTTCTGATAAAATCATCTTTTTTTTGTAAATAGATAAATCTTTTGTGCTGATGTAATAAACTAAACGCATGTTGTAAGGGTTCACGAAAGGGAATAAGTATTTTTGAATTTGGATAGTTTTTTATCAAAAAGTCAATTTTATGAATATTTTGATTATTTTTACTTAAATATCGTTTTTTATTGTATTTCATACACAATAATTGAATAAAAGCATTAAATTCAAAAAATGTTTCAGCTTTTTTGTAGTCAAAAGTCATCCAAAAAACCTCTTCAAAAGCTTCTGCTGAATTAATGTCAATTTTTATCCCGTCTTTATGAGCCCTCTCTTGTTTTGTAAATACAAAGTTTTTTAGACTTAATTTTGACCAAAAGTTAGGCGATAAAATAAATGGCATATCCTGGTAAGTCAGAGATGCAAATTGTTTTGTTTCATAAACGGCATTAAGTAAAATAGTGGTTCCTGACCTGGCCAAACCTGATATAAATACATGATTATCACTTAGTTTAAATTTCTCATCAAAAAAGACTATTTTTTCTAAATCAAAAGATATTTCTCTTAATAACCTAGAAGATAATGCAATCTGATGTAATATTTTTTGAACTTTCGAATAATTATTCAATATAAAATTTCCTTACTTTAAAATAAAAAAAACATATTGCAATAGATTCAAAAATTTCAAGCATTGTAATAAAATTATTTCTCATATTATTTTTGAAATATGCTGGCAAAAAAAATATTAAAATAATTATTAAAAAAATTAAAAGTATCTTAAATGAACTAAAAAATAAAATGGATGCATAATGAGGTAAAACTATTTCTTTCCAATGATCACTAATATATTTAGAGCTCAAAATCTTACCTACTTTTAGAGATACTTTTTTTATGGTAAAAAAAATATTTGTGCAGTTTAATCTAAAAAAAACCTCCATTGAAAGGATAGAACAAATAATAATTTCAAGATGAGAAAATGTATTTAAATGCAATATATCTTATTTTTTCTTTCGACTTTTCAAAAATCTTTTAATGGGGTAATAAATTATTCCAAAAAGAGCTAATATAATTGAAGCAATAATTCCGATTATAGCGGTAAGAAGACCACCACCCATTCCAGGACCTAAGTAAGCATATACTGGAGAAAAAATTATTGAAAATAAAAAAATAATACCAATTTTATTCATTATATATAATCTCATTATTTTTGGGTACTATGAACTTTTTTATATTTTCTATTTCCTTGTTATCATCTATAATTCTACACCAACCAACTTTATAAAGTTTACTATTATTTTCATCTCTATTAATGAATGACCATACTTTATTTCCTTGTGAATTAAAATAAATTAATCTCCCATAATCATTTTCTTGTACAAAAAGATCTCCATTTTTTAAAACTTTATGACATCCCCCAGTATAGGTTTTAACCTCTTCGAATGCTAAAGAATTCCTTAATTTAGTTGTGTATTTTTCTGCTTCAAAATTATAAAGAATGATTTCATTAAAACCATCAACACCCCTAGAAGATTTAAATCTTTTATAATTATTATTAAAAATTGATATATGTTTATCATCAATGATATCAACATCATGCTGGTAGAAAAAATCACCAAAACCTTTCCATAGTATTTTATTTGTGCTTGGTCTATATAAAAGGACCATTGAAAGATTTCGTATTGAAATGAATACATCTCCCCTTTTCCAATATTGTGTGTCTTCCATAACTGGCTGGACATCGTTAAGATGAATAGGTTTTGTTTCGTAATTAATTCCATTAGAAACTAAAAAATTCTCTAACTTATTTTGAACAAGAATTTCAGCAACAGATTTCTGAAATATTATTTCACCATTTTGATTTACTTTTCTAATTCCTTCATCAAAATAATTACCAAAATCTGAACCAGAATATTTTTCATCGATTAAATAAGGATATAATGTTACACAAGACCAGATATTTTGATCAGAATCAAGCTCTAAAGAATGATGGTATCTATCATCTTCTTTGATCCATAATAAGTTGCTGTTAACATCAATTTTTATCAATGGAGAATCATTTAGATGAAAAATTATTGAACCATCAGGTAGCAATAAGGGGTGGAAAATTAAAGATCTAAAATCACTGTGGTCAATTTGAAGATTCTTCCATTCTCTATTTTTTTGAATATTCACATTTTTTAAAATCTTTTTAATGTTAGGATTCCATGTATGAATAATTTTGAAATTTTTCAAATCAACTAGCTCAACTACAGACTCTTTTAAACTTCCACTATATCGGGTTAAAAGTAAGTAAGTTTGGTTTTTTAGAGAATCACCCACAAAACCAAATTCTGAAGAAAAACGGCTTTGTGTTTCCCAAGGTGATCTTACATCTATTGATCTTGAATATTTTAAATTTTTAGGAATTTCAGCTAAAAAATATGCAACTTTTGAAATCTCTGATATGAGAGGTATATATTTACCTCCACCCAAAGCTTCTCTGCGAACAAGGGCACCTAAAGCAATATAGGATATAAAAACCATTACTAAAACTAAATATAAAATCCAAATCTCAATTTTTCTAAACATGATATAAAGTAGGATATAATTAAATAATTAGGATAATTTAATGGTAATTGAAAGACTAATAAATATTAAAAAAAATAAAATTATGTTTATTTAAAAATTTATTTTAAGAAATTAATTAGATTAAAATCTAAATTTTTTAGCTTTATATATCAATAAATCAATATTTCTTTTGAATTACATTGTGGGGGACTCGATTAACAATTACAAAGCTATTGGTGCTACCAATCCAGTATCTAAAATATCTTTTAAAATAACCTATATAAAAATAAGTTAGTGAGGTTTAGTCACAACGTGGGTCAAAGCAGATATCATAATCACCCATTCCGCCAAATGGATTAATAATAGCAATAATTGCAACAGTTGTTAGACTTATTAAGGCAGAACCAATAAAAATATTCTGTAATTTTTTCTTTTTATATTCTTCAATGTACGTTCTTTCATATAATTCAATATTTTCAGTACTAGTATTTCCCATGTTTTTTTTATCTAATTCACTGAATAGATGATAGGACCCAATCAGACCGAGAAAACCGCCTCCTATCGTTGCAATAGCTAACGCTACAATATCAGGTGCGCCGTATATGTCCTCGAAGATAAAAAAAGTAGCAGTAGCCAAACCTCCTGATATAGGTATACCCAAGATTGGATAAGCTATCCATCTGATGGCATTTTTCTTTGCATCATAAATAGCTTTTTCTTCAATATTCATAGATGAATAAATGAATTTTTTGTCGTTAACTCTTTCTATAGGTTTAAAACTATTTATAGGTTTAAAACTATTTTGAATTAAAACAACTCCATCACTGGAAATGAGTTTCCCAATTTTATCATGTGAAATTTTAGTAGTCGAAGTCCAATTTTGAGGTTGAAATTCTATATATTTAGAATCATCATTTACTATTGTCCCAAAATAAATTTTACCCTTTTTAGTGATAAGCGTGTCTTGTTGAGCATAAATCGTGCTTTCAAAGCAAAGTATAAATAGTAATAATGGTAGATATTTAGTCATTTATTATTCCCCACTCATTTTCTTGAATTAAGTACACTTTAGTTTTCCTAAACTTTGGAATAATATAACTTGCTAAACCACCTAAAACTGCTATGACGGGTATAGCTATACTTGCAAAGACTATTCCATAATGTGCTTCTGGATTCCCAATAGAAAGTATGGTAATTGGTACAATAATAATTCCTGCACCAACTAAAAAACCTCTCGTGAAACTTGTTTTTAATGGAACAGAAATCGTTTTTATAGATGAAATAGGTATTTTTTCATCAATTGAATTTTTAGTGCTAATAACTAAATCGTCACTAATG
>CBFIBM010000006.1:0-109976 GCA_965660855.1 uncultured bacterium | reverse complement strand
AGTGTTTGTGGTTGTACCGATTCTACAGCGACAAATTTTGATAGTCTCGCAACAAATGATGATGGTAGTTGTGAATTCATTATGAATGGTGTTTCTTTAAAATGGAAAAAAACATACTCAGTTTCTCAAAATTCAGAATATGATGAGAGTTGGTCTGTAGACAAAGTATCTGATGGTGGATTTATCCTTGCAGGATCTTCAGATTATTCAGGACTTTTAATTAAAACAGATTCTAACGGAAATAAAGAGTGGCATCAAAATTATAGTAACGCATCTGTTTTATATGTGGCAAGGCCCACCACAGATGGAGGATTTATTGCAACGGGATATTATGAATGCGATACTCTTCCCGGATGCTATCCTGATATTTACATTGTAAAAACAAATTCATCTGGAGCTATAGAGTGGGAAGTATCAGAGGGAACTACTGAAAATAATGATTATGCACGTGATGTTATTCAAACAAGTGATGGGAATTATGTTATTACAGGCACATGGAATGACGACGGTTGGAACTCAAAAGTAATGCTACGAAAATATAGCAATGATGGTAATTTTATGTGGGGTAATATTTTTAGTAGCTCTACTGCAAATGAAGGTAATGCTCTTATTGAAACTTCTAATGGTGATTTTGTTATTGCCGGTTATTCTGGAGAACAGCACGGAGCTTATAAACACTACATGGTCAAAGCAGATGTAAATGGCGAACAAATATGGAAGAAAAAGACCCAATCTATTGGAGATGCTCTTTTATATTCAATGCTGGAGACAACGAATGGTGGTTATATTGCAGCAGGACTATGTAATAGTTGGAGAAGTAATTATATAGTTGAAAGAAATAATAATGGAAATATAGTGTGGGAGAGCTGTTTTATTGATTCAACGAGTCGATATGGTTATAATGATATTTCTCATGCTAAGAATGGGGGGTATTACCTTATTGATGATGTAAGTTATCTTACAAAAATAACTCCAACAGGTGATGTACTCTTTAGTTTAAAACTTGAAGATGTCAACCAGTCCGTTATTGAATGCGATAATGGAGATGTTGTGGTTGGGGGTTATGGTTTTCGTGAGGGAAATACTGGAGGACCCATTTCATTATTGAGGCTAGACCCTGAAAATATTGAATAATATAGATTATGCATAAAAAAATAACCCTCCTATTTTTTCTAATGATCCTTTCTAGTTGTTCACTAGAAAATGAAGATAAACCTGATCCAAACCTTAGCAATAATGGTAATGAAATTATAGAAGGTAAAACGATTTATATTGTAGGAGACTCCTATAACGAGAATAACGAATACACATCATGCTATTGGATTAATGGTGAACGAATTGAATTACCAGGTGGCTATACCGCGACGGATATTGTGGTCTCTAATGGCAATGTATATACTTCAGGAACAGCTGAGGGTGCATGTTATTGGATTAATCAACAGCGGTATGATTTACCGGGTAATGGTGGCGAAGCGGAAGCTATTGTAATTGATGGTGAAGATATTTACGTAGCAGGTTGGTATAATAATGGATCTTGTTATTGGAAAAATGGACAAAGAATTGATCTAACGGTTAATCGCGATTCGCAGGCTTTTGCAATTGGAGTAAGAGATAATGGATCGGTATATGTAGGTGGTTATTATATGAATAATCATCATTATTATATTCCTTGCTTTTGGAAAGATGGAAATAATAGAACTAATCTACCTATACCTAATGGTGGAGATGGAGAAGTTAATGATATCGCTTTTGAAGACGGTAATATGAGATATTACTCGGGATATGTACTAAAAACATCGAGTTTTGCAGGATATACTCCTACCGCAGCTTATTGGAGGCACACAACTAGGAATGATTTACCTCTAGGTGGATCAACAAATGATATTTATGGTGCGACTGGACATGGAATTACAGTTGATCAAGGTAATATTTATGTTGCGGGTTATACAGATTGGTTTGAATTTACTGGTGAAGAAGAAACTTCAGGAGGTACTTCTCCTCAATACTGGATTAATGATGATATATATGATTTACCCGGTGGACCAAGAACTGACTTTGGTCTTGGAGCAGCCTATGACATTCGGGTTTCTGATGGAAATATTATTACTGTTGGTGTTGCAACTCGGGATAGTAGCTACAATGATGGCTATACAAGTGCCTGCTATTGGCTTAATGGTAATTTATATTATTTAGTAAATGAGAGTGGATTTAATAGTGAACTGGAAACAGATTGGTATCGTAGTAATGCAAAAGGAGTTTTTATTGATTAATATATCTACCTTTCCAATGTAAATATTTAATAAAAATAGAGGAGAAAAAAGAAAATTTTATTATCGAATTATTAAGATTCTTATTACATTATATGCACTATATGGAGCATATAAACTATTCTTTCTATTATATAAAATATAGTAAAGTTTAAATATTTAACAGTAATACAATAACAAAAAGGAAATAACATGTCTAAAACAAGCAAGTTGTACGATCAAATAAAAGAGCAGTTTGAAACTTTTGACGATAATCATCAAAAGAATATGGGTGGTAATAAAGCTGCTGGAAGTCGTGCGCGTAAAGCTATTGGTGAAGTTAAAAAACTTGTAACTGAGTATAGAAAAGCTTCTGTAGCTGGAGAGTAATCTTCTCAACTATTAAAAAAGGCCCTGTTTTATGCAGGGCTTTTTTTTTATAAAAATTGTATGAATAGCAATTCCTTAAAACTTCCATTAAATAATATCTATAAGTCTTCCTCTAGTACCTCAGATAATGGACCGAGTATATTTTTATTACATGGGTTTGGTTCTAATATGGAAGATCTTTTCGGATTAGCAGGAATTTTTCCAAAAGATTGGACTGTCGTTAGTCTCCAAGCTTCTTTACCAGTTCAACATCAGGGATGGGCATGGGCTGAATTAGACTTTGAAAATTTACCCAGGCTACCCAAGCCAAAACAGATGGAACAACATCAAGAATCTGTGATAGAATCCATTAATAAATCAGTACAAATCCTTAATCTAGATCCAGAAAGAATCAATTTATTAGGATTTAGTCAAGGAGCTTCGCTATCAATTTTTTCAGGATTAATGAATCCTCTTTTTTATAATTCTATTGTAGCTTTATGTGGCTTTATTCCAGTTGAAGAGGTTTTCAAGAAAGTAAAAAACAAGAGCCTTTCATCGATAGATTTATTTATGGGGAATGGAATTCAAGATCCTGTTGTTCCTTTAGCTTTAGCGGATAAGACCTTTGAGGATTTAATAAATCTTAAAATAAAACCAATATATAAAAAGTACCACTCTGAGCATACAATATCAAATGATTGTATTTATGATGTATTACATTTTTTAAGAACAAAAAATACTTTAAAAAAAAGCCTACTATAAGTAGGCTTTAAAATTTATAGGATTATGTCTTATTGTTTACCAGTCATCATCTCCCCAATCATCATCATCTCCGCCTTCTTCTTCTAGATATTCTGCTTGCTCATCCAACCAAGCCAAGTAATCATCTTCTTCAGATATAGTTAAGTAACCTTTCATTCTATAATGACCCAATCCACACAACTGAGCACAAGCAATTTCTAAACTTTTACCTTCTCTTTTTGTACCAATCGTAGTTTTTAAAAACTCTTCAGAAGTACTTGTTGCTTTAAAGTGGACTGGAATAGACATTCCTGGAATTGCATCTTGAGATACACGTAATTCTGGTAATTTAAAATTATGGATAACATCTTTACTTGTTAGATCAATTCGTATATCTTGATTTACTGGAATATGCAGTTGATTAATTGTAAAAAAGTCATCGGACGCATTATCACTTGAACGATCTAGACCGATTGGATTTTCTTGCTCATCAACCAGCTCTGAGCTCACTTTACCAAATATCCCATCAGGTCCTGGATAATGAATATTCCAAGCATACTGTTGAGCAACAACCCTTAGATGTACAGCATCTCTACTATCCGGTACATCATTCACACGTTCTGCCCAAATCGGAAAAGCAAAACCGAAAAGAATAACAATTTCAATCACAGCCACTGCTGCTTCAAGAATAGAAGAATAATGTGATTCAACACCTTTATAACTTGCTTTTTGGTTTTTTGAAGAACGAAACTTTACTAAGCTGTAAATAAAAAATACACCCCACCCTATAAAAAGTACGAGCATCAAGTAATGAACGATGACAATTATCTCATCAATTCTGCCACTAACGGATGAGATGCCTACTGGAAGACCAAAATATCTTAATATATCAATCATTTTTTACAGCTTCCTGATTAATTTTTTTTGATTTTAATCCAATCGATACAATACCAACCGCTATTGCAAATAGTATAGGACTTATTACTCCTAGTAAAGTAATTATTGCCATATCCATTCCTTTACCAGCACTACTATTTGGATCTCCAAAACAAGTAGCACAAGCGAATATTATATTAGGCAACAAAAATAAGCTAAAGACAATAGTTTGTTTTAAAAGAAAAGATTTAATCATATAGTTTGAAACTTTCTAATTATGATGGATAAATAATATGCTAAACTAGCGGATGTAATTACTCCAGCCACAAATAAGTAGATCGTATTTTCAGTGTACATCTTATATGAGAAAAATACTGAAAGTACTATTGAAAGAGTAATTATTAAAATATGTGGTATTTTTATTCCCATTTCTTACCAAATACTAGTGTGGTCCATCATTGTTATTAACGGAAGGAACATTAAAATTAGAAAAGCGATAAAGGTTGATATTAGAATCCAAATTATAGCTTGTTTTTCAGTAATGAGGTGCATGAAAAATCCAAGGACTAAACTTCCTTTGATCGTTGCAATCGTAACGGCTAGGAAAAAAGCTTCAATGAAAGAAACCTTCAAAAAACTTACGGCTACAGTTATGAAGGTTAGGATGATTAATGCAACAAAAACATTAATATATACCTTCACATGATGTTGTATTTCTAAATGTTCTTCAACGGTAATTTCTTTTTTATTAGACATAACTTTTCTCTATAAAAGGTATAAGATTGGGAACAAAAATATCCACACTAAATCAACAAAATGCCAATAGAGACCTGTTACCTCAATTCTATTCGCTAATAATTCAACATCTTCATCATACATTTTTTTAGCTACAGGACCCCAGAAATAGATTAAAACTGCTAATCCACCAATAATATGAAGAACGTGTAACCCAGTTAGTGTGAAATAAATTCCCATGAAAGTACTAGAAGATGGAAATATACCATGGTGAAACTTGCTTGTATACTCAAAATACTTGACAACTAAAAAGCCTATCCCACACAGTATAGTTAGACCTAGATACATTTTATATTTATCAAATTGTCTCATCTTTAGGGAGGCCCAAGACATTATCATTGTCACACTTGAAGTTATAAGCATAAGAGTATTAAATGTAGCCATTGGAACATTTAATTTTGATCCCCAATAGTCAAAGTCACCTTCGGGTGCTGCAAATCTCAAAAATACGTAAGCAGAAAAAAGCCCGCCAAAAAGCATAATCTCCGATGCTATAAATATCCAAATTCCAAGCCTGGAATTATTGAGCCCTGTATCAGGTCTTTCTTCTAAAATATATGGTATACTACTCAATGAGTGCTCCTAGTCTAATTTTTTAGTTTGTGGGCAAAAGTCTTCCTCATGGCCTGGTACACTATATTCGTAAGGATCATGATAAACTTTTACTTCCTCATCAAAATTAATATGTGGTAAAGGCGGTGATGGAGCAGACCATTCAATCGTAGTAGAATTCCAAGGATTTCTTTCTCCTGTAACTTTACCTGCTAGTGTTAAAATAATATTAAGGATAAATGGAATTTGGGCGGCACCTAAACAGAATGCTGATATCGTCATAAATTCATTCCATTGCAAGATATCAGATGCATGGGCATACTGAGTTCCTCCATCATACATACGCCTTGACAATCCCGCTAGACCTTGGATAAACATAGGCATAAAAACACCATTCATGAATATTAATGATGGCCAGAAATGTAGTTTTCCTAACCCTTCATGTAACTTTTTTCCTGAAACCTTGGGAAACCAATAATAAATACCTGCAAAAAGAGCAAATAGAGTTCCTGGAGCAACAACGTAATGGAAATGTCCAATGACATAATATGTATCATGCAAAAAGATATCCGATGCTGCAACACCTAAAGGTAATCCTGTTAAACCACCGATTCCAAACATTGGTAAAAATGCCAAGGCAAACAACATGGGCGTATTGAATCGTATTGATCCACCCCAAAGGGACAAGAAAAATGCTGTTAATACAACGACAGATGGGATGGAGATAATCATTGTTGTAAGCTGAAAAAATGCGCTCATTGTTTGTCCCATTCCTGTAAGGAACATATGATGAGCCCATACAATAAAGGACATAAAACCTAAAAAACTAATAGCGTATATCATAGATTTGTATCCCCAGAGTGGCTTTCTGGTGTTATTAGCTATAATTTCGCCAACAATCCCTATAGCCGGTAATATAAGAACATAAACCTCAGGGTGAGCTAAAAACCAGAAAAGGTGTTGCCAAAGAAGTGGAGAACCTGATCCATATGCTTCAACAGTATTTCCAGCATAAACCAATCCGCTTGGTAGAAAAAAACTAGTCCCTGCTAATCGATCCATTAATTGCAGTATAGATGCTGCTTCTAATGGGGGAAATGCTAAAACTAATAAAAAAGACGTTATGAGCTGAGTCCAAATAAAAAATGGAAGTTTGTACCACGTGAGCCCAGGAGCTCTTAACTGAACAATGGTAACGATAATATTCATTGACCCAAGTAGAGATGAGGTAATTAAAAAGATCATACCACAGAGCCACATTGTTTGTCCTGATTCAAATATAGAAAGAGGCGGGTAAGAAGTCCATCCGCTTCGAGCAGCACCCTCAGGAGTAAAAAAACTTGCAAGCATTATAACGCCGCCAATAAAGTATGACCAGTAACTGGAGGCATTTAATCTTGGAAATGCCATATCTGGTGCTCCAATCTGAAGTGGTACGAGGTAGTTTCCAAAAGCACCGACTGCTAGAGGAACAACACCAAGGAAAATCATGATTGTTCCGTGCATTGCCCCTAAGGTGTTGTAGTTCTCAGGCAACATGATACCACCACTTTCTTTGAAGAACCAACCAACTATAGGAATTGGAGTTTCTGGATAAGCGAGTTGGTATCTCATGACCATCATTAAACAAAATCCAAAAAGTAAAAACAGAAGGGATGTTATTCCATACTGAATACCAATGACTTTGTGGTCTACAGACCAAATATATTTTTGAAAAAATGTTTCTTCGTGATGGTGTTTATTATTGCTCAATTTTTGTTTTTATTTAAATATTTTTAAAATAACTATTGAATTTTGAGATCATAATTTTCTTCAAAATCTTCTGTCTTTAACATTCGGATTGCATCCCATGTCATTCGAGTACAGACTCTTGCACAGACTTGACATCCTGTACACTCATCAAATCTAACTTGAACAGGAGGTATTGGAATTTCATATTTATCTTTTGCGACTGGCTCTATACAGTCAACGGGACAAAAAGGTACACAAACCTGACACCCTGTACAATTGTCTTCATCAACTACAGCAACAAGCTTTGGTCTCTTAGTCTTTTCCCTTGCGTAATCTGGTAACTCGGGAATTCCTTTAAAATAGTTATAATTTCCTGCCATAATTACCAAAATTTAAAACAAAAATTGCTAAGAATCACAAATCATTTCGCAATGTTTTTCATTTTAATATATATTTTTCAATGCTCCATCCTGAAACAAAACAAATAATACCTCCAAGTAAAAGTTTTGGATCCATCAGAGATGGAAATTTAATGATAAAACCAACCGCAATCATGGACATACCCAAAAGCTCTAATAATTTTGCTGCGTAATACATACTTAACTTGCTCTTGGCTTTAATTCAGAGATAATATCTAATTGCTCCTTAAAAAAGTTATTTTTTAGCACAAGAAGCCAGATGTGATGAAAATAAGCTATAATGAACAGAGGGCCATGAATCCAAGAAAAAGGAAGGTTGTTTTCCACTGCACCTTTATGAATAAACCAGCCACCAACAAGTAAAATAGTCAGCATAAGCTGAGGGAAAAGCTTCATCTTTAAATTACGTTCTCTTGTCCAAAGTTCTTTCTTACCAAGTCCAGATTCAATTGCTTCTTTGATACCACTTCCCGTTGTGATAAAAAAATACATTACCACTGTTTCAGTAATGGTGAAAATAAGCATCATAAAAAGAGAGTACTTTGCATGACTCGCACCAAGAATTTGGAAACTGAAATATCCACTCAACCCTACTAGAGTTAAGTTAATAAAATTGAATAGCATCAATACGTAACAGGAGATCATGAATAAGTACATTATAAAACCAAATTTTTATATTAATAATTTAAAAATAAACCTACCCTATTTTCCAATAAATTGTACCCATGAACAATGATATTTTGTAGTTCTTGAAATTAATAAAAAGTTGTAAATTTAAATAATGACTTAATAGTTATTTAATAAAGGATATAAAATGAAATTTAAAAATATGATAACAAATATAATTACTATCGTACTCGTTTCTAGCTTAATGGACGCAGGGACATTAAAAGGTACAGTAAAGTATGATGGTAAACCGCCTAAAAAGAAGAGATTAAAAATGGATGCTGATCCTGTTTGTGGATCATCCCACTCTGGAGCAGTTTATAGTGAAAACTTTAAAGTTTCAACGGAAGGTTTCATGGAAGAAGCTCTTGTCTACTTGAAATCAGTTTCTTATTCTGGAGGTACTCCATCGGATCCTGTAGTTTTAGATCAACAGGGTTGTATTTATACACCACATGTTTTTGGTATGATTGCTGGACAAGATTTATTAATCAAAAATAGTGATGCTACCCTTCATAATATTCATTCAATGCCAAAAGTAAACAAGGAATTCAATTTTGCAATGCCCAAGGTAGTGAAACAAAAGACAACTACTTTCAAGCAATCTGAACCAGAACCATTTTATATAAAATGTGATGTTCATCCTTGGATGAAATCTTGGGTTTTTGTTTCAGACCATCCTTACTATGCGGTTACAGATGCAAGTGGTAACTTTTCAATTGAAGGAATTCCTGCGGGGAAATATGATATTGTCTGTTGGCAAGAAAAGTTTAAAAAACGCCCACTGACAGGAACTGTAACAATTGGTTCAGGTGAAACGACTAAAGATTTTACTTTTAAAAGACCAAGTAAAAAGAAGTAAGTTAAATCATAACAAGAAGTTATAAATCCAAAAGGCGGACCAATAATCCGCCTTTTTTATTTACATGATTTGTAATCTAAAAAATTTATTTTATCTGTATTTTATATTATCCATTGTAGGATGTAGTAATTCTGATCAATTATATTCAGTAAAAGGTACAATTCAAGACATTAAATTGGATGATAGAGAGGTAATCATAGCACATGATACTATAAGAGATTTAATGCTTCCAATGATAATGCCTTTTCCAATATCAATTAATAATAAAATGGACGGGTTTAAAAGAGGTGACAGTGTACATTTTGAGTTTCAATGGAATGAAGATAAAATAGAAGCAAAAAATTTTCGATTGATAGGAAAAGGACATATGCCAATTAGAGATACTTTTTTTGATGACGAATTTTCTGAAAAGGTAATAGGAGATACACTTGATGATGTTACTCTTCTAGATTTAGATAGCAATAAAATTCAACTAGATAAATATGATGAATATCTATTTATATCTTACATTTTCTCTAAATGCCCAATGCCAAATTTATGCCCAGCTATTTTTATGAAAAATAAAATTATGGCTAATCAATTTACTGATAGCGAAAATATAAAATTTATTTTAGTTAGTTTTGATTATCTATTTGATACCCCATCTTCCTTAAAAGATACTTATGGACCAAGTATTAAGGATAACCCTAATATTGAAATATGGTCAAGCACAAATCATATTGGAGATGTATATAAATTAGTAAAGCAATCAGGAGGAGATTTTTGGGGGGTAGAAAATGGTAAAATTGGTCATAAGCTTAGTTCAGTTCTAATTAATCCAGATAGAAAAGTTTTAGGAATTTGGAAAGGAGAAAAATGGGATGCCAATCAGGTTTCTAATTCGATTAAGATTATTATTAAGTAAAAAGAAGCACTGTGGAAAGTGTTTTTTTAATATACTTTTTTCCTACCAATCATCGTCATCATCTTCATCGTCTCCCCAGTCATCATCGTCATCATATTCATTATCATCATCAGAGTTTTCAAAGTCATAACCATTCTTGTCAAAGTAATCTTTTATAAGTGCATCGATATTTGTTGAACCCTTGATGTTCCATAAATAATCTGTTAACCCATCTAACATAGCAGTAGTATCGCCATTTAGCTGTACAAGTTCTCTACCCCAATCATTTTTTGCCCCTTCAGCTGATAAAATACTCTCGTCAGGTAAATAAGGAGCTGGCATTTTAGTTCCTGGCATAATTTCTTGAGGGTTTTTTAACCATTCATGAACCCAATCAGGGTTCAAGCGTTCTTTTGTTAAAGCTAAATTAGGAGCCCAAGTTGGTGCATCTCCAGTAGGAAATTCTTCACCGTAAAAATGACAACTGTTACATTGCCCAATTTCATGTAACATTTGACCTGCAGCAAATTCAGTACTTTCTGTGTCAAATTGATGCTTACTTCTGTAATGTATCTTTTCACCAGCCATGTGTTGAAAATATGCTATAATTGCGTCCCAATCTTCATCAGAAATTTGATGATAGCTAGGCATTTTAACTTGCAAGTTTGGTCTTATTATCGACGGATTTTTTAAAAATGATAATAACCAGTCTGGATTTGCCTTCCTTCCTTCTGTGTGAAGATTTGGTGGAGCATATTCTGGTTTTCCAATTAGATCAACGATTTGGCCACCTTGATTTTCGATTAAGTGACACCCTTGGCAGTTATACTGTTTGACCAATCGATGTCCTTTTTTATAAATATCAGGTACTTTCTTGTGAGCTAAAAGTTTTTCACCAATTTTATTAGCATTGAATGATAGTACCGCAGTAGTAATTGCTTCAATTTCTTCTTCAGAAAAATAAAAATTTGGCATTTTTAGTAAATCTAAGTGTTCGCTTTCTTTACCTCTATCGTAAATTCGAGGAGTCCTCAATTTATTTTCAATCCAAGCATGGGTAGTGTGTTCAATATCATGGAATAGTCCAAAGTCAAATTTCTTTACAGGTTTTGAACCCTCTTCGGTAATTTCAACACCGATTGGTTTAGCATTATCAAAACCATCTATATTATGACATCCAAAACATCCGTAATGGCGAATACTTTTTTCACCTACAAAATTAAGTTTTTCTTCTTCATTCATTTTGGATGCTTTTTGGATAGCATATTTTTCTGGATTAGATTTTTTTAACCAGTTAACTGTAAGTTGGTCTAAAACTTCTTTGTTGTATTTATGCTCTGGTAGTTCGTCAAATTGTTCATTTTTATTTTGAATTAAGTATGCTGTAAGGTCTTTCGCTTGCTGAGGCTCTAGTCTAAGGTTTGGCATCATTGTTTCAGGATTATAAGCTTGGGGATCCATTAACCATTCATAAAGCCATTCTGCTGAAACTTTTGAACCCATTCCAATTAAGTTCGGGCCTTGGACTTTAGTTAAATTATAATAGCTATTGACGTGCGGAGCTAACTCAGGGTTGTTCTCTGAGACATGACATCCAGTACAACCCACGGCATTAAACAGTTTTTCTCCATTAGTGTAGTCGCCAATAAAACGTTTACTATTGCTCCCTGATAGTTTATCTTTCCCCTTAAATAAATATTCAGTAATTCCAGCGATCTCTGCATTATTGTAGGCTGTTACTTCAGGAGTTTCTTGATTTGGTTGCTCAAATATCGCTGGCATCCTTGTATTGTACCTAAAATGTCGAGGATTTTTAACCCACTTTGCTACCCAATCTTCACTCAGTTTTTCATTCACTTTCTTGAGGTTTGGGCCAGACTTTGCTTGAGTAGGCCAGTCCTCATTATGATGACAACCATTACAACCAGCTTTATCTACAAGCGATAGACCAAAATTTAATTTTTCAGCTCCTGCTAGGTCACTAGTATTTGAATGACAATTAAAACAACTTGCTTGTGTGTAACGAGTTGGTAGCATTGGAGTAAGCCAATGATGATCTTTTTTCCAATCGTATTCCTCTTTCCATCTTTCTTTGTCTTCTGGTGTGTTTGGAGTATGCTGCGATGATACAAAAGATGTACCACGGCTTTTTCCCGCATGACAGCTTGTACATCCAAAATTATTAATTGGGTGAGGAGAAGAAGATGTAAGGTATAAATCTAAATTGGGGTGTGTTGTATAAGGCTGAGGAGCTTCGGAAAAATCTGGGTTATCGATGCCTAGGTGACAACTTGTACATCTATCTACAGTTGGAACGGCTGCAAAATTTACGTCGTATTTTATATCAGCAACTACTATTTGGTGAACTTTATAATAAGGATCTAAGAAATCAAGGATAGGTAAATCTCTGACGATATCTCCAATTTTATTTCCAATTGACATTCTATCACGGTCAATTTTATTTAATGTATTTTTAGTTAGAGTATACTGGCGGGTGAATGTATCTAATTCGTCTTTTTTTAATTTAACTTCAGACTTAATTTCTTTAATGATTCGCTCTTTTTCACTTATTTCAATTTCAGTACCTTCGCGTACTAATCTCAGATTATCGAGTTTATCAAGCGCATTATTATACTCATCGATGTGAGAAGGACCATGAGATGACCCCTGAGCATTATCTGACTCAACCAAATACTTTAGTTCATCAATCCTAGCTTTTTGCCCTTGATATAACATATTTTCATTGTAGTGTCTATTTTTAAGGGTTCTCAATTCCTGCTCTAAAACGTCTAACTCTTCTTTTCTTTCATTAAAATTTTCCTGAGCAAGAGCAAGCTCCTTTTCATATAGAACTTTATCAGCTGCTATTGAAGTAGAATCTTGAATAAGTTTTCGTTCTGCAACCTCAACTTGCATTTTTCTAAATTCTTTTTGATATGTTTTAAATTCATCATCATTATCATCCACAAAAACCCATACCGTCACCACAAGAAATACTATAGAAGAGACAGCAAACCATTTATTTAATAAATTGATGTCCCAATATCTTTCGTCGTTTTTAAACATTTTTTTCGATTAACCTATATATTGAAAAAGTATTCAGGAATTGCTACAAAATATTTCAAGTCAAATATCCATCTAAAATACATTTTGATTGGTAAGCTTAACATAACCAAACCAAAAGTCATTAGTGCTCCATATCGAATTAGACCATAAGCTTTTACCATATCTTTAAGAACTGTTTTTGCAAGAACTACAGGCGTTATAAATAAATAAATTCCGACTACAATAAATCCAACAAATTCTCTTAGAATAATATTATCTGGTAGTCCCGTTCCAAGTAATTTTACCCAAAAGTATTCTGAAAGGTTAATGTTGTTCAGAGCAACAACCTTATGAGCATCCCAATATTCAAAAGGTCCATAAAAATTCCAATTTGGACCTCTGAAAAATGTTCCCAGAACAATCAAAAATAGCCATAGAACAATCCAACCATACATAAAAATAAATATACCTACTCTTCTTTCTTTAAATGAATAGTATCCATCACCTTTTTTATTTATATCCATATATGGAATAGCCATTAAGCCAACAACACAAAAAATAGGAAGCAAAATACCTGCAATCCAGGGATCGTAATAAACTAGCATCTCCTGCAGTCCTAGGAAATACCACGGGGCTTTAGAAGGGTTAGGCGTTGCTGCAGGATTTGCAGGTTCCTCAAGTGGAGCTGCAACAAGAATGGACCATACAACAAGAAAAACTGTGAATAGTATGAGAGCTATAAATTCAATGTATACTAAATCTGGCCATACAAGAACCTTATCATCAGGGTCATTATATTCAGATGGTTTTAATCCTTTCTCTAGCCTTTCATCATTAATGTATGCTTTGTGCATTGCGAGCCAGGTGTAAAAGTAAATTGAATAAAACATTAAAATGATTGGAAAATTATCTGCTTTTGTTAAAATAACACTAAAATTCTCATCTAAAAAGCCAACAGCAAAGAAAAATGTTATTACAATCATCGCAATGGCAAGTCCAGTTTTTGTCCACAGTAAATTAAAACGAAGTTTTCGGTTCAATCTATCAAACCAATCTGTAGGGGGAAAAAGAATTGGAGTAAGTATCGTTAATAATGAAAAGCTAATCGTTGGATTAGAAATATAATCAACCGTGCTTTTAAAAGTATCTAACATTTAATAATTCCTTATAATGGTCCCGATATTCCACCATCTTTCCGGATTCGCCAAAAATGTACAGCCATGAAGATCATCATAATAAATGGTACTGCAATACAATGGATAACATAAAACCTTAGTAATGTCGCTTCTCCAACGAACCGTCCTCCGATTAGAGCAAATCTAACGTCTGACCCAATGTGAACTAAATTGATATCTCCAATTGCTAAAAGACTAGCTCCGGGACCTTCATGCCCAATAAATGGATGAGCTCTGGCCATGTTGGACCCTACTGTGACTGCCCAAATTGCTAACTGATCCCACGGTAAAAGATATCCAGTGAAGGATAGAAACATGGTGAGGGTCATAAGTAAGACTCCTACACCCCAGTTGAATTCTCGTGGTGGCTTATAGGAGCCAGTCATGAATACTCTAAGCATGTGTAGCCATACAACTAAAACCATAGAATGAGCTGCCCATCTATGCAATTCTCTCATGATACCTAAGGGAACTTGTTCTGCTAAATCAATAATATCGGTATACGCATATTCAACCGTAGGACGGTAGTAAAACATTAAAAGAATCCCTGTTATTGTTAGATTAACAAACAAGAAAAATGATAGTCCACCCATGCACCAAGTGTAACCGACTTTTACTGCATGTTTGGGTAATCTTGCTGGGTGCAAGTGTAGAAATACACTTCCTAAAATTGCGTGCATTCTTTGACGTCTGGTTCTTGGAATCCCTGATCGTATTATGGATTTCCATACTTGAGACTCACCAAGAACGTCCAATATTGATTTTTTACTTTCTTTTTTAGCCATTATTAATCTTTAATATTACTATTATATTATGAAAATGTTTAAACTTTTAGGAAAGATTCAGGATTTTCCCACTCGCCTTTTTCCCATTTAAAACTTTTTGTTTTATCTACTAAGATCTGACCATCATTTGCTAAACTAACTTTGAAGCGTTCTAACGGCCTAGGCGCAGGTCCTTCAAAATGGATACCTGTCATTCTAAAACCACTTCCATGACATGGACATTTAAACTTTGATTCAACAGGAAGCCAATTTGGAGTACATCCCAGATGTGTACATACTGTGGATAATGCAAAAATACTTTCCTCATCGCGAACAACCCATGCATTAAATTCTTTCTTAAACTTAATATCAACGCTGTTAGCTGCAAAGTCGTCAGGGTATCCAATTTTAAAAGTTTGCGGTGGCTCAAAAAGTACATTTGGAAAAAGGAACCTAATGATTACTGTGAAAAAACCACCTGTAACTCCGATATAGGCAGCCCATCCAACGGTTAACCAACTGAGGAATCCTCGGCGTGAAGTTTCTGACTTTTTGAATGAATTTTCAGCTGAAGATCCTATTGAAGCATTGGGAATTATTTTTTTATCTGACATTTTATATGACCTTGTTATATGAATTTTTTAAAGTTTTCATTGCTGCATCACGAATTTTCATATTTTCGTCTGATTCAGCTAATATATTCAACTTAGATTCAAATCTGTTATCTTTTATCATTTTTGATGCTTCAATTGCAATCAAAAGTACTTTGTTAACCTCTTTGTAATCTAATTGTGGAAATGAAGATAAATATTCTCTATCCATGAGATTTTCAATAATTGGGACACTAGATTTCTCGCCCATTTTCGCTAGAGCTACTGCTGCATCCCATCTAATATTTGGCTCATCATCTTCAAGTAGATTATTGAGTAGGGGAATGGATGAATTATCGCCAATGAAACCGATTGACATAGTTGCTGCTAATCTTTCGTCTTGGTAATCTGAATTTTTTACAATTTTTGTCAATTCAATTAGAGCATTTTTTGCTTTCACCATTCCTACCGCTTGAATTGCAGCTAGTCTTGACTCTCGGGATTCGTCCAACAGCCCGACTACTAGTTCTTCTGAATAAAAATTATCACTGGTTGCACCCATCGCAATTGCAAGGTAGGCTCTGACTAGAGGGTCATCGTTTATCGAATGTTTATATGCTGATACCATTTGGCTTTTGAAGCTAACGTCTGTTGGAATTGTTTTGGGGTTATTTAAAACTTTTGATAATTCATAAGCAGCCTGCCAACGTTTTGTTGCAGAGCCAATTTTAACCTGATTTAAAAGTTCAGAAGCATCATCTGTTTCAAAAGTAATGAATCTAAATAGTAAAAAGAAAATTGCTCCAAATATCGCTATCATAAATGGAATCAAGAAAAACGAATAGAAAAGGGTATAAATTCTACTCGATTCGCTTTTTTCGTGATCAACTGTTGGTGTATTTTCCATTTTTTATCTACTAATATATAGGTAAGAACTTATTAATAATTTTTTGCTAAGGTCAAAAATAAAAGTGATCTAGATTATAATAAAGTCTAAGTAATTTTTTTCTTTAACATTTTTATAAGATTTGAATTTTTTCTTACCTCTCTTTTCAATTTAAAAAATTCTGATATAAACGTTACAGCGAATATTAGAATTAAAAAAAGTAGGTAATGAACTACATCCATAAAATCCTATGATTTTTTATCATCTGCATTTTTTTTTAGCTGCCATCCAAGTAATAATGGGAAAAAAAATAGTATGATACATCCAACAGCTAGGATACCTACCGCCCATTCTAGATTAATCATCAACCATTCTAAAGTTAACCAATCAAACAACTATAATACCCAGGTAACTAATGAAATGTAAACTAATAATAATACCGTGCATGCGATCATTGATATGACCTGAGTTTTGGTTAGAATAGTTTTTGGTTCTTTTTCCATACTATTTTGATTTTCTTTTCTCTTTTACAATTGCGGCTTTAATTTTTCCTCTTAATACACGATCATCTAAACTATTAATTTCATCCATTTCTCCTTGAAGTCCATCAGAAACCAGACGTTTAATTTTATCTTCGTCAGTTTCAATATTATTTTTAGAATTCTGATCTTTAGTTTCAGGCATAGATGGTCTTTCAACTGACCCTCTTTTGATTTTTACAATCATGGCTTTGACTTTTCCACGGAGAACTTTATCCTGGAGGTTGTTAACACTATCCATATCTCCATCTAAACCACTGTTAACGTAGAATGAAATTTGATCTTCTTTTGACAAAGACTCAATACCACCTGAAGTGCTGGGCTTATTTGCAGATATTTCAGGCATAGGAGGTCTTTCAACTGACCCTCTTTTGATTTTTACAATCATGGCTTTCGCCTTTCCTCGTATAACTTTGCTCCTTTCTAAATTCATTATTTCAGTATCGCCATCTAATACTTTATTCACTAAAACTGCAACAATATCATCTTTAGATAGCGATGGTACATCTGAACCTATTTGGAAATTTGCATCTATATCTGATGATTTTTTTTCTAAAAAATTGACTTTAGGAATGATTTCATTCAAATTATTTAAAATCTTAGATTTTTCATTCCAGTTCATTTGATTTAAAAATGAAAGTCCACCTGAAGAATATCTTCTACAAGTTACTATGACACCTAATTTTGTTTCTTCTAGTGAAAATTGAACATATTCATTTGTAAATGGTGTCGTTTGAAAAGTGAACCCAAATTTTTTCTCAAATTCATAAGTCATGATTCTACAGTCAAAATAAGGAGCTATGGTTCGAGGTCTTATCTTAAAAAATGATCCGGGTTTCAACTCTAGCTGATTAAAAGAATATTTATGGACATACCTTTCAGAATCTAGAACTGGAAGAGCTCTTTGGATTCCGTAAAACCAAACATTGTAAGTTTCGATAGACGTAAGCATTTTCCACATTATTTTTTTTGTCGTTGAAAAATGATATGCTGTAAGACTTTCGCTCTCAAAAAAAGAACCTCCTGACCATTCTTCAAGAATTCCATATTCTGGAGCATCAGGAATACGTCTTTGAACGGGTTTTTGAGTTATGCCTTGAAGCACTATATCTTTAGAAGAATAATGGTCAATGCTACCATCAGAAAATTCAATTTCATATTTGGTAGGATAAAAGTATATCTTCTTTAAGATACCTTTGAGGCCTGTTTCTCTTACGGTGCACTCAGTCCCTATTTCAATCCTATTCAGAATCACTTATAATCCTATTATAATTATATATTTTTAATAAATCTTGGAAATTTTATATCTGAACTTAAACAATTGTTATATTGTTAATAAAGTGTAAAAGTTAGGTTATAAACATGATTATTGTTCTTAATTTTAAAATAAGAAAATGAAACTATTTCGATTTTTTGCTTACTTGTCTACAGGGATGACATATCTATTGATATTCATCGGTGGACTTGTCCGTGTATCCGGAGCAGGTATGGGTTGCCCAGATTGGCCAAAGTGTTTTGATCGTTGGATACCTCCAACAAACATTGAACAGCTTCCTGATCACATTGATCCCTCAAAATTCAATATTGTTTTAGCCTGGATTGAATATTCCAATAGAGTGTTTGGTGCATTAGTAGGATTGACCATTACACTTACCATGTTACTTATGTTTAAATATTATTCTAATGAAACTAAAGTAAGAAATGCTGTTTGTTTAGCATTTATATTGACATTGTTTGAAGGATGGTTGGGAGCCGTATTGGTGAAAACGATTCTAAATCCATTTACAATCACCCTTCACCTGCTTTTTGCTCTTATTATTGTTATGTTGCTTATTTATGCATCTCAAGAGGTGTATTATTTGGAGAATCCAGCAGCTGAAAAACAGAGTAAATACCCCGAAAAATTAGGAAAAACATTCTTGCTGTTATCAACAGCTTTACTATTTGAAGTTATTCTTGGTACAGAAATAAGAGCCGGATTAGAGATGGTACACAAAGAAAATCCTACTTTAGATTCAACTTTTTTGTTGAAAATGCTTGGCCCTTTTAAGTATATGCATACAATACTGGGTATTCTCATCACTTTCTTAGCGATTTATATTTTGTACCAAATAATTAAAAAATCCATTTTTCCGTCTAATTTAATGATTCAAATATCGTCATCAATTTTATTTCTTATAATTATTCAAATTATTTCTGGAGAAGTGTTGGTTTTTTTTAAAATAGTACCCATAATACAACTTTTCCATTTGTGGATAGCTTCTTGGATTCTTGGTTTAGTAAGTATTCAATATTCACTCTGGAACAAATCACAAATAACAAATGAATAAAAACATATTTTTAATATTAACTCCTATTTTAATTCTTGGCTTGGGTGCAACCTGGGTTATAAATAAAGCAAATTCATCCTATGAAATACCAATAATAAAATCAGTACCAGAATTTTCTTTTAAAAATCAAAATGGAAAAAATTTTACTGATAAAGAATTGAATAATAAGATAACAGTTTTGGATTTTATTTTTACAACTTGTCCAGGACCATGTCCAATGATGACAAGTAATATGTCGACCCTTTATAAAGATTTTGAAAAAGTTCCAGAAGTTCAATTTATTTCGATTACTGTTGATCCTGAAAATGATACTCAAAGTATTCTTAAAGAATATGCTTCTTTAAATGGTGTTAAAGATGATAGATGGAATTTTCTATTTTCTGATTTGGAATCGATTAAAATACTTAAAAAGGATGGTTTTATGCTTTTTGCAGATGAACTTCCTCGTGGTCATGCAATAAAATTCATTCTTATTGATGATAATGGTAAAATTAGAAAATATTTCGATGGAACAGATAAAGCTAGTGTATCAATTTTGAGAGAAGATATAACCAGGTTAGTAAAAAAAATTAGAACTTAAATGAAAAGAAACCCCAAAAAAGCAACTTCTCTTTTTAATGCATTTTATGAATTAACCAAACCGAGTATAACTTTTCTCATTTTGATATCTACTGCACTTGGGTTTTACTTAGGTTCAGATGGGGATATTAATTACTTTAAACTGTTTATTACATTAATTGGTTCGAGTTTTGTTTCTTCCGGGTCTGGAGCATTAAACCATTTTTTAGAGGCTAAAACTGATAGCTTAATGAATCGTACCAAACTAAGACCAATACCCTCGGGAATGATTGAATCAAAAGTTGTGTTGTTTTTTGGTGTTTTCTTGGTGTTATTCGGTTCTATTATACTCTTTATTTTCATAAATAAATTAACCTCAGTTTTATCTATTTTAACTGCAATACTCTATCTTTTTGTATATACTCCATTAAAAAAAATAACATGGTTGAACACATCAATTGGAGCGATACCTGGAGCAATACCTCCATTAGGTGGTTGGGCTGCAGCTTCAGGTATAATTCAACCAGAAGCATGGATATTATTTACTATATTATTTTTGTGGCAGCATCCTCATTTTTATGCAATTGCACTAATGTACAAGGAAGACTATAAAAAAGCAAATATGCAAATGCTACCTGCAGTAGAATCAAATGGGAGCAGAACAAATAGACAAATTTTCTGGCACTCACTACTATTAATACCTGTTTCACTTATGTTGAACTACAATGGAATTTTAGGAAATTTTTATTTTTGGGGTGCTCTAAGTTTTGGTCTACTATATTTATTATCAGGAATTCCATTGATGAGAAACTATACCTTTGATAATGCAAGAATTCTTTTAAAGATGTCTGTTTTTTACTTGCCTTTACTTTTTTTAACAATAATTATAGATAAACTATTATGAAAAATGAATCTTTTTGGACAAGAATAATTTATGTTATATCCATTGTAATCAGTTTGGTTGTTGCCTTTTTAATTTTAGGACCAAGACCAGACGGAATTGAAGGGAGTATGGATGTTTCATTTCTTCCTATTGTAAATGCATCACTGAATGGAGTTACTACAATTCTTTTAGTGATTGGTTATTTTTTAATAAGAAATAATATGATTGAAAAGCATAAGATAGTAATGCTTACTGCATTTGGAACTTCATCTCTCTTTTTAGTCTCATATGTGATATATCATTGGTTTAAAAGCGGGCCAAGATTATATACGGGTAATTATGAAACTATTTATTTTGTAATTTTATTTACTCATATAGTTTTGGCTGCAATTATAATTCCTCTTGCTTTATTTACAGTTTACAGAGGCCTGAATACACAAATAGATAAACATCGAAAAATTGCTAAAATTACATTTCCTATATGGCTTTATGTTTCAATAACAGGTGTAATCATCTATTTCATGCTTTACAGTTAAATTTTTCTTACGAACCCGGCAAAACGTTTATCAATTTTAAAACCGTGTTTTGCGAAAAAAGTTTCTGCATAAAAACCTACAGTTACAATTTTAATTCCTTGATGCTTTTTCCTTTTAAAAAACTCTGACATCAAACGCTTACTAAGAGATATTTTCTGATATTTATCTTTTATTGCAACCCATTCTAGATGAACTGTTTCATAATCAATTTTTTTCCAATATAAACCGCCAGCAATTCTATTTCGATTATTAAATGCTAAAAGAAAATCATGTTCGGAAGTAAATGTAATATTTAATGATGATTCTATCAGAATAGTATGGAAATGTGCAATTTCTTTTGGAATAAATGGAGGCCTAATATTATATATTTTTCCATCGAGACATTCTGTTTGCATCACTAAATTTAATTTTTCTGTTTTTCCATACTGAGTGGTCACGAGTTCTACATATTCGGCTGAATCTACATGAGGAAATAACATTCTTGCTAAAAAGAAATTTTCAGTTTTATTTAGATTAATTTCAGACTGTATTAAAGCAATTCTTTCATGCAAATTCCAAGGGCTTAGGTCTTTTCCTCTCATATCTTTTATAATTTTTTGAAAACTAGATTTTAAATCTTCGCTTGAATGTTTAAAGCAGTTCATCATAAAAAACCGCACTCGTGTTTCTGGATAATCATCAACAAAATAATCTAGGTTGTAATCACCATATAGTTCTTGTAAGATAGCTGCTCTAGCATTTAAGGTTGCATTTGGATTTAATTCTAGCCATCTTTCATATCTCAAAGAGGCAAAAATAACGGGCTTTATTAAAACTCCATACTTTTCAACATCATTTAAAAATTCATTGATTCGTAATTCAGTAAGGCCAATTGCATTGGCTCTTTTAGCGATGTCACTTTTTTGAATCTCTAGTTTAAGTTTTTTTAATACTTCTATTCCTTTTTTTAACTTTATTGCTTCAAGAGTAGCCGTAAATATGACCTCCCAATCAGACATTTTTTTTAATCCTTGGAAGCGACGCTCTGTTTTAATGATGTAATCTGTGTAAAGTAAAATAAAATGTTCAGCAATTGATGTAACTTTTTTTCTATTTGAAATTGAAATTAATGTAGTACCAACTTTATAATCATGATGTGGAATGATCAGATTTTCTATAGATGGAGGTTGAATAGCAAATTGGAAATTAGATCTAAACCAGAATTCTTGGTAAGCTTGAATACCACTCCAAATAAAGTGTAGCCATCTCATTTGCCATCTATCTACTTTAGAGATGTCTTGAATCTCATTTTTATTTCTCTGAAGATAATTTTCTACAGTTTCGCCTTGGACAAATTCTTCAGAATAAATTCCATATTCAGGCCAAAATCCACCAAAATTTTCTACTAGTGATTTTTCTTCGAGACCTGCACTCATTTTAATTAATAATTTTGTTTCTTCATCAATGAATTCTTTACTTAATTCATTATTCAAATTGATTATTATATTGTGTGTCCCAAAAGTTCTTGTTTTGATGAGTACCCTAAAAACACTTTTACCTTCTTTATTATCAATGAGAGATACCCAAATACCATTTAGTGGTATATCATTTAAGCCAATAATGTAGCTTTTAGAAAAAAGGAATATAGATTCTCTTATTATGGAGGTCTCTTCAAATATTTTTAATATTTTTATTTTTTTATCAGTTCTCACATTATCATCAAATTGAATGACATCTTTCCAGCCATATTCATTTCCAGTTTCAAAGTCTACAGTTATTGATGATGATGTTCCTATCCAAGATCTAAATCCATTAATTAGAGAATAATATGCCTTTTGAGCAGTTGAATATATTGGTTTTGGAATTGATTGTAGGTGCCAATTAATAAGTTCAGATCTTGCCCATACAAATTTGGTAGGGTGTGATATTCCAAAATCAGCAACCATTAAAAGAATAATTTTAATAAAATCTTTTTCAACTTCATTTTTTTTTGATATTGAAATAATTGATTTATTTAAATACTTTATGAAGGATTGATAGTGTTCTTCACTTGTCCTTTTAATATCAAATGAAAAGCCTTTTGTTGAGTCGATAGATTTTTGATATTCATATGAATCATTTAATGATCTAATTAGAATATCACCACTAAGTATAGGAGCAATCGATTCTAAAAATTTTATTCTAAAATATGGATTTGAATGTTTTTGATAGCGTAAAAATGTTTTTAAAGCGACTCCATCCCATGTACCAAGTCCTACATCTATAAGTTTTTTTAAATCATCAAAAACACTAGAATCATCATTAATAAATTTTCTAATAATTGCATGTAACTGGTAGAGTTTATCATTATTTTTTCTATCAATTTCAACTTTTCCAAATGAAGTTCCCGTTATAATGTCTATTGAATTCAATTCTTTATAATTTTTGGATTGTTTGAGACGAAAAATTGAATTTCCAGTAAAATCACTAAATTGAAAATTTCCCAGCCACAGGTTTGGTTCTTGAATGAACCTTCCAATATCTAATATATCTATTTCATTTTCATAGAAGAAATCCCCTATTTGAATAGATCTATTATTCCATCTTATTATTAATTTTTTATTCTGTCCTTCAATAGATAAATACACACCATCCCAATTAAGATTTGTTTTAATAAATCCGATTTCTCTTAAAAGCCAATTTGGGACTCGTAATTCTTTAGTATTATAGTATAACGATGTATAATTTTTTTCGTAAAGAGGAGATATTATTTCTTTAAAGTTTTGTAAAATATTTTTTCTTTTAAAGGTATTTTTTGATGTCAACTCATCTAATTCATTGGAAAAATCTCTATTAATGACTACATAATTGACTATTCTTTCATATGGGGAAAGGAAACTATTTACGGACAAAATCATTGAGCTAAATAAATTGCGAATTTTTTGAGAATTTAAATTTTTTAAATTGTGAGATTCATGATTGTAATTTGGATAGATTAATAAAGTATTATATTCCTTTCCATCGCCAACAAGAAAAACTGATTGTATATATTCAAAATCTTGGAAGAGATTTTCTATCTTTTGAGGAGCAACAGTCTGTCCTCTAGAATTTTTATAAATATCTTTTTTTCTATCAACAATGAAGTAATGTTTAAGTTTCTCATAAAAAATATCTTGTGTATGAAACCAGCCATCTTTGAATAAAGTAGAATTATTATCCTTATAATACCCTGATGATACATACGGACCTTTTATACACAGCTCCCCATCTTTTTCTAATCTCAGCTGAACTCCAGGAAGAGCTTTTCCTACAGAGTTTTCTTTGTAATCGTTTTCTGGAGTCATCGTAATACCACCCGTAGCCTCAGTCATTCCGTACCCGCTTAAAAGGTTAATTTTATTATTTTGGAAAAAATTAAAAATTTCTGGATCTAAATAACCTGCCGCTGATAAGCCTAATCGTAATTGACCTCCTGTAATTTTGGTTAATTCTTTGTAAATCTCTTTATCGTCACTTATATCAATATCTACTTTGGTTTGGATCAATTCATAAAGCTGGACCCATCTTTTAGGTATACTAATAAAAATGGAGGGTTTGATAATTTTAAAATCTTTTAATAAAGTATTGAATGCTGGTGATTGTGCAAAAGAATAGGTTGCGCCCCAAAATATACTGCCCATCAATTCAAAAAATCTTCCAAAAGTATGGAACAGAGGTAGATAGCATAAAAATATATCTTCTGAATTAATATTTGGAAGTGCGAAAGCACGAGCAAAGCGCTTTGTAATTAAATTTGTATGATTAAATATAATTCCTTTCGGATTATCAGTAGTCCCGGATGTATACATAATAGTCGCAACAGAGCCCATTTCAGATTGATTTAAACTTTTATTTATATCAAAGTTTTGTAAAAGGTCACCTTTTTGAATAAATGCATCCCAGGATAGAGCAGCTAGTTTATTTTGAGTGTAATAATTCTCATCAAGATAAACGATCTTAATATCCTTTTTTATTTCATAATTATTTAAGAATTGTACTGCATTATCTCCGCTTATAAAAATGATATCAATTTCAGAATGATCTATAATATATAAAATATGTTCAGGAGTTGAGTTCACCGGAATAGGTATCACTTTATGATTAAATGAAAGACAAGAAAAATCAACTAAAACACCATTTAAATTATTACTAGAAAGTATTCCTATATTATTTCTATTATTTTTCATACTCCTTATAGCTTTTTCAACTTCAATAACTTTCATCCACAATTGCTCATAAGAGATGTTGACAACCTTATTTTCTTTAATGAGGTTAAGTGCAATTTTATTTTTATATTTTATAGATCTCTGTCTAAGAAGAAATCCAAAATGGAAATTAGAGAAGACTATTATTTTATGAATAATATCAAACCATTCTTCGGTTTTATTCCTTTCATTGATAAGATTACTTACGTTTGAGAGGTGAGCTAATTCTAAGAATTTATGAGAACTTTCTTGATCAGATTGATTGGCTATACAATCATTAGCTAATTCAAATAATAAATTTTGTTCAATCTTATCTTTTATAGCTAATTTAAAAGCATCATTTATACGATGACTTAGGTTACTTTCCATATTGTAAATTAGTTGATAATAATTAATTAATTAATTTCTTATTGTAGATAAAATATCTGATATTATTATCTGTTAAACACCAAAATATTAAAAAATATGAATTATGGACGCTTTAAATAGAATTAAGTTTTTAGAAGATCGCTTGCACAGACTAAGCGAAATAGGAATGGCTCTTTCAACTGAGAAAAATACAGATCGATTATTCGAGATGATATTAGATGAAGCAAAAAATATCACCAAAGCTGATGGTAGAACGTTATACTCGATGAATGATAAAGGTGATTTAGATTTTGAAATTTTATGTAATGATACTATGAACACCGTTATGGGTGGGACTTCGGACGTTGAAATACCATATTACCCAGTGCATTTATGGTTGGATAGTAAAACCCCAAATCAAAAAAATGTTTCGGCTTATGTAGCTCTGACAGGTAAAACTGTGAATATAAAAGATGCTTATAAAGAAGATGGCTTTGACTTTGAAGGAACAAAAAACTTTGATAAGAAATCAGGCTATCGATCTAAATCTTTTTTAACCGTACCATTAAAAAATCATGAAAATGAGATAATTGGTGTAATGCAGCTAATTAATGCTCGAAATGAACATGGTGATGTTATCTCTTTTAATAATGAAATGCAGGAACAGATTGAATCTTTAGCATCCCAAGGCGCAGTAGCATTGACGAATAAAAGATTAGTTGAAGAATTAAAAACTCTTTTCGAAGCATTTATAAAATTAATTGCAACAGCAATAGATAAAAAATCTGAATACACAGGAGGTCATTGCGAAAGAGTACCCATTATAACGATGATGCTTGCTGACGCTGTCGCTAAGATAAAAAATGGGAAATATAAAGATTTCACTATGACGGAAGATGAGCGATATGAATTATACATAGCTGCATGGTTACATGATTGCGGTAAGGTTGCTACTCCTCCACATATTGTTGATAAAAGCACAAAGCTTGAAACAATATTTGATCGTATAGAATTAATAAAAACAAGAGCTGAATTATTAAAAAAAGATTTGGAAATTAAGTTTTTAAAAAGTCAAATAGATGGAGATATAGCTGACTTTAATAAATTAGATTACGAAAAAGAAATTCGTGAAATAGATCAAGATATAAAATTTTTATCAGAGTGTAATATAGGTGGTGAATTTATGAAACCTGAAGATCAAGAACGTGTTCAGATTATTGGGTTAAAAAAAGTTATCATGAACGGCATTGAAAAAAATCTTTTAACAGATGAAGAAATTAGAAATCTAAATATTAAGAAGGGAACTTTATTACCAGAAGAGAGAGAGATTATTAATGATCATATTGTAATAACAATTGAAATGTTAGAACAATTACCATATCCTAATAATCTAAAAAATGTTCCTGAGTTTGCAGGTGGGCATCATGAAAAAATGGATGGTACAGGATATCCTAAAGGATTAAATGAAAATCAAATGTCTACTCAGGCTAAAATAATGGCGATAGCGGATATATACGAAGCATTAACTGCAGCTGATAGGCCTTATAAAGAAGGTAAAAAATTATCTGATGCTATGAGAATTATGGGATTTATGAAAGACGACTATCACATTGACAAAGATCTATTTGAAATTTTTGTTTCGTCTGGCACCTATAAACACTACGCTAAGAAATATGTTGCTTCTAATCAAATTGATAAAGTTGATGAAAAAAGCTTAAAAGGGATTTAATTAAAATGTTGAAAAATTTGACTAAAATTGAATTAGAGTTACACCTTTTGAAGTTATTTGAAGAGGTTTCAATGCACCTTAAAAAAGAAAAAGATATTGATGCATTCTTGGATAATACCACATTATTCAATGATTGGGAAAAAATTATTCCAGAACCTGAATATCCAATTTTTGTGATGGCTGTTTTAAACAATATAAAGCGTCCTATCATTATAGAAACAATTATTTCTTCAATTATTGGTGATAAAGAAATTAGAAATAAAAAAGACTCAAAAATCAAGAAAGAAGGTAAAAATTCTTTTTATGGCTCTCATCCATTTAGCTAATATTAAATAAACTAATTATATTTACATTATGACTCCTGAAATTGTATTTGTTATTAGCCTCATCACTTTAGGCTTTATATTATTTGTTATTGAATTATTTTCAATTGATATAACTGCAATGATTCTACTTACTGTTCTTTTTGTTTCTGGTGTTGGAGGTCTAACTCCGCAAGACGCTCTTTCAGGCTTTTCAAACCCTGCGGTGATAACTATAGCATTTTTGTTTATTTTGAGTAAAGCTTTAGAAAAAACAAGAATTTTAGAATATTTAATTATTAGAGTTCGAAGATTGGCTGATAAATCAATGATATTAGGTCGTACAGTTTATTTGTTTACAATTGGACTAGCATCGGCGGTAGTAAATAATACTGCAATTGTTGCGATGTTCATGCCCGTGACAATAAGGTTAGCACAAAAATATAAACTTAGTCCCTCAAAAATGTTGATACCTTTAAGTTACGCATCCATTCTAGGAGGAACGCTAACTTTAGTTGGTACATCAACAAACCTCCTTGTGAATTCAATATTTATGAATTACCCTGAAGCTGTTCCACTGGGAATGTTTGAATTCTTTAAATATGGTATTATTTTGATGATTGTGGGATTATTATATATTCTATTTATTGCTCCACTAATTCTACCCTCCAGAACCACAACATCAAGTTTAACCAAAAGTTATCATTTAGGTGGTTATCTTACAGAAATGAAACTGACATCTGAATCACCACTAGTTGGTAAAACATGTTTAGATAGAGGAATAAATAAAAACTATGATGTAATGGTTTTAGATATTTTGCGAGAGGATAAATTGATAACGAATAGTATAAGGTTAACTCGATTAAAAGAAAATGATATTTTATTTGTAAGAGGTACATTGGATAACTTTTTAAGAATGAAAGAAGTTGAAAAAGTTGCTTTGTTAACAGATGTTAAATTAACTCAAGAAGAACTTGAAAAAGATGATAATGTTCTATTAGAATGTTTGATTACTGATAAATCAGATCTCGTTGGGAAAAGTTTAATGGCAGGAAATTTTAGAAGGCGTTTTGGTTCATTCATTTTAGCAATAAGGAGAGAGGGTACTATTTTTAGAAAGAAGATTGCCCACGTTCTTCTACATGCATATGATACACTTCTAGTTTATGGTCCTGAAAATAAAATTAATCAGCTAAATAAGAATGGTGATTTTATAGTCTTAGGAGAGATGAATGCTGAGTTGAAAAAGCAGAGATTTTGGTGGATGACCATAGTAGTAATTTTTATGACAATAGCGTTTGCAGCTTTAGGTTTTATGCCAATTGTTAAAAGTGCAATGCTAGGCGTAATGGTTTTACTCATTTTAAGAATCATCACTCCACAAGAAAGTTATCAAGCAATAAATTGGCAAGTTATAGTTTTAATTTCTGCTCTAATCCCAGTAGGTATTGCTATTAAAAATACTGGAACAGATATGTGGATTGCAGGTTTAATTACTTCGATAGTGGAATCAACTCCTGAAGAGTGGCAACCAAGAGTCTTATTGGCTTTAATTTATTTATTAACTGTCATATTAACTGAGGTTTCATCTAATGCAGCAACGGCCATTATTATGACCCCAATTGCGATTGCAGTAACTTCTCAAATGGATATGAATCCTCGTGCATTTATATTTGCTGTTGCATTTGCTGCATCTGCATCATTTATTACTCCCGTTGGTTACCAAACAAACTTAATGGTATATGGACCAGGGGGTTATAAGTTTAGTGACTATATAAAAGTTGGTTTTCCATTAGCTTTTATTTTTTGGATAATGGCTATTTTTATCCTTCCAATAATTTGGCCAATTTAAAATTTTAACTGATAATTTTAATTATCAAATAGTAGTTTGAATTCTTTTTATTAATTAAAAGAAATAATAATTATACTCGTAAATTAAGATCTATGGATCAATCCACTAATTCAGAATCAAGAATAGAATCTTTTCTTAAAAACCCTTCAAAAGCATTATGGACATTAGCTGTTCCAATAATGTTTGGCATGGGAATTCATACTTTATATAACTTAATCGATATGATTTTCATAGGTCAGCTTGGAGGCAATGCAATCGCAGGAGTTGCTTTTAATATGCCTATCTTTTTTTTGATGCTTGGACTAACTATGGGGCTGGGCTCTGGTGTTACAGCATCGATTGCAAGATCTATTGGGGAAAAAAATAAATTTAATGCTGATAGAAGTGCCAGTCATGCAATATTAATTGCTGGAGTAATATCATTTATTTTCACAATAGCTGGTATTATTTATGGTGAGAGTATTTTAATTATTCTTGGAGCTGAAGGGGAGATTTTATCATTAGGTTACGAATATCTTTCTTCAATTGTTATTGGACTTCCATTTATGGTTTTTTCAGGTTTTTTTAGATCTATCCTTGCAGGAGAAGGTGACATGAAATTTCCAATGATGATAGCTGGGCTAGGAACAATTTTAAATATAATACTTGACCCAATCTTTATTTTTGATCTAGATAATTATTGGAATTTAGGTCTTGGTCTTGGCGTAAAAGGAGCAGCACTAGCAACTGTCATTTCCCAACTTACTGTATTTATAATTTTTACATATATGTTATTTATTAAAAAACATGCATATATATCTTTTAATTTCAAAAATTTTAGGGTTTCAAATCAGATTTTTATGGGCATAATAAGAGTTGGTCTACCGGCTTCCCTTTCAATGATTATAATGGCTATAGGTCAAGGTGTATTTAATAAAATATTGATACATTATTCACCTCAAACAGTTGCAGCGTATCAAGTTGCTGGTAGGTTAGATATGTTAATCTTCTTGCCAATTTTTGCAATAGCAGGTGCAATGACGACTCTTGTAGGAATGTTTTACGGAGCTAAGAAGTTCGTAGAATTGAACTATATTGTTAAATATGGAATTCAAAGTGCATTTCTGGTGACATTGATTTCGTCAACTTTCGTATATTTTTTTGCGGACATCTTTTCAAGATGGTTTACTGATGATCCTGAAATCATAGAGATATCTGTAGGCTTTTTAAAATTATTATGTTTCATTTACCCACTAGTTGCAATTGCGATTACATCTGGCAGAGTTATGCAAGGACTTGGAAAAGGCTTACCAGTTTTGGTAATTACAACGATAAGAGTTTTAGGTCTTGGCGCTCCTCTTGCTTATTATTTTAGTATGGTTTTAAATAAACCCGTTGAATGGAACTGGTACGCATTAATGTTATCAGCCACTGCTTCATTTGCCATTGCTATTAATTGGGTGAGGTTTGAACTAAAAAAAATTAACATAAAATATGGAGCTTGATTCAAAAAATGATTTTAGAAATTTCAAAAATAAATAAAAGTTTATCTGAACTTAATGGTTGGATATTTAAAAATAATATGATCACCAAAGAATATACTTTTGATAAATATATGGATGGTATTCAATTCATTAATGATTTAGCTATTATAGCAGAAACTTCTAATCATCACCCTGATATTAATTTAGGCTATTGTAAAATTACAGTTTCAATTACATCTCATGATGAGGGCGGTGTAACAAACAAATGTATTACGATGGCTAAAAATTTAGAAACTATAAACTAAGAATGCCTTCTGAAACTTAATATGATTATCGAGCTAAGTATAGATTTTATGATACCGCCAATAATGAAAGGATAAAACCCTACAATCATTGCTTTCTCAAAACTTGATCCGATTAAGCTTAAATAAATTGTACCTATTAACAAAATTATAATTGTCGATAATAAGCAAACCAAAAAACTATTGAGAAAATTATTGGTAAATCCTTTTTCAGCAAGTAAACCAGCGAAATAAGCAGCAAAAACAAAGCTCCAAAGGTAACCAGCCGTTGGACCAATTAGTACATGAAAACCTGCTTTCATATTTGCAAAAACAGGAAGACCTGATGCACCCTCTAAAAGATAAAGCATAACAGTTAATGCACCTCTTCTAGAACCTAAAATACCACCTATAATTATAACTCCCAACGTCTGGCCAGTAATTGGGATAGGACTAAATGGGATTTGAAAAGAAATTTGAGCAAGTATTGAAATAAAAATAGAACCAATAATTATTAAAAATACATTTGCTAATCTATTTTCTATTTTTAATAGACTTATTTGTCTTATTTGTAATGATTTCATACCTTAATATTATATAATATTTATGAAATTGGCTTACTAATTATTTTAGTAATTAATAGTTTGTACAACCTATTGGGTATTAATCTGTAAAAATATATTATCAATTTATAATATCTTGGATAAATGAATGTTTCTTGATTTTTTTCAATTATATTTAAAAATTTTTCACTTGCCTCGTCAGATGATTTTAATGGAAATCTTCGTCCAACTCCTTTAACCATAGGAGTGTCAATAAAACCTGGACAAATTGTAATGGCCTTAATATTAAAACTATTAAGAGTAGGCCTCCAAGAATCAATAATCATTTTGATTGCTATTTTAGAACCTGAATACCCGCCATGATGTGGTGTGGGAATATATGCTGCTACAGAGCTAATGCAGATTAATTTACCACTTTTTTGTTTTTTCATTGTAGGTATAAAAGGCATTAAAATATTCGTTACTCCAAATAAATTTGTTTTTAATATGTTATTTAGATTATCACTTTTCCCAGAAAAAAGGTCATCTTTTCCACCTATACCAGCATTGGCTATCACATAATCAACGCCATCGGCATTTTTCATAAATTGTTTGGCAACTATATTACACTGTACAGAATTCTGAACATCTAACTGATATATAAAAATTTTTCCACCGAGGTTTTCAATTTCTGTTTTAACTAATCTCAATTTTTCAATATTCCTAGAACACAAACCTATGACATAACCTTTTTTTGAGTAGGATTTAGCTAATGATTTTCCAATTCCAGATGAGGCACCAGAAATAAAAATTTTCTTCATAAATAAAATCTCTGGTCTTGTTTAGAAATATGAAAACCTTTTTCTAATACTTTATTGTAAGCAGCACTATTCTGTTTAATTGCTGGATTGGTATGATTTAAATGAATGAAATACACTTTGTTCCTATTAAAACGATTTAAATCAAGAAATAATTCAATCGACTCTGATATGAATGGATGAGGGATTTTATTCATGTCTCTATTTGGAATTTCATTGTTATCAAAAAATGTTCCATCTATTAAAATATAATCATTATTTAGTATAATTTTTAAAATATCCCTTTCCCAAATATTCCATTTATCAATATCGGGTACATAAACAAGTGATTTATTTTCACCCATAATTTTAAAACCAATTGTTTCTGAAAATTCATCTCGATGAGGAACTAATATTGGCTCAATAATTAAATTTTTATCAAGTTGAATTTCTTTATCAGGGAAAATTTTTTTTAAAACAATATTTTCTAGTTCAATGAGCTGATTCCAAGGAGCATTTTCTTCAAGAAAACTTTTCATTCGTGACATAACAAATGTATCCATTCTTTTTTCCCCAATTGCTTCTCTTCCAAGATTTAATAGTCCTGAATAATGGCCCATATGTGCATGTGTCAGGAATATTCCTTTAATGGATGTTTGGTGTTTTTCTTTCAAAATATGATATTGTCTAGGGAAGTCAGGCGTTGCATCAATCATCCAACTTTTTTTTGATTCTGAGACCAAGCCAATTGATGCAACCATTTGGCTATCATCATCATTATTCCACAACCTGGAGCAACAAGATTTAATGCAGCCAGCTTGAGGATATCCACCATCCTGTGCTATTCCTAGAACAACAACATAATGACTATTTTCAGCAATAATTAAACTAAAAACTAATGTGTATAGGAATAGATATTTCAATTATAATTTAATTTGTATCTTTTTTTGATTCATCCAAAAAAGAATAAACCAAAATATTATAAGGTGTGAAATTGCAAATAGTAGAGATCCATTGTACTCACCTGCAAGTGGAAAGAAAATTGTTTTATACAAATAATGATATGAACTCACAAGCTTACCATCAAGATTAAGTTTGACGGAAATGATTGTTTTTGTCCAAAGACCTGACAATAAAAAGAGAAATATTGAGTTTGTACCTAAAATTTCAAATGGTTTGAAGTGTTTTTTATATCCTTTTACATCAATCAAGTAAGTTAGAATTGCGAGCATCAATGCACAAACACCACTAGTAAAAAGCACGTAAGAGCTAGTCCATAAAGCTTTGTTTATTGGGAATATTAATCCCCACAAAAGTCCAATGGTTACTAAAGAAATTCCTAAGGTAATCATTCGTTTTGCACAGTCGTTAAAATTCTTGGTTGTATGCAACATACCGCCTAAAAGATAACCAATCAATACAGTCGCAATCGCAGGTAAAGTGCTCAATAAGCCTTCAGGATCAAATGGAATTCCAAAACCTTTATAAAGGTGTGACTCTCCCAAAAGAAGTACATCAATGTGGCGGACTAAATTTGATTCTAAAGCATATGGATTATCTGGTTCCCAAATAAATAATAAGCTCCAGTAAAAGAATAAAGTAAAAGTAATGATTTTTAAAATTATTTTAAAATCATATCTTATAATTAATAATGCACTTATTCCATAAGCAATGGCAATTCTTTGTAATACTCCCATTACACGAAAGGAATTCCAATCCCAATCTTGTCTTATAAAAGGGTACGCATTTAGTAATAATCCAGCCATGAAAATTGAAAGACTCCGCCAAAAAATATGAAGGTGAAACTCTTTTGAAGGGTAGTAGTGCCATTTTACAAATGCAAACCTAGTAGATGCACCTACTAAGACCAAAAAAAAGGGGAATACCAAATCAGCCAGTGTACAACCATGCCATTTTGCATGTAAAAAAGGAGAATAGACAAAAGCCCAGCTCCCAGGATTATTGACTAAGAGCATTAGTGATATAGTTATTCCTCTTAAAACATCAATTGAATATAGCCTTCTTGGATTCGACATTTAATCCAGCTTTGAAAGCCCTCTATTCCAGACTAAAAAGGAACCAATGAATGCACAACCAAAACACAATATAGAAGTACTATAATTAATAAATATTAGATTTCCGATTCCAAAAGTAAAACCATAAATCATAAGAGCACCTGCTACCCATTGAATAAAAAATCCATCAAATACAGGTTGTAATGTGTGGTTGAAATTTTTAGTAATTGGTTTCCACCAGCCTCCTGGCTGGACTCTTTTATAAAACTCTTCCAATTTTTCTACAGGTTCAGGATTCGTTAAGAATGTGACTGTAAGCCAACTAAATATTGAAAAAGGTACAATGATTAGTAACTTGTGATGAATTTGTAATGCGATACCAAATAAAACAGGTTCATTTCCAAATAAAGTATAATTATTTCCTGCAATTATAGTTTGATATGCAGCAATAATCTCAAGAGCAATAGTAGTGATTATTGAAATAGATAATGCTGTAATTTCAGTCCATGCATTGATTCTCCACCAAAACCACCTTAGGACTAAGACTAATCCAATGCCAGCTCCCATCGAAAATATAAATTCCCAGGCTTTAGAGATACTTTGCATTTTTAAAGATGTAAAAGCTGCAAGTATCATTAAAATTATTGTTAAAATCTTTCCTATAATTACATAATGCTTTTCAGATGCATCTGGTTTAAAAAATCGTTTATAAATATCATTGATTAAATAAGATGCACCCCAATTTAAATGGGTATCAATAGTCGACATGAAAGCTGCAAGAAAAGAAACAATCAAAATACCTTTCATTCCTGGACCTAATAGGCTATTCATCACCAAAGGGTATCCTGCTTTTGTACCAAGATCTGAGTATACTTCTGGAATTACTGGAAAGAGAGCTATGGAAACTACAGAAACAATAATCCATGGCCATACGCGTAGAGCATAATGGGCAAGATTGAACCAGAGTGTTGCCATTAATGCATGCTTCTCGTTTTTTGCAGAAGACATTCTCTGTATAATATACCCGCCACCATCTGTACCATGGTGTGACCACCACATTACAGATAAAAATATTAAAAATTTAGAGAAAGGAGACTCCCAAAAAGCAATATCTGAAATAGATTCATCTGGAATGGGAGGTATAAATTTAAGAGTATTCTCATGAGCAATACCTGTGCCAACTAATTGTGAAATTTTATCTAATAAAGACTCCATGCCTCCAACATAATTAAGTCCAATCACTGCAAGAGAAATGGAGCCAAACATAGCAATGACAAATTGAACGAGGTCTGTAATCACTACACCCCAAAAACCAGAAAGAATTGCATAGACAAGTGCAATTATCACACACAACCAAACAGCGGTCCATTTATCCATATTAAGCATAACTGATACAATAGAAGCCATAGCATTGATAACCCATCCCATAACAATAAAGTTATATAAAATTGCAAAGTAACTAGCCTTAAATGCTCTAAGAAAAGCTGCAGGCTTCCCACTATAACGGATTTCTAATAATTCATTATCCGTTAAAACTTCGGCTCTTCTCCAAAGTCTTGAGAATAAAAAAATTCCAAGTAATGATCCTAATAACCCATTCCACCAAAACCAGTTTTCCCAAATTCCAGGACCTCGAACAAATTCGGTTATTGCAAGTGGGGTATCCGCTGCAAAAGTAGTGGCAACCATAGATGTACCAACTAGCCACCATGGGAGTGATCTTCCAGATAAAAAATATTCTTCTGTACTTTTGCCTGCTCTTCTTGAAAAATATAGACCAACACTTAAAGAAAATATTATGTATGAGATTATGATAGCCCAGTCAATCCAATGTAATGCAATTGTATTATTCATATATCTTTTTTACCTTAATTGATGAGAAATAATGCCTCAATATTTGTATGGATGATTTACCGTCAAGAGCCATTCTCAAAGCTCCTATTTGACATAACCCAACACCGTGTCCCCATCCAGAACCCTTAAATATAAAATTATTAGGTATTGAATTGTTATTATAAAAAGTTGTTTTAATTATAAATGCAGAGCTTAATAAAAATTTTGGATGTAAAATTCTACGAATTTCATATTCAGTATTTAAAATTAGCTCAGAATTTTTAGAGCTGGATTCACCAACAATTTTTAATTTTAATATTCTTCCTGAAAGGCCTCTTTTTATGGGAATAATAGTTTGGATGTTATCAAAATTAGTTAATGCTTTTTTATTGATATTTTTTGTTAATTTAATTTGAGAAATTTTCCAACTCCATCTAAAATAAGATTCAGATTCATCAACGCTTCCTAAGTATTTTTTTAATTCACCTTTTTTAAAAATAGAATCATTGCAAAAAGAATTTGGAGGATTTTTTATCCAGCTAACAAAGTCTTCTTCATTCATTAGATTGTAAGACCTATTTATAGCATTATCCGAAATTCCTTTTAAATATTTTTTATGATGACCTCTCCACACGTTTTCGTTATTTTCAGAGTGGCCGCCACATGATTTTGAATATCTTGTATCGCAAATAGAATTTTTATGAGTTAACACGACGCCAAATGTAGTTTTAGAGGCATTTTTTGATAAACTAGTCAAATTATTTATTCCTTGATATCTTTGACAGCAGTCATCGTTACATACATCAATTTTTAAATCTTTATGTTTTTTTTCTGCAGCAGCAATTAACCATGATCTTGCTGCGATTGTTTGAGCTTCTAAAAAAGCTGATGGACATTTTCCACCCATTTCCGATGTTGCGACACACATTAAATAAGATTCTAAAGGTATTTTATTCACTAAAAATATTGAACCAGCATTCTTTGAAATATGTAAATCTCCTTCAATTTTGATTGAGATTTTTTTTTGCCAATGAAATCCTCTTCCAGCAATAACCGAATCCAAAAGAAAATAAGAATTTTCAATATTTTTAAATTTTCTTTTTAATGAGATTGAATTAATTGATTCATTATTTACTATTAAATTATTTTTTTCTATTGCAATTTTAAACTCTTTTTGATTTAGTGAATCTACTATTAATAATTTATTTTGTTTATCTTCAGGAAGTATAATTCCAACAGAAATAATAGGTTCTTGAAAATTTGAAATTTCTATCATTTTTTAGTGATTTAACATCTTATAAATGGCACCAAGAGCTGCCGTTCTTCTATCGGTAGAAAAGCTCAATGGTATTTTAGAACAATTCAAAAACATATCCTTTATTTTAGTATCAAGTTTATCAATAAAAAAACCTAGTCTCTGACCAATAACGATAATTTCTGGGTGCTGCCCCATTAAATTAAAAATTTTAATTCGATCTTTTATTAATTCTGAAAATGCATTAGATGCATCTATTAAAATTTCTATAGAATATTTAGAATTTATGAACTCATCTAAAGTATTTATATTTTGATTGAACTTGTGATTGAAAGATTTAATCATTCCAGAAGGTGATAGCATTGATTCAATAGTCTTTCCTTGATATATAATTTGCCAAGAGCGTCGGATGTTAGTTGCGTTTCTAAAATCAATAATTTTGCCATTTATGATTAGGCCATCTGCGATTCCTGTTCCACCACCTAAATAAATTCCATTTTTAATATTAATCATTTTACCAACTGATGATTTTTGCTCACCAACCATACAACAATCTGAATCATTATAAAAATTTTTAAAGTAGTTTAATTCTTTTATAAGATTAGGTATTCTAGGTCCATTAGCCATAACGGTTACCCCATTTTTTGACTTAAGTCCAGGAAAGCAAATACTTATTTTTTTTCCATTAAAATTTTTTAAAAACTTATTTATGAGGCTTAAAATAACATTTGCTTGAGATATTTCTTCGGAAGTTAGTTTAATTTTTTGATTTTTAAATTCTTCTAATTGAGTTTCAATTGGTACTGGTTTGAACTTGTTATTCCATCTAAAATTCATACGATATTCTTCCTCAATAGTTTTTCCAATAGGAATTACAAGGTCAAGGTAAGAATCAATTTTTGCAGCTTGAGACAATATTTTGGATGCTCCACAGTCAAGGCCAATTGATACATTTTTAGACATTTAGTTTGTAGGCTTTTTTCAAAGTATTAATTCTTCCAATTGATTGATAAATTTTTTCAATATTTATTTCACCATCATCGACCAATTCGGATATTACGGAAATTGATTTTGGTATATAATTTTTATCATAAATTAAATTATTCCCTAAACAAAAAAGGTCAACTCCAGCATTAATCATGAGTTTAAAGGTTTCTTTCAGGCTATAATGATTCGAAATTGCTCTCATGCTTGGGTCATCACAAATCACAACACCATTAAACCCAAGGTCATCTCTTAGCATTTCTTGTATTGTTTTTTTGGAAAGGGAAGCTGGAAATAAAGGGTCTAGTTTTTTATCAAATGCATGAGAAATCATTATCATATCAAGGTCATTTGATTTTATCAATTCATTAAAAGGTTGAAGATCTCTAATTGCCCAAGAACTTGTGAGGTCAGTAAAACCTTCATGCGTATCCGTTCTTCCTGTTCCAATTCCTGGGAAATGCTTTCCAGATGTTATTATTCCTCTGTTTTTATGAGATTCTATAAAAATTCTTGCATGTTTAATTAAGGTCTCTGGGTTATGAGTGAAGGCTCTTTTTGAATCAGAAATAACTGTACCATCTCCGTAATCTAAATCAAGTACTGGAGCAAAATTTAAATTAATACCAGCATTGAATAATTCATTCGAAAGGTTTTCTGAAAATTCCTTTGTCATCAATTCATTATCTAATAATCCAATTTGTTTCCAAGAAGGTGTCCCTAAATAACCATAGTCGGATTTTAAACGATGTACTTTGCCCCCTTCTTGGTCAGCAGAGATAAATAATGACTTTTTTGAAATATTTTGGAGGTCTTTAGATAACTTTTTCAATTGGCTTTTTGAAGTAATATTCCTTGATCCTGCCCCTCCAATTTCAAGATCTTCATCATAAAGAATTACGCCTGCAATGTTATATTTATTTATATATTTAACAATGTCTGAATTCTTATTAATTTTATTTCCTCTGAAACCTGCAATGATTAGTTGCCCAATTTCTTTCTCAATTGATTTTGACATATATAAAAGATAATTTGAATAAATTTAATCCTGAATGAAAAGATATTATTTAATAAAAAAAGAATTAATAAAAATTTTAAGTCTGTTATTTGTTTTTAATAGCTGCTTTTTTAATCCTAAACCGAAGGATATTATTTTTTCGAGGGAAAAATTTGAAACTGGTCTAGACGTTCTTTCTAATTCTAATTTTAATATTATATCAGGAAAAAAGATTGGATTAATAACTAATCAAACTGGTCTTGATAAAAATTTAACTCAAAATATTGAACTACTTATTAATTCTTCAAATATCGAATTGAAAGCGATATTTAGTCCAGAACATGGTTTCAAAGGAACCGAAATTGCAGGAAAAAAAATATTGAACTCATATGATTTTGATACGGGTTTAAATTATTATTCATTGTATGGTGAGACAAAAAAACCAACTTCTGAAATGTTAAAAGACATAGATATTTTAATATTTGATATTCAGGATTTAGGAATACGATCTTACACTTATATCTCAACATTGGGATTAGCAATGAAAGCTGCTGCTGAAAACAATATTAAATTTATTGTTTTAGATAGACCTAATCCATTTGGAGGTAATAGAGTTGAAGGTAATATTCTTGATTTGAACAATAAGTCATTTATAGGTATGTACCCTATTCCGTATGTCTATGGATTAACATGTGGTGAATTAGCTTTGTATATAAACAATGAGCTTTTGAAAAAAAATGAGAGGTGCGAATTAAAAATAATAAAAATGAATAATTGGTCTAGAGATCAAAAATTTAATGAAACTGGCCGTGTATGGGTCCCAACTTCTCCGCATGTTCCTTATCATGAAACTCCATTCTACATGGTTGCTACGGGTATTTTAGGTGAACTAGGAGTTTTTTCTGTTGGAGTTGGTTATACAATTCCATTTCAGGTAATTGCTGCTCCTTGGATTGACTCTGACTTATTAGCAGATAAAATGAACAAATTAAATCTAAAAGGAGTTTTCTTCCGTCCTATTAACTTTGTTCCTTATTATTCTTTATATAAAGGGCAGTCTATTAATGGAATTCAAATACATTTTGAAAACTTAAATGAAGTGAATTTATTTTCAATACAATTTTATTTTTTACAAACCCATAATATGCTTTATCCTGATAAAGATCCTTTTAATTTAGCATCTAATTCCAGTATCAGTATGTTTGATAAAGCTCTAGGGAGTACTCTTCTGAGAAAAAAAATAACCGAGGTAGGTAATTATGATTTAATAAAGCAGATTGTAGATAAAGATATAGAGCATTTTAGAAATAGAATAAAACCCTATAAATTATATGAATAAATTATTTTTATGTCTTAACCTAATTTATTTTTCATGTAAGCAAGCACCAGATCGTAGTAAATGGATTGAATCTTTACCAAAACCTCATACATTATCTGAAAAAGAATTTGAGGTTTTTTTACCACAGTTTAAATTAAGATTTCCCGAATATCAAGAACGTCTTAAAGCTTTTAATCATTGGAGAATAGATACGCCATATGGTCTTTTTTGTCTTGGAGAGGAAACAGGAATTGATAAAGACCCAATAATTAGAAATGATTCCTCTGATTGCACTGTTCATATACTAACAACTCTTGCATTTGCAGAGAGTGATAATTACTTAGATGCTAGAAACATTATGAAAAAAATTCATTATAAAAAAGATGAAAACGGGTTACATATACCAACATATAAGTCTAGATGGCATTTTACATCTGATAGAATATTGAATAATCCAAAAATGTTGGATATTACGCCAAGGATTGTGCAAAGAGACAGCCTGGAAGTATTAAATATTGAATTAAATAGAAAAGAAAATGGTGGTGAATTTCTTCACTTAGGTTGGACTTCTAAGATAGAATTGAAATTTCTTCCAATAGAAGTATTAAGTAAGAAGATATTAAAAAGATTACCTGAAGTTTGTGGTATTGCATTTGTGAAAAGATCTTATTTTAAGCTCGGTATTGTTATTGCTCATGAGGGATTTTTGATTGATAATTTTTTTCTTTTTCATGCATCATCTGAATTTGAAAAAACTGTCAAAATTGATTTATTAGAATATATAAAAACTCAAGAAAAATTTCGCTTTGATGGAGTTATGTTTTATGATTTAATAGAGGGATAAAGTATGTTTTTACTAAGAATTCTTTTTGCAAACATAAAAGTCTTTGCTCTATACTTATTATAAATATTAGATTTTTTATCTAAAGAGTGAATTTCAACTTTCCCGCCTTGATGAATATAATCGTACTGCCCTAAACTTATTCCAACATGTGTTATTTTTTCTCCATTACCGAAGAAGAGAAGATCTCCTAATAAAAGTTCATTAATATTAATTTCTTTACCAAGAGATGCTTGTTGACGGGCATCTCTAGGTAAAAAAATTCCTTCCGATTTAAATAATAACTGTGTGAATCCAGAGCAATCATTACCCTTTGTCGAATTTCCACCCCATAGATAAGGAGTTCCTAATAGACTTTTAGCTTTTTCAATAATTTTAATGTCACTATCATTATTCTCTTCAATTTTGATAATGTTAAAATCACTATCAGGTAAAAACCCTATCCTACCGTCCGGTAAAATAAATTTACTCCAATCATTCATCACGTCAATTTTTTGAATTATATTATTCAAAACTAAATCACTAACTGGAAGACTACTTTTATCAGGCTCTGAATATAAAGTACTATTTAATACCGAAATTATACGTAAAGAGTTGGTAGTCCATAATGCTAAGGTGTTTTCATCACAAAGATGAATTGCGGTTTCATTTATCCAACCAACATAGTTATACTCTGTTTGGCATAAATACCAACCATCTATCTTTTCATATAATCGAACATAATTACCCAAAATCGCTTGGTCTACCATTTGCGATGAGTGCTTTGGTTTTTCACGTAATGCAGTAACACTGAGATTTACTATTCCATAAATACTATCTTGAATAGATGAGTCAGGTAACATCTTAACTAAGAATTGATAAGACATTGAATCTGAGTATTGTTTTAGAGATTGATAAATCTCTTTTTCATTTGTTTTCCCAATTATAAAATTCTTTCCGTCTTTTGTTTTTAGGTAGATTTCATTAATAGATAGTGATTCATCAGGTGCATACTTAGATAGAAGTTCAGAGTATGTTTTATTAAAATTTCTCTGCTCATTTAAGCCATTATTGCAACTTGATAAAAAAATAAGATGTATAATAAATATACAATTGATATAACTGCAATCTTTCATTGTTATTTTGTGAAGACCTCACAAATCTCGTCTTGAAGTAGCCTGTAAGGATCGGAGGAGCCGACATATCCATTCATGATAATTGAAAAAGCTAATGGGCCTAAGCTTTCAGAATCTAAATAACCTGATAGGGAAGAAACACCGGAGAGTCCCCCAGTTTTTGCCATAACTTTTTCTCCAAAACTAATCATGCGATTTTCTAAACGACTACCTCTCTCCCCACCATTTGGAAGAGAACGTTTGAAAGTCTTACTTTGAGGTGATTTATCCATATAGCTTAGCAGATTTATTATTTGATCGACACTTAATAAGTTATATCTAGATAGACCTGAACCATCTGCCATACGCAATGAGGATGTATCAATTTTTGCCTTATCAAACATAAAGCTTTTAACTGATTTTATTCCATATTTTGCAGAACCATTTTGATAATTTTTTAAACCTAATGTCCTAATTAAGACTTCGGCAATCTGATTATCACTTTCATGCATCATTTTCTCTATGATAACACTTAAATTTTTAGACTCATGAATGGCTAAAGTATCCATTTTTTTTTCCCATTTTCTAATCATTCTTATTTCGTCTACTTCTAAACCATAAGATATTAAGTATTTCTTAAAAAGTTTAGCATTGAACAAATTGGGGTTATAAATATTTTTTATTAAGGTATCGGGTTTGCTATCTACTTTAATCTCCCCAAAAATAGAAAAATTATTTTTTTGATTTAACCAGTCTCGTTCAATTTTTAGCTTTAAAAAATCTAAAGTGTCGTTCACGGTTAAAGATACATTATCTATGATAACTTCATCCATGTGTGGCGTAAATTGTATTATTGCAGGTCTTCCAATAGTGCTTGGTAGACATTCAAAAGTAATACAATTTTTATCTACTATAAATGTATTTATCGCTGCTGAATACTCTTCCGAACCTTCATCCCACATCCATCCATTTCCGTACTCGAGACTATCCATTTTTTTTGTTTCAATAAATAGAGTATCAATATTTTTAAATTTTAAGCTAATAATTTTTGCTAATGAATCAAGATGCCTATGTTCAAATGTGGGGTCCCCACTTCCTGAAAAAATAATATTATTTTTATGATTATAAACTATTGTTTTAAATTTATAATTAGGAGTTAAGATCTCAATTGCTGCTGCACTAGTTAAAAGCTTCATATTACTAGCCGGTGAAAAGAGCTTTTTTTCATTTTTTGAAAATAAAACTTTTTTTGACCCTAACGATATTATTTTAATACCAGTAGAAGTATTTAATTCAAGTCTTTTTAGAATATTCTCAATCTTTTCTTGAATGAAATATGATTTTTTTAATTCTAAAATTCTTAGATTTGATGAGCAAGATAAGGAAATAAAAATTATTAGGGTAAAAAATTTTATTTTAATATGAAAGTTGAGATTTATTAACGATTTATTTATGTTATCCATGATTTATTTTAAAATTCATCTAATCAAGAAACAGTTACGAAATTATAAAATATTAGCATAATTTCATTTATCAAAAATAAAATTATTATTACAATAAAAGCCTTTATAAAATTAATTTTTTCAAAGTATTCTTTTATACTTTTTATTTTATTTTATTCAAGTAAAATTTATACCCAACGAGTTGTAGGTTACTACCCTCATTGGGTATCAGATCAAATGTCAATTAGTTCAATTGATTATAACGTGGTGACTCATATTAACCACGCATTTGCATGGCCAGATCAAAATGGTAATATTTTATCTTATAATAATATGTTCGATTCTAATCTATGTGAAATGGTTCAAGAAAATGGATCTAAAATATTACTTTCTTTAGGTGGCTGGGGTAATGATGCAGGATTTCGTACAGTTGTAGAATCGTATGAGTTAAGATCTGTATTTATTAATAATTTACTAGAGGTTATAGACACCTATGGCTATAATGGGATTGATATGGATTGGGAACATCCTACTTCCAATGAAGATCGTCAAAATTTAAATTTTTTAATTGCTGAAATGGATTCTGTATTTTATCAACATAATCCAGAATTACTAATTACAATGGCAGTTCCTATTTCAAATTGGTCAGGACAATGGTACGATTTTTCATTTTTGAGATTTTATATCGATTATTTTAATGCAATGACTTATGACATACATGGTGGTTGGACCAGTCATGCTGGGCATAATTCTCCACTTTACTCATCCCCGGTAGGAGACCCTGATGGTTCATGCGAAACTGGTATTAATTATTTAGCGAATACAAGGGGGATACCTTCCAATCAAATTAATTTAGGATTACCTTTTTGGGGAAAACAGTATAATGCTTCAGATATTAATATGCCTTTTACAGGAAATGTAGTAGATAAGTTATATAAAGAAGTCCCAAATTTAATTGATAATGGATGGAGTTATGAGTGGGATTACACTGCTTATGCTCCATACTTAAAAAAAAATGATCAAACAAAAATTATAACTTTTGATGATAGTGAATCAATTAAATATAAATGTGAATTTGCACATAATCAAAATTTAGGTGGCGTCATGATTTGGGCATTAAGCTACGATTTAGTAGAAGGTGAACAGAAACTAATTCAGTCCATCGATCAAAATTATTTATCACTGAATCATGAATCTAGTGATTTTTTCCCTGAAACACTTTCTATGAGATCTTATCCAAACCCGTTCAACTCTGAGAATACTATTGAATTAGATATTCAGTCTTCAGAAAAGATTTCTATTCAGCTTATATCTTTAAATGGAAGGCTGATTGGTGAATTGCTAAATCGAAAACTTTCAAATGGAAAATTTTATTTAAAATGGGATATGAAAAATATTTATCCAAAACCTAGTTCAGGTGTCTTTTTTATAAAAGCAACTAGCAAAAATATTCAAACTGTCGAAAAAATAATATATTTAAAATAAAATGAAAAATATAAATTGGTCTCCGATGGAAAGAGCATTTCTTTCTAAAAATGAATTCAATGATAAGTATTCAAAAATTCCATATTTAATAGTTGATAACTTTCCAGATCTTGGATTATTAACATCTTTAAGATTTTTGGAATGGGCTATTGAAAATCCAGAAGGTGTCATAAGTTTGCCAACTGGGAAAACACCTGAATATTTTATAAAATGGACCCACCATTTACTAAATAATTGGAGTGATAAGAAAGTACAATCCTTATTAAGAAAATATGATTTCAAGCATAAGAAAAAACCAAATCTAACTAATCTAAGATTTGTTCAAATCGATGAGTTCTATCCCCTCAATCCAGATCAAAAAAATAGTTTTTTTGATTATGTTAAACATTTTTATTTAGATGGTTTTAATATGTCCTTTGAAAAAGCACTTTTAATTAATTGCAATAATATCGCACTCTATAAAAATAAAAAATGGGAGGATATATTTCCAGATAGGAAGATTGATCTCAGTTTAAGGTATAGAAATCCAACATCTTCTTTTGAACAGAAGCAGCAAGAATCTATTTATTGTATAGACCAATGGTGTAATGATTACGAAGCGAAAATTCAATCTTTAGGAGGAATAGGTTTCTTCTTAGGTGGTATTGGACCCGATGGGCATATTGCTTTTAATGTAAAAGGGTCTGATCATAATTCGACAACAAGATTAACAGAGACAAACTTTGAAACTCAAGCTGCTGCAGCTGCAGACTTGGGAGGTATTGAAATAAGTAAAAATAGATTAGTGATTACCATTGGTCTCGGTACAATCAGGCATAATAAAGATGTTACTGCAATTATTATAGCTGCTGGGGAAGCAAAGTCTTCTATAATACAAAAATCTATTGAATCAGAACCAAATATCAAATATCCAGCAACCTCCCTTCAGGAATTAAGGAATAGTCGTTTTTTCTTAACCACTGGTGCAACAAAACAATTAACTAATATTAAAAATAGGTATTGGGATAGCAAAAATTGGGGTATAAGAAGGAGCCAGAAAGCTTTATATACTCTTGCTAGTAAGAAAAAAATCTATGGGAAAAAATTAAGTTTAAAAGATTTAAAACAAGATAAAATTTGCAGGATGATACCAAATCTATCAGATTCTACTGTTAGTGATATTGTTGATAGTATTCATAGAAAAGTAGAAAAAGGTATAAAACAAGAAAAAAACCAAGTTTATTATCATACAGGCCCACATCATGATGATATTATGCTGGGTATGATGCCACAAATAATACATCTTATTCGAGAACCAACTAATAAGCATATCTTTACTAACATGACATCAGGTTTTACCAGCGTCACAAATGATTTTATAAAAAGGATAATTAAAAATACTTTACATCTAATATCTCAAAAAAAAATCCAAATGATATATTACGAAGATTTTTTTACTGATGGTTATAAAAAACGTTGGGATAAGGACGTATATCACTATCTTGATAAAATTGCTAACAATGATAAAGAAGGTCAGGTTAGGGGATTATCACATCGTATTGTACGAGCTATAATCGAAATTTATGATGTAAAAAGTAGATCTGAATTAAAAAGTCAGTTAGGGAGGATTATTAGTGAATTAGATGATAGTTATGATGGACAAAAAAATTCATCAAAAATTCAAAAACTGAAAGGAATGGTTCGTGAATATGAAGAAGAATTAGTTTGGGCAAATTTTGGAGTAAGAGTTAAAGATATCCATCATTTAAGATTAGGATTTTACCAAGGTGAAATATTTACAGAACAACCAGAAAATGCAAGAGATGTTGCTCCCGTTCTCGAGCAATTAAAATTAATAAATCCCACAGTAATTTCTTTAGCCTTAGATCCAGAAGGTAGTGGTCCTGACACTCATTATAAAGTCTTACAGACAATAGCTGAAGCGGTACGGCAATGGAGCAAGACAAAGGATTTGTCAAACTTACGTATTTGGGGTTACAGGAATGTTTGGTATAAGTTTGATTTAGCTGAGGCTGATATTATAGTTCCCGTAACATTAAACTCTCTTGCAATAATGAATTCTACTTTTATGAATTGCTATCTAAGCCAGAAAGATGCTTCTTTTCCTAGCTATGAATATGATGGGCCTTTTTCAGAATTATCACAAAAAATCTGGGTAAATCAACATAGAGATTTACAGCTAATACTGGGAAGAGATTATTGGTATCGCAATAAGAATCCACATTTGCGAGCTGTTCATGGAGCAGTTTATTTGAAGGAGATGAATGTATCAACTTTTCTTAAAGTTGCCAGAAACTTAGCGGATGCTGTAGAAAGTTCAACTCTTTTTAAGGGTTAATAGAATAAAAGACTTATAAAGAGTCAGCCGATTCATTCAATTCAGTGAGTTTGAATAAATATAGTATAGATTTTTCGATTTGATCTTCAGAACAAGAAGGGCATAGACCTTTTGGTGGCATTGCGCCTTCTTCTCCATATTTTCCCTCCCAAACACTTTTAAACAGATCTTCTAGACCTTTTTCAGCTGTTTTATCCCAATATTCCTTATCATCGAGTGCATTTGCTCCGTTCGACCCATACATATGGCAACGGAAACAGGAAGTTGCCCATACGGATTCACCAATTATTTTATCTTTTTCATTAAGATTAAGGTATTGATTTGTTTTATATATATTTACTGATTCTTTTTTACTACAACTAATAAAAAAGAATAATAGAGCAAGTATAATTTTTTTTTTCACTACTTATAATATAACTATTTAATTCCTGATTTGAGTATGTCATGGATATGGATTATCCCATCTGGTTTTTTTAGAGTTTGATCTGAAAAAACAAAGAGACTTGTAATAGAATATTTTTCCATTGTTTTAAGGGCTGAAATTGCGAGAGTATTTGAATTGATTATTTTTGGGTCTTTTGACATTATTAATTCTGCTGGCTGATCAAAAAAATTATCATAATTTTTTTCAATTCCCCTTCGAATATCACCATCTGTTATAATTCCAACCAACTCTTTATCTTTATTTAAAACACCCGTAACACCTAGACCTTTTTCAGATATAGTTAATAGGACCTCTTTTATCTTTGTTGATGTTTCTACAAAAGGTAGGTCTTCTCCAATGTGTACAAGGTGATTTATCGTCAATAATAATTTTTTCCCAAGTATTCCTCCTGGATGTAATTCAGCAAAATTTTCTTTATTAAAACCTCGTAGTTCTAATAATGATATCGCTAAGGCATCACCCATTGCTAGCGTTGCAGTGGTACTAGCTGTTGGAGCAAGATCTAACGTACAAGCTTCTTTTTTGACTGAGGTATTTAAGAAGATATTTGCTTCATTTGATAATGTTGATCCCGCTTTTCCAATCAAGCCAATGATAGTAACTTTTTTTTTCTGTAAGGCAGGCAATATTTGAATGAGTTCTGAAGTCTCTCCACTATTACTTAATAGTATTATAACATCTTGACCCGTAATCATCCCTAGATCTCCATGTATCGCTTCACTTGGATGTACAAAATAAGCTGGCGTGCCGGTTGATGACATTGTAGATGCAATTTTTTGAGAAATTATTCCCGATTTTCCCATACCTGAAATAATTAAGCGTCCTTTACATTTCAATAAAGTTCTCACAGCAGATTCAAAAATATCATCGATACGATCTTCTAGAAGTGAAACAGCATCGGATTCTATTTTTATTACATTTTTTGCAATTGATTTTATATCTATATTTTTCATAGTATAAATTTAATACCTTAACATAATATAGAATTTTAGTTTATGTCATATAATTATTAAAAATCATGAGATTTCTAGTGATATCTTTAATTAATACCTTTTTATTTAGTACTTCGCTTAAGATTGGTGAGCTTGTTCCTAAATTCGAATTATATGATCAAAATAATCGAATACATAAATTGGAAGATTATAGGGGTAAAAAACTTGTGATTTATTTTTTCCCTAAAGCTGAAACACCTGGTTGAATTAAACAGGCATGTGGATTCCGTGATGAATTCCAAAGTTTTGAAAATTCTCAAATTGAAATATTAGGTATTAGTTATGACTCAAAAAAAGTTCTTAAAAAGTTTAAAGAAAAATATAACTTACCTTTTAATTTTTTATCAGATATAAATAAAAAGGTTGGATCGGCTTATGGTGCAAATAAATATTATTTCTTCCCTTCTAGAATGACCTTTTTAATTGATGAAGAAGGGTTTTTGGTTCATGTTTTTGATGATGTAAATTTGTATTCTCATGCTCGAGATATTTTGAAATTTTTTGGGCAAATGATAAAGGAGTAAGCATGAAAGTTTCTATAAAATATTGTGGTATGTGAAATTATTTACCAAATGCTTCCAGTTTGGAAGGTGAATTAATATCTAGATATGATAATATTGATGTTACCTTAATTGAAGGTAGTGGTGGAATATTTGATGTTTATTTTAATGATAAGTTAATATTTTCAAAAAAAATATTAAAACGATTCCCAAGTAAAGGGGAAATAATTGACTTAATTAATGAAAAATAAGCCTAAAATTTCCACATCAATATATTATAATGGTAAAACATATATTATTGAAGAATCCCAAGGACTGGATTTATCTATAAAAAATAGTTTTGATAATAAAAACCCAACTTTTTTTTATTCAGATCAACCAAGTCTTAAAATCGTTCAATCTGATAATTTTATTGGAGATATTAGTAGAGGGGGAAGTTGTAATGTAAATATTGCCACCATAGATATTCATTGTACCGGGACCCATACAGAATGCGCAGGACACATAATTGACATCGAAGAAAAAATAGTAGATTTTTGCCCTAGAGGATTTATCCCATCTAGATTAATAACGGTAGATCCAAAAGATATTTCAGATACTAGCGATACTTATCACGCTCATACTGTTTCGGATTTAGTAATTACAAAAGAGTCGATTAAAGAAAAAGTAAAAAATACTATAGATTCTTTGATCATTAGAACATTACCAAACTCTGATTTCAAGCTTAGTAGAAACTATGATGAATCTCCCGCACCTTTTTTTACTTCAGAAGCTATTGAATATATAAAAGACCTTTCAATTCAACATCTATTAGTGGATATACCATCTATTGATAAAGCTGATGATAATGGATTATTAGGTAATCACCATAGATTTTTTAAAAAAGGTAAAACTATATCTGAGTTATTATATATTGATAATTCAATTGAAGACTCTTTTGGTTTTTTACAAATTCAAATTCCTAACTGGAATTTAGATGTGGCTCCAAGTAGGCCTATATTTTACCCAATCTAATTTTCGTTTTTCACCGCTTTAATTACTATTGTAAATTTTAAACATTAATTTATATAAAAAGGTATTATTAGCTATGAATGATAATTTAAAAAGTGTTATAACATGTGATGTTGATGGTAAAGTCGAAACATTCAGCCAAGGAGCAGTTGAACTATTTGGTTATAGTGAAGAAGAAGTCGTTGGTAAAATGAGAGTGAGTGATTTCAGTGATGGTCAAATAGTACTTGGTCATGTAGTAGGCTGGTTAGCTGAGGCTGTTGAAAAAGGTGCCTGGGAAGGAGACACTGTTTTCTTGCATAAAGATGGTTCTGAGTTACCTTCTCGTATTAAAATAACTCCAACGAAGTCAAAAGACGGAGAGCATATCGGTTACTGTGGTGTTACTACTCCATTAAAAGATAAAACAGCAGATGAAGTTCGTCCTAAAATTGATTTAATGACTAAAATATTTTCTTGGGTTGTTATCATGAGGTTACCCTTTTTATCTGCAACTTTAGTTCCTATTTTTGTTGGAGCAGCTATTGCAAAATTTGCAGGTTACCCTATACAGTGGGGTTGGCTAGCACTTACAGCTCTGGGAGGATCTTTATTACAAATTGGGACAAATACCTCAAATGATTATTTTGATCACATAAGTGGTACGGATGAAATAAATTATAATTATAGCAATAAAGGCCTCAATGGAGGGGGAAGAGGTATTCAGATGGGACTTATTTCTCCAGAAGGTATGTTGAAGTTAGCTATTGTAACATTTGCTTTGAGTGCTTTAGCTGGTATTCCTCTAATTGTAAAAGCAGGTTATTCAATACTTTGGTTAGGTTTAATAGGCTTCCTTTCTGGGCTTTTTTATACTGCTCCACCATTCAAGTTTTCATCAAGAAAAGGTCTAGGAGAGTTATTAATAGGGTTAAATTTTGGTCCTTTAATGGTTGCTGGAAGTGCTTTAGTACAAACTGGAATTCTTTTACCAGAAGCTTTTTTAATTGGAATACCAATAGGTTTATTAATAGCTGCGGTAGTTTATGTTAATGAATTTCCAGACCACGATAGTGATAAACAATCTGGTAAAAATACATTAATCGTAGTTTTTGGTCCAGAAAAAGCAAGAGCCGGCTATGTTTCTTTAGTAGTCGGGGCATTTTTAAGTATTATAGCACTTGTTTTAAGTGAAAAACTACCTCAAGAAACTTTGATATCTCTTTTAGCAGCATATTTTGGTTTTAGGGCTATCCAAACTTTATATAAGCACTATAATAGTAGGTTACTAGAACCAGCAAATTGGGGTACAATCATAATGCATACTGTAACAGGTTTATTGTTGTTTATTGGACTTTGGATTGCTCCTGTTTAAATAACGATATAATAACTATAAAATCAAATAAAAAGCCCCAAACGGGGCTTTTTATTTGGACATAAAGAAAATTTTTTGTATAATACTTACGAGTAACTTACGAGTAAATTTAAAAAAGAGATTATTATTATGAAATATTTGAAAAAAAGAAAAGATAAAAAGAAACCATCCTTTGAAGTGCTACGTGCTGTATCACGTTTAAATAGCCATAAAAAAAATATATATCCACAATCTGTTGTTTGGGATGGAAAAGCAATTATAAACTTATCTATTACCTCATGAATAAGATGCTGTCTCCAAAATTGGAAAAGTTTTTAAACTTTATTCAACGATTCACTTTAATGAATGGTCAATCTCCATCTTATGAAGAAATTATGGCAACTTTAGGGTTCGGATCATTAGGGACAGTAAATTGGTATGTAAAGACCCTAGAAGAAAAGGGTTATCTATCACGTATAAAAGGACCAAATGGTAAACGAGCACTCATTCTTAACCAGAATGAAAATCATACAACTACAAAAGCTCGTTTGCCATTATTGGGCTTGATTGCTGCAGGCGAACCTATTGAAGCTTTAGAAAACTCTGAAATGATAGATGTACCACCCTCATTATTACATCCAGATCATTATGTTTTACAGGTTAAAGGTGACTCAATGATAGAAGAGCATATTCATGATGGTGATTTTATTGTTGCAAAAAAAACAAATATTGCTCGTTCTGGACAAATTATTGTTGCTTTAATTAATGGAGAAGCAACATTAAAATGTTATGTTCCAAATAGTAATGGAGTAGAGCTTCATCCTAGAAATCCAAAATTTCCAATTATCAAAATTGATAGTACAGATGATTTTCGTATTAATGGTGTTCTCCTTTATTCTTTTAGAAACTATTTGAATTAGGTAAAACATCAATGAAAGTAAAAGACGTTTTTCATATACGTCTTAAAGGTATAGAGCTTCAGGCAGAGCAAATTATAGATCCTTCCTTAAAAAAACGTCCTGTTGCGATTCTTTCTTCACATTGTCCGAATGGTACTATTATTTCTCTTTCACCTGAAGCAGAAGAAGAAGGTTTATTAAAAGGTATGAAGTTATCTACAATACGAAGAGTAAGTCATGGTGTAAGATTGTTACCCTACAATAAATCACTATATACAAAAATAAATCATTACATATATAAAATAGTTTCTTCTTTTACACCTATAGTAGAGCCCAATAATATGGGTGAATTTTTTTTAGATATGAATGGTATGCGTTACTTAAAAGGCAATATCCAAAATAATGCTTCCTCTGTTTTAAAAGCAATAAAAGAGAAATCAAATATATTTGGACAAGTTGGGATAAGTCAAAATAAGCTTGTAAGTCGAACAATTACTTCTGTGGTTTTAGATAAGATACATGAAGTAAAAAGTGGGGGTGAAGCTGAATTTTTTTCAAACTTAGATCCAACTGTATTACCCATTCTATCAGAAGAAAAGGTAAACCGAATTATTCAATTTTTACTTATAAAAAAAATAAAAAATATTCAATCAATGATCCGTTATAGAAATGAATTCCAAATATTATTTGGAATTCATTCTAAACAGCTTGAAAAAGAGTCTCATGGTAAAGATTATTGTCCAGTTAGACCTATTCAAAAACAAGAAAGTATTCTTAGGCAGACTATTTTACCAGAAGACACAAATAACAATGATATCTTAAAAGGGCTTGTTAAAGATTTAGCAGAACAAATTGCATTTGAATTAAGAAAAATATGGAAAATTGCGAATAAATGTAAAGTTGAAATACACTATAGTGATGGTTATTTAAGTAAAAAGATTGGTAAGATAATTGACTTAGATGATTTTTCTGTTTTTCAAAATTGTTATATATTGTTTCAACAAGCAAATAAAAGAAGAAATCGTATTCGAGCAATTCTAATACAAGTCAGTCATTTTTCGCTCTATAATCAACAAATAACAATATTTCAAACAAGAGGTGGTAAGAATATGGGATTATCTAAGGCTGTTGAGATAATACGCCTAAAGTATGGAGTCGATTCTATTCAAACTGCAAATATTTTTCAAGCATTAGGAAAAATATAATTTTTATTCATTTAAATACTCATTCTATTTATTCAAAAATGAATGGTCTTTTATCTTTAGATGGTCTAATTAATCTATGTAAAACATCACTAATGAAAAAAATAGCATTAACGGATGTAAATGGTCTATGGGGTTTTATTCGTTTTGTACAAATTGCTCATCAAAAAAAAATTAGTCCAATTGCAGGATCAAATATAATTACAGATTCAGATGAAGCAGTTATTTTAGTAGAGAATCAAAGTGGGTATGAAAATCTTTGCCGAATTATTTCTCATGTGCATAGAAGCTCTAACCAACCAATTAATCAAATTGTAAAAGATAGATCTTTCGGATTATTTTTTTTATCACACAACGAAAATACCTTGAATTCTTTAAAAAAAATAGTTCCTAATAGTCATTTATTTATTGAGTTAAGACCTGGCTTACAAGAAAAAAGAATACATGATTTGAGTAGGAAATTAAAGTTAGAGATAATTGTTACAGGTGATGTTTATTTTAAATCAAAAAGTGATCACAGTACTCATGTGACATTAAGAGCGATTCATTATAATACAACAAAACATAACCTCAAACAGGATCAATACAAAACATCAAAACATTGGTTTCGAAGTGAGAAGCAAATGATTCATCTTTTTCCAAATAGCCTGAATGCTTTAAATAATAGCTATTATTTAGCGGAAAGGTGCAAGACAGATTGGTCATTTATGAATACTATTTTCCCAGGTTTATCATTAAAAGACACATACAGGTCTAATAAAGTTTTAAAAAAGAAGGTCTATAATGGTGCTAGAATGAGATATGGGGATTTAAATGAAATAACATGCTCTAGAATTGAATATGAGTTAAATCTAATTAATCAAAAAGGTTTTTCTCCATATTTCTTAATTGTAGAAGATATTATCAAACAGACAAAGTCAACTATCGGACGAGGTTCAGCTGCTGCATCAATTGTAAGTTATTGTCTTTTTATTACCCAAGTTGATCCAATAAGACATTCGTTACACTTCGAAAGGTTTATTCATTCAGAAAGAGAAGACATGCCAGATATTGATATTGACTTTCCATGGGATGAAAGAGAAAAAATACTTGATTATATATTTAAAAAATACGGGAATAACAAAACTGCAATGGTCTCGAATCAAGTATTTTTGAAGTCTAAATCTGCCATTCGAGAAGTTGGAAAGGTGTATGGTATTTCTAATGAAGAAATAAATAATATAACAAAGCGGATAGGTTGGCACCATTCTAGAAAAAATCTAGAATCATGGGTTAAAAATAATTCAAAATTCTCAAATTTAGATTTAAATGAGACAATGATTACTATTTTACAAGAAAGTGAGAAAATTATCGGCGTCTTTAGAAATTCATCTGTTCATCCTGGAGGAGTAGTAATTGTACCTGATGAAATTCAAAAATATGTTCCAGTACTTAAAGCCCCAAAAGGTGTACAGATTGTTGAATGGGAAAAACATCAAGTTGAAGACTCAGGTCTATTGAAGATTGATATTTTAGGAAACAGAAGTTTATCTGTTGTTCGAGATACAATCAAGCAAGTTAATTTGCATTATGAAGAATCGGAATTAAAAAATAAATATTTTGATTATCATTCTATTCAACCAGTAGGAGACTTTAAAACAATGGAAATGATGAAAAGTGGAAAAACAATAGGTGTTTTTTATATAGAGAGCCCTGCTACTCGACAATTATTATCAAAATCAAGAACTGTTGATTTCGAACATGTAGTTATTTATTCATCTATTATTAGACCTGCTGCAAATCGATTTACAAATATTATGTTATCGAGGATACGTGGTGAAAAATGGAATTTAGTTCATCCTGATTTAGAATTTTTAAGAGAGAGTTATGGTATTATGGTCTATGAAGAGCAAGTTTCGTTAGCGGTAATGAAAATGGCTGGAATGAAATATAGTGAAGCAGAACGTTTACGAAAAACAATGAGCCGTGAATCCATGAAACATCTTATAGAGTATTGGAAAAAAAAATTTACTAATAATTCTATTCAAAGAGGGTATTCAGAAAGAGTAATCAATGAAGTTTGGGAAATGATTAAATCTTTTGTAGGTTACTCTTTTTGTAAACCTCATTCTGCTTCTTATGCAATGCTTTCATTTACGTGTGCATATCTTAAAGCTCATTTTCCTGCAGAATTTTTAGCAGCTGTCATATCGAATAGAGGTGGTTACTATTCTTCTTATGCTTATATGAGTGAAGCAAAGAGATTTGGAGTTAAAATTATAAAACCAGATATAAATAAAAGTTATTACGAATGGAGAGGCTATAAGGATAAAATTATAATGGGTTTTATGAGTATAAAAAACATTCAAATAAAAGCAATTAATACCATTTTAGATGAAAGAAAAGCAGGGGAATTTGAATCTCTTGAGAATTTTTTGATTCGTACAGACCTTGACTTGTCAGATGCAATTCTTCTTACCAATTCGGGCTGTTTTGATAAAATTGCATTTGACAAGTCTCATCAAGAAATTGCTTATAAAGTTGCAGGTTATTATCTTCAAAATGATAACAATATTATTTTTTCGGGATCCCCTTTTCAGACTAAAATAAAAAAAGAAGATATTTTAAAATTAGAATTAGATTCTTTTGGCTTTTCTGTTTCCACAAACCCAATTTCTATCTATAGACAAATGCTTAGTCATCGTATAAAATATGCAAGTGATATTCCTCAGTTTTTTGGAAAAACAATTTATTTAATGGGAGTATGTATTACTCGTAAAGAATCTATTACTAAGAATCATCAGCCTATGCAATTTTTAACTTTAGAAGATGAAACTGCGATATATGAATGTGTTATGTTTCCGGATGTATTCAAAGAGTTTGGTGATCTTCTTAATTGGGAAAAATTATTTATTATAAGAGGTGTCGTTGAGAAATCATTTGGAGTGTTCAGTATTACGATTCAAAAAATAGCAAGTTTAATAAAGTGGTTAAAATACTCAAAATTAAAGCGCGATGGAATGATATATAAATATTAAAAATAATTTATTATTTTTTTAAGCTAAATTAAATGAATGAATTTTAAATTATTTTTTTTATTGATTATTCAAATCTTTACCTTAGCTATGAGTGAATCAATTAGTGGCTTTGTTAGAGAAAAAAGTACCGGGGAGCCCATATCATATGCAAATGTATTTCTGAACAATAAATATTTAGGGTCTACAACAAATCGAGATGGATATTTTGTTATACCCAATGTGCCTATTGGTGTTTATGAAATAAATGCATCTATGATTGGGTACTCTATGTACCAAAAAAAAATTACTATAGAATCTAATAAATCATTAAGATTAGAAATTTTTTTGAAAGAAGAGGTAATACAAACATCGGAAGTAGTAGTCACTGCGGAACGACAAAAATTTAAAAGAGCCATTGAAAGTAGTCAGATTTCTTTAGATTTAAGAGAAATAAATGCAGCTCCTGCATTTATTGAGCCAGATGTTTTTCGTACATTACAGATGTTACCTGGCGTACAAACCTCTAGTGATTTATCTAGCGCATTATACGTTAGAGGAAGTACACCGGATCAGAACTTGATCATGCTAGATGGTATTGCGATATATAACCCATTTCACCTTTTTGGTATTTTTTCAACGTTTAATACAGATGCAATAAAAGAAGCTGATTTCCATGCGGGAGGGTTTCCTGCTAGATATGGTGGAAGAATGGGTGCAATCTTAAATGTTATAAATCGTGAAGGAAATATACAAGAAGTCAGAGGATCTGCTGATATTTCTTTTATTTCTACAAAAGGATTATTAGAAGGGCCTATGCCAAAATTTAAAAGATTAAAAGGTTCTTGGATGATTTCCGGAAGACGAACATGGCTGGATCAACTTTTGAATAGAGCAAAAATTCCAAATGGAAATAAAAATGAAGATGGTAGTGATCAATACTTTCAATTTCCATATTCTTTTTATGACTATCAGGTTAAAATCAATTTAGATATCAATCCGGATCATCGATTAACCTATTCTAGGTTCTATGGTGATGATGTTGTGAGCTTTTCCTATTCTGATAATTCCACAAATCAAGATGGAAATACAACCATTACAAATAAAAATAAGTTTGATATTGAGTGGCCATGGGGAAATAAAACAAATGGTTTAACTTGGAGATGGATTTGTTCACCAACGATAGTTTCAAAAACATTTTTTTCAAATAGTCGTTATAGATTTGACTTTGATATCTCTATATCAGATAGTACAATTTATGATTATTCAGATTCTACTACACAATATTTTTCCGATGTTGGTTATAATATTTTTGATGTCATTTATGATAATACAATTGAATCGGAGGTATTATGGAAAGCCAGTGAGAATCATGAAATAAGTTCTGGCCTTCAATTAAAAACTATAAACTTTGATTTAGGTATTAAATTTGATTTTATAAACCAAGACACCTCGTTGGTATTTAATCCTTTAAGTCAAAAGAATGAAACAAGAGAAATATCAATTTTTTTTCAAGATAAATGGAAAATTAATAGAAAGTTCAATTTACAAAGTGGAATAAGAACAACGAAATATAGTTTACATAACAAAATATACTTAGACCCAAGGTTAGGATTGAAATACAACTATTCAGATAATATAGCTTTTAAATTTAATTGGGGTGTTTATCATCAATTTCTAACTACGGCGACAAATCAAGATGAGAACTTGAGAATTGTTGAGCTTTGGCTAGGAATTCCAAAGGATAAAAAAGCAAGTGTATCGCAACATTTTATTGGAGGTTTTGAATATTTAACAAATAAAAATATTTTTTTGAGAGTTGAGATCTATAATAAAACTTTTGACAATTTATTAACCCTAAAAGAAAGTCCTTTAGATACAGAGGACGAAGATGAAGTTCCAACAGATACAACGAATACAACTAATGAATTTTGGGATACAAAAGGTAATTCTCAAGGAGTTGAGTTTCTTATCAAAAAATCATCTGGTAGATTAAATGGATGGTTGGGTTATACATATTCTAAAACTAAATATGATAATGAAATAAGTGGAAGTCATTTTCCGGGTTTTGATAGAACCCATACTCTTAATATTGTTGGAAATTTTATGCTTACAAAAACCCTCCAGTTAAGTTCCTCAATTACCCAAATGAGTGGTAACCCATATACAAATATTATTGGAAGAGTAACAGAATGGAACCAGTCTATTAGTGAAGAATCAAGATGGTTCCCATATGATAAATATTTAGTAGGAAAGAAAAATTCAGCTAGATATGAAGATTACTTTAGACTCGATATGGGTATTACAAGAAAAGGTGGGAACTTATTTGGAGTAGAATATGATACTAATATTCAAATAATGAATCTTACAAGACATTTTAATGTTCTAACTTATCAATACCGTATTAATAGAGATCTTGTAACAGGAGATCAATTAGGGGTTCAGAGAAGAGCAATATCTATGTTCCCTCTGATTATAACTCTGGGAGTAAAAGTTGTTTTCTAAAGTAATAATTAGTTTCTATTTTTTAATTTTACTATTACCATTGGGATGTACCAATTCTAATTGGGAAAATATAGATTCAAATTACGATCATTTATTAAATGTAATAGGAATCATTAATCTAGATGAAATTAATGATGGTACCTCTGAAAGTTTTATTGGTGTATATAGAACAACAAATCTGGATGAAAAATCTCAAATTTTTGTAAGTGTAGATACTTTAGGATATGAATATTATGAAAACGAAAATGATAAAGAAGGTGATGAGGATGGATTTTGGGTTATTGATTCAATTTTTGTTCCTGCAGCACTCATAGATGATGCGATCGTAATTATTACAGATGAGCAAGGTAATAGCACAACATTTTCATTCGTAGAGTTTGAATACATAAATTTTGATACAACATTATTTGATACATCATATTTTGAATTTGGTGGAACTATTTTTACAGTCATTGATACATTTGATATTGATACCACTTTTTCGACAAGAGTAAATATTTATAAAGATACCTCGGGGCAATTTATACCTATTCCAAATATGAATTATACACTGTCGATTAATGCACCAGGTTATAATTTAGTTAGTGGTAGTCTACTGACTCCCGAATTTCCTATTATAAATGATTCTTTAGTCATTGATACTCTTTCTTTCTATAATGAATATGAAGTTTCATGGAAAAATTCAAATGTAGAATATGGACTATTAATTGAACAAATTTTAATCGAACCAAATATAAATTATTTTTCTACATTAGAAAAATGGTGCTATGGATATAAATCAAGTATTGTTGAACTATCAGAGAACAATCACAATGTTTATCCTATATTTTGTGATGAACATGTATCAAATATTGACCCTCAGATAGCTTTAATTAAGTTAATGGCAATGGATGAAAACTATTATGACTATTTTATAAGAGGTGCTTCTGAGGACTATACAAATATTACCGTACCAAACACAACAAAAGGCAGGTCTTCTGGATTAGAGGGAGGATTCGGATTTTTTGGAGCAATTGCATCTGATCAAATTTTACGTCCTATTTTACCTTAGTTTTTATTTTAAGTTTCTTTGTAATATAGTCTATAAATTTAATTACATATTAATGTTACGGAGCATTTAAATGAAAAAAATAATACTTATTCCTATTTTATTTTTAGGATTATTTTTCTCTTCTTGTGGAGATAAAAATTTCAACCAATTGCGGTCGCCTGATACATCTTTAGTATTGGATATTAGCTTGGATAATGGAATCCTCTCATATTCATTAAAAAAAGATAGCAAAGATATTATTGATAAATCTATTTTAGGAATGAAAACAGATAAATTTGATTTTTTTGATAACTTAATTATTAAAGATAAGCAATTCAGTAGTTCTAATTCAGATTGGACACAAGTGTGGGGTGAGCAAAAATTAATAAAAGACCACTATAATCAATTATCTGTTGTTTTAGAAAATTCAAAAACATTATTAGAGATGGTAGTCCATTTTAGATTATATGATGATGGACTTGGATTTAGGTATCAAATTGAAGATCAGCCTGAGCTAGATTCCTTTAATATTTTAGATGAGTTAACAGAATTTAATTTTTCTGAAGATTCACCTTCTTGGTGGATTCCTGCTTATGCATATCGTAGATATGAGTTTTTATATGCGAATACACTTATTAGTGAAATTGATAGAGATAAATTTTCAGAGTTAGTAGAAAATTTAAGCAAAGAGGACAGGTTAGGTCCAGAAGCAGTACAAACTCCATTTACCACACAAAGAAAAGATGGAATTACAATAGCTGTACATGAAGCTAACCTTACTGAATATTCCAGTATGACTCTAAAAGCAAATGGTACTAATTATTTGGAATGCGATCTGATTCCTTGGTCAGATGGTATTAAAGTTCGTACAAAAGCGCCATTCCATTCTCCGTGGAGAACCATTCTGGTTGGAAAGAATCCATCTGAACTTGCTATGTCTACTATGACATTAAATTTAAATGAACCAAATAAATTAGAAGATGTTAGTTGGATAAATCCTGGAAAATATATTGGACTTTGGTGGGAGATGATTGGAACAAATCAATCTTCTTGGGGATCCGGACCACATCATGGAGCAAAGACTAAGCGAGTGAAAGAGTATATTGATTTTGGATCAAAATATGGATTTGAAGGTGTTTTAGTTGAAGGTTGGAATCTTGGTTGGGATGAAGATTGGTGTTGTACTGGTGATGGAGAAAAATTTGAATTTTCTACACCACATCCTGAGTTTAATGATAAAGAAATTGCTAGATACGCCGCGGAAAAAGGTATAAGAATAGTTGGACATCATGAGACAGGTACTCAAATAGATAACTATGAAAACCAACTTGAAGAAGCTTTCGCATATTGTCAAAAAATGGGAATAAGAGTCGTTAAAACTGGATATGTAAATGACGGAAGTAAAAATATAAAAAGAGTAGATGAGAATGGTGAACTTCAAATGGAATGGCACCATGGGCAATACATGGTAGAACATTTTAGAAAAGTATTAGAAACAGCCGCAAAATATGAGGTTTCTATAGTTGTCCATGAGCCTATAAAAGATACAGGTTTACGCAGGACTTATCCTAATATGGTATCTAGGGAAGGTGCTAGAGGTCAAGAATTTAATGGTTTTATGCCAATTGATGCACACAACAAACCTAACCACACAACAATTTTACCTTTCACAAGGTTGTTGAGTAGCCCTATGGATTACACACCTGGAATTTTTAACTTAAAGGAGTATCGATATAATAGTCAAAGTGATAGGAATATAAATAAAAATCATCATATTCCGAGTACTATTGCGAAAGAGTTAGCTTTATATGTTGTCATATATGCTCCCATCCAAATGGCCGCTGATTTACCTAGTAATTACGAAGGTCATCCAGCATTTCAATTTATATTAGATGTTCCTACTGATTGGGAAAAAACAATAGTACTTAATGGAGAAATTGGAAAATATATAACTACAGTTAGAAAAGATATTAATAGTGATGATTGGTTTCTTGGTAGTATTACAAATCAAAACTCTAGAGAGATTGAAATTAGTTTATCATTTTTAGAAGAAGAAAAAGAATACAAAGCAACAATTTATAAAGATAACAAAAATGGTGGCTGGCTAAATAAACCTGAAGAAATTGAAATTGAAGAAATATTAATTACAAATAGAGATAGTTATAAAATTATTCTTCCGGATGGTGGTGGACAAGCAATAAGGTTTACAAAAATATAAGGACTATAAAGTATTAAATAGTTTGTTTTGATTCTTTGTATGATGAGTTATAGGAATTTTAGATTTTAAGTTTTCAACTAAATTTTCTAATTCTTCTTTTGAAAAATGTGTATCTTTTTGATTTGAAGAGTTCATAAGTAAGTATTGCCTTGCAAGATTTTCATCAATTTTTGATTGAATTTTCAACTTAACAGAGGGGTGCTCTCCCAGATTTTTAAATTTAGCTTTTTCAGTTAATATTTTATCTCTTAAGGATTTATAAAATTGTTGGACTGGGTTCTTTAAAAATAATTCAGGGTTTATTGTTCTTAAATTATTTAGTAAGTCATTTACAGTAAATTCACCGCCTGGGAATTTTGCTAAGATTGTTTTTTCATTTGATTTTAATCCTAAAATAATATTTTTAAATTTTTTTGAAATTTCATGATTATTATTTAGTTTAATTTTATTTTTAGTAAAAACTATTGTATTTATTTTGTTTAAAATTTCATAAGTGATAGAGTCATCAATGGAAACATCTTTTTCTAGAAGATTATTAATATAGTTGTTTGCATATATCTGTCTCTTTTTTTTTAAAATATCATTATTTAATTTATTTTTAATATGTTGATAATGATTTTCATCTAAAATCATTTGTTTCCTTGAATTTTTTTTTAATAGGATATGCCAACCATAACTAGATCTAAAAGGTCCAGAGGGGATATCATAGGGAATAGAAAATGCATTCTCTTCTAAGTTAGGATCTAAATCGTCATACTTAATCCAACCCAAATTACCACCAGATTTTTTTAAATTTTTATTCTTGAAGAGTTCGCTGGAGAATAACTTAAATTGTGATGTATCGTTTTTAAGGTATGGAAGAATCGTATCAAGTACTGTTTTATCGTTATGAAAAAGATGCGAGAGGTGAATCTCAGTATTCTTCCACTCGTAATGTAATCTCGCGATCGAATCAGAAATATCAATGTTAATCGGTAATATGATTTCATCATATAATTGATCTCTTAGTGCAATTTCCTCATATATTTGTACTCTATTTTTACCTATTGAATCTAACTTTATATTTGACAGTTTTGCTGCTTCAGAAAATAATTTTACTCTTATTAATTGATTTAATACTCTGTCACGCTCAAAATTTGAATCTTTAATCTTAGACTGAATTAACCTTTTTGAATAGGCTTCAATAAAATCATTTTTTGTAATGGTCCTAGAGCCAACCTTAACTAGAGTATTCGTATCTATTGGATTTTCACAATTAAGAAAAATTATAATAAAAGAGGTTAGGAAAGGTAATCGGATTTTAAACATGAATAATTTTACTTTCAAAATGAACAAAAAAAAGGGGAGCTAGCTCCCCTTTTTTTTAGTAATGAGGTATTGTTATCTTATTTTAATAATAACATTTTACCTGTAAGTGTTCTATTATCTGAGGTAACTCTATATAAGTAGAGACCTGAAGGTACTTTTTGACCAGAATTATTTGAAGCATTCCATTGAATAGAATGTCTTCCTGGTTCTAACTCACCTTCTTTAAGCGTGACTACTTCATTACCTGCAATATTAAATACAGTTACTTTTACATTGGATAAGTAATCTAAATCAAATTGTAAGGTAGTAACTGGATTAAATGGATTAGGATAGTTGCCTAACAGGGCAAATTCTTTTGGCATGAAACCAAAATTATTATCCGTTGATAAAGCATCGTTCATTGGATTATTATCACCAAAAACTGTTTCTAAGACAATTGTTCCACTAGTAGATGGATTGATGACAAAAATTTTATCAGCACCAAACCCACCTTCATTATCCATAGCACCATTTTCAGCAAGATCGGCTGTATTTTCTACCCCTGCATAATATGCACCTAACTTGTAGGTCAATATATTTCCATGTCCAAGAGGCAGTTCTAGTGTACCAGTATATATACCATCTCCATCTAAATCTGTAAGTCTTGGGATACTAGAAGCTGGTCCTGCTGGCGTAGCACAATCAGCCCCCATACAGTCACCCCAAGTTCCCCATCCATTCAGGAAATCACCATTCATGATTAATGTATCAGGTACTTCTGGAAATACCTCTCCAGTATTTACATTATAAACACCTGGTCTCCACAATGCATGAATATCTACGGTAACATTATTTAATAGTTCACCTGTTATATTAATGTTTGGAACCATTGTTTCTAATACAAGATCTTCTCCAGTGAATTCTACAATATGGTTAGATCCAACCTCCCAACCACCATTTGTGAAATTTTCACCTGGGAATGCTCTGAATTTCCATTCTTGCATACTTCCAGGAATTGCTAAAACTGTAGCAGTCAATGAATATATGTTAGGATCAATAAGATCAGGCGCCATAGGGAGACCCGTATCCCAATTTGTGAGAGTACCCATAATATTCATTGAGTAAGTTTCCATATCCCACCCTTGCGCTAGTAAAATACTCATGTCAGCTGAGAAAGTTACATTTGCTTCCACTGGATCAACACCGCCGCTACATGTATAACATGAACTATAACAAAATGGTTCAGTCATCATATCTAATTCACCAACCAGGATTTCACGATCGTTGTAAGCACCTACTCCACAGCCTTCAGCTGATAATGCTCCGCCATCTTCATAAGTGGCATCTGTACCACCATTATTAAATTTATAAAGATGAGTTCCTTCTGGAAGAACAGTTTTTAAAGCATATAAATTTTCATCAACTTCTTCCATTAAATGAAAGTCAGGGTAGAAAACTCCACCGCCAACAAAAACACCATTTTCGGATATAGACTCTACTTCAGACATATCCACATGGAATGTTACATAGGATTCTTCACATGTTATACATTCACCAAAACAGACTAGAGGAATGTCAGAGTCACCTTGCGGCACATGATAAAATCTATCGGAACCATATCCACCTGCTCCACCACATGAAGGATCTGGAACGGCTTCATCAGTTCCCCATGAGTTTCCATTTAAAAATTTGTAGTAAATAGTATCTCCGGGGGTTGCTTCTGCATGCCCGATATAGATTCCATCACCATCCTCGTCATGTAAAGGAGTAGCCGTTGTGCTCCAGCTATTGATTGTCCCTGCAACATGCACACCATCATCAGATACTTGATGATCTCTCATATCTAAATGAAAAGTTATTTGTACAGGTAAAAATGGATTTAGAGGATTATTATCTCCAAATACTGTTTCAAGAGCAATATTTTCATCAGTAGAAGTTGGTATGATAAAAATCTTATCAGCGCCAAATCCTCCTTCATTATCCATAGCACCATTAGTTGCAACATCTGCTGTATTCTCAACACCAGGGTAATATGCACCTAGCTTGTAAGTTAACACATTTCCATGTCCAGCAGGTAGTTCAAGTGTACCTGTATAAATACCATCTCCATCTGAGTCTGTAAGTCTTGGAATATTAGAAGCTGGTCCTACCGGCGTAGCACAATCAGCCCCCATACAATCACCCCAAGTTCCCCAACCATTAAGAAAATCACCATTCATTATAAGTGTGTCAGGAGTTTCAGGAAATGGCTCCCCAGTATTAACGTTCAGAGTTCCCTCATTCCATGTTACATGAATATCTACAGTAACTGCATTAGCAAGCTCACCTAAAATATTAATTCTTGGAACCATTGGTTCTAAAATAATATCTTCACCAGTGAATTCTAAAATAAAATTCTCGCCTACTTCCCAGCCACCATTTGTAAAAGATACTGCTTCAGAGAAGGCTTTAAATTTCCATTCGTGAAGTGAACCGACCGGTGCAGTTATTGGTTCTGTTGTAAATGTGTAAATGCTCGGGTTAACAAGATCTTCTATCATTATTGCACCATCGCCCCAATTTGTTAACATACCCATAACATTCATTGTGCTGGTTTCACCATTCCATCCTTGGGCTATTAAATTACTCATGTCAGCTTGGAAAGTAACTGTCGCTGATTCAACGGGTATTGGATCACAGGAACCAAATGCAACGGGAGGTAATAACATATCTGCTTCAATGATGGTAACCTGACGATCAGCGAAGTCTCCAAATGCACAAGCTGCAGGTACTTCTTCCCATGCACCATTCCAACCAGCATCAATAGGACCATTCACAAATTTATACCCAAAATTAGTTCCACTACCAAGTACTAACGTATGGGAATATATACTGCCACCACCTTCATTCATCATTTGATAACCAGGATTTCCAGCATTTCCACCCGCTAACCATACCGTTCCATCAATGAGAACTTCATTTTGCATATCTACTTGGAATGTAACAAGAACAGCACCATCTGCAGTACATTCACCAAAAACAACTGGAGGTAGCTCTAGTGGAGCAATTCCGACAGATACTGAACGATCGGCAAAGTCTCCAAATGCACAAGCTAAAGGGACTTCCTCCCATCCACCTGACCAATCTGGGTTGATAGGCCCATTTGAAAATTTATAACCAAATGTACTGTTTATACCTAATGTTAAAACAAGAGAGTAGATTCCATCACCATCTCCATCATTCATCTCAAATCCAGGGTTACCAGCATTTCCACCGGCTAGCCATACACCGCCTGTAGAAACTTCTTCGTGTTGCATATCGACATGAAATGTTACATCAACTTCTGTAACCGCTTCATCACATGTTCCAAAAACAATCGCGGGTAGGGTCGTATCTTCTGTCCCAACATCAACGGAACGATCATTAAAGTCACCAACTCCACATGCATCAGGTACTTCTTCCCAGGCACCTTGCCAACCTGCATCAATCATTCCATTCACAAATTTATAAGTGAACGCTGTGTTTTCATTGATACTTAGAGTTCTAGACCATATACCATTTTCACCTGGAAACATAGGAAAACCAGGATTACCAGCAGTTCCGCCAGCAAGCCAAACTCCATCAATGGAAACTTCTTCATATTGCATATCTACCCTAAACACCATGGTTGTTTGTCCGTCAGGTGAACAGTCGCCAAATACTACGGGAGGTAATTCATAATTATCTTCAAGAACTGCAGCTCGTCTATCTGCGTGTTCTCCAAAACCACAAGCATTTGGAACAACTTCCCAAGCACCTTGCCATCCAGCATCGATAGGTCCATTGACAAATTTGTAACCAAACCAATCTCCGTACGCTTCTTGTGTTAATTCTATTGTTAATGAATAGATGTTGTCTCCATCTTCATCAGTCATCTCATAACCTGGATTACCCGCATCTCCACCGGCAAGGTAAACACCATTGGTTACAGTTTCAAATTGCATATCTACATGGAAAGTTACATTCGCACCATAAACTGAAAAGGTGAGAAGTGTAAGACCAAAAATATGCTTAAAAATATTTAACATTTTCATTATATCTATTGCTCCTTTTAGATAATTATTGATTAGTCCTTTTGATCTGATAAATGCTATAATATTGTTAATTATACAATGTATTTATAAATAAATAACAAAAACCAGATCTTATAATCTATAAAAAAAAAATGTTTATATACCAATGAATTTCAGGTTTCTAAAATAGTGTGGTAAGCGTCACTTTTTTGGGATTACCTAATGGTCCCATATTTTGATAGCAATAATCGATCAGGTAAAATGAGTTGGCTAATTTTACCTTAATACCTAGGCCAAAAGACTCCTCTGAAATACGATCATTTTGAAAAAGATTTGAAATTCCAGATCTAATAAATAAGAAATTTTTATATGATATTTCTGATCCAAGGTTAATACTTTCAGTATTATCATTTGGATGCAAGGCATCTGCTGCAATCAAAATATCAAAATCAGTTAATAGTGATTTTTCATAAGAAACGCCAAATCTGAAAATTAATGGGAGTTCAAACCGATCCGTTTCAAAATTAGCATTTATATTTGTAGGGTCAGATTCTAAACTAGGATCTACCTCTGTTTGCAATAATAAATCTCTACCACTCATTTTCATCTTAGTACCATAGTTTGAAATACTCATGCCCATTTTAAGTCCTTCAATTTGGGTATAATAAAGGGTACCGAGATCTATAGCTAGTCCCGTTGCTTTTGAATTATATATGGTTTCTTGTATGTACTTTGTGGATATCCCAAAAGAAAATCTATCGGTAAGTAATTTCGAAAATGTTAGCTGTCCCATAATTGAACCTACATTGAATTTCTCTCCAGTTCCCTCAGGATTATGAGTAGTTGTTACTTCCATCTCACCCATATGCATGGTATTTATCGCCGCAGCAATAGTTCCGAACGGAGTTTTAAATGATGCTCCAATAAAATCTAAATCAACATCTAATATCCAATCTTGGTGATCAAATATGATCTGATTTTTTTTGAGTCTAGAAATTCCAGCTGGGTTCCAATACAGAGATGAACCATCACCAGCAACAGACGAAAAAGCACTTCCCATTCCCAGCGCTCTTGCTCCAACACCAATTTTTAAGAACTGTCCCGCAGTAGTGCCAGTTTTTGTAACCGATTGAGAAAACAGTAACTCAAATGTAAAAAAAATAAGTATTAGATTTTTTGAAAGAATTATCATTTTATAACAGCAAATTTTCCAAGATGAGGCGTGAAAGAATTTATTTCACTATTTATGGGTTCAACATGAAAGAAATAAAGCCCATATGAAATATCTAGATTATCTTTTGTTAGCATATTCCATTCATAAGATCCATCATCGATACTCGTATCATGGATTAAAGTATTTACAAGCTCTCCGGCTAAAGTAAAAATTTGGATCTTACATTGAGGTGGTAAATGTGTGAAATGAATAGACCGAGGTCCTCTACCATCAGCATAAGGGTTTTGTCCTTCCCAACTAGCTGCAACAATATAAGGATTAGGAACAACTTTTATATTTTTTGATAAAAAATCTATATTTTTTTCTTCGAGTGAATGGCCTTCAGATACGAATTCATAGACATCTGCGCTGGAGAACGGTTTGGTCATGAATAATGATAAAGTATCACCATGGGATGGAGTTTTTTGCCCAGAAATATTATCGTGACCTGGTGTAATATTCCATGTAACTATGGATGTATCCTTCACATTTTCTAAAATGATAATCCTATCAGAATAAGAAAAATGCCCTGGCTTTGCAAGAGTCACTTTCAATGCATAATTACTACCAAAACTTGACGGAGCAAAACCAATATCTGACCATGTACCTAAAACGGTATCAATAATATTAAAATCGTTAAATTCATCAGGATTTAAATAAAATTTACTATTTATGATGGAATCTATAGGTACAGAATCAGGTAATCCAGTCGCTAAACTATAATAGGACCAACTTTGATCAATCACGGCAATATCTATATTTAAATCTGGATTATCTAAATCTATGATATAAAAATTAGCTCTAGAAGAATCGATAGTTAGGTTCTGACCATTCGTTCTTTTGACAACCACAGGTAGAGTCTTATGAATTGCTGTATCTGAAAAAACAATACCATAGCTTCGAGGATATCTAACTCCTTGAGTTTCAATCCCCCCAAAATTGAATGGAGAAATATTAAATGAATAGTCTGTATCTGTCTGTGGATAAAAATGGGATCGTTCTTGATCTAATCTAATAGTATTTTGGTTTTGAATTTCTAAAACCATACCATCAAATTGTCCTAAATCACTATCTAAATTATCATTCCAAAAAACAACAGTATCCAAGTCAGACTCATTTGTGATGTTTAGTATCATAAATTGAGTTGTAATAGGAATTGCTTCTTCTAAGTCACTTTCATCAATATTTGGTTCACCATTGTCAGGAAAACCATTGGCCTCAGTATTCTCACCTAAATCATATCTGTTATTATTTTCATTTCCAGTAGGATTCATATTATAATCATAGTCATCATTGTTTGGGTCTGGATTTTCAATGGGATTAAATCCAGGCTCATCTTGATTACATACTCCATCAGATCCACAATCATTCCAGTTATCTTGATTTAAGTCTTCAGCATCTAAATTAGCTTCATCATAGCACCCACCAAAACCATCCTCAAAATTATCACTACATCCATCGCTACCAACATCATGGATTTCTACTGACCAATCTCCATCATCATCAATTCCATTCATTTTTGTATCTTTAAAATATATTCTGTAGGTATTATTATCAGGAATCTTTGATGGGTCAATAGTTTTGACCTTTAGAGTACCTGTTCCAATTGGTGTACCGACTGGATAAACAAATTTTTCATCAGGTGCTGGTATATAGCCTAATGCCGGAGCATCAGGTATCACGGATATGACATTTTTACCAGTGATAATATTACCTCCTCTGTCCATAGTAACGAATTTAGAGGTTTCAGCAGGAAGAATTTCTTTTTCAATTGATCCGTGATCATAAGCGGTTACGGCATAGAAGTAGCGATGGCCATTAATAACATTTGTATCCGTCCATGAATGAACAAGTCCATCATTGCTACCAAGATAAAATTGTATTCCATCTACATGACCAGGGAAGAAGCCTTCATATTCATTTATTTGGTCATATTGTTTAATTGGAATATTAAATTTTGCTGTTCCAAATGCATCAGTTACCACTCCCGCATCCGTAAACTGAGTATTTGTTGCCTTATAAATCTTGTAGCCTTCAAAGTCTTCTCCGGTTATTCTATCAACTGAAAATTCTGCGGCATTATCCCAATAAATTGTTACATACCCATCTCCAGCATATGAACTTAAAGTTGGAAGATCAGGAGCTTTAGCAAAATTATAATTTTGATTATATATAGTTTGTACAGTCTGTTTATTACGAATTAGATCAGGAAGATTATCTCCAAATAATAATGATATTGAAAATCTTTCTGTTAAATCTTTTTGTAATGGGAAATAACCAGAGCTAAATAAAAAATCAGCATCGGTATTTGAAACAGCATTATTAAAATAACCCGGTAACATTTCTTCCCATAATCTATTATCATCATTCATCTGAGGGCCTACTCCAAAATTAAAATAATAAAAACTAGATAATCCTATCTGATCAGATTCATCAACATCTGTTTTATCGATATTGGGTTCTCCAGGTAATTCAGTACCGCGACCAGAAGTTGGAACTCCATCTCCCTCACCAAGATCATTACTTCCCGGCATACCGTCTATGCCCACATCATCAGTAGCAATATTCCAATCTCCATCATTATCAATTCCATCTTCACGACTTTCATCAATTAAGTTATTTGATAAACCAATACCATTAAAGTAGTCAATGTATTTTAATCCTTCTCCTGAAATTGGGTCAAAATACAAATATAAATCTTCAAAAACCCCAGGAGCAATCTCTACGGATGCACCATTATTCTCATCGATAAGTCCATTCAAATTATCATCAATTAAATTTCTGGGTATTTCTTCTAAGCTAGAGCCGGGGAGGAAGGCATACTCTTTATCTGACTTTTGAACAATAATTCCTTCAGCAGGCATTGAGATTAATGTTCTTTCATATGTTTGATAATTTATGACTACAACAGTATCGCCAATGTTATAAGTTCTTGCTGAGAAAATATCTTCTGACAAAGTAAGTCCGGATCCATCTGATCCATCTCCATCATTATCAATTCCATCATATGGGTTTCCAGGGCTTTCAAGAAAGGCATATCCCGCAAGCCCAACTGGTGACCAACCACTTGCACCGACACCGCCTAAGCCAGTTTCTAAATCAGTTCCATTATCATAGGAGTAAGCAATATCATCTTCTTTCTCAAAATCTGCCCAATCATCTCCACTATCACCATCTCCTCCGGTGATGGTTCCAACGATATATCCAAAAACCATTTTCTCAATATCATAATCACTTATATTTTTTATATCATAAAGCCAAAATAAAACATCCTCAGCTAAAATATGATTCCATTGAAGTCCTCTCTGAGTACATCTTAGACCCATTCCACGTCTTTGTAAATCGTTAGAATCAGGATAATAGAAAAATTCTGCATCTTGAGCATCATCCATAACAAAAAAACTTTCCTGCTCAGCATTCTTTTGATTTTTACCAAAATATCCATTCCAAGAATCTGGCCAGCCTGGATCAAGTGGGTCTTCAAGTTTATCAGGCCACTGGTTAGGCCAAGTGTTATTTTTATAATCTGGATTTTCTGATGGTCCCATATGACTCATGGCAACAAGTGTTGTATCTGGATTATTATATCCAGGTAATGGCTCCCAACCCCAATGAGTATCTAGATTGAATTCACTCCCGCGCGGATTATCAATTGTAATTACACTTTTTTTCTCATTACCATCTAAATCTTTAAATTCTGAACCAACCATATGACCAACATCACCAATATATTCATGCCCAGAATTGATTGGCCACTCACCGCCTATATCTTCAGGCTCGCTTGTCCATCGCCCAATAAGTCCGTAATTATAAAAGGTAGTTCTTACTTTATTTCCAGAGTGGTTATTTTTTGCTCGTGATAGAGAGTTTCCTTTTGATGTCGAATAAAGTTTAGAGGTCGAACAAACAAAAATAAATATTATGATAGCTAAGATTTTTTTCATGTTTAAAACTGCAGTTCCAATCCAATATTTACTTTTCTTGGTTCTCCATACCAATCAGGTTTTAATAAATGCTCAGTTAAATGACCAATTCTTCCAGAATCGATTAAAGGAACATCTTTTGCAATAAGAGTATAATCAGATCTTCCTGTATCTTCCCAAACAGAAAATTCATTTCTGAGATCAAATAAATTGTAAATGTTACAGTATAAATTTGAGTTTAAACCTAAAAAGGTTAGTTTATAGGATGCTCGAATATCTAAGGTGAAAATATTTGGCTTACGCTCGCTATTATCTGCAAACCCTGCGAATGCTCCTGCGCCAGAAACTACACCAGTTTTGAATACAGGAGTATAGGGTTTACCGGACCATAATTTACCAATGGAACTAATCACCCAATCGTTCTTTCCAAGCGTTGCTCTAAAATTTAAGGTATGTGTTTGATCCCAATCTAAGGGGAGCATATTCAGCCTTGGAGCTTGATTGTCCTGAGCATCAAAATATGCATCTTGAGGATTAGAATATGTCCCTTCAGCAACCATCCATGTATAATCTACACCACCACCAAATCCATTAGTGAACTGACGGTCAAGTATTAATGTAAACCCTCGAGTATTTGCGTAATCTTTATTTTCATATTTTCTATAATTTCCAACTGGATATTTTTTAATTGCCGTAGAAACGCCAACCCAGTCTCTTGTATCTCTATAAAAAATAGTCAAATCTAAAGCAGTTCTAGGGGCTATTTCTTGTTTAAATCCAATTTCATACATAACAGTTTTTTCAGGTTTCAAAGCTCCATTACCAAGAATTCCGCCATTGTTACTATCTGTTATTTCAAATTCTGGATTTTCATAGAGAAGACTAAAGTTTGGCACCTGGAAAAAATGGCCATAGGAAACATGAATTACACCTTTATCCGTTATCGGATATGCAATTCCTATTCTAGGACTGATTTGATAAGTTGGTTTTACACTTGTATAGCCATAGGACCATCTGTGGGAATTTCTATAGGATGATAACTTTGCATCAAAAGCATTTTGATAAGACTGAGTTGAAGAGTCAAAATCGACACCTGTAATAAATAAATTTTCTATTGCAACTGCTCCTTGTTGATTGATTGAATCAATGATTATTACCTCAGAGTGCATACTAGAAAAATCATGCTCCCAAATAACAGATGTATCGTTTGGTGTTGCGGCTAAATAATATTTTAAGTTACCTGGTAATTCATCATCTTTTGGAATTTTCCAATTGGGATCAAAATAGTCAAATCTAAAACCAGCATTAATAATTAACTCATCAAGTTCAATTTTGTCTTGTAAATATGCGGAAATTTCTTGCGGCTGTACTCTAAAATAGCTGTGGTCAGAAGTATAGGTTGGGTTTATAACGGGAGTAAACGGAGTAATTCTAGCTCCAGCTAATGGACTATATCCCAAGGTATCACCATCTTGAGTCAACGACCATTCTCCTTTGGTCTTATAATTAAGAAATTTATCATCTGCCCACATATCGTAGATTTTATATAAAATTCCAACTTTTATGAAATTATTAGAATTAATTTGGCTAGATAGGTCAAATTTTAGCTGATTAAAGGATGTATTTCTTTCAAATTGTCCATTTTGAGTTCCCCCAATACCAAATGACCACTCTGGTGTTACAAAAATATCGCTGGGAACATAGCCTTTTTGATCGCTTAAATCCATTACTTCATATGATCCATTTTCTTGCAGGCTTACTAAAAACCGTGGACTTTCTTCGTAAATGTCATATCCTGTTCTAATTCGAATTGAATCATTTATATTCAGAGCATCAACTTGATCTTGATTCATGATTTTTACAGAAAATGGAATATCATTTTGATTATAAAGGTTTTCATTATATCCACTAGAAAAGGATAAAAACTTTAGTTCATAAAATGTATTTTGGCTTAAACTATGTGTTAGGGTTAACATATTTGATCTATCAGATTCAAATTTATTTAAAATACCATCAGGGTTGTATTTATAAAAACTATCATAACTCTTGTACTGTTTTTCAGTTAGATAGTTGGTGTAGTTAAGTTTTATTCTTGAGGATATTTTATAAGTTAACTTTAATTGAGTTGATAATTTAGAATACGGGTCTAGTGGTACAATGGATTCATCTCCAAAAAGTCCTATTGGTGTAAATAATTTTTTACCATAGTATCTTCCCATGGAATGATAATATCTAAGTGTTGAGTAGAAAGTTAACTTTTTATTTAAAAGAGGTACGGGTCCACTAAAACTTCCTGAAAAGTTAGATTGCTGGAAAATATTCTCAAATACATTTAAATATTTTGTATATCCATTAGGGTCTAGATTAAATCTATGTTCGCCCCAGTCTCTTCGACCATTTCCTTCTCCAGGACTAGGTTGTGTGGTATTTCCATCTCCATTGTAATCGTAATAATCACCAAGATAACCATCATATCCTAAATCATCATTTAAAGGTTCTGAACCCTCATCTCCATCCCAAATTTGATTCCCGTTTTTATCCCAATATATTTCTCCTTCGTCCCAGATACCATTATTATTTAAATCATATAGAATTTCACCATAATCCCAATTTCCATCATTGTTTATATCTGAAAACGATTCCCAGGTAGAAAAAGGTGATGATATAGAATACAAATCTGAATGATTTGAATGATACCCGCCAGCATAAAGATTAATATTCCCTTGGTAATTTTGAGTACCTTCTTTCGTAACTACATTTACAATCCCTGACATTGCTTGTCCATACTCTGCATTAAATGTTCCAGAGATAACCTGGACTTCTTGAATTCCCGCATTTTCTACCTCTAGCCCTGAGCTTCCATCATAAGAATCCGTTGTTGCTACACCATCAACCCAGAAAGATACTTCACTGCTTCGTCCACCTCTGACATGGAAACCACCATTAGGATCTCGAACAATTCCAGCTTGTAGTTCAATAATATCCCCAACATCAGAAACAGGTAAATTTTCAATATCCTCTGAACTGACGACTGCAGACATGGAAGTTTGATCTAAACGAACGGTTGGTTTTTCTGCAGTAACAAAAATTTCTGCTCCTGAAATAGACTGAGGTTTTAAAGAAAAATTAGCCTTAGCCGTTAAATCAACAATTACTTGTAGGTTATTTATTGTTACAGTACCATAGCCAATCATGGACGCAGAAATATCATAATTCCCTGGAGGTACATTTAAAATATAATATTCACCATCTATATTAGTCGCGGCACCAAAGAGTGTGTTTTTTACAATAACGTTACATCCAACGAGTGGCAAATTATTTTCATCTAATACTATCCCAGATATTTTTCCACTCGTACCTGCTAATACGAGATGCATACCAAAAATAAGAATTAAATGATATTTTAAAGTACTAAAATAGGTCATTTATAATTTTTTTGTTGCTCCAATGCATGAAAAAATAACCATAATATTTTATAAAATCATAAATTTGTTTTACTCCTATGATTATATTTTATAATTTGGATTGTGTGGTATATAATTTTTAATAAAATTTCAAAAAAATATAAAGTTAAAAGTATAAAACTTTTTTTAATGCTATCTGCATCTATATCTTTTTCAGAAACTTTAGAAATCACATTTAGGTATATCAATGGACCAAATGATAGTTTTGAAAGGGTGTTTGTTCCAGGAACAATGCCTTCAGGAACCGCTAATGATTGGGGACCAAATAATAATGGGATGATTAGTCCCAATGCTTTATCAGAAATGATCTATAATCCATCAACAGATAGTTATGAAAAGAGCTATAACCTTGATATCGGATCAGAGCACGAATATAAGTTTCATTTTCATTTTAATAATTCAGGCACGGATAATAGTTGGATTTCAGATCCTTTAAACCCTAATGTAACTAATGATGCTTATGGTAACTCAATATTAAATATTTCAGATCCAATATTTTTTCAACCAAAAAGACACACAAATAGTGAAAATAATGTTGAAGGATTTAGTATGGGTCTATTTTCATCTGAAGAAATTCAGAATATCACTTATTATGTTGGTGATGACACATTATCAGGAAATGATTATTTAAATCCTAATGGTGTACTTTACATTCCATTCTCAAACCCTCTCAGTATTTATGATCCTATCTGGGTCAATGTAACTATTAATAATCAAGATTATGTGGTTTTTAATGAGCAGGAAATTATTATCATTGAAGAGCCAATTCCTGATGGAATCAAGCTTGGGCCAAATTGGTTTAATAATACAATGTACTTATCGGTTTTTGCACCTAGTCAGCCATTTATGAGATATCAAATAGGGGCACCTGGATTTGATGGAGAATTAGTAGAACCATTATTAATGAAAAAAGACCCAAATGAAGAAGATTTATGGTGGGCTGAACTAGACCTGCCAACAGGACATTATGAATATCAATATGTTTTACCTGGGGGTGTAGTAATAGCAGATCCTCTATCTAGAAGAATTTCTAATGATAGAACTCGTATCGAGATAGGCCCTGGAGGAGTTACAACTGCAGATAATTATATATGGGAATCAAATGAATATATTCGCCCATTGATGGATACTCTTGTAATTTATGAGTTGCACATTGATGACTTTTCTGCCATGGGTAATGGTCAAGGACGATTTGAAGATATAATTGAAAAATTAGATCATTTAAAATCAACAGGGATTAATGCTATAGAATTACTCCCAATATATGAATTTCCTGGTAATCACTCATGGGGATATGATCCTATCCTAATTTCTTCATTAGAATCGAATTACGGAACTCCATTTGAGTTTAAAAAATTAGTTGATGAAGCTCATAAAAGAGGAATTGCAATTATACTGGATATCATTTGGAATCATATAAGACCGTCGAGTCCTTTATGGGAGATTCAACCAGATTACAATTTAAATCCGTATGTGAAACTTTCTACCGAATTAAATCCAAATGAGGCAGAAGGTTCATGGGGAATGTTGGATTTAGATCACTTTAATCCCAGAATGATAGACTACATAAATCAAGTAAATAATATTTGGGTTGAAGAATATAAGATTGATGGGTTTAGATTTGATGCAATGTATATGATTGGTTGGGACCTTCAACAGCCAGAATATGGTATACCTGCATGGTCGTCTATATTAAAAAATAGTCACCCTGATATTTACCAAATAGCTGAACATTTACCTTCGAATCCATGGCTAATTGAAAATACAGATTTATCATCGGGATGGCATGATAGCTTTCATGATCGTTTAAAGGATGATATTCACGGGCAATTTTTTTCAACAATTACTTATATGCGTCAAGTAATTGGTTTGCATGAGTATTCCAACTGGGATGACCCATATGAAAATAGATTGCAAGCTGTGAAATATATGGTTAGTCATGATGAACAATCACTTATTCAAGAAATGGTAACCTTTAATGATTTTACTCCAGAGCAAGCTCGAATTAGAGATAAATTTTATGCTACTTTATTATTTACTTCTCAAGGTGTACCTATGATTTTCCAGGGGCAAGAGTTTGGCCTGCAAACTGGATGGACAGACGACAATAATAATGGTAATTATGATGAAGAGAAACTACAATATAGGCCAATTGATTGGTCTTTTTTAGATACTCAGGAAGGGCAGGAGCACCTATCGCATTATAAAAAGTTAATCAAACTTAGAAAAATGAGTCCAGCTATAGCTAAAGGTGATTTTTTTGATCTTTATCGTTACACGAACCAAAATGTTATTGTTTATGGTTATTCATACCAGACACCTGAAAATTACAATGATCAAATAGTAGTAATTGCAAATTTCTCCAGCTTAGACCGGGTTGTTGAAAATGTTCCATTCTTTTCTTCCGGAACATGGTATAATGTGTTAGAACCCAATGAAAATTTGATCCTTTCATCAGATAGTTTGGGTGAATATTTTATTGAGGCTAAATCTGCAATAGCTTTTTCAAACCAAAATCTGAATTTAAAAATTGATAAATTTAAATTAATTCCAGATAAAATTGATTTAATTGGCTCATATCCAAATCCATTTAATGGACAAGTGATTATTAAATATTACTCAGAGTCTCCGACTAAGGGTACTATTAATATTTTTGATTTATCTGGTCGTTTAATTTTTTCATCAGGAGAATTAAGTCTTGAAATAGGACATAATTCTTTTGAATGGAATGGGCAATCTCAATTCGATCACACTATATCAACTGGTGTATATATTGTTTCAATTAGAGTTGATGATAAATTAAATAATCATAAAATTTTATACTTAAAATAAAAATTGAATCAAATTTTATTTTTCTTGTACAAGAATAACATGATCCAGCCTCAGCTCTAATAATAGGTCATCAAAGCTAATACATCTTCCTTTTACCACAATTTTTTCACCAATATCTATATTAAACTTTTCATTATTTTCTGGAGAACATACTAAGCTGTTATTCAAAATAAGTAATGTTGAATCATACCCAGTAACCTCCCCTTCAATTTGGACGACCTGGTTAATAAGGTCCTTTGCTTCATTCATTTGAAATCTCCAAAACAGAGATGAAGCATCGGTAGTTAAAACTGGTTTTTGAGATGCATAATTAGTTTGAAGTGATTTGGTGTAATATAAAAAAGTAAATAATGCAATTATAGGAATTACAGATCGTACTATTTTCCAATTCATTTCACCTCGTGTCATATCTAATACTATATTTACATACCGTAAAATAGCAAATTGTTTTATATTAATTATTAGGATAGTTTATGTTTAAATATTTTTTCTTATTTTTTTTTAAAATTTTCTTCATTAGCTGTACAAATAATATCTCAGACAGTGATGAATCAATCAATGTAGACTGTTCTGTTGTTGAAAATTATTATAATGAAACTATCGCTCCTATTATGGCCCAAAGTTGTAATGGTTGCCATTCAGGGAGTAGCCCTTCGGGAGCTATTAAAACAAATAATTATAACGATGTCAGAAATGGAATTGAGAACATCATTAATAGGGTACAAAGAGATCAAAATTCATCAGGTTTTATGCCTCTTGGTGGAGAAAAATTATCAAATGAAAATTTATCCGTTTTAGATGTGTTTCTAAATATGGAATGTGAATGAAACAAATAATTATAGTTTTTGTATTTTTAGGCCCTTTATTCTCAAACGGTATATATTTTACTAGATCTGGTTTTGTATCTTTCTTTTCCACGACTCCAATTGAAGATATTAAGGCTAAGAATAATCAAGTAACTTGTGTCTTAGATACAGAAACTGGTAAAACATCATTTAGAATACCAATTAGAGGTTTTGTTTTTCCCAATGGCCTCATGCAGGAGCATTTTAATGAGAATTATTTAGAATCAGAAAAGTATCCCAATGCACTTTTTAATGGTAGTATAAATAACTGGAAAGAAATTGTGATAACAAATCAACCTCAAGAGGTCTCTATTTCTGGAGAAATGACAATTCATGGTGTGACTAATTTTATAAAAGAAACTGGTGTAATTTATAAAAACAATAATAAAGTAAATGGCAATGCTACCTTCAGAATACAACTAGAAGACTACGATGTTAAAATTCCCAAAATTTTAATAAAAAATATTGCAGAGTCAGTTGAAATAAAAATGAATTTAGAATTGAAGAAAAAATGATAGAACTTATTTTTATAATATTTTTTGGTAGTTCAATATGTGTTTCACAAGAGGATCTTTTCTCTTACATAGATGATATTGAAACACCTTCTCTTGCAGTTCAAGGTACTTTTAAAGCTACACGCATCGTTAATGCTCAGTCTGTTGAGATGGCACGTAAGAATACTCTAGAATTCATTATATTTCATAGATTTGGATCAATGAGAAATGGATTCTATGATTTGTATGGTTTGGATGAAGCCTCAGTAAGGTTTGATCTTAGTTATGGGATTAATGAAAAATTTAGTTTAGGATTTGGAAGAAGTAGTTTTATGAAAACATATGATTTGTTTTATAAAATAAAATTGTTATCTCAAAAATCAAAGAAACGGTTCTCTCTAGCTTCGGTAGTTTTATTCTCTAAGGTAGAAATCGCTATGATTAATAAAAATGAAAAGTTCAATAATCGGCTAGTTTATGATGCTCAACTTTTAATAGCTCGTAAAATAAACCAAAGTATTTCAATTCAAATAATGCCAACAGTAATTCATAAAAATAGTATTCAATGGCATGAGATTTATAATCGTCTTTACTCTATGGGAATTGGAGGTAGAGCTAAAGTAACAAAAAGAGTTTCACTTAACGTTGATACATTTTTCCCCTTAGGAGAGAGAGTAGGTTCTTATAATCAATCATGGGGTTTTGGTTGTGATATTGAGACAGGAGGGCACGTATTTCAACTCTTGTTGACAAATGCACAGGGAACGTATGAAAGTTCTTATATCGAGAAATCTAGAGGTGGATCTAATATGTTTTTTGGATTTAATATTACAAGATCTTTTAGTATTTAAAATAAAATATTACTTTTCAGGTAGAGGTGTGAACATTTTTCCAATTTCCGTATTTCCATTTGCTTGATATCTTTGTCCAGTCTCTAAATCTTCGATAATCCATTTTTCAGGGCACTTAGTTCTTATAATTAAATTTACAGCTGCGTCTAATTCTTCGGCTTTATTTCCGTTTTTAAGAGCTCGATATTTTTTATTACTCATTTTTTAAGTTCCTTTCTTTAATTAAAAGTTTTAATGATTCGTAGCTTCTCATCAGATAATCCTGAAGCACTAAAAAAATTAACCCCATCTGCTTTATTTTCTAAAGATACATTAATTGCTTTTTCAAAATTAAAAAGATCTAATGAGCCAGCAAATAATCCGCATAGATATTTACAATCTCGCTCAATTTTTTCAACTCCAATTTTAACATTTCTACCAATCCAATCAGTATCTTCATCATAGAAATGTTGATAATTCATTGGACTAACAATATCAAGCTCCCAATTGCCCCAATCTTGTAAAACCATTCTTTTAGACATCTCAGGAGTTGGGAAAACAGCTGCTGATAAAATGGTTCCACTGTTGTGTGCAATGTTTTTTAACTCTCGGACTACTTTAGTGATAGCATTATGTCTGAATCTAGTCCATAAACTATAAAGATCTTTATCTTTGATATTTATTGGATCGGTACCATATAACTCATAAAAATGATTTCTTGCATTTTTATGATATCCGAAATCATATTGAGGCAATATTGATTTTTGATCTATATCATATTTAACCTGTAATGTACTTGGTAGAAAGACATCACAATACCTGACATAATCAAGATGAACCGAAGCTATATTAGGAATATTTGCAATCTCAAGAATATTATTTTTTATATGTTCTACTGCACCATAGCTAAAAGGACTAAGCCATTGGTAATAGTCAACATATGGTCTTGAATCATAGCTGTTTTCGCCATTTTTATTTACGGAATACCAATCATGATTTTTCATTGCTAGCTTATCATTAGGTCTATTAAAGGTCCAAATCCAACCATGTATATTGATTGGAGTATTATTTGTTAAAGAAATTAAAGATGTAAGATTTTTTGGGGTACCATGCACAAAAAAATTTTGAATGCCAGCTTCATTAAATTTTTCAAAAAATTTTAGCCATTGAGAATCAGATTGTTCTATATAATTTAGCCAAGTTCCAAATAGTAATTTTTTTTTATTCATGATTATTTAACAAGATTCAATGTCTTTGTTTTTACATTTTCTCCAAATTTCATAGTGACTAAATAGAGGCCAGATGCGACTTCCATTCCCCTTGAATCTAGGCCATTCCATTTTACTAAATGCATACCAGAACTAATATTTTTGTTAACTAAAGTTGTAATCCATTTACCATTAACATCATAGATATTAATATTAACATTTCCTGGGTTTAATATTTCAAATTGAATATTAATAGAATTATTAAACGGGTTAGGGTAGGGCAATTGTAGTTTGAAATTTCTAGATAATGATTTTGAATTATTATAATCTGTATTTAATAAGATTTCATCTAATATTATATCAAAATTTCCAATGAAACCACTTTCTGTCTCCTCGAGTGGAATAATTAATCCAGGATGATTTTCTTCCCAATTTTCATCAATACTAGGATCATTTTGAAAGTAACATTGGGTAATATGTTCAAATCCAGATGGGGATGTAATTTTGAAATGAAAATGCCTTGGACGCCCTGAATAATAGCCTGGCAAAATAGACTCAAAAGCATAATTTCCATTCTCATCTGTTCTCATGTACCCCCGTAAATTATATGGATCTTGATCTGTATTCCCAGATTGACATTCTTGAAATACCGTATAGCATCCATTATCATTGGCATGCCAAACATCAATTATTGCGTTCTCTATTGGAGTTTCACAATCATTGTATAATACTACACCTGAAATAAAAATTCTTGTTCCAGGCTCATCAGGATTTGCTAAAATAGTTCTATTTGGATGATTCTCTGACCAATAAGGACCTTCAATATCTGCGGATGTTAGAGTACAGTCTCTAGCAGATAACATAAACGGTGAAATAGAAATTCCAGTTAAACTTATAACTCCGGTTTTTATAAAATTTCTTCTTTTCAATTTAATTTCCTTTTAAAACATTCTAGTATAAAATTTAATGAGGTTTGTAAAAACAAAAAACCCCACATTAGTGGGGTTTTCTATTGATTAACTTGGAGGTGTTTACTTTAGATACATCATTCTTCCAAAATTGGATGAATTATTAGTCTCTATTTTATAAATATAGACACCAGAGCTTACTTGATCTCCTGCGTTGTTAGTTGCATTCCAATTTATTTTTTTAGACCCTGCATTTTGGGTGCCTTTAAATAATTTATTGATAACGTTTCCTAACAAGTCATATATAGTGATAGTAACCTCTGAGTCGGTCTTTAAATTATACCGTATTGAAGTAATAGGATTAAATGGATTTGGGTAGTTGGACGATAATGTAAATTCATTTAATTCCGCCGTAAATATATTATCAATTTTTAAGTAGGTTTCTGTTGCAGGAAGTTCAACAACGTAACTACTTGGGGTAGTAAGTACCAACGCAAAGGCTGGATCTGTATCTGCTCCTGCAAGAAAACCAGAGGCATACAAGATACCAGCTCCACCACCAAGACCTGTAAGTGGAGCACTAAATGAAGCTACTGCTTGTTGTGCACCATGCGCAGTAATATCAATTGTATAGTTGCCTACTGGTAATTGTAAATAGTCTGTAAAATCACCATAAACTAGTGAATCAATTACCAAACTTCCATTAGCATAAATATCTACTGCTGGAGCATCCGTAACTCCGTGGAGTACTTTCAATGCAAAGCTTTCATTATCCTGTGCCTCCTGATTTAACGTGGAAGCTAATAATGTAAACGGAGTTTCTGTATTATTTAAAATCCCTGATGCTACTACTATGTAATCTACTCCTTGTTCAAGTGCAAATGGGAACTCAGCAATTATATCATCACCTGCTGGAGCAATACCCACTACGGTATTTAATGGTAAATTGACTAGACCTGTACTGGAACGATAGCTAAAATTTTCAACTGCTAACGTACCATCAACGTAAATATCCACATCAGGGGATGGAGAATTATGGACAATTTGCACTTGTGCTGTCTCGCGAATTTCCACTATTGGGTCATTTTGATTTGTTTCGGCTAGATTTCTTTCGACTATCGAACCTACTTTTGCGTCTAGAGCTAATGACTCTCCATTACTCATTGTTAAAACCAAATTAAAATATTCATTATTATTGTTTATGATCAGTGTACCGGCTTTTCCACTTAGGTTTTTCTCAGGCATATTATATTTGGCAATTGCATTGGATTCCCTATGATTGTGTAGACTGATTAATCTTGAGTTGTTTGGTATCTGAATGTAATCACTGTATTTCCCAAAACCCAAATTTTCGCAAATTAAAGAGCCATCAACGTACAAATCAAAATTATCATTCTCTGATGACGTATTCATTAACATCACATCAATGGTTCTTTTAGACCTTGAATCTTCTTGCATTTTTGTTTGGATAATTTGAAGATTATTATCTTTCTTTAATTCAGATCCAATCATTACTGCAATAACATTATCAGATTCGTATGATTCATTTATATTGAAACTATAACTGAAATTGGTTTTTTTTGACTCTAGGGTTATTTCTGTACTCTGATTTCTAGATTGTAAAATCAGATTTTCACCGGTAGCCAAATTTTTGTCTAATTTTGAATCGCCAGCGTAAACTACAACATTTGAATTTATACCAGCATTAATCAACTGAAGTTTTGATCCAAATGTAATGGAGAGTAAACATAACAGTGAGATAATATTATTTCTCATTTTATTTCCTTTTATTTTTAATTAAAACGCTCAAAACGCTCAATTAAAATTAAAAGAATTAATTAGCTTAATGCAAAATGTATTTTATTAATTAGCCTATGTTAAGAAAGCCGAACTTTGGTAACTTGATTGGGAAAGAAAATGAATTTCTATTAATTATCTCTTTTTTTTCTATGTTGAATAGATTCAAATTTAATTTTGCTTGCCATAGCCTCAGCTATATTCTGACTGAGTCTTGGAGTCTTTTTTAAGGTGTTTTTATTTTTGTAGTTTTTAAAGAATAAAAGAATATTTACTATGCAAATAAATGAAAGAAAAAGCAATATAAGTGTTAATAAAGTTTTTTCGTTCAATTTGGTTTTATTTTATTTAAAATAATGTAGTAGGCTTAAATAAAGTCATGGTCAATAAATTGTTGGAAAAAATCAGTTGTAGCCTTTTCAATGGGAGTATATTTTATTCCTAATATATTTTTACTTTTTTTATTATCAAAATCCACACGGTATCCAACATTATTTTTGATAAAATTTCGTTTCACACCAATAAAAGGAGCGATGAGCCAAACCAGAAATTTTGGAGCATTTTTAGTAGGAATAGGATACTTATCACCATATTTATTCTTAATAAATGTAGCTATTTCAAGCATACTAACAGATTCATTTGATAAAATATAACGTTCTTTAGCTTTCTTATCAAAACCTGCTTTAATATGTGCTTCTGCGACATCTCTAACATCAACAGCACCCAAAACAATGTCAGGGACTCCATTTTTAAGATCACCGTTGCCCATTTGTAACATGAATTTTTTACTTTCGAAATTTGAATAAGGGTTAATTGATGGGCCTAAAACAAAAGAAGGATTAATAACCGCAAGATCCCATCTATTTTGACTTTCATAAATTTTCCATGCTTCTTTTTCAGCTATCATTTTTGAATAACTATATTCACCATAATTAGGCGTTGAAGTTTTATTCCACATTGTTTCATCAAAAACACCACCGGGTACTTTTTTTGAATCAATATTATCACCGTAAATAGCAGCAACGCTACTTGTTAAAACCACTTTTTTTACAGACTTAATAACATTTACAGAGTTAAGGACATTTTTTGTTCCATTTAGAGCAGGGTCAATCACTTCTTTTAGTGGATCTTTTGAGTCCATTATAAAAGGAGAAGCTATATGAAATACCAGTTCACAGCCCTCCATTGCATTTTGATAGGATCCATCAATTAAAAGGTCCGTTTCAAAGTATTCAATCCTACCTTTTGAGTTTTCTGCAAGCTCATCTAAATATATTAATTTTTCTTTTTTAGAAATATCCCGAACTGCAGCATGCACTGTCATCCCAAGATTGAGTAATTTTTTTACTACCCAACCAGCAATATACCCTGTTGCACCAGTAACTAAAACTGGTTTTGATTGATCTATCATAATTTTTTTTCTCTTTCTTTTAATAGAACTAATTTTAATAAGCTCTCAAATCATTAATTGTGAAAATGTAATATCCCCAATTTTTAAACATTTTAAGATCCTGTTAAATATGTATTTTCAAAGGAGAGAAGGTCATAATAAGTGAGATAAAAAAATACAGTATTTTTCATTTCCAGCCTTGTTTGTTAAGTAAATATACTCAATCAAATGAAACGGTAAAAACAAAAGAAAGAGTTACTAAGAAAATAATTTAATATTTAGATGGGATTTAAAAAATATAAACAGTATGAAAAATATAGGTATTCAAAGTTATTTTCAATTAGGTTTTTAATCATTTATAAACTGTTATACATAGTTTTTTATGATATTTTTTCATTAAAAGAAAAATTATATTGTCAGCTAAAGCAAAATTCAAAAATCAGCAAAAAATGCTAGATACAATAGATAAACTTTTTTTTAAGTATATTAAAAAAAGAGATTTACTCATTACCGAATCCTCTGAATTACATAAAGATAAGATTATACAATATGATTTAAAATTATCAATGTATATTAGAAAGCGAGCAAGAATTACTGATGGTGGTTATAATTTTATCCTCGAAGAGATGTGGGATTGGCATCCTTTTTTTTCATTGAACAAACGATTATTACCAAAAATAACGAAAAATTTACAGGATAATAATGGTAAACATTAATTATAAAATGCATCAATCTGGTAGCTCAGAACATTTAGATGATACGAAAGAGTTAAAAATATATTGTATTTATAATGCTAATGGAAGCCTTTTTGGTGAGATAAGTTATATATGGAAAAAATATACTTCTAAAGTAAAATGCTCATTATGTAATATAACTCATAATACTTTTTTTGAAAAACTTGAATGGAAAAAAAATGTTCAAAAATTAAAAATTAGTTTAGAGACAATTCATATAAACGAACGGTCATCAAACTTAATGAACATTACAAACAGCAAAGCACCTTGCGTTATTCTTAAAAATAACGATAAATATACTATTTTAGTGAATGATGCAGAATTAGATAAAATGGCAGGAGATGTTAATTCATTCTTTAAAGTCTTAAATAAAAGAATCAATCAATTATAAATGATAAAAATATGAACAAGAAAGTTCTGATAAATATTTGGAACAATGTTTGGGAGGAGAATATGACTGAAATGGAGGTTCAAAAGATATATTTTAAAAAAATAAAACTGAAATCAAGTAACAAAGAAAGTTTTATATGTTAGCTTCCAATAACCATTTAGAAAAGGTTATGGCTGATAAAGAAAAGAAAGAAATAAAAAAGTTACTTATAAAGAATGGATTGGTTAATTGATATATTATAAAAAGACACACTGCTGTAGAAATTATGAACAGGGTTAAAGGAAAGTAGAAGAAAATATTAAGAGAAAAATGGAAAAAGGAATTTAATCCTTAGTCTTTTTTATTTTTACTCATAACATTGGATAAGTCTAAAATTGCGATAAAAAAAACAATGGTTGCTATATCTTCAAAGCCAAAAAAACTTAGTGAAAAATAAATTACTATTAAGAAAAAAAAACGATATTTAATTATAAAATTCATATTTTAATATTGATTGCATTCTGAAGTATCTTGCAAACCTATAAAATCCTCTATACAGGACGGATAAGGTGGACATAGCTTATTGTTTGAGAAATTTGTAGTTCCTAAGACATTGTAATATATTTCTTCACTAAGGTTACATATTGTTTGAGGAATTATTCCCTTCAGTTGATTATTCTGGAGTCGAAGTTCAGTGAGGTTTGTAAGGCTTCCTATTTCTTCAGGAATAGTGCCATTTAGTTGATTATCATTTAAAAATATTTCTTTTAAGTTATTTAAGTCTCCAATTTCAGATGGAATATTTCCTGATATTTCATTACCGATTATGGACAAAATATTTAATTGTTGAAGTTTGGCGATATTATCTGAAATTGGACCAATTAAGTTGTTATCATTTAAATAAAGTTCTTCTAAATTAAGTAAATTAAATAATTCATTTGGAATTGTATCATTAAGTTTATTCAAACTTAAATTAAGTATTCGCAAGTTAACTAGGTCACCAATTTTAATCGGTATCGGGGCAGGAAGTAATTCTCCTGAGTTAATGCGAAAGGACTCTAAATCTAAAACGTTTGTATTATTTATATCATAATGTTGACCCCAAAAAGATACTCTGTTGTCAATAATAAGAAGTAGTGTATCAGAGTGTGTAAAGTTTCCAGACCTGTCATAAGAGGTTACCTGGAGTGTATGGGATGAAAGGTTGTCATAAAGTTCTGTGTTCCATTCATATTCAAAGGGAGATTCAAAATCAGTCGCTATAATTATATTATCAATTTGAAATTCGACTTTTTCAACACTTCCATTATCTTCAGTTGTAACTATTATAGTAGAAATACCTGAGACTATCTGGTTTGATACATGACTGATTATGTTTAGTGATGGAGGAGTTATATCTTGAGGTTCCTCGCATGAAAAAAAAATAGAGATAACAAAAAATGATAACGATATGTTCTTCATAGAATCAAATTAAAACTTTTTTAGAAATAAAAGCCAACGTAGAACTCGTTATAAAAAGACATTCTATTATTTGAAATATTATAGGTGCCAGTTTTACCATTTTTGGAATAACTAATAGTCCTAATTCCCTCAATTTGCTCTCTAGAAAATATATAACCAAGAAAAATATTGCTACTAAATGTTTTAGATATGTCAAGGAATGACTCAAAATTTGTACCATCAAAAGTAAAGGAATGGCTCAGATCTAAAGGTAAATGTTCAAATATTAAATTTATATTTAAGATTGATTGAAAAGAAAGACTTTTTTCAAACATATCATAGTAAAAAATACCAGATAAAAAATTGTAATTAGAACCGAAAAAAACTTCATGCTCAATGTAATTTTCGTTATTGAAATAATTTGTATAACCAATGCCAATTGTAATTTGATCCTCAATATTTGTCATAAAACCGAATGAGAGATTGTAGAGAGTATTTCTATCATTATTAGTAGTAATATCATTAATATATATTTCACCAAATAGACCTATATTTAAATTGTAGTGAAAATAAGCGTCTGAGAAAAGTCCCTCTTGATCATAGTTCAAGCTCCAACTATGGTTTTTATCTTTGAGATTAAAAGTGTTTTTTTCAGTTTGGGAAAATATAGTTGAAAAAAAAATAATTATATAAAGTAGGTATTTTGGTATCATTTCACCAATTTACTATCCCAACTTAGTACACCCCCTACAAGATTTCTTACACGAAAACCATTTTGCGATAAAAATTTTGTTGCCTTGCTAGATCTAGCGCCAGATCTGCAGTAAACAATGATATTTTTATTTTTAATTGTTTCAATTTCATCTAGCCTGTCTTGCAAACTTTGTAATGGTATGTGATATGAATTCTTAATATGACCACTGTTATACTCTGAATCGGTTCTGACATCTAAAAATATATGATTTTCATCATTGATTAATTTAGATGCTGAAGCTGCTTGGATTTCAGGAGTATTGGAGTTCAAATTAATATAAACTAATATCGCTATTATTAAAAGGACTGTCAAATATATATAGTTAAGATTCATCTTTTAATTTATTATTATTCAATTATTATAAAAGGCTGAAAAACCTTATTAAAATAATTTATATGTTTTTAATGCTTCTCTTATTTTATATTGGTGCATTATTAGGGTTAATTCATACTTATTTCTGAGACTAAATAAATTGTCCAGTTTTTCCATTTTTTAAAAAGTTTTTTCAAACCAGAATTCCTATTCGTTTGAAAATAATATAAATTACGACTCATTTTAATTAGTTTCCCATTTGAATCATATCGAGACAGAGAAGCATCAACCATATAAACTTTTGCATCTTCTCCACCAGAGATAGGAGTAATTATGACTGTATCTACCTGTGTGGTATTATTATAATTTTTTTGTGATTGTTTCCAATTAGTAAAAAATGAATCAAGTTCATAAGGTGTCTCAAAAACAATAGGAGTATTATCTCCAAAATGGAATACAGGCCCAGAGTTCCAAATATATCTTTCAAAATTGAAAAAATTAGAAATATGTTTTACCGATTGATCATTCAGAGCATCAATATAAGAGTAGAAACTATCTTTAATCACTGGAGAGTAATCTTTTTCAATTTTAAATTCATTTTTATTAACACCATTTTTTATAAAGTCAAAAACAGATAGAGTATCATTGCAATAGCATATTTCAAGAAAAAAAAACGTTAGTAAAAAAAACCTCATATTAATTATTTATTCTCCTAAAGAAAAAATAATAGATAGATTTCATTTTTTATTTTCCTTTCCTTGTTGAAAAATTCGATGTCAATTACTTATTGCTGAGTATAAATCGATTTGGAACAGGTTTGAGTTGTTTCTCCATTTGAAGTCATTTCACCTTGTAACTCGGAAGTCATAGTCCTTATTCCATTTTCTTCATCTACAAGATAAGTAATTGAGAAAAAAGAAGTAATAATGACTCCAGAAGTATTTGACGACCAAGTACCTTGGCAATTAGGATCATTCACATTATCAGGTTCTGTACAGAAAAAACTGTCCGTACTTAAGTAAGTACCATCTTCGTATAATGTAATAAAGGTACTGCCATCAGTACTACCATCACCTGATCCCATGAGGTCGCCCGAACATTCACTTCCTTCATAAGTACCAGAAAAGGTAAGGAGCCATTGACCAATATAATCTAAATCATTTGAAGTAGAGTCATTGTCATTCTCATCACTACATGAAGTGAAAAAGAGTGATATAATGGTAAGAGCGATTAAGTTTTTCATATTTTTACCTGTAATTAATCTATAAAATATATAAATTTAAAAAACTATTTACAGATTGTTAAAGCAAAATTATGTTGGAGTTTGAATCAGAAAGAACAAGACAGCTTTTCTTTGGGCATTTTTTACACCATTTATTTTTCTTTTTTTTATATTTTTTGCAACACTTTGATTTCATCTATCATAATTTAATGCTATTGAGATTCAATCGCAAAAAATAATAGTAATAATTTAACTCCAATGTACTTTTCGGCGTAAAACTTTGTCAATTTGACTTTTTATGGATTTTATTTTTTGGTTTACATGACAATTAATCATTTAAAAGTGTATTTGAATACTATTTGCTGTAAATTTAGAAAAAGGATTTAAAAATGAAAAAAATAAAAATTCTAAAACCAGCTCATGAAATTCCTATTAATGAAATTCTTAATCTCTACCGAAGAGAATTAAGAGGAAAAAACCTAAAAAAAAATCCATCAATCGAAAATAAAATTATTGAACAAAACAAGAGATATTTTAATCATATTGGTGTTTGTTAGTTCCAATCTCATTTTTTTATTTACAGTATTTTTATTTTCTCCTAGGTTAATATTACTAATTATCAATTCTTATCAGAATGGAGGATCCTAATGAAAGGGATATGCAAGTTTTTAATAGTTGTTTTTAGATTTAATTTATAAACTAATCTATAACTGAAATATTATAGCATAAAATTAACGACCGTTAATTATTTCTTTTTACACGTCAAGTAGTTTCTTTTAGTTGTATAAAAATTAATTATTTTATAATTTGAAATCTATTTTGGAAAGGAAGTTCAGATAACATGAGATTAAGTTTTTACATATATTTTTTAGTTTTTGTGGGTCTATTTTCACAGGACGGTTCAATACAAGGTGTTGTTAAGGATAAATTCGGAAACCCATTATGGGGATCGAATGTATATCTTTTAGGTACCACTCTTGGTTCTTCAACTGATTCCAGTGGATCTTATCGTATTGATAACATTCCCATTGATAAATACACCATTGTCTGCGATTACATTGGGTATAGGAGTTCCAAAAGATCAGTTTATGTATCCAAGTCTGACATAGAAGATGATATTAATTCTGAGGATGCATTGTATCTTGAAAAAATGGGTTTAGACACAGAAGATACAGATTTTGATGCTGGCTTACTCAAAGGAAACAATTTAGAAGGGGTTGATTTTACCCTAATAGAAGATGTCTTTGATAGTGAGGAAGTAGTCGTCACTGGAATTGCATCTGAAAGATCAGTTGAAGTCTCTGAGGTTTCCGTGACACGTTTAAAAGTTAGAAAACTAAATGAATCATCATCCTATACTGATTTTGGTTCACTGATGATGGCTAAAGTAAGTGGATTAGATATAAGGAAGTCATCAGGTACTGTGGGAGGTGGGTTTCGATTTGACATGCGTGCTGGAGGCGGTCTTAATGGTAATGAGCAACCAGTCATTTATATCGATGGAATGAGAATTATGAATGATGAAATAGGTGGTGGTGGATCAAATGCTCTAACCACGGGCGGACAAGGAATCTCTACATTGCTTGACTTTAGTCCGGATGATATTGAAAATATTGAAATTTTAAAAGGTCCTGCTGCAGCAACGAGTTATGGAACAAATGGATCAAATGGTATTGTTTTTATTGAAACGAAAAAAGGTACTGCCAGCGAAGATGGTCCTATTTTTAATTTTAAGAGCTCCACCGGAACAAATAGTCCGAGATTTAAGGTTGATAATGGTTTCCAAAATAGAGACATATTTCATTCTTATTTGTCTGATGGTGCAATAAGAGATAATTATTTTAGTATGAGCGGTGGTGACTACAGATTTCGTCACTTTTTATCTTTTTCTAAAAGACATGAAGAAGGAATGATAATCTGGAAAGATAGAAATTTTTATGACAGAAATACGTTAAGAGCAAATTTTGACTTTATCCCACAAGACAATCTTACAATCAGTTTAAACTCTTCATATAGCACACTTGATGCGATCATGCCACCAAGTGACAATCATATTTATGGAGTTATGTATAATACTTTAGTTGCTTTTAATCCTTGGCAAGAATCAGATAGTGCTTCTATATCTCAATTAGGGGTTGATTTTGAAATAAAACGCTTAATTGCTTCAGCTAGCGTTAAGTATTATCCTTTTAATAAGGTGTTAAAATATGGTTTAAATACATTTCAATTAAATGCAAAAATAGGTATTGATGACGCAGAGCGTCATCAAAGTCACCTCTTTCCAGCTGGATTCAATTATGCACTTTTTGATGGTGGTACAAAAGCTATGGAAAGATCAAATGAGAGAAATACATTAATTAATTTAGGTGCATCTCAGAATTATAAAACCGGAATCATCAAAGGGACAACAAGTCTTTCTGCACAATTTTTTGACAAATATTGGGATGGAATGGAAATTTCTAGAGACGCTTTTGGGCAAAATGCTGTTACAGACATTGGATCTGGATCTAATATAACTCTGGCAGGTGAATGGCTAGGTAATACCAGAGATGCGGGAGCTATTGTAACTCAAGAATTATCTTTTTTAAATCAATATTATCTTACTTTTTCCTATAGAAAAGATTATAGCTCCGCACTGGGATCATCCTCTAAATCTATTGGGTATCCTGGTTTTCGCTTTTCAACAAGGTTGGATAAATTTAATTTTATACCCTCACAATTTCAGATGCTAAAATTTAGAACTGCATATGGTGAAAGTGGAGTATTACCAGATTATACAGATGGGCAAAGCATTCTATATTCAGGGAGTGTTGGTGGTAATGGATCTGGAGCTTTGATTTCAAAAGTTGGTAATCCTGAAATTGAACCCGAGAGAATTAAAGAAAGAGAATTTGGAATTGATTTGACATGGAATGACTTATTTTATTTAGAAGTAACATCCTATAAGCAATGGGCTGAAAACTCAGTAATTTATAGACCTCTTGCACCATCGATGGGCTACGGTAATATAGCAAGACCTGAAAATATTGGAAGTATGGAGATGGACGGATTTGAAGCTTTAATAACTGTTTCCGCCATAAGAAATAATGACCTTAATCTTGACCTGACAGCCAATTATAGTTGGAACGAAAACAAAGTTAAGGAAATGGGTGATCCAGTTTTTGATAATTATGGTCTTGTAACAACAAGAGAAGGCTATCCAAAATATTCTTTGTGGGGACAAGAAGTCATAGGTGCTAGAATTGATACTTTTGATTTATCACTACTAGGATTGGAGGGAACGTTACCATTTTTTGATCCAATCAATGGTCTTAATCTAAAAGAACAGGGTTTTATTGATCGACTTGTTCCACAACACACATTTAATTTTTCTTTGGATGCTGATTATAAAATATTTGATTTTTCAATGGTTATAGAGAGGAAATCTGGTTTTTCTACAGCAGTAGGTGGTATGTGGTGGGCAACTCTTCCAAATAATAATGGTCACACTGGCTGGATTAGCTCTATTCAAAAATTAGGTCTTGATAGCTTTTTTGCTGCGATGAATATCATACCAGGTGATATGACACGTGCAGTCAACTCTTTGATAACGGAAGACGAAATAGTCGGTACTTACGATGAAAGTATATTTGCCGCATCGGGTGGAACGGTATTTTTACCTATACCATTGGATGGAAAAGAATCTGAATGGGAGCAGGTTGCGAATGATTATGCTCATGCTCATCCTGCTTATTCATCTAATTATGCGGAGGATGGAAGTTTTACAAGATTGAGAGAGGTGAACTTTGGCATAAATCTTGATAAATATCTTCCTAGCATTGGTATGGATAATGTTTTATCAGGTTTGAGGGTATTCGCTTCTGCACAAAATGTAAAATTATGGAGACCTAAAGGGACAGTTGGTGTTGACTCAGAGTTAAACATGTCAGGCGCAGTTACAGGTGCGATAGGAACCACTGGAACGGGATATCGAAGCATTGAAGTTCATACAATGCCTTATCCTACTGTATATAATTTTGGAATAAATATTAGGTTTTAAGAAATGAAAAAATTATCACTTACTTTATTATTGTTATTTTCACTTGGTTGCGAATCTTTTGTTGAGAATGCGACTTCTCCGATTTCTTACGTTAATGATGATGATATAAATGACGCATCAAATATTCCATTTCTCATAAATGGTGTTTTAAATAATTATTCTAGAGCGCATACATATGTTTCATTGTGGGCTGATCTACTTTCAGATGTGATTGTAAATGATGGGAAAGTACAAGGATCAACAGACGTTAGAGGTGAATACCTTGATAACGGGACATATGATCCGACAGCAGGAACATATTCTCCTCCATATGAAGCTATAGCTCAGGCCTGGAGATCAGCAAAAACTTTAAAAGAAAAGTTAGATATAATTGATGCGGATGAATCTGTAGAAAAATCTGGATACTATACTGCGTATCTTTATCAAGCTTTACCATGCTATCTATTGGGAACTTACTATGGGAGAGGGCCAAATTATCCGAGCGACGGTGGAGCAACTTTAGATGGAAGTGGATTTAAATCATCTGGCGAATTTATTTCAATGGCAGCTACCTATTTTGATTCCGCGCTTGTTTATGCGAATGAACAAGAAATAAAAATTATTAATTCACTTTTAGCACGTCAAAGTTTATATAATGGAAATTTTTCAGAAGCAGCAAACTATGCTTCATTAGGTCTTCAAAGTGGAGATGCCTCTTTTAATGCATATCCTGGTTTGGAAGATCCATGGCCGAATTGGTATTGGTATGAAGCAGGAAATAATAGAACTCGTTACACTCTTGCATCAAGATTTAAGTATTTGCTAGGAGAAGATTTCGAGGATACCAATAGCAACAATGTTTGGGATACCAGTGAAGTATTCACAGATTGTGCTTTAGCTGGTGCTGATCAAGGGCAAGGAGACGGTATTTATAATGGACCTACAGAATCTGAAGAGTCTGTAAGGTTATCAATGTCAGTTGCTGCAATGACACCCGGGCAGAATTACTCCAGATATTTCCAAACAAAATACCCGGATGCGGATTCACCTATATCCATTATTAATTGGCAAGAAACATATCTAATCTTAGCTGAACTTTCCTTAAGAGGAGAATCTGTAAATATATCTGCCTTAGATGCAGTGAATATAGTAAGAAGCTCTTATGGCCTTCAGAATATTGAGAATATAGATTTGAGTATACTACTTCATGAAAGAGATAAAGAATTATTTTGTCAAGGTCAGAGATTAATCGATCAGAACCGTTTTTCTGATTTACTACCTTGGCATATATCAGGTGATAATACCTGGCATTATTTACCAATACCTTATGAGGAAGAATTAAGTAATCCTAATTATCCATAGAAAAATCCTACATTTGTTCTAATTTTTTAAGAAGATATTCATTTCGATCTTTTTTTATGTCTTAATTTATTTTAAAAAGATTAAATGGAAGGTATCTGTAAAATGAAAAGAAGAGAATTTCTAAACAATACTACCAAAATTCTTTGTGCATGTACAATTTCTTCTGGTTTATCAATCATCCAAAGTTGTACCAACAATGTTACAGTGCCATCTGAAGAAGGGGATGAGTTAGTATTAGATCTTGAGCTAGAAGAGTATAATCAATTATTACAAGATGGTGGATCCATTATAATATCTGGTAATATTATAGATTCACAAGGTCTCTTATTACTTCGAACAGGTGATACTATAAGGGCGTTTACCAATAATTGTACTCATTCTGGTTATAATCTAAGTCCTTTTCAAAATGGTGTATCTACATGTGTATCTGGTCATGGTGGAAAATTTAATGCAAACGGTGTCGCTATATCTGGACCTGCAAATGGAAGATTAAAAGAATATAATACCAGCATTGATCAAAACATTTTAATTATAAGTAAATAGAAAATATTTTTTAACTGTATAGATAAGATAAGAGCCTTAAGGATTCTTAAGGCTCTTTAATTTCTTCATGAAAAAACTTGGAGGTTTAGATTATGAAGAAAATTGTTATAGTGATAGATACTAAAAATTTTAAACTGTAATCTCTACCTTATGTTATACGTTGGAGAAATAAGAACTACTTAATTTTTTTTAAAAAAATTAACAAAGATTTATACTAGAGATTTTGAAGTAATTAAAAACTAAAAATTTCAAATATTGATTTATCTTTTTCCCTTACTAAATTGTAATTTAAATTTTTTTTAATTTTAAAAGGATAGTTTATGAAATCATACTTAAAAGGATTGTTTACCGGTGGTATGCTTGTATTTTCCTCATTTATTTTCATGGGGCAATCTAAGGATAATGTGATTTCGGTTATGGAAAACCAAACTGAAATCATGAAAAAGTTAGTAGAACATGAAGAAATGTTATTGACAATGAATGAAAATAATGAGGCATTAAAATTAAGTCTCAAGGAAGAATTGATAAAATTTGAAAAAGAGCAGCATGCAAAAAACTTATACTTAACATCTTATTTACAATATTTAGATAAAAGAGTAACTGTCAAATAGCTTCATAGACTAAATAAAATGAAAACTGCCATTTTTGTAGATGTTCAAAATATCTATTATACAACTAGGGACTCATTCAAAAAACCATTTAATTATCGCTTTTTTTGGAATCATATTTCAGCTAAGAATGAAATAATTGCAGCATTTGCTTATGCGATAGATAAAGGTGATGACAAACAGCAGAAATTTCAATATGCACTTGAAGCAATTGGCTTTAATGTCAAACTAAAGCCTTATATTTCAAGATCTGATGGTTCTTCGAAAGGAGATTGGGATGTTGGTATAACCATTGATATTTTAGAAATGGCAGAAAAAGTTGAAAAAATTATTCTTCTATCAGGAGATGGTGACTTTGATATACTTTTGAGAAAAATAAAAGAGAAATATAAGTGTTATGTAGAGGTATATGGTGTCAAAGAGTTGACAGCTACTTCTCTAATTAATTCAGCTTCAAAATTTCATGCTATATCACATAAGTTTTTAATATCATAAAAAATAATATATCGAATAATTATTTAAATGAATTTAAAATATATGATATCAGTGCTAATTGATTTTTTTGATTATTCGTTAAGAAGGGTTGTTAAAATTTTTTCAATTGGATGTTTGATTGTAACGGTGGTAATTATTTTTTTTATTATTTTTATTTTTCTAATTGTAACCGGTAGATTTGACCCAATACCTATGATTTTAAGGTGGCTTAATTAAAAAATCGGTAACACAGTTAATTATTCATCAATAAATCAACGATATAATTCACATCCTCAAGATTAATTTCACCATTTTTATCAGAATCAAACCGATATTTATGATACAGACTTTGAGTGATTTCTTCTTGGTATGTATGATCAATAATCTTATTGATATCAAATATATCGACTACATTATTTAAATCAGTATCTCCATTTTCTAGATTAACTGAAAACATCCAATCGCTTTTCCTCGCTTTATATACTTTATGCTCATTTGGGTATTGAATTTCAAAAACAGTATCAAGGGAATAAGTCACTTCCGTGATTAATGCACCTCTGTCACTAATAGTTCCCCAATTTATAAGCGTATTCCCATTGGGCAATCTTTGTACACTCCCCATTGCTAAGCCTAAGAGACTATCTGGATGTATGTATTCCCAAATTAAATTTGCAGTTTTAGTAGTCTCATTAAGTTCATATTCTAGTGCCCTCGAAATTGGAGGATTATGGTTTACTCCATTATCAAACAATGTAATATTTCCATTTTCGAGTCTTCTAACATCATGTTGCATATTAAATCCATTTTTTGAATCATTTAAAATTGTAAAATTATTTAAAGGACCACCTAGATGCCATAAAACCTCACCATTTTCTCTATTTATTTTTATCACTTCGCTACTAACACGATTTGAAATTAAAATATTTTGATCATTATCTATTTCAATACTGTTTACATGCATCCATTCAATTGTACTCATAGTTAAATCTAGATTATCATAATCTAGGATATCTAAATGATCCCAAGCATCCCATTCGAATACTAATTCATTATCACTATTAAATTCTTGAATAATCATAATGCCTGTAATCCAAGCTACAGATTGGCCACCATTCACAATTAAGCTCATATCTATAAATCTAGAATCATAAGCCTGTAAAATATAATTTCCATTAGCTAGTATTTGAAAATCATGGTAGTCTGCATTATAGGATCCTGCACAACTTAATGTATCTACTTCATTCATGGACTGATTAATTATAATCCAAGACATATCTATTCGATGAAAATAGCTGAGGTAATTTTGATTTACCTTGAAATCAAGGCCCATATTATTACTATGAACATGCCATTTGAGGTTTAATTCAGAGTCTAAAATAGACATAAACCTTTTATCTTCTGACATGGTATATAAAAATAGATTATTAGGGTAAGGACTGCCTAAAATAGTGATTTCATAATCAGGATAGTTTTGTGAAATTAAAAAACTAAAAAAACATAATGATAAAATATATTTAATCATGCTTAAATCTAATTAAGCATGATTAAAAAAATTACTTTATATAAAGATTATATTTATTTGACCTCATATAATTTCATATAATCACTTGTATCCTTAATGGTTTGTTTAACTGGTATGGGATCATAATTTAAAATAGACCTTGCAGGGTTTGTATTAAAACTTAAATCAATACCCAATAATGATTTAATAGGTTTAATTGTCTTATCAAAGTTTGCCATAAATTTTACTAGAAAAACTGGTGGGGAAAAGGTTGGTGCATTATGCCCCAAATCATTTAACATTTTGCAGACATCTTTTACCCAATAGGTATTTTCTGTAACTATTATTCTTTTTCCTATAGATTCTTCATTTTCTAGAGCGGCAATGTGCATTTTCGCAACATCTCGAACATCAACAATACCCATTTTTAAGGGTGGTGCTACAGGCATTTCTTTATTAATTAACATCAAAAAAAACTCCATGGAACCTCTTCTAACTGGATGACCAATACTTGGACCCAATACAACAGATGGAAGAATTGTTGTTAACTTTATAGATTCATTCTTCTTAACAAAATTCCAGGCAGCTTTTTCTTTTAAAGTCTTCCCCTTAGAATATGCATCAACACTATGATTAGACAAATCTGTCCAACTTTTTTCATCAATATATTCTATTGTATCATCAATATTTGAATCCATCCAAACGGAAGCAATTGATGAGGTAAGTACTATTCTATTCACTCCATTATCTTTAGCAAATTTAAATACTCTCATTGCACCATCTTCATGAGGGCCTGTTAGATCTTTTTCTGATCCATCATAGCCAATTGGAAAAGGACCGGCGATATGAATAATAGCATCACAACCACTTATAGCCTCATTCCAACCTTTATCTTCTAATAAGTCAGCTTCAAAAACATCGAGCTTTATATCTTTTTTAAGATGTTTTTCTATATCAGATTTGATTAGATCTGATTTTTTTATATCTCTAACTGTTGTCCTAACTTCATAATTTTTTTCTAATAATTGAGCTATACAATGTTTACCAATGTAAGATGTTCCACCCGTGACTAAAATTTTTTTCATTTATAACCTTTTTTTAATAGTAATAGATTAATTTTATTTAAATAATTCCATATCGTTGAAAAAATTATTAACATTGTGTTAAATAAGCTACGTATTTCTTTTAGAATTATTAAAATGTATATTATATTAGCCTATTCAAGGTTATAATGGAATTTCAAAGAGCTAGAACTAGTCAAAATAGAGAAAAAAGGTGGGAAGAGTTAATTAACTCTACAATAGAGTTATTTCATAAAATTCCTTATTCAAAAATATCTCTTACTAATATAGCTAAAAACACATCATTCACGAGAGCTAATATCTATCAATATGCATCCAGTAAAGAAGAAATATTTTTAAAAATCATACTTAAATATTTTGTTTCTTGGGTAAAATACTTAGAAAAAGAAACTCTCAATACAAATAATATCAAATTAAATGATTTTATCAAACTATGGTGTAAATCAGTAAAGAGAAATAAAGAATTATTTCATTTATTCATTCTTCTGAAATTTGTTATTGAGGAGAATGTAAAATTAGAACCACTTACAGCATTTAAAGCTGACTTATCATTGCATATGAAATCATTACAAAGGGTAATTAAAAACTGTCTTCCAAAATTATCTGATAAAGATGTTTATAGATTTTTTAATGCACAATATTATTTTGCTGTAGGAGTTCGAAGTGTATCAGACCCTAATGAAATGCAAAAAAAAGCTCATGAATTATCTAATTCTGATTATATACTACCAGAATTTCATGATGAATATTTTGATCATTTAAAAATTTATTTAAATGGTCTTTTAAAATAGATAAATGAATCACTGATAATTACTTTAATAAAATCATCTTTTTTGTTTGACTAAACTCGCCTGCCTGAATCTTGTATAAGTAGACTCCTGCTGATACTGATTCGCCTTGATTATTTGTGGCATCCCATTGAACTGAATGAGAGCCAGAATTTTGACTCTTGTTAACAAGATTATTTACCACATTTCCAAGCATATCATAAACGGTTATATCTACAAATATATCTTTAGGTAAATCATACTTTAAATTAGTGGTTGGATTGAATGGATTTGGATAGTTTTGAATTAGTTTAAATGTTTCAGGAAAAACATTTTTATGTTCACTATATTTTAAATTATGTTCTGGAAAATATGCATTTTGCATGAAGCGGTAAAGATAAAGGTGCCCAAATCCAACATACCAAATATCTTTTTTATTACTAATATATTCCAGATGATCCCATGTGAAATCCTCATTCCATTCAAGAATATTAGGATGTGTCGTTAAATGATAAATACCATTTGATTCGATGACACTGTCAAATGTTTCATTTAATTCGTTAATGTCGGTTGATCCCCAATAGTTGGAGGAACCAACTTCTATGGATGCACCAACAGGATCAAATTTATTTAATTCATTATCCCAATCAGAAAAATTATTATCCCCCCAATAAAATAACCTTGAAATTAAATATTTTCCGATACTAGTCATTGTATCAATAGCAGAATTGTATTCTCCATATGGTGCAACCCAGGCATAAATGTATTCATTTTCTCCAGATGAATTATGACCTGAGAGATCTAAGTTATCAATTAAATCCTGTTTATTTCCTAATACTTCACCCTCAGTGTCTATATATGGAATATAAGGATGAGTTCTTGAATGTGCTACAACATCAACCAATCCAAGGTCAATCTGATTTTGAATATCATTCCATGAGGTATTACTTAACCAACTAGGGCCACTAATTACACCCACGGAGTACCAAAGATTAAAACTCCGAAAATTTGTACACGCTTGAACAAATTTTAAATTACAATAATCTGCCCAATCATCTCCTGTTATGGTTACAACAGCTTTTCTGTTGTCGTAATATTCACTAGTCCCTAAATATTCCATATCTAAATTATTTTCATCGAAATCCATTATTTTTAAGAATATTGAATCAGAAATACTAGAAAAACCAACAGATAAAAATGCAATATTTGATTCATAATCAAACCTAATGACTTCAATTCCATTGAAAAAATCATCATTTGTTTTTTCTTCCATTAACTCCCAATTATCTTCAGTTTGAAATTTTCGATAAGCTTTTAAATTTTCAGATCCTTCGGGTAAGCTAAATTCATACGTAAGTGGGTAGGACAAACCGTAATCAATATGAATTTGAGAATCAACAGAAATAATTGTCATATTACTTTCACGAATAACTGATAGATCTAAGGTGTTAGCAAATGATTTACTTGAAAAAAAATATATAATTAAAATATGAAAAAATCTATACATGATATTTAACTTAAATAAAAAGCAGAAATGAAACAAAATTTATAAACTATATGGATTGTTTGTTTTACTTCGACTTTTAAGTTTATTTCACTTTCTAATTCACCACCATCATTCAAAATCTGATTAGAAAGGACATTTTCAAAATATTTACGAAGAGTATTTTGCATTAGAAAAAATTAAATAAAATTTGACAGATAATCGAATTATTCTATGTACTTCTCTAACCATTTCAAATGATTTTGAATCATAAAATCTCTTGGGATTTTATGTCCAATATTATCAAGGACAATGATTTCTTGATCTTCAATTGGGGTTCCCAATAATTTTTGCATTGGAATTTGTGAATTCTCGTAATCAAATATTCCGTCATTCTTTCCTGTGATACTCATTACTGGGATTGTTATCCTCCTAGTAAATATTGCGGGGTCAATTTCTTGCTTACTTTTTTGCACTTGCAATCCTCCTGCACAGATAAAAGCAAACTGGACTCTTTCATCTATTGCCAACATAATATTTGACATTATTGACCCCCAACTATATCCCATATAAGATAAATTTTTTACATCAAACTCTGTTTTTGAAAAAATAAAATCAATGCTTCTTTTATAATCCTTACCGATATGAATAATTGTATTTTTATATTCTTCAGATTCATTTGCCCACCATGTTTTAATAGTTTTTTTCCTATTATATGTGCTAAAGTAAACAGGACAAATAACTGCATACCCTTCTACTAATAAGTAATTATATTCTTGAATTGCATTATCTATTATTCCTTCATCAGTTTCACTAAATATGGCTCCAGCAGTTGGGAATTGGATTATCGGTTTAAGTGGTAGCTTTGATTGTTTTGAATAAATAACATAACCATGTAACTCTTCATCGCTTTTATATGCTGGAGTTAGTTGGAACCTATATGTAATATAATTGGTATTTTTATATGTGGTATCAATCTTGGTATCTAAATCATAAGGCTCATAATTAAATTGATTCTTATAAATAGAAAATACATCATCGCTAACATCATCATCTAATAAAACATCTCTGTTATTGAAATTGATTACCATGTTGTCTGCTAAGTCAGAATTATCTAAGGATGAAGATTTTACAACTCTAAAACCGTTTCCAACACCTCGATCAAAAGGGGAGAGGCTATAATAATCGTTGAAACTATAAGAATTATCAAAATATGAACCTCCAAGAATAGAATACTTATCATTAGATTTTCCATTGGGATTGGTTGTCCATTCTCTTACATTCCCTGCAATATTTTTTATTTCAAAAATATTTAAGCATCTTGAATCATTTGCATCCCATAAATAGGTAGATTCTAAATTACTTTTAGAAATATCAGGTAAGTCAGAAACAAAACCAGATAAACCTGCAGCAGTTAACCATTGAAAAATATTTGGTAATTTAAGATTCTTATATTTTGCATAGGCCCTTGCTTCAAACCATGAAACACCAGTTACTGGTTGATTCTTTATATCATTACTAAAACGACCGTATGACCAATTTTTTGGACCGGATTGGCCATGCTTATCAATGAATTTTTCGATACTATTATTAAAGGTGTAATTAATCCCATCAATAATTATGGGAAAGTCCCAATAGGTTGAATCTTTATATCCTCCATCATTTACGAATTTTTGAAACTCTTCATTAGTGACCTCTGTCTTTGAAATAGAGAATGTTTCCAATGAAACATTATCAAAATTTATTCCTGGTAAGGTCATCATATTATCTTCAAACCCTGGAATTATAGCATGATCTAATGGATATTCTTCAATACTTTCAAAATTAAATTTCCCACTTCGATCGTAGGTCGAAAAAATAAATCGATCTTTTAATTTAAATTTTAGCTGGAAAGCTTTTCCACCATACGCCCATGGAACATGTAAAGTATCTATTGGACTATTTTCTAATTCAATCCAATGATTCTGATCCCCATATCTAACATAAACTGGTACAGAGTCAGGCTGTGTTGTAATGTATGTGGGGTACGTTACTTTATCAAAATAGAGCTGCAACAATTTATTTTCTGGAAAATCTAATAACAGTTCACTTGTTTTATGAAAAACAAAGAGATTCTCTTTTGCTTCCCATTTTTCAATAATTTCTTCTAGGCTACTCTCTAAGGATATTAGATTTTTTGAAGATCGTTTTAATTCAATATTTTTTATAGAAAGATAAAATATAATAAATAATATTGAGAAAGAGAGGAAAATTTTCCCATTTATATATGTTCTGTCTCCTAATGTTTTTACGTAAGACCAATCACGGAAAATTCCAAAAAACAAAGGTAAGATTGTCCCTGTAATAGATAAATAAACGATAAATGTGAATAAATCATTATTTATTATGTCTCTTTCTGCAAGTGGATCTAGTATCTGCAATAATACAAAGCAGATTCCTAGGTAACTAGCTGTTAACCTAAAAGCACTACTTTTCTTGATCTCATCAATAAATTTCATGTTATTATGTTAATAAACCTTTGGGTTTAAAATAAATTTAGTCATTCTCATAGCAATCATTTTCAGAAATTAGTGAATCATCTACGCAAATTTCAGATGATAATATGTCTTTTTCTTTTTTGCATCCAAAGGGAGACAGTAGAGCTACGAGTATAATTATTTTCAAGAATATTATTCAGGTAATACTGATGAATGATGAGATAAAATTTTCCAATTACCTCCTGAATTTTTAAAAACAAATGAAAATCTAGCTTTTATAGTTTTATCATTTAGAATAAAATTATAAAGTCCTGAATTTGTAATTAATGAATTAGCTTCATATTGGTGTTCGGTGATTATTTCAACATCAACTTTGGTTTGAAGTAAACTTTCAAAATACTCTAATATTAAATCATGACCGTGACGTTCTATATCTGAAAATGTTCCTAATAATAGAGCATTTTTATGATATAATTCTGCAACTTGATTTGGATCACTTGTTCTAATTTTTTCAATCCAAGTATTTAGTAAGTCCATATAATTTCCTTTCTATTGTAAAAAAAAATTACTTAAAAATTAATAAAGGAATTACCAAATTTTCTAAAAGTTATATCTAAACCCTAAATCAATGGTTCTACCGTAATATTGCTCGGAACTTAAGTTGTCCCCGCTGGAGGAAACACCTCTGTAACGATTCACATCATTTGTATTTGTTAAGTTGCTCGCATTCAAGAATAGTTCCAGGCCATCAACGGGTAGTTTTTGTTTTATAGAGAGGTCCCATCTACGATAGCTGTCTGTTGTTTGCCTTAGTTCCTTCCAAAAATTTGTGCTTGAGAAAACATCATCATTATATAGCATGGATAATCTTCCAGAGAACCCCTTATAATCATATCCCAGTGATAAATTAATAATTTCATTAGGTTGATCAAGTAATCTGTCCGTGTAAGTCGTGTCTCTATTGTGTTTTACAATTTGAAAAGGGCTCCATATAATTTCCTGCTCAATGAACGTCAATGGATAGGGTACTTTAGATTTCGTTCGTGTATAATTAGCATTAAATACTAGTCCATTAAATGGACCAGGTAAATACCAAAAGCGTGTTTGATAATCCAATTCTAATCCATCCAGTTTTAAATCATTGGGATTATTCATACTATAATTAAGGATTCTAAAATCTTCATACATACTAGGCAAATCAAAACCCATGGTATCTCTCGCAAATACGATTCGCGATCCACTTTCATAGATTAAACTCCTAATATTTTTTTTAAAGTAGGTCATGGTGACTAACCCAAGCTTATCTTCATTAAAAGATACAGACAAATCAATGTTTCGAGATAGGCCAGGTTCTAAGAATTTATTTCTCCAATCTAGAGTTCTACCCTGACCATTGGCTCGAGTTAGAGGAATGATACTGGTATAATCTGGACGGGTGAGAGTATTAGTCTGTGCATACCGGATACTAACCCAGGGCTCTGGTTTATAGTTTAAAAATAATGCAGGTAAGAAATATGAATTATTCCGAGTATGAGATTCAGATTCTCCAACATAAACCCAATGAGGGAGAGCATGATCTAAAGAGCTATTGGAAAAGTACGTAGTTTCATTTTTTTCTACTCTACCCCCCGCAAGCATGTTAAAATTTGAACCAAAATTTATATCGGCCATGAAATAGGATGCATTATATTCTTCTTCACCAGCATAATCATATATGATAGAATTTGTTTGGTGTAAATGATGCACCACTTCAGTATCAGCTGTAATTCCTTCTGAACCGTATCGTGCTTGAACTGCAGCTCTATCCCAATCATTTGAATAATGTTTGTATACTTCCATTATTATATCTAAATCGGCAACAGCACCAAAGGAATAACGACCATCAAAAAACGTTTCATTATTATAATCTAAATCTATTAATCCAAGGAATGGAACCTTTCGTGGATCCGAATCTAAATGACCAATATCGAGTAAAGCTATCAGTTCATCTTTTCCATATCCCTCTGAACTCATAAGAAATTCATGATGGCGATCAAAGGTTCTATTTTTAATTCTATTTTTTCTTCCATACTTTAAACTTCCGGATATAAAGTTTGTAAGACGAAAGTCATACTTAAAATTAAAGCCTTGAGATATTTCTTTTTCATTACTTTTGTTAATATTATAATCATATGTTCCTAAATACATATTAGATAAATTATTTTTTGCAATTTGTTGAACGACTTCAATACTTTGATCATAGGTGGATGTATCATAGGCAAAAAGTTCATTGAAATTAAAATCATAGAATTCTTCATCATTTTTTGATTGGGAAAAAGAATAAAAGGCATCAACATAAAAATCAGATCGAAATGTTTGCTCATATTTCCAGGATTCTGTCAAGACTTTAATAGAGTTAACACCTAGTACCGTATTCATTTGCCGCGAATTAAGAGGAAGGGCATAGCTTATTGTATATCGAGTAATATCTTTATCGATGTAGCTATTTAAATTGCTATAACTAATATTTCCATTTGGAATATTAATATCAAAAACTTGCAATCTGTTTTCTCTATCATTGAGACGGATCCAATCATTCAGATTTAAACTTTCTAATACAATAGGGGTTGTGGTATCAATGGTTGCTGCATTGACTTTGTATCCCGTACTTATTTCATTAGAACTTCTATTTCGGTTTTCATTATCAATTTGAGCTAGGACTCCAATTCGATTATTCCAAAATCTGCGACTTACATCTACAACCAACTTATTATCATCATAAGTATTCTTGAGACCGTTATGCATTCCTTGCATGATAATATTTCCATGGAGTCCAGGTTTTGCTTTTTTTAACTCAAAGTTTACAGTACCACCTAACACGTCTGCATCCTGATCGGGAGTACCGGCTTTAGTCACCTCAATACCCTCAAGCA